>NZ_JBIGHV010000006.1:0-392953 GCF_043555835.1 Pelomonas parva | reverse complement strand
CGCCGCCAGCGCACCATCCTCGGGGTGCTGCTGCGCGAGGTGCGGCGCAAGATGACGACGCTCTCCCAGGCCGTGCAGGCGCAGCTCGACGTGTGGCTGCAGCGCGCCGAGCGTATCCACGCCCAACGCCCCAACGACAAGAACAAGCTCTACGCGCTGCACGCGCCAGAAGTCGAGTGCATCGGCAAGGGCAAGGCCAGGAAGCCCTACGAGTTCGGCGTCAAGGTCAGCCTGGCAGTCACGCACAAGAGCGGGCTGATGGTGGGGGCCAGGTCCTTCCCCGGCAACCCGTTCGACGGTCACACGCTGGCCGCCCAGCTGGAACAGACCGGCGCCCTGTTGCAAGACATCGGCGTGGCTCCGAAGGTCGCGGTCGTCGATCTGGGCTATCGCGGCGTGGACCAGGAGATCGCGCCCGTGGCGTTGGTCCACCGGGGCAAGTACAAGTCACTCAGCCAGGAGCAAAAGCGCTGGCTCAAGCGGCGCCAAGCGATCGAGCCGCTGATCGGGCACACCAAGCAGGACCACGGCATGCAGCGCTGCTGGCTCAAGGGCAGCGAGGGCGACGCGCTGCACGCGGTGTTGTGCGCGGCCGGGTTCAACATCCGTTGGCTGATGCGGGCGCTGCTGCGCCAGCTCTGCGCCAGCGGGCTGAAGCATGTTTTTTTGGCCCTGATGACCCTATGCGCGAACCAGCTCACAGGCTTCGTGGGCGGCTTGCGCGCTCACGACAAGCCACAGCACCGTCCACACATCGGAATCACATCCTCATCGCCACTGCGCCGATGGACCCACGAGCTCGCCACGATCGCTTGAACCGGAGATTCGGAATTTTGCAGGTCCGACTGTGTAGTTCCGCCAACGTGCTGTAGGGCAGCGTCAGGCCGCTTTGCCGCTCGCGCACGATGTTGAGCACGCTGCGGGTGTTGTTGTTGCTCTGCAGCGTGATGTTCTGCGCTGCCAGGTGCACGTCGCCCTGGGGCGCGGTGATGTCGCTGGACATCTGCAGGTAGCTGCCGCCGGCCGTGGCCAGCACGTCGCCGGCCAGGCTGCCCACGCTGGTGCTGGCCTGGCGGGTCTCCTGGGTGCTGGTGATGTCGGTGACGCGCTTGTTGAACCAGCGGCGCTTGACCTCGTAAAAGCGCCCGGAGGTGATGTCGTTGGCGAGGTCCAGGCCCTTGGCGGCGGCCAGCACCCGTCCAGTGAGGACGCCGCCGAACAATCAGCTAGCGGCCGCGGTGTGGCGAACACTCATCCGACACCACTGAGGCAAAACAAAGTCAGCGTAGAAAAAGTCGTCAAAGAAGCGCATGCCGATCTGCTCAAGCTTTGAGCCAATATTTTCGCAAACCTCACCACCAAATAATGGTCCAATTACAAAAATCCCATAGGCTTCCGAAATTGAAACTGGACCAAATTCCTCCCGAAGCCACTGCGCATTCGCCCCGCATCGCGCCAGCGCATGGGCCTGAACCACAACCGAATAATCATCTGGAATATCAACAAAATTCATTATCAGCCACCTGGAATAATTGTGCCTGCAGGAATGTGAACCCGCATATTGTATATGGGCGTACTTTGAATTGGCTGCAATATTTGCTTCCACATGTCGTTGCCACCGGTTTGCAACGCGCCGCCCGGCACGGCGAAGTCAATTCGAACCGGGCCCGTTCCACCGGGCTTGGCAGCCCCTAACGTCGTTACGTAAACCCTTCCGCCCGCACCCAAACCGTTTGGAATAGCCGTTCCTCCAGTTGCGAACCAAAGCGGAATTTCGTCGACATTAACCCATCTGGACACTTGTACATAACCGGCTGGAAGTTCGCCATATGCCGCACCGACACCGCGCGGAAATTTGACAGACCACCCTACCCCCAACGTCTCACCAATACCCAAAGCCTTTGGTGTTGCTGCGATCGCACTTTTTGCAACATTCGCGCTAGCCGTAAGCTGGCCACTCAATGAACCAACTGGGCACGCCGCCCCTGCAGCAGCGCAACCCAGCGTCTCCGTAACAGCGAGGCACGCTTGTGGTTTGTTCGTGCAATACGCAACTGGATTTTTATAGAATGCTGCCGCCTCTACGGCTAGTGGTGCAAATAGTGGCGATAGCGTCAAGACACCTGCTGCAACAGCAGCATTGACAGTGTACTTTGCTACTGAATTTCTCCCAGCCGCGTCACTCGCAGCAGCATTCGCAATGTCGAGAATAGTCGGAATTGATATATTGTTTCTTGCGTAAAAATCCCTAACTTCCGGTTTGTCCCCCAGCGTCTTCAAATAAATCGCCGCATTGACCCGCTGCTCCGGCGTTGCATAAAACATGTATCCATCACCCATGCCCGGAATGTTTTGGTCGCCAGGTAAGGCCGCCCCGCTTCGCGTAGCATTGCTCAAAAACTGGGATGCAGCCATGTCCCATTCGCCGGCAGCGCCAAACTGTACCTGCCGAAAAGCCTGACCTGCGAGCCGCCTCTCCGCCTCCTCTTCGCTGATTCCGTAAGTATTAGCGAATGCAGCCTTATATTTTTTGATCCAATCAATCTCTCTAGGATGCAGCTGCCGATTATTCGCATCCGCATTGAACGCCGCCGCCGCCCCGGCTGTACCGCCAACGCCGGCCCCTGCCACCGTCACCGCCAGGTTCTTCAACGTGTTGATCGCCGTCGGGTCCGTGATGCCCAGGCTGGTGATGACCTGGTCCATCGCATTGAGCGCCAGGCCGCCGGCGAGGTTGCCGGTGGCGCCCGGCGTGCCGAAGGAGATGCCGCCGATGGCCATGTGCAACGCGGTGCGATACACACCACCGTCCTTCCACCGGTCCGCCGCCACGCAGTTGTTCGTGTCCGGACAGGCCGCCAACGCCGACTTGTACTGTCCTTCTGCGTAGTCCCCCGCCGTCTTGTACGCCGCCTCCCCAAACGCCGCAGTCACCGCCACGCCGTCCCGCAGCTCCTGCGTCGCCTTGCCCTTGTCGAAGGTGTGCAGCAGCGGCTGGTGCAGCCCGTTGGGGCTGGTGCTGAGCGTGCTGCCGTCCAGGTTCCTGGCCTCAACCGCCATGATGCGGACGACCAGCGCCGAGATGTCGTCGCGCAGGGCTTGCACGGCTTGCTGCCACGCCAGCCAATCGGGGTTGTAGCCAAACGGGTCCCACGCCGTTTGGCTAACGCCCTCATCACCGCCCAACACCGGCTTGGCGCTGACCGTGCTGGCACTGCGGAGCTTGGGCGGCGACACCTCGGTGGACTGCGTCTTCAGCTCATCGCGCACAACGGGCACGGACTGCGGGTCGCTGTAGGCGCAGCCGTTGCAGGGCGGGGGCTCGTAGGCCAGCAGCTCATCCAGTTGCGCCTGCTTGCTGACAAGTTGCGCGTCCAGCGGGGCGCGCTCGGCGGTTGCCCGGATCGCCTGCAGGTCCTGGCGCGTGAGGTTCACCCCGCCGGCAATGCTGCTGCGGGTGGTGAAGGTTTGGTTGGTGTTGAGCCGCGCATAGCCAACGGCCGAGCCGCCCATGCCAGGCTTGGTGCCGGGAAAGTACTGCTTGTCTGTGCCCGGCACGTTGCCGCTGGGTCCGGTCACCATCAGCCCCACGCTCCAGCTGCTGCCGCTGGCCACATCACGGTTCACCACGTCCTCGTGGGTGAATGTCTGCGTCTCGAAGTAGTTGCTGGCTGCCTTGCTGGCGACGGCGCTGCCCTTGAGATGGGTGTGGCCGTTCACGCGCACGTCGAAGCCACCCGTGCCGGCCACGATGGCGCTTTGCTGCTTGATGGATTCGTACTCTGCCAGCAGCTTGAGCTGGCTGGCGTTCAGCCCCAGGCTGGGCGGGGCGCTGCCGCCGCCGTAGATGGGGATGCTGACGTTGATGCCGTAGCTCTGCTCCTTGGCTTGGTAAAACGATTCGTCCTGCGGGCTGACGAGGCTGAGGTTGCCGCTGCCACTGGTGCCCACGCGCGCCAGTACGGTCTGGCCGGTGGCCTTGGCTCCGGCCAGGCTCCAGTCCCGCCCGCTGCTCACATCGAGCAGCTTGCCGGCGGTCAGTTCGCTGTCGTAGAAGGTGGTGCCCCAGCCATTGCTCCAGGCGTTGGAGCGGCTGGCGGCCAGGTTGAGACTGACGCCAGCGCCGCTGGCGTTGTACCCCACGCTGATGCCGACCGAGGCCGAGCTGCTGGTGCGCTTCGTTTGCTCGGTGTCGCGACCCACGGCCGCAGCAAGCGTGATGTCGCGCGTGGCACGCAGCGTGAGGTTGTCGCTGGCGATGACGCGGCTGCCGATCAGGTTGATGTCACCCGCGTCGCCGGTGCCGGTGGCCGTCAGGCTGACGTTGCGCCCGGCGTTGATGCTCGACTCGACCGGTGTGCTGGTTTTGCTGAGGCTTTCGAAGTCACTCGCGCTGGCGCCGATGCTGGCGCTGAAGCTCCAGCCGCCGGCCGTTGCCGCGCCCGCCAGGGTGTCGGCCTGCAGCAGGTTGGCGAAGCTGGTGTAGTTGTTGTAGATCGTCAGGCCGCTGGTGAGCAGGGCCATGGCCTGGTAGCGGCCGCTCTGCGTGCGCTTGGCCACGCGGGCCATCTCGTCCACCGTCTGCAGTGAATTGACAAGGGTACTTGTGGCGGCCAGCGTCAGGCCGCTTTGCCGCTCGCGCACGATGTTGAGCACGCTGCGGGTGTTGTTGTTGCTCTGCAGCGTGATGTTCTGCGCTGCCAGGTGCACGTCGCCCTGGGGCGCGGTGATGTCGCTGGACATCTGCAGGTAGCTGCCGCCGGCCGTGGCCAGCACGTCGCCGGCCAGGCTGCCCACGCTGGTGCTGGCCTGGCGGGTCTCCTGGCTCTGCGTGATGTCGGTGCGGCTCTTGGAGCCGATGGTGATGCTCAAGCCGCCGTTGCCGAAGATGCCGCTCTTCTTCACTGCGCGGGACTCGTATGCGTAGCTGGCCTCCTGCGTGGCGAGCAGGTTGAGGTCCTGGTCGGCATGCAGGCCCACGGCGCCATCGGCCATGACGATGCTGCCCACGACATTGAGGTTGCCACCCGCGCCCAGGCTGACCGAGCGGCCGCCGATCTCGCTGGGGTTGGCGGTCTCCGCGAGGCTGGTCTTGGTGATGTCGGTGACCTTCTTGCTGAACCAACTGCGCTTGACCTCGTAGAAGCGCTCGTAGGTGGTGTCGGTCGTGATGTCGTGGGCGACGTCCAGGTCTTTGGCGGCCAGCAGGGAGACGTGGCCGTTGTTGGACTCGACCTTGGCCCCGGTCATGAACAGCTTGCCCTGGTCAGCGCCGGAGCCCGAGGCCAGCAGCGCGATGTCGCCGTCGGCGACGAGGCGGGCCTGCACCAGGTTCTCGGTCGTGGGCTTCAGCGTGGTGTTGCCGTTGACCGTGGTTTCCTTGGTCAGATCCTTGCGGGCCAGCAGGGCGACGCCAAGGCCTTGGACGGCGATGCTGCCGCCGGCCTGCATCTGCGCGCCGTCCAGCGTGACGATGCCGCCGGTGGACTGCAAGGCCACCGAGCCGCCCGCATCCACGGTGGTGCGGGTGAAGCGGGTGGTGTCGCGCGTGGTGCCGCCGTCGACGACGCGGCTGCTGCTGGAGCTGGGCGTGAAGGTCAGGTCGCCCGTGGCCGTTGCGGCGACCAAGCCGCCGGCCTTCACGCTGCCCGCCTGCAGCGTGAGTTCACCGCTGCTGTTGAGCCGCACGTCACCGCTGCCCTGGAGCGACAGCTCCGTCGTCGTCAGGGCGCCGGCGGCTGCCAGCATCACATCGCTGCCCTTGATGGCGCCACCGCTCCAGGACAGCCCGCCCGACGATTGCACGAGCGCCAGGCCTGTGGCATCGATGCTGCCCGTGGCAGAAACGCCGGCACTGCTGACGACGGCCGCCCCGGCGCCGCTGGTCTTCAGGGTGCCGCTGAAGAACAGGTTGCCGGCGGCGTCCAGCGTCAGTCCACCGCTGCCGGCTTCGACCTGCCCGCGGATGTTGACGCCGGGGCCTTGCTCGTTGGCCAGCAGATAGATCTGGTTGGCACGCATGCCAGCTGCTGCGCCGATGTCGATGGACGTGCCCGGGCTGGCGCCGGCGCGCCCCTGGGGCGTGGCGGCCAGCGTCGAGTAGCTGACCTGGTTCGGGCCCGCCACGGCATAGATGGCGCCCGACGGCAGGTTGACGTTGCCATCCAGCCGCACGGCGCCGCCGATGAGATCCAGCGATGCCAGGTCGCCGCCGTTCAGGCCGCCTGCGCCGATGGTCACCGTGCCTGCGTTGACGGAGAAGCCATCCAGCGTCGAGCCCACCAGCGGCCGGCCGCTGACCAGGCTGGCCCGGCCGGTGTTGATGAAGCCGCAACCGTTGCAGGTGATGCCGTTGGGGTTGGCGATGACGACATCCGCCCGCGTGCCGTAGACCTCGATGCCGCCGGCCAGCGTGCTGGCGGCCGTGCTGGTCACCTCGTTGACGATCAGCCGGGCCTGCGCGGCCGGGTTGCCACCGAACAAGACGTTGCCACCGATGGCGCCCGCCAATTGCGAGTTGCCTGCGCTCACAGCGTTGTTGAGCACCACGCCAGCGGTGCCGGCATTGAGCTGCGTGAACAGGTTGTGCGACACGCCGGAACCATTGGCGGGCGCGATGTGCACGACGCTGGCGCCATTGCCGGCGGCATCCACCACGGGCTTGCGGCCGGCCGGTGCATTCGGGTCAGCAGCCGTCTGAGCCTGCGCTACCGGCCAAGCGCTCAGGCCCGCCAGCAGCATCACCGCTTGTGCAATGCGCGTTCTGGTCGCGCTGCTTGTCGTCTTGAACATAGCTCTCCCTGGGTCAGTAGTTGAAATTCAAACTGGCATACAGCACGGCGCCCGCCGCGTCGAAACCTCTGGGCTTGTGCAACGGCGCGGCAAAGGCCACGTCACCGGACAGGCCGCCCACCTGCAAGCGCACACCCGACGCCATGCCGGCCAGCGTGCGGCCGGCCGGCGCTCCGCCCGCCACGCGGCCCACATCGAGTGCCAGGTAGGGCTGCAGCGCCCAGCCCTCGCGCCATTCGAAGCCCGGCGCCCGCAGGTCCTGCTTAAGCGTGAGCTGCTCGGTGCCGCTGAGCAGGCCGCGTGCGTCAAAGCCCCGCACCGTCCAGCGTGAGCCCAGCGCCTGCAGGTCGGCGCCACTGGCGGGGTCGCGCACGCCGGCCCAGGCCAGTCGCACCTCATGCCGCCACTGGCCAACGTTGCGCTGCCAGGCCAGTTGGGCTCGGCCGGTGTGGGCCAGCGGCGGCGGATCGATGGCGAAGTCGGCGCCGAGCGATTGGCGCAAGCCGATGCCCTGCTCATAGTCGAGCTGGAACTCGCCGAAGGCGTGCCGCCACCAGCCGTTGACCCCCCAGTCGTTGGATCGCAGGTTGCGCCGCTGCAGCAGCAGCTCCACGTCGTCGATGTAGTTGCGCGTGCGGCGCACGGTGGCGCCCGCCCACACAGCCCAGCGGGTCGTGGCGCTGCGCCAGGCTGTCCACTGCCAGCGCGCCTGCCAGCTGCTGTCGTGGCCGTTCTGGCTGAACGTGGTGGACAGGCCCGCGATGGGCTGGGCGTGCTCGCTGCGCGTGGCGTTGAGGCTGAACAGGTGGTAGCCCCAGGGGATGCTGTAGCTCAGCATGCCGGTGCGCTGGAACGGTTCGCTACGTTCGGGCGTGCCGGCCACATAGGCAGTCAACTGATCTGACAAGCCCAGCGGCGCGTCCAGCACCATGTGGGCCGAGACCTGCCAGCGGCCGTAGTCGCGCGTGCCGGCGTTGTCGGCGCCAAGCGCAATGCGCCAGCGACGCCGCTCGGCGGCGGCGAACACCAGCACGCTGCCACCCTCGGTGTCGGCCGCTTCAATCTGCACCTGGGCCGCCTGGCTGGGCAGCCGGCCCGCGTTTTCGAGCGACTGTTCGATGTCGCGCAGGTTCAGCACATCCCCGGGCCGCACGGCCAGCGCATTGCGGCTGATCGCCTGGGCCGGGCCGCGCCGGTCGATGCGGGTGACCCGCCCGAGGTGAACCTGAAGGCGCAAGACGCCATCGGCCAGGTTCTGGGGCGGCAGGCTGAGGCGGCTCGTCACATAGCCCAGGCCCACCAGCCGCGCCTGCAGGTTCTGGCGCAGGCGCTCGATGCTTTGCGCACCGAGACAGGCGCCTGCAAAGGAGCGCAGATCCTGCGGCGCTTCATCCAGCGCGCGGGGCGCTCCCTGCCACTGCACCCGTTGGAGCGGGAAGCACGGAGCCTCGCCCGCCACCGGCTCCAGCCAGGTGAAGCCCTGCGGCCCCGCCCACTGCGGCGCGGCGCGCATCTGCGCATCGCGGATCTGCTGCGTGCGCTCACGCTCCAGGGCATCGAGTGCATCCCGGCGATCCTGAGCATGACTTGACGCAAGCAGCAAGGCACCCGCAATGCCGATGCCCAGCCGCCTCGCGCATAGCAACGCGAACTTCACAACGCCTCCCTCGCTGCGCAGCTTCTTGACGCTGCTTCACAAGGGGCCGGATTCTGGAGATTCGCTCAGCCCGGCATGGCAGGGGCTTCCTGTTCCATGAATCAGGGACGCGTTATCCCGACTGGTCAGCGCTTCTCGCCCTTCGACGAAATGCTGCCCATGCCCGACACCGAGCGCTGCACGCTGGGCGCGCCGAAATAGTCCACCGAGCCGATGCCCGAGATGTGGGCCGACAGGTCGTCGGTCACCCACAGCAGCACATTGCCCAGGCCGCTGACGTTGACGCGCGCGCGCTGCGCCTGCAGGCGGTCGGCGGTGACCTTGCCCTTGCCGGAGATCTGCAGCGCCAGCTCCTCCACGCGGCCGCCGAACTGGCCCTCGCCGGCACCGCTGATGCCGAAAGTGAGCTGGCGGGCCTGCAGCTGGTCCAGCCGCACCATGCCGGCGCCGCTGATGCTGAGCCTGAGCTGATCGCTCTGCAGCAGCCCGGGGGCGTGCACGTCGCTGGCGCCGGAGACCTGCAGCTGGCGCAGCTGGCGCATCTCGACCTGCACGAACAGCTTGTGGCTGTGCCAGAACTTCCAGCCGCCGTTGGGGCGGATGACGAGCTGGCGGTCGGCCAGCTGCACGTCCACACCCTTCTGCACGTCGGCATCACCGGCGATGAAGGCCTGGTCGCGCTCGCCCTGCACGAGGATGACGCGCGCCGCGCCGGCCAGCTCCAGGCGGTCGAAGTCGCCCGGCGCGTACACCTTGCCCGGCCCGGCCGGCAATGCGGGAGGCGGCACCGCTGCGGCTGGCGCGGCCGGAGCCGCAGGCGCGGCAGGCGCTGGCGGCGCGCTCTGCGCCTGGGCCAGGCCGGCGGCCACGAGCAGTGCACAGCCGAACCATCGCGTGTTCACAACGACTGCTCCCTCAGCATCTTGGACACCTCGCGGTTGGCCGTGATGCGCGTGCCGTCGCGCAGCTGCACGACGAGCTGCGAGTTCTCGTCGGGCGTCATGTTGTCGACGAAGTCCAGGTTGACGATGCAGCCACGCTGCAGCCGCAGGAAGCGCGCCGGGTCCAGCCGCGTCTCGAAGCTGGCGATGGGCAGGCGCACGAGGAAGCTGCGGCCCTTGGCCGTGATGGCGGTGTACTTGTTGTCGGAGCGCAGGCTCTCGATGTCGCCCACCTGCAGCGGGAAGATCTTGCCCTGGTCGCGCACCAGCAGGCGGGTCAGCGGCGCGTCGGCCGGCGCACCCAGGGCCTGCGCCACTTCGGCGGTGGTCGGCGCAGCGTCGCGCAGCACATGGGCCACGGCCTCGTCGAAGCGCTCGCGCGAGAAGGGCTTGAGCAGGTAGTCCACCGCATGCAGCTCGAAGGCCGTCAGCGCATGGTCGTCATAGGCCGTCGTGAAGATGATGCGCGGCTGGTGGGCGTCGTGCTGGATCTCGCGCACCACCTGCAGGCCGGTCAGGCCGGGCATCTGGATGTCGGTCAACACCAGCGCCGGCTTCAGTGCGCGGATCTGCGCCAGTGCGTCCTCGCCGTCCTCGCACACGGCCACCAGCTGCAGGCCCGATGTGGCCTTGACCCAGTCGGCCAGCGCCTCGGCGGCGAGCGGTTCGTCTTCGGCAATCAGGACGGTGGTCGTGTTCATGTCTGCGGAATGAAGAGGTCGACGCGAAAACCCGCGCCGGGGGCGGTGTGGATGCGCAGCCGGGCGCGGCCGTCGTAGTCGAGCGAGAAGCGCTTCTTCAGCGCCGCCAGGCCCACGCCCCGGCGCTGGCCGGGCTTGGGCTCCAGCGCCTCGGGCTCGCAACCGGGGCCGTCGTCGGCGACGGTCAGGTCAAGCCCCTGGTTGAGCGCATTGCGGCGCGCGGTGATGGTCACGCAGCCGCCGGCCTTGCGCGGCGCCACGGCGTGCAGGATGGAATTCTCGACCAGCGGCTGCAGCGTCAGCGGCGGCAGTTCGTCGGCCAGCGTGCGCTCCTCCAGCTGCCAGTCCACGCGCAGCCGCGTGCCCAGCCGCAGCGCCTCCAGCGCCAGGTAGTCGCGCAGGAAGTCGATCTCGTCGGACAGCATCACGCGGTCCTCGGCGCCGCGCTTGGTGTCCAGCACATAGCGCAGCATGGAGGCGAACTTCAGCAGCGCGGCCTCGGCGGCGGCCGGGTCCTTGCGCGTCAGCGCGATCAGCGAGTTCAGCGTGTTGAACAGGAAATGCGGGTTCAGCTTGCCGCTGATGGCCGACAGCTCGGCCTTGGCCAGCGCGCTCTCCGCCTGCGCCGCCGCCACCGCCGCCGAGCGCGCCGCGCGGGCCTGCAGCACGGCCGTGAACGCGGTGGCGATGGCCGCGTAGACCACCAGCCCCCACACCGAGCGCCACAGCAGGCCGGCCACGAGCACGGCGCCGGCATGGTCCGCCCCGAACAGGGCCGCGTTGACGGCGAACTCGCCCGCCTGCCAGCAGGCCGTGAAGCCGAAGGCCGCCAGGATGTGCGCCATGGCGGTCGGCGCCTGGCCGGCGTCGCGGGCATGCAGCCGGCGCGCCACCGGCCAGACGGCGATGCCCAGCAGCATGGGCGCCCACAGCATGGTGGTGGCCTGGTAGACGGCCAGCCAGAACGGGTCCAGCCCGCGGTCGAACTCGCTGCCGGCCAGCACGAACAGGCACCACGCCAGCGCGCAGCAACCGGCATAGGCCAGCCAGAGGCGGCGGTTGCTGTGACGGGTGGCCAGGCTGTTCATGGCTTCATCTTAGGGAGGGCCTGCGGGCGGCCGGCGGGCGGGGAGACGAAGTGCGGGCCCCGGGGTGCGGGATGCGGTCTCCGGGGTGTTGCTGACAGGGCGTGGGAGCCAGCACGGCACTGCGGGCAGCCCGCGCCGGGGCAACTGCGGCGGCTGATAGGTCGCCGGCAGCGCCACCATGCGCCTCAACGCGCCCCGGCCCTCCGGGTTGAGCATGGCACGGACGCATGCGGCGTTGCTCGATCCTCGTGGGCGCGAGCCCACTTCGTCCTCGCGCCTTGCCTGCGCCCCTGCCAAGCCCAACGCGGGCTACCCGCAATGCCGTTCTGGCTCCCCCCGCCGGCATAATTCCACCCCTTCCCATCGAATCAGGCGAGCGTCATGGCCAGCGTCAACAAAGTCATCATCATCGGCAACGTCGGCAAGGACCCCGAAGTCCGCTACAACCCCAGCGGCGGCGCCTGGTGCACGCTGAGCCTGGCCACCACGCGCAACTGGAAGAACCGCGAGACCGGCGAGCGCCAGGAAGAGACCGAATGGCACCGCGTCGTCTTCAACGACCGCCTGGCCGAGATCGTCGGCGAGTACGTCAAGAAGGGCCGCCCGCTGTACGTCGAAGGCCGCCTGAAGACCCGCAAGTGGCAGGACAAGGAAGGCCGCGACACCTACACGACCGAGATCATTGCGCAGGAGATGCAGCTGCTGGGCGGGCGTGACGGCCAGGGCGGTGGCGGCGATGAAGGCGGCGGTGGCAGCAGTTACGGCCGTGGTGCGGGTGGCGGCGGTGGTGGCGACGAGTACGGCGGTGGCGCTCCGCGTGCTGCTGCGGCCCGCCCCCCGGCAGCGGCTCGCCCCCCGGCACCGCGCGCTCCGGCCCCGGCGCCCAAGGCGTCGACGGGGTTTGATGATATGGATGACGACATTCCTTTCTGAAAACCACCTATAGGTAGTTTGTCAACATGAGGCCTGCAGCCCAATAGCTGCGGACCCTTCTTCTTGTTTGCAAAACTTTGTTGGCGCCGTTATAAATCTGGCTTAAATAAACTAGTCCGTATTTCATACGACAGGTGGTCTTGTCGTCTGGGGCGCGGCTGTCGATGCACGGGGCCAGCAACGCATTCACAGCCCGCAGATTTTTCGCATCCTCTCCAAGACGACACTCTTGCGGTCGGACTGCCCCCCCAACAGCCAGATCAATCGATCATCGAATGTCGGGTTGATTAGTAGGGCGTCGAATTCATCTCGAATGTAGTCGAGCACCTCTGGTGACGCAGCATGCACCTCGTTTACGAGACTTGGCCGACCGTCAACCAGGTTGATGATGTCTTCTAGATCGTGGTGAACGAAGTCTCCGTTGCCTCGTGAAGCAAAGGACTCTAGTTTGGTCGCGACGAACACTGCGGGCGCGATCAGCCTGATGGTTCGGCCGCTGGGCAGTTCGTGCTTAAGCGCGGTTTGAGCCGCTTCGGCATACCAGCTGTTCGTGAAGTTGAGTACGTTCTCGTCTGTGGGCATGACGTCGATCTTGAGCCCGTTGCGTTGCCAGCGGCAGATCACTTCATCGTTCTCTACGAAGCCCAGTTCTTTTAGCTGACCACACAGCGCGTAGTAGTTGCTCAACGGTGCAACTTCAGTGAGTAAGTCGACGTCCACTGTTTGTCGAATTGGCGGACGCGCGGTGTCGGTGATCAGTAGGCTGACGGCGCACCCGCCGACAAGTACCAGCTCATCCATGAGATCGCCGAGCGCAGCAGCAGCAAGCTCGACTGTTGCAACGTTTGGATCTTGGCTCATAGCAAATACTTAGGTAGGTGAGCTTCTGCCAACTCGCGCTCTCGCGCGGCTCCTGCTCGAAGAGCATCGACGAGCGCGAGCATCTGATGAAGGCGTGGATCTCTGAGGCTTGCCAGCGGCACTGACGGATAGAGTGGGCACAGCGCCATTCCGCGAATCTCTCCTGCGCTGTGCGGCCAAATGACCGGTAGCGACTCGCGCCCGTGATCAAAGAACTGGGCAAGTGGCGGAGTGAAGATGCTCGTTGGAATGCCCCGTGCTATCGGGCCAAAGACAGCAGGAAATATGTACCGAATGCCGTGAACTAGAAGTTCCGTCAACGCGGTTCTGTTCACGGTCAGCTCTCCATACTCCCGCCCAAGCAACGTTGACGTCGTGGCCCGCTGAACGGCAGCGTGCACTTCCGAGGCGGACATGAAAAGCTCGGCACCAAGTCCGGCAAATGTCAATGCCGATCGGGCTTCAGCAATGGCGATCTTCGCGACGACGACTACGTCTTGCGGCTTAAGGGCTGCTTGCTTCAGTTCGTGGGCATTTTTCATAGAATTCGCGATTCGCGAATTGAGACGGGCGAATTATGCGCTCGCGGATGAAAAGCCGCCATCGGGACCTGTTGGCTAGCGCAGGAGCTACCTTGGGCAAGTGAACAGAGGCTTTACGCCCGCTGGTAGTATTCGTGAATCGCGAACAGCAAATTCTTGCCGTCAACCGTAGATGTTGTAGAAGAAATTCCCATACAGATCAATGGCTTACAGGTTATTCTTCAGCCGCGCATCGTATAAATGTTCCGTATGCTCCTGAGTTAAACGGTTGTAGCCTGATAGACTAGACTGCATACGCAAGTGAGGTGACCATGCCCGAAATTCCGGTGAGAAAGAAGAGCCCTCGCGCGCCGTCCATTGCACTGGATGAGGCGCTGGAGCGCGCGCTTAGGGCGTATGAAAAGGAGCGCCTCCACCCCGCTCCGACAGAGGTGGTCGCACAAAATCTTGGCTATAAGACGGCGAACAGTGGCACAGCGCTTGGGGCCATCGCAAGCCTGCGCTATTACGGGTTGATCGAGCGCCCGAGGGATGGTGTGCTTGCCGTTACCAAAAATGTTGAGTCCTACAAGTTCACGCCCGACGAGCTTCACAGGCGCGAGCTGCTTGTTGGATTCCTAAGGACTCCGCCGCTTTTTGCTGAGTTGCTAGAGCAATACAGTAGTGGTCTTCCGTCAGACGCCAACATCCGCTACGAGCTCATTCAGCGCGGATTCCTGCCACCGGCTGCGGAAAGCGCGGCGGCGATCTTCCGCCGCTCTGTTGACTTCGCGAGCTATTTTTTGCGCGTCAACGAGCAAGAACGAGTTGAGCGCCCGTCAAGTGAACAGTCCGCCGCCGAGTCGGCGGATGCGTACTACCCGACCTTGGCGCAATTGCAGCCAATCGAACCTACCCCTGCTCCGTCTGTGCGCAACGTGACGACGAGCGCAACTTCGGCCCCAATTGGACTGAGTGATGAAGGGGATCAAATACCTGTTCGATTGCCGGGCGGCCGGCGCGCGTGGTTGATCATCCCTACGCCTTTTTACTCTGCCGACAAAGTGCGTCTAAAAGCGCAGATTGACCTGCTGCTGGCGCAGGACGAAGAGGAATGAGCGAGATGCTCAAGAAAGGATTAGCACTCTGGCGCGCCTCGAGCACAACCCCAATGCGCCATGCAAATGACATTGGCAATGCAACAACGATCCAACCCGTTCCAGCGACTGGCCTTGTTCGTGCATACGGCGCTTGAGCCGGAGTGGACGGTTGCCGAGTCGGCGATGCTGATGGATTCGGTAACCAGCGTGCGCGTGACGCCGTTGTCGCGGGGGCAGGACTTCATGACCTTGACCGCGTCGCCAAAACTGGCCCCGGCCTTGTCGTGATGGAACTCGGCGTCGTCGGTGAAGATGGCTCTGAACTTGCCTGCACCGCAGCTTACGAAGGCCGCCTCAAACAGCGCGGCGTCCATGCCGGAAAGCTCGTCACGGGATCGCGCACCGAGTGGCGAGCTCGCAAGTCGTGATCGTGCACTACTTCCATACAAGTAGTGCGCTTTGCTACCATTTCCCGATGCCAGCCCAAACCCGCGCCACCAAGCTGCTGCGCCTTGCCGCAAAGCAACCAGCGCTGTCCGCACGAGAACTGAACGAGGCCGGGTTTCCGGCGCGCACGCTCTCGCGCATGACGGCCAGTGGTCATCTCCGCCGGGTCGGCCGTGGGCTTTACGCAGGCACAGACACGCCGCCGAGCGCGCATCAGTCCGTCATCGAGGTGAGCAAGCTCGCGCCCAGGGCCGTGCTCTGCCTGCTCTCTGCGCTGGAGATCCATGGCATCGGTGTGCAGGCGCCCTTCGAGGTCTGGATCGCGCTGCCGGCCGGTACCCACGCCCCCAAGGGCAGCACGGCAGCCCTGCGCGTTACGCGCCTGTCTGGCGCCGCCTTCACCGAAGGCATCGAGACCCACGTGCTCGACGGCGCGCCGGTGCGCGTCTATTCCCTCGCCAAGACCATCACCGACTGCTTCAAGCTGCGCGGCAAGGTGGGGCTGGACGTCGCGCTCGAAGCGTTGCGCGAGGCCTGGACGGAGCGCAAGGTGACGATGGACGAGCTGTGGCGCTTCGCCCAGATCAACCGCATGACCAACGTGATGCGGCCGTACCTGGAGGCGCTGGCGGCGTGAGTGCCGACCGCTCGGCGTCGGTGCTTGCCCGGCTGCTGAACCGGTCGCGCAGCACGGGTGCCCCCAAATCGACGCCGTCTGGAATCCAGCCGCAGGCCAATGGACGGAGCGTTGATCGGTCTTGGCTCGCCGGACCGACCGACCCACCCCTGCCTCCAACTCAAGGCGCCCTTGCCCCTGCCGGCCGATGGTCAAAGCTCAGCACCCGCGCCAACCGCCACCCCCCGGTCTCACGCTTCCACAGGTGCACAAACTTCGCCTCCTCCGAGCCGGGTTCGCCTTTGCGGGCAAAGACGTGACGCCCGATCTGCACGGCGCCATAGCCCTGCATGGGATAGACCTCCAGACTGCCGGGGACAAGCGTGCGCGTGACGCCGTTGTCGCGGGGGCAGGATTTCATCGTCTTCACCGTCTCGCCAAAACTGGCCCCGGCCTTGTCGTGATAGAACTCAGCGTCCTCGGTGAAGAGGGTTCTGAACTTGCCGGCGTCGCAGGTCACGAAGGCGGCGTCGAACAGCGCGGCGTCCATGCGGGCCAGTTCGTCATGTAGCGGCCCCGAGCGGGACGTGTCCTGCGCCAGGCCGGGCAGGGCCAGCGCGGCAGAACACAGCCCGACCAGCAGCTGCAATGCAATGACGCGGATGCCCGCGCGCTGTGGACGCGTCGAGAGGGGGTGCATGGGCTGCCTTGCGAAGGTTGCGATCGCAGCAGTTTGCTAGGCGCGCCAGCGCGTGGCGAGCGGTGTGCGACGAACGGCTGCCGCGTGCAGACAGGCTGAGCATTGGCGGGAACGCGCGCCGCCGGGGCCGCGCGCCCAGCCCTGCCGCAGCGCGAGACCTACAACCGACCCGTCAGCAGCAGCACCACCAGGACCAGCAGCACGATGCCGACAACGCCCGTGGGGGCGTAACCCCAGCTGCGGCTGTGCGGCCAGGCAGGGATGGCCCCGACCAGCAGAAGGATCACGAGGACAAGAAGAATGGTGCCAAGACTCATGAGGGTCTCCTGGTGGCAAGTGAGAGGCTGCGCATGAGCGGGCGTGGCCGGGCCGGTGCCAGACTGTCAGTGGCCGCCGGTCGCGCCGGTGTAGGAGCGGCGCGCGAACCACCCGTAGGCGAAGCGGCTGCGATGCACATCGCCGGCCTCGACCCGCCCGGCCTGCCACCAGCAGCGCGCGGATGCCGGCCATCGGCGCACGTGATCATCAGCGTCAGTGAACCAGCCACAGCGCGGCGGAGCGCATGCCGGCGTCCACCTTCGGCGTGGGCGTGCGGTCGGGCGCGGGCATGGGTGGCTGCACCTCCTTGCGGCAGGCCGCCAGCGCGCCGACGCTGACCAGCAGCGCCATCGTCAGCTGAACAAGGCGCGGCTTCATACGCCCCACGCGGCGCCGTAGTGGGCGTAGACGCCACGACCGTAGTCCTCGGTCCACGCGGGGGCCGCGTCCTCGGCGTAACGGGGCGCGCTCTTGAGCTGCTCCATGTCGAGGTTGACGACATAACCGTCTTTCTCCACGTCATAGGTCAGCATGCTCCAGGGCAGCGGGAAGCGGTCCGAGCCCAGGCCCAGGAAGCCCCCGAACGCCAGCGCCGCATAACGCACATGGCCGTTGCGCTTGTCGATGATGAGGTCGTCGATCGCACCCAGTTTTTCGCCGGCAAGGTTGTAGACGTTCGTGCCGTCGACCCGGCTCGACGAGATGGTGGGATGCAGGCTCATGGCGGCTCCTTGGACAGGTGTTGACGGCCACTATCGGCCGCCGCGCAGCGGCGGGCGGTCAGCCTGCGGCACGAGTGGCTGTAGGCGCCGGCCGACCCGGCCGCGCCGCCTGCCTGCAGGCCGGCAGCGCGCCTGCCGTTTGTCCGATACGCCGCGCTGAACGGGGCCGACAACGCGGGCGATGCCGCCTGTCCATCATTGGCTTCATCCCGCCCCCATTCGCCCTCCGCCGGAGACCACCATGACGTCGTCCCGCCTGCTCGCCCCGCTGCTCTGCCTGTGCGCCGCCAACCCGGCACTGGCGCAGACGCAGAACGTGCCGTTGACCGATGGCCCGCTCGCCGGCCAGGGCCAGGCCTTCAGCGCCGCCGACCCGGAGCTGAACTGGCGCGACCCGCAGTGGCTGGCCAAGCAGCGCGAGCGTTCCCGCTGGCGCTACCAGGTCGGGCTGGAGCAGCAGGTGCGCTCGCCCGTGCAGCTAGGCCCCCAGGCAGCCGTGCGCGAGGCGGTGTGGGCCGGCGTGAGCTACGACCTGACGAGCCGCCTGAGCGGTGGCGTGGAAGCCCCCGTGTGGCAGCGCGACACCGGCTGGGCGGCGCGCATGAACTTCACGCGGCCCAAGGGCGACGGCCTGGCCGGGCTGCGTGGCGCGCTGTCATACAAGATGGGGCCGCAGAGCAAGCTGATGGTGCGCCCACGGGCGCGCAGCGTGGTGGTGACCTACGCGGCCACCTGGTAGCGGGGCGTCCCACAAAAAAGGGAGGCGAGGCGCGCGGCGGCGGGTGGATTGAGCAGAATCGCGGCTTCCTCGCACCGCTGGACCCTCGCCATGAAGACCCTGCTGATCTACGACGAAGTCGTCGCCCTGAACCGCGAACAGCACCGCGCGCTCAAGCTCGCGCCGCCCGCCCAGCCGTTCTCGTTCGCCCGCGAGACGAACTCGGTGCTGATCGCTGCGAGCGAGCTGCCGTTTGCGGCCCTGGACTTCCCCTGTGTGTTCATCGAGGCCGCCGACGGCCACAGCCTGGCGGCGCTGGTGGGCCTGCGCGACCACGAGAACCTGTTCGTGCAGCCCGACGGCCACTGGGCGCGCGGCGCCTACCTGCCGGCGTTCTTCCGCCGCTACCCGTTCGTGCTGGCCGAAGCCGATGGCGATGCGACCTTCACCGTCTGCCTGGACCGTGCCTGCCCGGGGTTGAACGCCGACAAAGGCGAGGCGCTGTTCGACGACCAGGGCCAGGAGACGCCGTGGCTGGAGGAGATCAAGCGCTTCCTGCTGAGCTTCCGCCAGGAGATGGGCACCAGCCGCGACTTTGCCAACCACCTGGCGGCGCTGGAGCTGCTGCAGGACGGCGTCATCGAGTACACGCTGGACGGCCACAAGAGCACGCTGCGCGGCTTCAAGACCATCAACGAGAACAAGCTGCGCGCGCTGGACGGCGCCGCGCTGCAGGACCTGGCGGCCAGGGGCTGGCTGGGCTGGGCCTATGCCCATCTGCTGTCCATCCAGCAGGTGCAGCGCCTGGCGCAGCGACTGGACGAGCGCCGCGCGCTGGACACGGCGGAGCGGGACGCGGCGCCGGCGACGCATTGAGCGTGGCGGGAAGAATTCGGGGCTGGGCTGCATCAAAGGCGTTTCAGACAAGTCCCTAGCGCGCACCTCGTGACCCGGTGGTACGTTGCCGCCAGCGTCGGATCGGCGATCTTCAGGCGCGAACGAACCCAACGGAGGCGCACATGGTTTGGCGATGCTTGAAGGTGACAGGTCTGGCGGCACTTGCCGTGGTGGCGGCGCTGGCCGCGACGCCGGCGCGGGCGTCGGGCGACAGAGGCCACGGTCCGGGATCGGCGCCCGACGTTTCGTTCATCAGCTTCCAGTCCCCCAACCTGGCCTCGCCCGGCACGCCGTTGACGATCCAGGGCAAGCTGAGCGTGCCGCGCCATGCCGAGCGGCGCGGCCACCGCAAGCTGCCGGCCGTGCTGATCCTGCACGGCTCGTCCGGCGTCGACGCACGCGGCGATTTCTACGAAGCCGCGCTCAACGAGGCTGGCATCGCCACGCTGCAGATCGACATGTGGCAGGCGCGTGGCATCACCGGGGCGGGCCAGAGGCCCAACGCACCGGTCATGACCTACCCCGATGCGTTCTCGGCCCTGGCCTTCCTCGCGCAGCAGCGGGGCATCGACGGCGCGCGCGTCGGCGTGCTGGGTTTCTCCTGGGGCGGGCTGGTCAGCCTGGGCACGGCAGAGCGCCTGTACGCGGGCCAGTTTGGCGGCGGCCTGACCTTCAAGGCCCATGTGGCGCACTACCCTGTCTGCTACGCCTGGAACAACACGGCCCTGCTCGCCGCCGTGCGCAGCACGCCCGCGCAATACGGCGTGCAGTGGATCAACCTCACCGGCGCGCCCGTGATGATCCAGGTGGGCACCAAGGACGACTACGACAACGGCAGCCAGCCTTGCGAGGCGCTGGCCCAGTCGGTCAACGGCAGCAATGGCGGCATCGTCAGCGTGAAGGCCTACCCCGGTGCCACGCATGGCTGGGACCGCCTGATGGTGCCCATGGTCGTGGCGGACCCGTTCGCCAACCAGGGCAGCTTCTTCAGCACCGGCGTGCCGCCTGCGGTCAAGTTCACGCCCGACGCCGATCAGGCCTACCAGTCGCGCGCACGGGTGGTGCGCTTCTTCGAGAAGAAGCTGTAAAGATGGCAGCTATCCGCCGAGCAGCCGCATCAACGCGGCCGGCGCGGCGGACAGCGCGCGGTCGTCCTGCTCGTCCTTCAGCTCGACACCGCTCAGTTGCCGCGTTCGGGACTGGCGCAGCAGCGCTTGCAGCTTGTCGGCCGCAGCGGCCGGCGGCAGGCCTTCGGGGCGGATGTTGGAGATGCAGTTGCGCTGCGCATCCACCAGGCCCGGGCGCGGCGCCCAGCTGAAGTAAAGCCCCAAGCTGTCGGGCGCCGACAGGCCCGGCCGCTCGCCGATCAGCACGACGACGCAGCGGCTGTTGAGCAGCGCGCCGACCTCGTCGCCCAGCGCCACGCGGGCCTGGGTGGCGACGACGGGTGGCGCCCAGGTCCAGCCACCTTCGGTCGCCAGCCGCTCGCGCAACGCGGTGAACAGCGGCAAGGCCTGGCGCTGCAGCGCGAGGGCGGAAAGGCCGTCGGCGAGGACGAAGGCGAGGTCGGTCTCGGCGACTGGCAGCGCCGTCAACGCGGTGACGCTGGCTTCGCTCAGCCGCCGGCCGAGGTCGGGGCGTTGCAGGTAGCTGGCCCGGTCCGCGGCCTGGCTCTGCACCTGCATCGGCGCCTCGCCCAAGGCGCGCAGGCCGGCCAGCAGCGCGGCCACGTCCAGCGGCGCGTGCACGGCGTCGCGCGCCTCGGCATGGGCTTGCTGGAACGCCAGGTGGGCGCGGGTCGGCACGCTGACGCCGGCGCGACCCAGCGCGATGCGTGCGGCGGTGTGGCGGCGCAGGCCAGCCCAGGGCTGGTCGACGACGGCGGGCTTCATGATTGCGACAGCAGCGCGGCAAAGCGCTCGGGCAGCGCATCGGCCAGGGCCAGCTGGCCGTCGAAGATGCCCACGCGCTGCAGCCAGGCCTCGAACTCCGGCGCCGGCCGCAGCCGCAGCAGACGGCGCATGGCCAGCGCGTCGTGAAAGCTGGTGCTCTGGTAGCCCAGCATGATGTCGTCCGACCCCGGCACGCCCATGATGTAGTTGCAGCCGGAGGCGCACAGCAGCGTGAGCAGGCTGTCGACATCGTCCACATCGGCCTCGGCGTGGTTGGTGAAGCACACGTCCACGCCCATGGGCAGGCCAAGCAACTTGCCGCAGCAGTGGTCCTCCAGGCCGGCGCGCAGGATCTGCCTGCCGTCGAACAAATACTCCGGCCCGATGAAGCCGACGACGCTGTTGACCAGCAGCGGCTCGAAGCGCCGCGCCACCGCATAGGCGCGGCACTCCAGCGTCTGCTGGTCGCAGCCGTGGTGGGCGCCGCTGGACAGCGCGCTGCCCTGGCCGGTCTCGAAGTACATGACCTGCCGGCCGCCGCGCTTGAGTGCCAGCGCCGCTTGCTGTGCTTCTTCCAGCAGCGCCAGCGTGATGCCGAAGCCGCGGTTGGCGCCCTCGGTGCCGGCGATGGACTGGAACACCAGGTCCACCGGCGCACCGCGTTCAATGGCCGCCAGCGTCGTCGTCACATGCGTCAGCACGCAGCTCTGCGTCGGGATCTCGTGCCGCGTGATGACGGCGTCCAGCATCTGCAGCAGCCGCATGACCTGGGGCAGGTTGTCGGTGGCGGGGTTGATGCCGATGACGGCGTCGCCCGCGCCCATCAGCAGGCCGTCCAGCAGGCTGGCGGCGATGCCGGCCTCGTCGTCGGTCGGGTGGTTGGGCTGCAGCCGCGTCGCGAGCCGCCCGCGCAGGCCCAGCGTGGAACGGAACTGCGTGACGACCTCGCAGCGGCGCGCGATCAGCATCAGGTCCTGCACGCGGCACAGCTTGCTGACGGCCGCGGCCATCTCGGGCGTCAGGCCGGCGGCGATCTGCGTGGGGTCGACGGCATCGGCCAGCAGCGCATCGCGCAGGCCGCCCACGGTGAGATGCGAGATCGGCGCGAAGGCGGCGGCGTCGTGCGTGTCGACGATGAGGCGTGTCACCTCGTCGCTCTCGTAGGGCACCACGGCTTCGTTCAGGAAGACCGTCAGCGGCACGTCGGCCAGCGCCAGCTGCGCGGCGACGCGCTCGCGCGCATGGGCCGCCGCCACGCCGGCCAGCTCGTCGCCAGAGCGGCGCGGGCTGGCCTTGGCGAGCAGCGTGCGCAGGTCGGCAAACAGGAAGCGTTCGGTACCGAGCGTGTGGGCGTAGGCCATGGTGCGAGTGTGCGCAAAAGCCAGGGCGCCTGCATGACAAAGCGGTGAGAAATACCGGCTTTGCAACCAAGGGATTGATGGTGCATCGGTGGCTGCCGAACATCGCGCCCTCTTGGAACCCGGCCCGACGCACAGATGCGATTCCCCTTGATGGCATGGCCCCTGGCCTGGACCTTGGTGCTCGGCCATGCCGCTGGCGCCGCCAACCTGGCGGCCGACCCCGCCGCAGTGAAGCAGCTGGTCGACGCCGTCAGCCTGGACGTGATGTCCGAAGCCGCGCTCCAGGCCTGCGACGACGTCGGCGCCGCCGCCACGCCGCAGATGCGCGCGGCCTGGGTGGCCTGGCGCGAGCGCCACCAGGTCGCGCCGCTGCGGATGGTGGTGGCGGCCTTGCAGCGGCGCCAGGGCAGCAGCGCGCCCTCCTGGACCATCATCACCGAGCCCCTGCGCCAGCGCGTGCTGGGCGAGGCCGCGCCCGACGCGATCTGCGCCGGCCTGGCGCAGGACCTGCAGGGCGCCGCCATGGACGTGAGCGCCCAGTACCCGCAGGCCCGTGCCGTCGCCCAGGCGCTGGTGCAGGCGAAGCTGGTGACCCTGTCTAGCCAGCCCGTCGTCGTGCCGGGCGGCGCCCGGGGCCAGGTCTTGCTGCCCTGCCAAATCCCGGCACTGCGGGCCCAGCAAGGCCGCAGCTGGAGCGCCATCTCCGAGGAGGCCGCAGCCCGCGCGCTGGGCGCGGTCCATGCCAGGGGGCGAGTGGAGCGCTGGGGCAGCGACGGCGACCGCTATCGCCTTGTCCAGGAGCAGGGCGACCGGCGCTGCGAACACGGCATCTACCTGGGCTTCAATGCCGAGCCCTGGGTGGGGCGCGAGATCGTGCTGCGCGGCCTGGTCACATCGTTGAGCGGCACGTCCATCACGCTGTCGGGCGCGGCGCTGGTCGGCGATGCCTCGGGCCTGACACCCTACCCGCTGGCGCAGAAGCCACTGGCGCGCCGGGAGGTGCTGCTGCAGCGGGTGATGAGCCCGCCGGCCAGGGGCCTGGCCGACAAGGACCTGGCGGCCGTCGTCATCCACGGCGAGGGCAACTACAGCAACGGCACGCGCTGGGACGAGGACGTGCGCTTCCTGCTGCGCGACGGCACGGTCTACCGCCGCACCGAGATGCCGCCGGACCAGCTCAACGTCGCCGCCTCGCGCCAGCTGGAACCGCAGCGCTGGGGCCGCTGGCGCGCCGATGGGGCGGGCTACCAGATGCAGGCCCAGGACGACGACGGCCGCCCCGACGGCGGCTGGAAGGCCGAGAAGCACTACGCCGTGCGCGCCTGGCCCAGGGACACGCGGCTGGACGGCAGCTTCAGCCGCGGCACGTTCAGCGGCAGCCTGGTGCTGGGCGGCACCTCGTCCACGCGCAGCATCCGCTTCACGCGCGAGGGCCGCTTCGAGCGCAGCTACAGCTCGCTGTCCAGCTCGGGCACGCTGGGCGCCACGCTGAACAACACCATGATCTCCGGTTCCTCGCACCGCGACGGCAAGGGCAGCAGCAGCACCGGCGGCGGCACGGTGGGCTCGGGCGGAGGCACGGCCGGCGCCTTCAGTTCCCGCAAGACCGACGACGGCGCCAGCCGCCGTGGCCGCTACCAGCTCAGCGGCTATGTGCTGACGCTGGACTACGACGACGGCCGCCAGGAGCGCCTGCTCAGCTTCCCCGTGCATGGCGACAACAAGACCGTCTACGTCGGCGACGGCAGCCTGAGCCTCGACAACTGACCCACCGCGCTTCCAAGGAGTCCCGATTGCCCCGACTGCATCCCCTTTCCCTGCGTGCCTTGCTCGCCGCGCTGGCACTCGCCGCCGCAGCAGCCGCTGCCCAGGTGGCCCCTTCGCTGAGCCTGGCCGAGCAGATGCGCAGCATGATCGGCAAGCCCCCGGCGGCCGGCACTGCGGCGCCTGCACCCGCCGGTGGCGCGGCACCCCTCATCGCCAGCGGCCCGCCGCAGCTGCGGCAGTCCGCCACCGAGCTGGCGCAGCGCTTCCCGGCAGCCAACCGTGCCGCGATGGCCAAGGCCTTCGAGGAGTCCTTCGCCTTCTGGCAGAAGCTGGAGACCCAGCTGGGCCTGACGCCCAACGACGTGGGCGCCGCCACGGCCGCCTTCATCGCCGGCAACTACAGCGCCTTCATGCAGCAACCTGTGGCCGACGACGACTTCAAGGCCCTGGTGGTGCAGATGCAGGGCCTGCTGGCCCGCAGCCCCGCCTTCATGCAGAGCAGCCCTGCTGCCCGGCGCGCCATGTTCGAGCAGCTCGCCATGGTGGGCGCCTTCATGGTGGTCTACCGCGAGCACCTGACCGCCAAGCCCAACCCCGCCGAGGAGGCCAACTTCCGCAACACCGCCAAGGCCAACCTGGAAGCCGGGCTGGGCCTGGCGGTGGAGCGCATCCAGATCGGCAGACAGGGGCTGGTGGCGCGCTGAGGGCGGCGTTCTGTGGCCCTCACCGGCCTGTCATGTCGCTTGTCTAGGCTAGGCAGCCTGATGCCCCCATTCACCGCGTTTCTGCCCTGGGCCATGGCCTTGTGCGCCTTGCTGGCCTTGTCGGCCGCCGTCATCGCGCTGCAGGGCAAGCTGCTGTTCGGCCGCACCTGGGTCATCCGCCGCACGGACCCCGGCCCCGCTGCGGCCCGGCGACGCAACGAGGCCGTCTGGCTGGCGCGGCCGGGCGGCGTGCAGTTGCAGGGTTGGCTGACCGTGCCGCTGGATGCCGCGCCGCGCCGGCTGCTGCTGTGGTTTGGCGGGCGCAACGAGAACGTCGCCTGGACGCCCGACCTGGCCGGCTGGCTGCCGGACGACTGCGCGCTGCTGGCCTTCAACTACCGCAGCCTGGGCGCCAGCGGCGGCTGGCCGTCCGAGGCGGCCTGCGTGGCGGATGGCGAGGCGGCCGCAGACTGGGCGCTGGCGCGGCTGGCGCTGCCATCGCAGGCGCTGCACCTGGCCGGCCGAAGCCTGGGCACCGGCGTGGCCATGCAGCTGGCGGCGCGGCGGGCTGCAGCCGACCGGCCGGTCGCCAGCGTCGCGCTGATCACGCCGCTGAAGAGCCTGCGCGCGGTGCTGCGGCGCAACCCGCTGCTCGCGCCGCTGACGCCCTGGCTGCGCTCGCCACTGGACAGCCTCGCCGCCGCGCGGGCGCTGAACTGCGAGGTGCTGGTGCTGCTGGCCGAGCACGACACGCAGGTGCCGCACGCGCATTCGCACACGCTCGTGCAGGCCCTGCGCGGCGCCGGCTCGGCCGTCACGGTGCACCAGCTGGCGGGCACCAACCACCGCAGCCTGGCGCGCACGCCGGCGGCCATGCGGCATCTGGGCGGTTGGCTGCTGGAAGACTCGGCGGCCCCCTAACTGCGGGCTCCTCGCTGGCTAACCCTCTTGCCAGCGCCGGGTCAGGTGCCTAGCGTCGCCTCCCACAAAACCATTGGAGACGACATGACCCACCTTGTTCGCAGCTCACTTGCCGCCGCCGCTCTGGCCATGCTTTGTGCCGGCCCCGCCAGCGCCGTCACTTTCAGCGATGCGTACTTCTTCGGCGACAGCCTGTCCGACACGGGCAACGTCTTCACCTTCGGCCAGATGCCGGCCGGCCCTTACTACCAGGGGCGCTTCTCCAACGGCAAGGTCTGGGTGGAGTACCTGGCCGAAGGCATCGGCCATGCCGACGCCGCCAAGGCCAACTACCAGGGCGGCAACAACTACGCCATCGGTGGCGCGCGCCTCGCCGTCGGCCCTACCAGCGTGCTGGCGCAGATCGGCACCTTCAGCAGCGTGCACGCGGTGGCTGACCCGAACGCGCTCTACGTCGTCGTCGGCGGCGGCAACGACATGCGCGACGCGCGCAGCGGCAACCCGGCCAACATCGGCGCGGCCGCCACCGCCGCCGCCGACAACATCAAGACCGCCCTCAGCCTGCTGGCCGGCAAGGGCGCGAAGAACATCCTCGTGGCCAACCTGCCCGACCTCGGCGCGACACCGGAGGCCATGGCCCTCGGCCTGACCGGCGTGTCCACGCAGGCCACCGATGCCTTCAACTCGCTGATGGGCGGCGTCGTCAGCTACGGTCAGGGCATCGGCCTGACGATGAGCTTCTTCGACTTCGCGGCCCTGGGCGCTGCGGTGCGCACCGATGCGCTGACCAATGGCGGCGGGCTCTACGGCATCACCAACGTCTTCACGCCTTGCGGCGGGTTCCAGGGCTCCGTCGGCATTTCCTGCAGCGTCTCGCAGTTCTCCGACGCGCTGCATCCCTCGGCCGCGTCGCACGCGCTGATGGGCGCCGCAGCCATCGCCGCCGTGCCGGAGCCCGCCACCTACGGCCTGATGGCGCTGGGCCTGGGTGTTGTCGGCTTCATGGCGCGCCGCCGCCGGCCGGCCGCCTGAGCAGGGGCCCTGGGCCGCGCCGAGCTGGAAGAATCGCGGCCCATGAAACTCTCCCACGCCCTGCCCGCCCTGGCCGCCGCCGCGGTTGTCTCCAGCACCGCCCTCGCGGCCGACGGCCAGTTCCAGCTGCTGGTGCTGGCCATGCCCACCAAGTACCACTACGAGTACATCCCGGTGGCGCGCGAGAGCTTCGAGAAGCTGGCCAGGCTGCACGCCTTCGACCTCACCTGGGCGGCCCAGCCCTGGGCCTTCGAGGGCGACCTGAGCAAGTATGCGGCGGTGGTGCTGCTGAACAGCTCGGGCGAGGAGTTCAACGAAGCCCAGCGCGCCGGGCTTGAACGCTACATGCGCGCCGGCGGCAACGCCGTCGTCGTGCACCGCGCCATCATCAGCAAGCCGGGCCTGTGGCCCTGGTACGAGAAGCTGGTCGGCCGCTCGTTCGTCATCCACCCCATGCTGCAGACGGCCGTCGTCACCAAGGCCGACCCGGCCCACCCCGCCACCTTCGGCCTGCCGGACAAGTGGCTGTGGAGCGACGAGTGGTACGAGTTCAGCAACCCGCACGGCGTCAAAGTGAACCCGGTGCTGACGGTGGATGAGCGCACCTACGACCCGAAGAAGATCTGGCCCGGCCAGGTCGCCCACGGCATGGGCGCGGACCACCCGGTGAGCTGGTGGCAGGGCTACGAGAAGGGCCGCGTGTTCGTCACGGCGCTGGGGCACAACGCCGAGATGTACAAGAACGCGCAGTACCTGGACCACCTGTGGGGCGGCGTGTGGTGGGCGGCCACTGGCTACGGGAGCCCCAAGCGGCCGTAATCACTCACCGCCGTGAGCGCGCTCCGCGGGCAAACTGCGCCGCCATGAAGCGCCGCCTGTTGAACCTGCTCGCCCTGTCGACCCCATTGCTGCCGATGCTCGCCTCTGCCGCCACCCTCCCGTCCGTGCTGCCGCTCTGGCCCGAGGGCGTGCCCGCCGCCCAGCGTGCCGACGCGCCGGCCGCGCGCGGCGACCTCGGTGCGGAGCGCGTGGATGCCAACGGCGGCATCGCCAATGTGTCGGTGCCCACGCTGACCGTCGTGCCACCCGCCGTCGACCGCCCCAACGGCAGCGCCGTCATCCTGTGCCCGGGCGGCGGCTACCGCTACCTGTCGTGGGCACGCGAGGGCCAGCAATACGCCGCGTGGCTGAGCACGCTAGGCATCACGACCTTCATCCTGAAGAGCCGCCTGGAGGAATGGGGCCACCCCGCGCCGCTGCAGGACGTGCTGCGCGCCATCCGCCTCGTGCGCTCACGCGCGGCCGAGTTCGGTGTCGACCCCAAGCGCATCGGCGTGATGGGCAGCTCGGCCGGCGGCCACCTGGCGGCCAGCGCCAGCACGCTGTTCGACCACGCCGACGGCCGCACCGGCGCAGCGCTGGACCAGGTCAGCGCGCGACCCGACTTCGCCGTGCTCGTCTACCCCGTCATCACGATGATGGACCCCGCCGCCCACGCCGGCTCGCGCAAGGCGCTGCTGGGTGCCGCGCCCAGCCCGGCGCTGCTGGCGCTGACCTCGCTGGAGCAGCAGGTGAGTGCCGCCACGCCGCCCACGCTGCTGCTGCACACGCAGGGCGACAAGTCGGTGCCGGTGGACAACAGCATCCTGTACTACCAGGCCCTCACCCGCGCGGGCGTGCCGGCTGAGCTATTCGTTTTCGAGCAGGGCGGCCACGGCATCGGCATGCGCGACGGGCTGGGCAACGCGTCCGCCTGGCCCCGGCGGGCGGAAGACTGGCTGCGCCAGCGCGGCCTGTTGCACAAGGCGGCGGCGCGATGAAGCGCCGTGAACTGCTGGCGCTGGCCGGCGTCTTGCCCGCGTGGGCGCAGGCCGCGGATTCGTCCATGACGCTGCCCGGCATGGACCTGCACGACCCCTTCATCGTCACCGACACGGCCAGCAAGACCTATTGGCTGTTCACGAAGAACCACCCGTCGTTCAGCGGGCAGAAGGCCATCGGCGTGATGGCCTACAGCAGCCGCGACCTGAAGCACTGGAACAAGCCCGAGCTGGTGTTCCAGCTGCCCGCTGGCACCTGGGCCAACGACGGCTGCTGGGCGCCTGAGGTGCACCACTGGCGCGGCAAGTGGTACTTGTTCGTCACGGTCCACAACGAGAGCCTGCCGCTGGCCCAGCCCAGCCCGGTGCCGGGGCAGAAGACCTACCGCCGCAGCACCGTGCTGGCCGTGGCCGACCAACCCAACGGCCCGTTCACGCTGGTGCGCGACGGCGAGCCGGTCGTGTCCAAGGACTTGATGACGCTGGACGGCACGCTGTATGTCGACCCGGCGGGCAAGCCGTGGATGGTCTACGCGCACGAGTGGTTGCAACTGCGCGTGGGCGCCTTCGCCGCCGTGCCGCTGGACGACGAACTGCGCGCCACCGCGCCGCCGCGCGAGCTGTTCCGCGGCAGCGCCTCGCCGGCCGCAAAGCCACAGCAAGGCCAGGGCATCATCGTCACCGACGGCCCGCAGCTCTACCGCACGGCCGACGGCAGCCTGCATATGCTGTGGTCCAGCTGGGGCGAGGACGGCTACTTCCAGACGCTGTCGCGCTCGAGGTCCGGCGACCTGTTCGGGCCGTGGGAGCACCTGCCGGTGTGGCTCGCGAAGGGCTCCGGCCACGGCATGCTGTTCCGCACGCTGGAGGGCGGCTGGATGCTGGTCGTGCACCGCCCGTTCAAGAATGCGCGTGGGAAGCTCTACGACGTCCGAGAACGCTCGAACGCGTTCGAGATCCTGCGCCAGCGCATTGATCTCGACCTGGATTCCGCGCCTGTGCCACCGGCAACCCAAAAGATCGGTCATTGACTCTCCTGACCGCGCTGGCCGATGCGGGGAGTCTGGACCCTACGCAGCCGGCAACCCGTCGCCGGCGATGAAACCCGGTTCACCGTCCAAGATGATGACGATATCCGCGCGGGTATCGGTTGCCTGCTTTTCACTCAGCGGTGAACAGCACGCTCGGTCATCAACCGCTCCAGCCATCGGAGGAATTTCATGTGCCGCATCGGTCCGAGATGCTCGCCCGGGACGGCCGAGATCCCCGCGACTCTGACATCGGCCTTCCGATTGCGTACATAGCGCGCGAGTTCGTTTGAACAATCGGCCAGATCCTCCCAGTGTTGGGCCGCAAGTCGCATCTCGCACCGTCTCATCGGGGGCGCGATGACCAGTCCCGGCTCGCAGTCCTCGCACAGCGCACTCCAAAAGGGAGCGGAATCCGCGGACGCTTGCAAGGGGGCGATGGGAAGCGGCTTGCCGGGCGGCGAACATCTTTCTACGACTACCTTCAACAACAGTCGTGCAAGACCGTGACGCCTGAGCGAAGGGTGGACTTCAAGGTCGTCCACATAGATTTCGTTGTCAAGCGGCGAGACCCCAAAGCCGACGCGACACACCGCCATCACGCTATCCGGCAACTACCCGTTGGCAAGCTGCCAGGGCCGCGGCGCGGCAAAGGTCATGAACGGGTCGACCTCGAATTCGATACGCAGGTCGGAGAAGTCTCGGCGCCGCACGAACCAACGCCTGACTTGGCGCCGACCATGCGGACCAATCGCCGACCTGACGCCTGGCAGGTTTGAGCGCAGCCAGCTGTTGACGCTGTGAAATGTCAACGACCAGAACGTCCCCCAGACTGCAGGGGATCTGTTGAGATCAGCTCCAAGACCATCCGCTTCAACTTCCGGATCTAGGTCCGGATCCACACGCCTTGCCTTCCAAGATTGGCGCATGTGTGTCTCCTGTGTGGCAGTTCAAAGCAAACGGGCGAGCCCGCCGCGGTGGCCGTGACGAGTGCGGCCGTCATCGCACCCATTCCGGTCCGGAGCTCCCCCGCCCGACGATGGGTTGCTGCTCCGCTTCGAGATGGCGACCGACCTCACGCATGGCTTCGGGGTGCTTGCGCAGGACGTCCTGGATGTACGGCGTTCGACAAACGAAGTCGGCGACCTTGGACGCCAGTTTGCGGTCTTCCTCTTGTTCGGAGTCCACCAGCGCCTTCAAGATCTGACCCCAACACTTCATGGCCTCGGCGCGGCTGCGGTCGACGGCCTGGCCACTCTTGGTCGGGCGAATGGTCGTTCGCAGGCGCCCTTCGTCCCTGGCCTTCATTCGCCACAGCGAGTCGAAGTTGCGCGTGGCACCCCGAACGGCCTGTCCGGTGGCGTCCGCATCGATCTCCAAGCCCTGCAGCCGCTCCGCGAAAGTCTGTCGCCAACGCTTGAGATCCGGCGTGCCGCAGCTCAGCCGCTCGCCGGCGATCGACTCGCGCTTCACACACAAATGGACGTGAGGACTGGTCTGGTGCTCGTGCAGCACCATGACGTAGCGGTGCCCGGCGAGCTCGATTCTCGCGAAATCGCGGACCGCCTGCCTCACCAGCTTCGCGTCCGTTCCCGACCGCATCGCCAGCATGATGTTGACGGCCTCGCGCCGGTTCTCGACTTCGGAGATGAACCTGCCGCTGTAGCGCCAGCCATCCGTCAAATCACGAAGCGCTTCCTTGCCATCGCGTACCGTTCCGCGATCGTCCTCGAATTCCAGACAGCCCGACCGGGTGATGTAGCGCAGGTGATCGGTGATGGCACCCATGCCCCTGCCACCGCCCGTGACCCTGACGATCACCTGCGGCGCTCGCCGCACCACCGTCGCGATGCGCTGGCGGATGGCGACAGCACGGGCTCGCAGCTTGGGCGGCGGATCCGCCGGCACGATGCGGTTGGACGGGTAGAACAGCCGGTCGCCCCACTGGACCAACGCGCTGTCGATGTTGCGCGCCATCTCACCACCTCGACCTTCTGTATGGCTTCAGCTCGGCGATCAGCACGGAGGCCACCTTCAGGTGTTCCGCGACCGAGTTATTCAGCGACTTGATGCTGGCGTGAAACGGCGCCAGCTCCGCGTGCGTGGCGGCGCTCCGGGTGAGCAGCCGCAGGAACTCGTTGAAATCGGTGGCCACCATTGCGAGACGGTCCGTCGAAACACGCAGCGCCTGCACGGCCGCCGCGTGGTCGGGAGGCAGCGCCGCAGGCGAGATGCCCTTCAACAGCGACCACACGAACTCACCCCGCGTCATGTCGGCAGCGCGTGCGCGCGCAGTGAGTTCCGCATGGCAGGCCTCAGGCAGGTTCAAGTGAAAGTGCAGGTTCCGCGTTGAATGCTCGAACGGTTGGCCACCGATGACCGGGGCGGAGGGCACGAGATCGTCATCGAGCATCTTCAGCGTCGCCCGGCGTACGAGAACCGACATGGACGTCCCCAGACGCTGCGCATGCGCGCGCAGGCGTGGCCCCAAGAGCCCCAGGTTCAACATGAGCCTGTTGCACTCGTTCGTCCGCTTCTGCGAGGTCCGCAGTGGTGCCTGCAGGCCCTCCAGCGGAAGCGCGGTCAACGAATCCAGCAGCACGAGCTGCTCTGGTTCCCGGGTGTTTGAGGACCTGTCCATTCCATCTGCTCCGACACGAGGCGAACGTCTACAGCGGGCTCACGGCCGCGTGCGTTGGGACTGGCCATCCTTGGGCAACCCTTGCTCGCGTGACAGGAAGTCGGACATCCGCTTGGCAATCGGTTCCGCCTGGGCTCCTTGCGGATCGGGCAGATGGCACTGGTCGTAGAGCTTCCAATAGTCGAAGATGCTGGTGATGCCAGCCTGTGCCGGATTCGCCTTGCAAAGCACCAGGAACAGCACGCCGGCCATGTATACGGCGACGCCAGCCGGCGCGGCATAGGCGACGATTGCAAAGACCAGGGCCGCGATCGTGCGGCTTGGGGACCAAGGATTCATGCGTCACTCCTGCCAAAGCGTTTGCCGCGAGAACTCCCGTACTCCATCAGGATCAGCCGCTCGCGGTGGATGCACGCAAGGGCAGCCGATGGCGCCATCCCGCACCGCGCCGCGGCCGGGAGTCTCCTGACCGAGCACCTTGTTGTCCGGATGGCAGTCGAGTCCAAACCTGCTCCCCAGCCTGCTTTGCACACTGCCCGCTTCAGCGGATAGCGGCCTGATGACCGCGGGGGTGATTGCAGACCTTGGACCGCTAACTGTCCAGATGCACTGCTTCCCGCCTCCGGCACCTTCCGGAGGGCTCGCAGAGCACACCAAGCCCGTGCCGGCCAGCACTGGAGGCTTCAAGAACCGAACGTTCGAAGCGGTGTGTCGTTCGGCGCCTCATAGAGTGTCGGGAAACCCGTAAGCAAGTTGCACCGAATGTCTGGGCGCCTCAAACGTCCATCCCTCCAGCGCGATGTGCACGCGGCGGACTTTTACCAACTGTTTCAATGGCGTGGCTTGGCAGCGCCGCACACGGGAGGGATTCCGCCGTCCGACCCATGCGCCTTGAGTTCGCCAGGCCAGGTCTTGCCGGTCGCCGTGGAGCTGGCGGTGGCGGTCGGCTCGACCCATGGCCGGGTTGGGACCTCGGCGATCTCCAAAGACCTTCACGGCGAACCACTTGGACGGTGCCTAGCCGATGGTCGAAGTCGTGCGACCGCGGGTCGCCGTGTTCAGCGTCCCTCTACGTCATCCCGAGCACGCTGTCGTACTGCGGGTGTTCACGGTCTTCGAGAACTGGTGCGGTTCGCAAATATTGCCGACCTCAGCCTGACCGCCTACTGCGATGAGCGCGACAACAAACGTCGGCCTCTTGGACAACTGGCTCAAGCCCCATGCTCGACAACAGGCCTCGTCCCCACTCAGTCGTATTCAGTAGTTCGCGTCACAGGCTCCGCTACGGGACCTTTGCCGATGAGTCGCTATCGGGCGGTCTGAGCAAAAGCCAGGGTTCGGTGCCGAGCGCTGCGGCCAACTTCTGGATGTTGGCCAAGGAAACGTTCCATCGTGAGCGTTCGACGGCTGAGACGTAGGTGCGGTCAAGCTCACATTCCATGGCGAGCTCCTCTTGGGACCAGTCTCGCTGGACGCGGAGCAATCGGACGTTGTAGGCAAGCACGCCTCGAACATCGTCGTGAGACGGTAGTTCAGTGGGTGGCTTGGGCGTCGCGGACATGCCGTCAGGTTGACGACACGACTGATTTGCATCTACGGAGTTTGCTTCACATAATGGATGGGCCAGCGTGCTCTTGAGGGCAAACGCTTGCGCAAACGAAGGAGGCGGCCATGGACAGGTTTTCTGAGACCAGAGATGGGGATGGCGCGGGAATCGTCTACGGATGGCGGGGTAAGTCGCTTTGCTGCAGGTACGTCCTCGCAGAGTTCAAGACCCTCGCCTTGCCCGTTCGACGGGGTGACGTCGTCGAGCATTCCCGCTGGCGCTGGGCTCTGGGTCTGTTCAAGGGGGACCAATACGAGCTGCTAGGCGCCTGGTCTGCGCAAGTGCCCGCGCTGAGCGTTGCCCATGAACTCCACGACCGCGGTATCGAGCACATCAAGGCGATTTCCGCTGACGGCGGCTTGGACTGCACGTCGACCTATCCCGATGCAGTCACCTGGTCGGCGTGTAGCGATCCTGATGCCGCAAACACCTTCGGCCCACGGCGCCGTGCCGCGCTTCAGTCGGCCACCGCGACTGCTGAACGCCTGCAGGCCAGCCTCACCCGCACGATCAAGCGCCAGGCCCCGTTCGCGGACGAGGGTGCCGCTGTTGCCTTCCTCATGCACGCCCTCGAAAACGCCGACCGTCAGCTCCACGGCCTGCCCAAGCTGAGATTCAAGACGGCCCAGCGCCGTTCTCCTGCCGTGGGGGCGCCTGCATGACCGCCTACTGCGAGTAGCGCGACTCAACACGCCCTGCGAACTCAGCGAACGACAACTCAAGTGCCGACGACAACCGATAGAGCACGCTGATCGTGGGCTGCTTCTTGCCAACCTCGATGAGCGAAATGAAGGGACGGTCCAGGTCGCAACGACCGGCAAGGTCCTCCTGCGTCAATGCAAGTTCCTGCCGGCGCGCCTTGATCTCCACGGCAAGCGCTTCGATGAGCTTCTGATTTCGGCTGGGTCGCATCGACCCGAAGTGTTTTTGCTTCGTACACTAAAGACACGTGTCTATTGACAGCAAACTGGATTTGGTTGATCGGGTGCGTACCGACTCGTCACCGACCGCAGCCGGTTGCCAACTGGCCGAAGCGAACAAGGCTTGGCCTCAAGGAGCGAATCAATGGCGTACTTCTTTTGGGAATCCACCCGCTGGTTCACAAGCGCCCTCTGCTGCCGCTACACGGTTGTGCAGTTCGGCAAGCTCCGGATTCGGATGTGGATCGACGGGGCGCCGGCCACCGCTGAATGGCACTGGGCACTCGGTCTCTTCACGGACGGCCAGTTCCAGGTGCTCGGGGCCTGGCGCGACGACGGCCCGTCAACGGCGCACCGGATCGCTGCCGACCTACATGACCGCGGGGTGGAGCGTGTCACGGTGCTCGCTGCCGAGGACAACCTGGCTACGGCGATGAAGGGGTTGGGCCCCAAGGTCTGTGAGCACACCGTGGCTGAGTTTGCCGAGTACGGCGTCGCGAGCTCACGAATGCGGCAGGCCATCCGTTGGACCGACACCGCCGCGCAGCGCCTACAGGACCGCATGTCGCGTGCCGCGAAGAAGCATGGCCCGTTTGCCGATCACGCTGCGGCGGCCGACCTCATCGCGCAGGCGTTTCAGCGAGCGGACCGGGATTTGCTGGCTGACTGCTGGAGACGCACCAAGCCAGCGCAGTTCGGCCTCGATGCCGCGCCTCGTGTCCTGGCACGAGCGGCCTGATCGCCATGTCGGCTTGGCTTGCGAAGAATTGGCAGGACGTCTTCGCGCGGGTGCGCGGCGCCCTGATGCGCCGTGGTCGCAACGCGCACGAAGCCGATGACCTGGTCCAGGAAGCCTGGGTCCGGCTGGCCTGCTACGAGCGGGACCAGCCCGTCGAGCGGCCCGAAGCCTTCCTGATGCGCACCGCGCTCAACCTGTCCGTTGACGCCCATCGCGCTCAGACGACCCGAGGTGAAGAAGTCCTCGTCGAGGATGTCGTCATCATCGACTACGCGCCCACTGCCGAGGCCACGTTGCTCGCCAAGGAGCGGCTAGAACGCTTAAGCCTCGGCGTCAGCCGCATGAGCGAGACCACGCGGAGCATCTTCCTGGCCCACCGACTCGACGGGCTGACCATCGTCGAGCTCGCACGGCTGCACGGCCTGAGCACCACGACGGTCCACAAGCACATCGCCAAGGCCACGCTGCAGCTCACGACCTGGATGGAAGGCTGGTAGCGATGGATCGCCGTCAGGCGTCCGCCGGGGCGGCGGAGCCCGAGGGGCCACCGCTCGTACCGAAAGACGTGGCCGCCGAGGCGGCCGTGTGGATCACCCGCCTGCATGGCGGTATGCGTCCGGCCAAACCACCTTGAACAGCACGCCCTATTGGCTTAGGTTGGCTGGTGTTGCTGCGGGACTGCCGAGGCTCTGCAGCAATGCCGCGGAGCGAGCATCTCTTGCTTCGGCCCGTTGCTTCAGGACCGTCTTGAGCCATGCATCGACCTTGGGCGGTCGTTGGCGCATTGCCGCGACATCGGCCAGGCGATCCCACAAGTTGGGGTTGGTGGAATCCTTGTAGCCTTGCACCAGAGCCATCAGGCTCTCTTCGTCAGCCCGACGGATTGCGCGGCGAGCCAGCGCATCAGCTGCCGGCAAGGGTGACCGCGCAACAACGTAATAGCCCATCCAGGCGTCATTGCTCCGGAGAGCGGTTAAGCGCTGCCCCCATGCCAGCACATCAGAGTCGCCCAAGCCAGCCACGATGAAGGCAAGCTCCCAGTCCTGCGCGTAATCAACCTTCAATCGACTCTTCAATATTTGCGTGGCTTCGGGTGAGGGGAACCTTGCAAACCATCGGGCCAGCTGGCGGGTTTCTTCCGGCGGTGCAGCGCGCAAGGCCTGCAGCATTCGAGGGGCTTCATGTCGAGGGGCGGCAATGATGGCTGTTCGGACGATCGTTTCGTGAAGTTGTTCGTCACTCGTGCCGGGCAGCTCAGCGAGCATGAGTGACGCCAGTTCGCCATCCCGCGTGTTCTCGACGAACTTGCCCGTTACGTGAGGATGGGCGTGCCAGTCGCCGCTTCGAATCGCCCGATCGAACAGGTAACGCGCCTCCGGTTTGGGGGCGGTGGCCATGGCAAGCAATGCACCGGACTTGATGTCTTTGTGGACGCCCTGTCCTTCGTAGAGCGCCAACAACTCCGCGAAGGTCTTCAACCGGCTGGGAGACGCGAAATGCTGCTTGATGTCCGAAACCATCTGCTTGGGATAGCGCGGATCTCGCGGGGCCGTCTTGGCCTTGAGCTCCAACGCCTGGAGTTCACGGCGTTCCGCCACAGGGTTCTTCAGCGTGGCGACGCGCGCGTAATGTCGGACGGCCGCAAGCCAGGGGCTGTCTTGCCGGGCCTCTTCATTGATACGCGTATACGGCGGAGATCCCAGGATATCGGTAGGCTTAACACCTAAGCCGAGAAAGAGCAGGTAGGTCGTTCCCAGACGGTAATCGTAGGCGTTGCAAGCCCCGCGTTGTGCACCGGGCCGGACCTCGTCGAACGAGCTCTCGGAGCTCGGGCCGTCATAGACATCGGTAACGCCTTCGAGCTTAAAGGTCGACGACGGCGGGGTTCCCTTCACCACGTCCTGCACCGTGAAGCTGACCATGGGCGGATCGTTTGGCGTGCCGTTGCCGGCATGCGCCGCAACGGCCTTGGCCAGCACGATGGTCGGGGTCATCCTGACCAACTCGTAGTTAGTGGGCGGCAGGTAGTCGGCGCTCAGCGAGCAACCTTGCGCCGATGCGTTCGCCAGCGTCAAAAGGCAAACAAGCCATCGCAAGCAGTGCCGAATAAGCATGTGTTCTGGGTGGGCGATGTTGTCGGGATTCCGGCGTTCAAGCTGGGCGGTACCTGGCGATTTCGAAGGTCGGAGCTTGACCTTTGGATCGCGACAGGAATAGCGGCAGCGGCTCATAAGAAGAATTCAACAGAATGACCGACGCCAACTTCCAGCAACTCGCAAACTTCATCTGGTCTGTCGCCGACCTACTGCGCGGTCCCTACCGCCCGCCGCAGTACGAGCGCGTCATGCTGCCATTGACGGTCCTGCGCCGCTTCGACGCGGTGCTTGCGCTGACCAAGGAAGCCGTACTCGCCCGCTACGAAGGCCTGAAAGGCAAGGACGCTGCATTGATCGACCGCGTCCTGAATGAGCTGGCCAAAGACGAGGACGGCAGACCACTGGGCTTCCACAATCACAGCGCGTTGGATTTCCAGAAGCTCAAGGGCGATGTCGCCGGCCTGCGCCAAGCGATAAACGGTGCGCTTGCCCGCCTTTAGATACGCGGAGACCTCATCGAGGGTGAAGATTTCGTCGGCTGCGTGAGCCGTCGTTTTGGTCATGCTGCGGATGATCGCAGCTTGGCCGAATCTTGCCAAGTTTAGCCAAGACTGACGCTGCTCCGGTTGAGACCCAGCATCGGAGAATCAGGCAGGCAGGCTAGCGTCAGCGGCTACCCGGTCTTGCATGACTGCTTCCTTGACCGCATCGCCAACAGCGCGTGTGATCTCCGCGTGGCTCAGGCTGACGGCCTTGGTGGTCAAAGCCGCAATGGACTTGGCGGACTTGAGGTAGCTCCCCAGTCGCATGGGCTGCAGCGCCCAGATCTAGTCGGCCGACGGCACGTGGTACTCGACCGAGTCATCAAAGCGTCTGAACAGAGCGTCATCGAGGAATACATCCCCGCGTGAGACGCTGAGCAGCGGGCCAGCTCGCCTTTGGCGCGGGCCAGCGGGAGGGCGCTATCAGCGGCACCTTCGGTGCCCAGTGTGCCGACGCGACTTGGCGGCGTCGATCAGGTCTCGCAATTCCTCAGCCAGCTTGCCATGGCCCTGCTTGGCCTCGCGCGCGGCCATCTGCATGGCCACCTAGTAGACATGGCGATCACCTCACTCCGCATAGGAACGGAGCAAGGCTTTGAGTTGATCGCCATTGGCCATGATCTCCCCAGTGTTACGCAGGTGCACTTGCACAACTGATGCACTAGGGTTTGCCTGATAGCAATAGGCAGGTTGAGCGGCCTGACGGCGGCTCACGAAGGGCGCCCCTCGCAGTGCCCCCAGTCATGAGCTGCATGAGTGGCCGCCCGCATCGGGTCAGAGCCGGCGACGTGGTCATTTCCCACCCGCCGGGGCGGCCAGTCGCATCAACTAGCGCCCGTCAGTCGCAGAACTGTGGCGCGCGTCGCAATTAACTTGGCGCCCTACGACGTCACCCGACAATTTAGACGTCGATGTTCCCAGCTCGTAGCGCGTTGGCCTCAATAAATTCCCTGCGCGGCTCCACCTCGTCGCCCATCAGCATCGTGAAGACCTTGTCCGCCTCGATGGCGTCGTCGATCTGCACGCGCAGCAGGCGGCGGACGTTGGGGTCCATGGTCGTTTCCCAGAGCTGCTCGGGGTTCATCTCGCCCAGGCCCTTGTAGCGCTGGCGGCCGACGGCACCTTCGGCCTGCGTCATCAGCCAGGCCATCGCGGCGCGGAAGTCGTCGACCTTGGCTTCCTTGGCCTTCTCGCCCTCGCCCTTGCGCACGATGGCGCCGGCCTGGATGAGGCCCTGGAAGCTGAGGCCGGCGTCTGCAAGCACTTCGTAGTCGGCGCCGTGCACGAAGTCGGCGTGAATGACGCTGGCGCGCACGTTGCCGTGGTGGGTGCGGGCGATCTTCAGGAAGAACTTGTCGGTGCGCGGGTCGGTCTCCACCGTGACCAGCGCGTCGTGCAGCAGACCCTTCAGGCTGGCGGCGCTGGCGTCGGCATCCTCGCGGGTGTCGAGCTTGAGCGCCAGGCCGTTGGCGAGGATGTGCAGCGCCTCGATGTCCATCCAGTTGGACAGGCGGCCGATGACGGACTGCGCAGCCACGTACTTGCGCGCCAGCGTGTCAAGAGTGTCGCCCTTGAGCGTGTTGCCGGTGCCCGTGTCGAGGCTCGCATCCTGCAGCGCGACCTTGAGCAGGAAGGCGTCCAGCTCGGGCGCGTCCTTCAGGTACTGCTCGTGCTTGCCGACCTTGACCTTGTACAGCGGCGGCTGCGCGATGTAGATGTGGCCGCGCTCGCACAGCTCGGGCATCTGGCGGTAGAAGAAGGTGAGCAGCAGCGTGCGGATGTGGGCACCGTCCACGTCCGCGTCGGTCATGATGATGATGCGGTGGTAGCGGAGCTTGTCGGGGTTGAAGTCGTCGCCACCGGCGCCGCGGCCGATGCCGGTGCCGAGCGCGGTGATCAGCGTGAGGATTTCATTGCTGGTCAGCAGCTTCTCGTAGCGGGCCTTCTCGACGTTCAGGATCTTGCCGCGCAGCGGCAGGATGGCCTGGAACTTCCGGTCGCGGCCCTGCTTGGCGGAGCCGCCGGCGGAGTCGCCCTCGACGATGTAGATCTCGCACAGCGCCGGGTCTTTTTCCTGGCAGTCGGCCAGCTTGCCGGGCAGGCCCAGGCCGTCGAGCACGCCCTTGCGGCGCGTCATCTCACGGGCCTTGCGGGCGGCCTCGCGGGCACGGGCGGCATCGAGGATCTTGCCGCAGATGATCTTGGCGTCGAGCGGGTTCTCGAGCAGGTAGTCGGTCAGCAGGCGGGAGACGATGTCTTCCACCGGGCCGCGCACTTCCGACGAGACGAGCTTGTCTTTCGTCTGCGAGCTGAACTTGGGCTCGGGCACCTTCACGGACACGACGCAGGCCAGGCCTTCGCGCATGTCGTCACCGGCCACCTCGACCTTGGCCTTCTTGGCCAGCTCGTTGTCGTCGATGTACTTGTTGATGACGCGGGTCATCGCGGCGCGCAGGCCGGTCAGGTGGGTGCCGCCGTCGCGCTGCGGGATGTTGTTGGTGAAGCAGAGGACGTTCTCGTTGAAGCCGTCGTTCCACTGCATCGCCACTTCGACGCCGATGTTGGTCTGCTGGTCGCTGAGCTTGTCGCCCTGGGCGTGGAAGATGTTGGGGTGCAGCGTCGTCTTGCCCTTGTTGATGAACTCGACGAAGCCCTTCACGCCACCGGCATAGGCGAAGTTGTCTTCCTTGTTGTTGCGTTCGTCGACGAGGCGGATCTTGACGCCGTTATTCAGGAACGAGAGTTCGCGCAGGCGCTTGGCGAGGATGTCGTAGTGGAAGTCGTTGTTCTGCTGGAAGATTTCCGTGTCCGGCAGAAAGTGGACTTCGGTGCCGCGCTTGTCGGTCTCGCCGATGATCTTCATCGGCCGGGTCTCGAAGCCGTTGACCATGACGCTTTCGCCGTCCTGCGGCACACCCTTGGCGAACTCGATGAAGTGGACCTTGCCGTTCTGGCGCACGGTCAGGCGCAGGAACTTGGAGAGGCCGTTCACGCAGCTCACGCCCACGCCGTGCAGGCCGCCGGAGACCTTGTACGAGTTCTGGTTGAACTTGCCGCCGGCGTGCAGCTCGGTCAACGCGATCTCGGCGGCAGAGCGCTTGGGCTCGTGCTTGTCGTCCATCTTGACGCCGGTGGGGATGCCGCGGCCGTTGTCGATGACGGAGATGGAGTTGTCGGTGTGGATGGTGACGACGATGTCGTCGCAGTGGCCGGCCAGCGCCTCGTCGATGGAGTTGTCGACCACTTCGAAGACGAGGTGGTGCAAGCCGGTGCCGTCCGACGTGTCGCCGATGTACATGCCGGGGCGCTTGCGCACCGCTTCCAGGCCTTCCAGGATCTGGATGGAGTTGGCGTCGTACACGGCGCCCGACTTGGCCTCGGCCGCGGCGGCGGCCTGCTGGTTGGCGTTCAGGCCATCGGGGTGGTCGGCGCTGCTGGAAACATCACTCATCGGGAACTCTCTCTCACTCGCGGGCAACAAACTCATCGCCCTTTAAAAGCACTGAAGCGGGCCGAAGCCCGCTGTGTCCAAGTCAGGTGCTGACTCAGATCCGCATCGGCATCACGACGTACTTGAAGCCGGTGGTGTCGGGGATGGTCAACAGCGCGCTCGATGCGCTGTCGTTGAGGTCGATACAGACCATGTCCTGGCTCATGTTGGCCAGGGCATCCATCAGGTAGGTGACGTTGAAGCCGGTCTCGATCTTGTCGCCTTCGTAGTCGATCTCGATCTCTTCCTTGGCCTCTTCCTGCTCGGCGTTGCTGGACGCAATGGACAGCAGGCCCGGCTCGAAGGACAGGCGCACAGCCTTGAACTTCTCGCTGGTCAGGATGGCGGCGCGCTGCAGGCTGGACAGCAGCGTGGTGCGGCCCAGTGTCAGGCGGAACTTGTGGTTCTTGGGGATGACGCGGTTGTAGTCGGGGAACTTGCCCTCGACGAGCTTGGTCACGAACTCCATGCCGCTGAACGAGAACTTGGCCTGGTTGCCGGCGAAGCGCATCTCGATGGCGTCGTCGTCCTTGCCGTCCTTGAGCAGGCGCTGCAGTTCCAGCACGGTCTTGCGCGGCAGGATGACTTCCTGCTTGGGGATGTCGGTGTCCAGCTCGGCCTGGGCCAGCGCCAGGCGGTGGCCGTCGGTGGCGACCAGCGTCAGGTTCTTGCCCTCGGCGACGAACAGGATGCCGTTCAGGTAGTAGCGGATGTCGTGCACCGCCATTGCGAAGTGCACCTGGTTGATCAGGCCCTTCAGCGCCTTCTGCGGCACGCTGAACGCGGGGCCGAAGTCGGCGGCTTCCTGCACCAGCGGGAAGTCATCGGATGGCAGCGTCTGCAGCGTGAAGCGGCTCTTGCCGCCCTGCAGCGTCATCTTGTTGGCGTTGCTGGTCAGGCTGACGACCTGGTCGGCCGGCATGGAGCGCAGGATGTCGATCAGCTTGCGCGCGCCGACGGTGGTCTGCAGGTTGCCGGCGTCGCCGTCGAACTGCACCGTGGTGCGCACCTGGATCTCGAGGTCGCTCGTCGTCAGCTCCACCTGGTTGCCGGTCTTGCGGATCAACACATTGGCCAGGATGGGCAGCGTGTGGCGCCGCTCGACGATGCCGGCCACTGCTTGCAGCGCGCCGAGCACCTGATCCTGGGGAGCTTTCAAAACGATCATGAGGACCTCTTGGGGGGAGAGATTTCAGCTGGGTCGCAGACCCAAAAACGCGCGCGCGCGTAAAGCTGCGATTGTCGCCCGGAAACGGTGCCCTGCCGGCCGGGCGGGGCGTGCGGGTCAACCCGAAGCGGCGATCCGCTTCAACCCTTCAACGTCTGCTCCAGCACGTGCAACTGCTGGTTCAGCTCGGTGTTCTTCTGGCGCTCGCCGCCGATCTTGCGCACCGCGTGCAGCACCGTCGTGTGGTCGCGCCCACCGAACAGCTCGCCGATCTCGGGCAGGCTCTTCTGCGTCATCTCCTTGGCCAGGTACATCGCGATCTGGCGCGGCCGGGCGATGCTGGCGGGGCGCTTCTTGGAGTACATGTCGGCGATCTTGATCTTGTAGAAGTCGGCCACCGTCTTCTGGATGTTCTCCACACCGATCTGGCGGTTCTGGATGGAGAGCAGATCCTTCAGCGCCTCGCGGGCCAGCGCGATGCTGATCTCCTTGTGCGAGAACTTGGCATAGGCCAGCACCTTGCGCAACGCGCCTTCCAGCTCGCGCACGTTGGCGCGCACGTTCTTGGCGACGAAGAAGGCCACGTCTTCGGGCATGGGCGTGCCTTCGGCCTCGGCCTTCTTGATCAGGATGGCAACGCGCATTTCCAGCTCGGGCGGCTCGATGGCCACCGTCAGGCCGGCGTCGAAGCGGGAGGTCAGGCGCTCGTCGATGTCCACCAGCCCCTTGGGGTAGGTGTCCGACGTCATGATGATGTGGGCCTTCTTGGCCAGCAGCGCCTCGAAGGCGTTGAAGAACTCCTCCTGCGTGCGGTCCTTGCCGGCGAAGAACTGCACGTCATCGATCAGCAGCAGGTCCAGCGAGTGGTACTTGGCCTTCAACTCGTCGAAGGTCTTGCGCTGGTAGTTCTTGACGACGTCGGAGATGAACTGCTCGGCGTGCAGATACAGCACGCGGGCGTCGGGGCGGTCCTTCAGCAGCGCGTTGCCGACCGCATGGACCAGGTGGGTCTTGCCCAGGCCGACGCCGCCGTAGATGAACAGCGGGTTGTAGGTGATGCCAGGCGCGCCGGCCACGTGCAGCGCCGCGGTGCGTGCCATCTGGTTGGCGCGGCCGGGCACCAGCGTGTCGAACGTGAGCTGCGGGTTGATGCGGTGCTTGCTGGCGGCCGGGCCCTGCGAGGGCAGCATGATGGTGGACGGCGCGCTGGCCGGCTTGACCGACGCGCCGGGCTCGGCCGACAGGGCCGCCTGCAGCGACGGCGCCGAGGCGGGCAGGGCGATGGGCGCGGCCGAGGGCTCGCGCGCGGACAGCGACAGCTCCAGCCGCGTCGGGCGGCCGGCGAGTTCGGTCAGGATGGCTTCGATGCGGGTCGCGTACTGGCGGCGGATCCAGTCGCGCTTGAAGTGGTTGGGCACCTTGAGGGTGGCCACCAGCGCGCTGGCTGCGTCGTGGGCGACAGCGCCCTCACCGGCGACGGTGGCAGGCGGCAGCGGGCGAATCCAGGTGTTGAACTGCTGCTCCGGCAGCTCCGTGGCCAAACGCTCGCAGCCACGCCGCCAGAGGTCCGTTGCCCATTCCGCCGAATTCATGCCCGTTGCCTGCATTGCCCGTTCTTGCATCCCATCCGCCCCGTCTTCTGCCGCATCTTGTTCTGGGCTCATTGTGGAAAACTTGTCTTCGAGCGGCCGGATTGTACGGACGCGGCGCCCTCTGAAGAGCGGGTTATCCACAGAATTTCGAGGGGGGTCAATCCCTGGCAAACCCGGCTTGAGACTGGCCACTTATTGACCGGGTCGGCGGCTTCTGCTGTAATGCCGGGTTTTCGCGCACTGCGATTCATTCGCCGTGCGCTTTTCTTGTCGGGCACCAACCGCTGTGCCCGGACCGAACCGAACAAACAAACCCTCCGAAGAGGTTCCCCATGAAGCGTACTTATCAAGCCTCCAAGACCCGCCGCGCCCGCACCCATGGCTTCCTCGTGCGCATGAAGACGCGTGGCGGTCGTGCCGTCATCGCCGCTCGCCGCGCCAAGGGCCGCAAGCGTCTGGCCGTCTAAGGCCTTGTCGCACATGGCGGCGCTCCCGCGCCGCCCGCTCCCGGGCTCTAGATGATCGGTCGAATCCAGCGCCCGGTGGATTTCGAGCGGGTGCTCGCCCGCCCGAGCCGCACACGCAGCGCCCACTTCGCGTTGCACCATCTCTCGGCCAACCTCGCGCCCAGCGCCTGGGTCGCGGCGCAGTTGCGCACAGGTGAGGCCGAGTTATCAACAGGCGAATCACAGCCTGTGCACAAACCTGTGGAACACGATCCGCCTGAGGTGCCGCAAGGCTGCTGGCTGGGCATGGTCGTGCCCAAGCGGCATGCGAAGCGTTCGGTGACCCGCGCCCTCTTGAAGCGCCAGATCCGCGCCGCATTTGCCGAACGCCCCGGCATGCCGCCGGGCCTGTGGGTCGTCCGCTTGCGTTCACCGTTTGACCGCCAGAAGTTCCCCAGCGCCGCCTCCGACGCGCTGCGCCAGGCCGCGCGCGTCGAGCTGGCGCAGCTGCTGGACCGCGCACTGCAATCCAAGCCCAAGACCGAGGCGGCCAAGTGAAGCCGAACTGGCCTGCCCGCGCGCTGATGGCCGCCGTGCGTGGCTATCGCCTCCTGCTCAGCCCCTGGCTGGGCAATGCCTGCCGCTTCGAGCCGACCTGCTCGCGCTACTCGCTTGAAGCGCTGGAGAAACATGGCGCGCTCGCCGGCAGCTACCTGACCGTGCACCGCGTCCTGCGCTGCGCTCCGTGGTGCGACGGCGGGCACGACCCCGTGCCTGACTGCGTGCTTGACAATGCGCCGCGGCTGTTTTCGCGGCTCATCTCGCCCTCCCTGGCGCGCAGCTGCGCGTCCTCTTCCTCGTCCGAGTCTCCCAATGACTGATATTCGCCGCACCGTGCTGTGGGTGGTGTTCACCATGTCCCTCGTCCTGCTCTGGGACGGCTGGCAGAAGCACAACGGGCACCCCTCGATGTTCAGCCCCACGCCGCCCAAGGCGGTGTCGACGGCGCCTGGCACACCCGCCTCAAGCGGCGTGCCTTCGGCCACCGCCGCCGTCGCTGGCCAGGCGCCCGCCCCGGTCAGCGCCCCGGTGGCGGCGCCGTCCGAGAAGGTCGTCATCCGCACTGACGTGCTGACGGTCACGGTGGACACGCTGGGCGGCGACATCGTCCGCGCCGAGCTGCCCAAGTACCTGACGTCTCCCGATCCGACGGTCACCGACCAGCTGCTGCAGATGGTGGGCCTGCAGAAGAAGCCCGAGTTCGAACCCCAGCCGGTCGTGCTCTTCAACGCTGGCCAGCAATACCGCGCCCAGACCGGCCTCGTCGGCGGCGCCGGCCCGCTGCCGACGCACAACACGCCGATGACGGCCGTGGCAGGCCCGCGCGAGCTGGCAGCCGGCCAGGATGAAGTGCAGCTGCGCCTGGAGTCCGCCGAGGTGGGCGGTGTCAAGCTCGTCAAGACCTTCACGTTCAAGCGCGGCGCCTACACGGTGGGCGTCACGCACGAGGTCATCAACGCCGGCGCTGCCGCCGTCACGCCGCAGGTCTACCTGCAGCTGGTGCGCGACGGCAGCACGGTCACCGGCGGCGCGGCCTTCACGCCCAGCTTCACCGGCCCGGCCATCTACAACGACAAGGCCAAGTTCAAGACGATCACCTTCGAGGACATCGACAAGAACAAGGTCGACATCGAGAAGCAGGCGGATGACGGCTGGGTGTCGATGATCCAGCACTATTTCGCCAGCGCCTGGCTCGTCACCGAGCCAGGCAAGCGCGAGTTCTTCGTGCACAAGCGCGCCGGCCAGGCCGGTGTGCAGGGCGACACCTATGCCACCGGCATGGTCTTCACGCTGCCGACGCTCGCGCCGGGCGCCAGCACAACGCAAAAGGCCACGCTGTTCGCCGGCCCGCAGGAGGAAAACAACCTCGCCAAGCTCGCCCCGGGCCTGGAGCGCGTCAAGGACTACGGCATGCTGACCATCCTGGCCGAGCCGCTGTTCTGGCTGCTGGACAAGCTGCACGGCTTCATCGGCAACTGGGGCTGGACCATCGTCGCGCTGGTGCTGCTGCTGAAGATCGCGCTGTACGGCCTGAACGCCAGCGCCTACAAGTCGATGGCGCGCATGAAGGCCGTCGCGCCGCGCATCAGCGAGATGAAGGAGCGCCTGAAGGACAAGCCGCAGGAAATGCAGCAGGAGATGATGAAGATCTACCGCGAGGAGAAGATCAACCCCATCGGCGGTTGCCTGCCCATCTTCTTGCAGATGCCCATTTTCATGGCGCTGTACTGGGTGCTGCTGTCCACCGTCGAGATGCGCCAGGCGCCGTGGACGCTGTGGATCACCGACCTGTCGGTGCGCGACCCCTACTTCATCCTGCCGCTGCTGATGATGCTGACCAGCCTGTTCCAGGTCTGGCTCAACCCACCGGCTGCTGACCCGATGCAGCAGAAGATGATGTGGATCATGCCCGTGGCCTTCGGCGTCATGTTCTTCGTCTTCCCGGCCGGCCTGGTGCTGTACTGGCTGACGAACAACATCCTGTCCATCGCCCAGCAGTGGATGATTAACAGACAGCTCGGCGTGAACTGACGCACGTGAATCTGCACAGCCCCCGCGAGCGGGGGCTTTTTTGCGCCTGCTGATCGCAGTTCAATGGCGTCGCGGGGCAGAGAACAACGGTCGGAACCCGGGCTCACGAGAGCGCCTCAACTGACCTCCCCCGCGCCAATTCGTTTGCAAACAGCCACCCTCGGGTGGCTGTTTGCTTTGTGCCGCCGACAATTGCAGCCATGCTCGCCCGCCACGCTGACCCCATCGCCGCCATCGCCACCGCCCCGGGGCGCGGCGCCGTCGGCATCGTGCGCGTGTCGTCGCCGCAAGACCTGGCCCCGCTCATCGAAGCCGTCTGCGGCCGGGCGCTGAAGGCACGCGAGGCGACCTACCTGCCGTTCCGCGACTCGGCCGGCGCATCGATAGATCAAGGCCTGGCGCTGCACTTCCCGGCGCCACATTCCTACACCGGCGAGCATGTGCTGGAGCTGCAGGCCCATGGCGGCGCGGTCGTCATGCAGCTGCTGCTGGCGCGGGTCATCGAGGCGGGCGGCACGGTTCGGCTGGCCGAGCCTGGCGAGTTCACGCAGCGCGCTTTCCTCAACGGCAAGCTCGACCTGGCGCAAGCCGAGGCGGTGGCCGACCTCATCGACGCCAGCACCGAAGCCGCCGCGCGCAGCGCCAGCCGGGCGCTGGGCGGCGCGCTGTCGCATGAGGTGGGCCAGCTGCGTGACCAGCTTATCCAGCTGCGCATGCTGGTCGAGGCGACGCTGGACTTCCCCGAGGAGGAGATCGACTTCCTGGAGAAGGCCGATGCCTTCGGGCGGCTGGACCGCCTGACGGTACAACTGGGCGCAGTGCAGGCCCGCACGCGCCAGGGCGCGCTGCTGCGCGACGGGCTCAAGGTCGTGCTCGCCGGCCAGCCCAACGTGGGCAAGAGTTCGCTGCTGAACGCGCTGGCCGGCGCCGAGCTGGCCATCGTCACGCCCATCCCAGGCACGACACGCGACAAGGTCAGCCAGACCATCCAGATCGAAGGCGTGCCGCTGCACATCACCGACACGGCCGGCCTGCGCGACGCGACAGCCGACGAGGTGGAGCGCATCGGTGTGTCGCGGTCGTGGGATGCGATTGCGGATGCCGATGTCGTGCTGTTCCTGCACGACCTGGGTCGTGTCGGTCAGGCCGATTACGAGGCCGAGGACGAGCGCATCCGCGCGCGGCTGGCCGGCGTGGACGCGGGCCGCATCGTGCAGGTTTTCAACAAGGCCGATCTGGCCACGGCACCCGAAGGCGAGATCGCGCTGAGTTTGAAGACTGGCGCCGGCCTCGAAGCGCTGCGGCAGCGCCTGCTGCAGACGGCCGGCTGGCAGTCCGTGCCGGAAGGCCTCTTCATTGCCCGGGAGCGCCATGTGCAGGCACTGGCCCGCACGGCCGATCACCTGGCACTGGCGCGCGAAGTCGCCTCTCAGCGCGACGCGGCGCTGGATCTTCTGGCTGAAGAGCTGCGCCTGGCCCACGACGCGTTGGGTGAGATCACCGGTGCGTTCTCGGCGGATGAGCTGCTGGGCGTGATCTTCAGCAGCTTCTGCATCGGCAAGTGACTATCGCCCGGCGCTGGTGAACGCCATCTTCCCCTTGCTGCCTCCGCTGACCTGGGTGCTGGCCACCAGCTTGGCGCGCGCCTCGGCATTGCCGCGCAGGACGGCGTCAAAGAAGGCTAGCTCCCAGCTGTAGGCCTCTCGCTCGGCAGCGGGCGAGAGCAGATGGCCCTCACTTGGCAGTTCGACCGCCCAGGCGGGACCGCCGAGGCGGCGCACGCCGGCGCGGACGGCGTCGGGGGCGACGCTCTTGTCCTGGTCCGCATACACCGCGAAGAACGGTGCCTTGACGGCGGCCAGGCCCTCGAACTCGCGGCCCAGGTGCCAGGCATCGGTCGCGAACGGCCAGACGCCGAAGCTGGTGCCCATGAAGGGCACGAGGCCGAAGCCGGCCTTGATGCGCGGGTCGCGAGGGTTGTGCGCCGGGTGCTTGGGGTCGACGCCGCCGAGCAGGGCCAGCACCGTCATGCCACCAGCGCTGGAGCCCGAGGCGCCGATGCGGTCGCGGTCGATGGCGGGGCCGAGGACCGGGTCCTTCAGCACGTGGTCCAGCGCGGCGCGCACGCCCGCCTGGCGCAGCGCGACGGACTCGTGATAGCCCGGCGCGCGGCCGTCGCCGTGGAAGAGGTTGACGACGATGTAGCCATGCGAGGCCAGCCCCTTCAGATGGCCGAGGTGCCACAGACCGTGCGTGTTGTAGCCGCCGGAGTAGACGATGAGCGGGTACCTGGCGGCAGGGTCGGCCAGCAGCGGCTTGTCGGTCGGACCCTGCATGTGCGGCACGAGCGCGTCGCCGGTGTCCTTGTACGGAAAGGCGTAGTCGGGCCGCGCGTTGCTGGCGGGCGTCGGGTAGAGGATGTGCAGCACCAGCGGCTGCGGCTTGCCGGCAATGGCCCCGGCGCCGGGCTGGCTGGCGGGAACGATGATCTGCAGCTGCGGCACGGCCTGCGGGTGGGTCAGGATGGCGGACAGGTAGGCGCCGTCCTTGCTGCCGTTGAGGTAGTCAATCAACGGCCTGCTGGTGGGCGGCGTGACCTGCAGGTTGGTCGAGCCGACAGCATGTGGGCCGGGCGCGAAAGCGCCGATCTCGGCGGCCTGTGCGGATGCAGCAAGGCACAGGCTCAGCAGCAGCGATAGATAGCGCATGTCATCGGGCGGGCAGGCTTGGGGTGGCGCAATGTCGCCGAAATGCCCGCCGATGACAACGGTGTCAGCTAGGGGTTTTCGGCCTTCCAGCGCGGGTAGGCGTCCAGCGCCTTCTGCGGCCAGGTGCCCCACCATGTGTAGCCATTGCGGCGGCCCTTGGAGATCTCGTTGACGTCGTCGTGGATGGTCTTGGGCCAGTCGCCAAAGATGGGGCGGCCGGTGGGCACGTCATACAGGCGTGACCACAGCGGACCGGCGCCGGGCTGGGGGATGAGCTTGCGGCCGTCGGGGGTCATCGTGAAGACGTGGTCGCGCAGCGCATGGGTTTGCAGCCAGGCGACGCCGCTCTCGATGGCCGCCTTCATCGCGGGTGTGGGGCGCGGCTGCTGCATCAGGAACAGCAGCACGGCGGCGCTCTCGGCGCTGGCGAGGCTGCGCGGCTCGTAGTTGCGCGCGGAGATGGGCGCCAGCGTAACGGCGTCGATCTGCTGCGGCCAGGCGGTCGGGCGGCCGTCCACCTTCACCTGGGCGGCGAGGAGCAGGTCCACCGCGCGGGCCGCTGCAGAGCGGGCCTGACGGCGCAGCGGCTCGGGAACGAACGCGAACTCGGGCGTTGCCTTGGCCACGTCCTGCAACAGCCGTGCGGCCTCGCTAACCGCGTCGTCGTTGAAGGTGATGCCGTCGTGGAAGCCGCCTTCCAGCGGGTAGTTCTGCGGCCAGCCGCCGTTGGGGTACTGGGCCATCAGCAGGTAGCCGATGCCCTTCAGGATGGCGGCCTGATAGGCCTCACCCGGGCGCTGCTGGTTCACGCGCGCCAGGAAGCGGATCTCGCTGTGCGTGGCGTCGTTGTCCAGCGTGCCGACGAAGGTCCAGTAGCGGTCGCGTGGCTCGTCGAAGCTGCCGGTGCCGACGGTCATCGTCTCGGCGTTGTTCGAGTAGCGCTGGCCAGGCAGGCGCGGCGGCTTGCTGCGGTCCTGGTTCTTGCTCCAGCCGCCGCTGGGCGTCTGGAAGCTGAGGATGGTGTCGGCGATTGCCTTCGCCTCGGCCGAGGCATACCAGGCTGCCTCGCGCTCCAGCGGCGCGTTCATCTTGCCGGCGGTGGGCGGTGGCGGCACGGTGTCGCCGGCCTTGAGCTCGCGGGCGAGCGTGGCGCGGTCGAAGGCCATCTGGCGGTCGGAGCGGTCGAGATAGGCCCGCCACGCGGGGCGCTGCGCGGCAGGCAGTTCGGCGAGCCGCGCGGGGCTCATCTCGGGCGCAGGCGTGTTGTGGCCAATGACAGCGGCGAGCAGGGCGCCCGGTGCGAAGGCGAGGGCGAGCAGCAGGCGCTTCATGGCAGCGGCAGCAGGCCTTCGGCGCGCACGTTCCAGGCGCCGTCTTTCGGGAAGCCGGGCGTCAGGCCTTTCGGTGCACCGTCCCAGCCGCCGGCCATCAGGCCCATCGCCATCAGGTAGGCGGCATTGGTGGGCAGGTAGGCCACGGCGCCCTCGGGGTCGCGCGGGCGGCGGCTGTAGCCGCTGGGCATGAAGCGGGCGGCGGCGGCGGTTTTGCCGAGGATGGCGACGGCCCGCTCGGGTTCGCCCAGCCGCGCTGCCGTCAGCGCGCCCTGGCCCATCTGCCAGCTGACCCAGCCGCCGTCGTCGCCGCGCTGCGCGTGCACGGCGTGGAAGGTGCGGCGCGCGGTCTCGATGTCGATCTTGGGCGTGGCCGGCAGATAGCCCAGCGCCAGCAGCATGGACGACGGCGCGCCGCGCTTGCCCGGGCCGAACAGGTCGCGGATGCCTTCGATCTCCAGGTAGCGGCCGTCCTGCTGCGGCAGCGGGGCGAGGTGCTTGATGACGTCGGCCCACTTTGGCTCGGGCGCCAGGCCCAGCCGCTGGCGCCACTGCTGCGCGACCTGCAGGCCCCAGTACCAGAAGGCCACCTCGAAGGTCGGGTTGCGCACCAGTTCCACCGACGTGCTCTCGCTGACGTTCTTCAGCGGCGGGCCCAGGTGGTAGACGCCGGTGGCCGGGTCGCGGTGGGCGAACGACGCCAGGAACTTCGCCGACTCGGCCACCAGGTCGCCATAGCGAGCCAGCGTCTCCTTCGTCGGCTTGGCGCGGTAGACCAGCTCGGCCAGGTAGATGGGGTTGGGCTGGTTCCAGATGATGTAGGGGTTGATGCCGCCGGGCGTCGGGCGGCCGTCCAGGCCGGACATCTTGGGCCAGCGCACGCCGTCGAAGCCTTCCGATTTGGCCTGCGCGATGCCTTTGGGCAGCTGACCCAGATACCAGGCCAGGCCCTTCTCCAGCAGGTCGACATGGCCCCATTGGTAGAACTGCGCAGCGTGGAAGACGTAGACCTCGGAGTTGTGCTTGCCGAACCAGCTCAGGTGCTGCAGGCCGGTCTCGGCGGGCGGGAAGCTGCCGGCGTAGTTGACGCGCATCAGGTAGAGCGACTGGATGGTGCGGCGCTCGATCTCCTTGGCGCGCGGGTCGGTGGCGGCGCCGAGGTCGACCATGCCGCCCTTGGTCCAGTAGTTCGCCCACGCTTGCTTGGACGACGCCAGCGTGCTGGCGACGGTTTCGTTAGGCGCCGGGTGCTCGGCGTCGGCAAAGGCGGCCGTGAAGGCAATCGTGTCGCCGCTGGTGGCACGCAGCCGGTAGTCGTGCGGCGCGGCGAGCTGGGGCGTGGAGGCGCTGACCAGCTCGGCCGGCGTGCTCCAGCGAAGCTCGGTGTCGTAGCGCGTGCCATCCGCCTCGCGGGCGATGCGCGCATGGCCGGGCGCGACCTGCGTCAGCGAGCTGCGGTGGCGTTCGGGCTGCTCCCAGATGAAGGGCGGCTTGTGCGCGACGGCCGTGCGGTACGCATACGGGAAGCGCACGCGCACCTGCAGCTCACCGCTGGCGATCAGCGGTGAGCGCGCCTGCACGGCCAGCACGGCGGCGCTGCCGTGGGCGGCGGTCGTCACCTCCAGCGGCTGGCCGCGCACGGTCAGGCGGCTGGTGACGATGCCGTTCCAGAGGTCCAGCGTCTGGTTGATGCCGGCGATGTCCTCGCTGCGCAACACCTCGCCGTGCAGCGTGAACTGGAACTGGCCCAGCGGCATGGGCTGCGGGTTCTCGCGGTAGTAGCGGCCGGCAGGCGTGTTCTGGTGGATGGGGTAGAGGATCTGCCGGCCATGGAAGGGCACCGGCGCCAGCGTGTCCTCGAAGCGCAGGTTCTCGGGGTTGGGAAAGCTGTGCCAGCTCCAGGTGTTGCGCGTCTCCAGCGGCAGGCCGTTGTCGTAGTAGATGCGCTCCAGGCTCTGCAGGCCGGTCACGTCCACGGTCACTGCAAAGTCGCCGTTACCGACGGTCAGCGCGGACTCGGGGTTGAGGCCGGTGTTGCGCACCTGGTGGCGCGCGACGACGGCGGCGCGGTCGATGGGTTGGGCGGACGCGGGCAGTGTCAAGCACACGGCCAGCAGGAAAAGAAACTGCTTCAAAACGGCGACCTCGGTGGGGTTGTCAGGGCAGGCGGCGGTCGAGCGTCAGGCTCATCAGGCCGATCACCACGTCGTTGCTCAGCGTGCGCAGCGTCAGGCTCGCGAGGGGCTTGTGCGGGTCGAGCGGCAGGTCGACCACGGTCGCGGCGCCGCCAGGCACCGCGCGGCCGGTGGGCTGCAGGCGCACCAGGCCGGTTTTCAGGTCCACGCGCGGCGGCGTGGGGCCTGGGCGCTGGAACTGGAAGTCATCGATGAAGTAGTCCTGCTCGATGGGCCACCAGGTGGTGGGATTGTGCAGCGCCAGCCGGGCCTGGCTGCCGTCCGCGTAGTGGACGATGACCTCGCCGTTGTCGATGCGGCTCTGCATGAAGTTGGTGGAGCCGGCCATCAGCAGGTAGGCGTGGCGCGCCTGGCCTTGCAAGGGGACGCTGATCTCGCGCGGATAGTTGTCCCAGCGCGAGGTGAAGACGATGTTGCGGGCCTCGGGCGCGGTGGGCGTGGCGAACGGCAGGCCGTTGGGCAGCTTGAGCTGGCCGTCGTTCTCAGCGGCCACGCGGCGCAGGCCGCTGTCGTCGATGAGCGGCAGCTCGTTGACATGGCCGGCCCAGGCGCCGGCGCCCTGCGAAGGCAGCGCCAGCGACACGCCGGCCGGGCGCGGGCTCAGGTACTTGCTGGGCCTGAAGATCTCGGTGACACGGTCGTTGAAGTGGTCGTCGAGGGCGATGGGGTCGAAGGCTGCATTCGCTACAGGCGTCTTCCAGTTCGGTACCTTGCTAACAACCGGATAGCTCGTGCGCGGTGGGAAGGTCGGCTGCGGCAGCTTGCGCCACTGCACGACGACGTTGGCACGCGGCCCCCACGGTTGCTCCACGACCACCACATTGGCCGCCGGGTCCGGCGTCCAAGCGACGGGCTGGCCGTTCCAGCTCACCGACTCGATCTCGCGGCCCCCTGCCTGAAACTTGATTCGCAGTTGCTTGAAGCGCGACTCTGGCTGCGTCAACTGCCAACGCTCGAGCATGCCTTCGCGCTTGAAAACCAAGCCTACGCCGGGATGCTGCAGTTCCGCCTCCTTCCACTCGACCGGCAGCCCTGGCTGCACTGTCATCAAACCCGCCAACGCATCCGGCCGCACGCCGAACAGGCCCTCCACCAACGCGCGTGCCGTCACGCCGGTGCCATCCGCAAAGTCGCGCTGCGACTCGCGGCGGTAGTGGTCGAGGTAGTTCATGGAACCGACGTTGCCGGGCGTGATGCCCATGTTCATGCTGGCCATCAACGCACCCTTGGCGAGCACGAAAGCGGACTCGAAGTCACCGGCCTGCCACATGGCCAGCGCGGTGTGCAGGTTCTCGCCCATGACCACGTTGTTGACCGACCAGGCATAGGGCATCCAGTCGGTGCTGGGCAGGACGTGATAGTTCGCGTCCCTGGGCACGCCGGGGCCGTGGACAGGAATGCGTTTGAAATGCTCAGTCAGGTCGGCGGCCATCTGCGTGGCCTCCTCGGGCGTGGGCACCTCGGAGTCGATGGCGGTGTAGAAGCTCCACAACCCGTAGCTGCTGTGCAGGCGCTGCAGGCCCAGGCTGTCGCGGTACTCGCCGAAGGCGCCGCGCTCGGGCATCCACAGGTGGCGGCGCATGGCTTGCGCGATGAGGTCGGCCTCGCGCTGGTAGGCGCTGCCGTCCTCGCCGATCAGCTTTGCCAACCGAGCGGCGCTGCGGAACGCGTAGAAGTTGTAGGCCGACGCATGCGTGACGCCACCGCCGCCGTAGTACACGTCGTCGCTGGCCCAGAAGTTGGCATAGCCCTCGTACAGCGGCAGCCCGCCAAAGTCGCGGCGGAACAGGCGCTGCTCCCAGGCGAGGTGGCGCTGGATGGCGGGCCAGGCGCGGCGCGCGAGGTCCAGGTTGCCGGTCCACAGCAGGTGGCGGAACAAGGCGTCGAAGAACACCATGTTCATGTCGTAGTGCGATGCGGTCAGGTTGCCGTTGGAGTGCAGCGCCTGCCTGCTGCGCGCGAGATTCGTGTCGGCGTCGGGCGGCGGCAGCTGGGCGGGGATGGGCGAGGTGTTCTGCCGCGCGATCCAGGTCTCGATGTTCTGCTTCGCGCGGTCGTGCCAGCCCAGCGCATCCAGCGCATAGGCACCTCGCCAGCCCAGCAACGGCACGCGCCAGGCGACGGCGCCGTGCAGGATGGCCTTGGCGTCGTCGTCCCACAGCGCATCGCCGACGACGTTGAGCGCGCCGACGGCGGCGTTCAGCCAGGGGTCGGGCGTGACGATGCGCACCTGCTGGCGCAAGGCCTTGAAGTGCGCCTGTTCCCTGGTGAACAGCGCGGGCAGTTCGGCGGGCCTGAAGCGGGCGGCCAGCGGCGTGCTGCGGGTGGCGGGGCGCGGCGCACCGACGGCGGCATAGGTCTGCGCAGCAACGCTGGCCGGCGAGCGGGCCGCGTCGGCCAGGCGTTGCAGCGCCAGCCAGGCGGGCTGGCGCTCATGCAGCGCCACGCGGCCGACGGTGATGGCGGTGTCAGGTGTTGCGCTCGATGGCGCCAGCAGTGCGGGCAGCGAGTCCCAATCGCTGGCGGCGGCCAGCTGCTGTTGCGCGCCCGCCGGCACCACGCCGGCAATGACGGCTGCCGGCGCAGCCAGCACAAAGCCGTCCGCGCCCAACACCAGGCGGTTGCCCGCCGCGAAGGGCGGCTGGAACTGGAAGTAGCGGCTGATGGGCACGGGCTCGGTGCCGATGTCGCCGTCGCGCCGGCCGCGCTGGCCGGTGACACCGCCATAGGCCCAGACCAGCTCGGCGCCGGCGGGCAGGTCGCGGCCTTCGGCGCGGATCAGCAGGCCTTCGGTGCTGGTGGTCGCCAGCGCCACGAGCGCGAGGCTGCCCTTGTCACCCAGCAGCGGGTCGCGGATGTCGTAGTGCAGCTCGCCCGGTCGGTAGCGCGTGGTGATGGACGCCGCCTCGTGCAGCCAGCGGCTGCCGGCCGGCGTGCGCAACGCCAGGCGCAGGTTGCCGCCACGGCCAGGCAGGTAGAGCAGGAACTCCGGCTTGTCGCCGCCGTCGACCCGAAAGCCCGTGCGGCCGCCGTACAGCGGGCGGTTGAAGAACTCGGCGCCGTTGTGGATGACGAAGTCTTCGCCGTCCGGCGTGTAGCGCAACGGTTGCGCGGTCTGGCCCTGCAGGTTGATGCGGGTCTGCTGCGGGCCGGCGATGAGCTGGGCAGCGGCCGGCCACGGCAGCGCCAGCGCGGCCACGACCACACATTCGAATAACCAGCTGCGCATCCCTTGCCCTCGCCCGGCGTCTTGCCGGCTCACGGCGAGTCGTCCCGGGCGCGCAGGGCCCGGGACGACAGGCAACTCACTCGTCGTTGAACAGCGGCTCGGGCAGGTAGAGCCCCGCGGCCACGGTCATGCCGAACAGGCTGCCCGACAAGGGCATGGCCATCAGCTCGGCGGTGCTGAGGCCCACACGGGCCGTGGTGACGGCGAGCTGGTCGCCGGCCGGGCCGCCGAAGGCGGGGCAGGTGACGTCGCGCACCGGCAGCTTGTAGCGCGCCAGCAGGCGGCCGTCCGTCGCGTAGTGGGCCACCGCCGCGTTGCCCCATTCGGCGTTCCACAGGCAGCCCTGCGCGTCGATGGTGGAGCCGTCGGGCCAGCAGTCGTCCAGCTCCTTCTTGACGAACAGGCGCGGCTCGCTGACACGGGCGCTGGCCGAGTCGTAGTCGCAGACCATGATGCGGCGCGTCGGCGTGTCGCAGTAGTACATGCGCTGGCCGTTGGGGCTGAAGCAGATGCTATTGGCGATGGCGACACCATCCAGCGCCAGGCGGCGCAGGCCGCGGGCCAGCGAGTATTGGTAGAAGCCGCCGATGGGTTGACGAGGCTCGGCCTCGTCCAGCGTGCCGAAGACGAAGGCGCCGCTGCGGTCGCAGCGGCCGTCGTTGGCGCGCGTGGTGGGCAGGTGGGCTTCCAGCGGCGCGATGGTCTCGGGCTCGGCGGCGACGCTGCCGGTGGCCTGCAGGTCGGGCAGGGTCAGGCGAGCGACGCGCTTGGCCATGGCCAGGATGATGGCGCCGGAGCGGCCATGCACGAAGCAGCCGACGCGCTCGGGCAGGCGCACCTGCAGCGTGGCGCTGGCGCCGGGCGTCCAGGCGTAGATGCAGGCGGCCTCGATGTCGGTCCACCACCAGCGGCCGCTGGGGGCATGCCATTGCATGCCTTCGCCGAGGTTGTTGGCTTGGGCAAGGGCGAGAACGAAGGGGTGTTCAGTGCTCATCGGGTTTGACGTCAGGTCTCACTTCGAGGGCCGCGCGGGCCTGCTTGCGGGCGAGGGCACCGGCGTGGCGGCGGCGCTCGTCGGGGGTGAAGGGCCGCAGCGGCGGCACGGGCACGGGTTTGTTGTCGTCGCCCACGGCCACCATCGTGAAGTAGCAGCTGTTGACATGCCGCACTTCCTGCGTGCGGATGTTCTCGGCCACGACCTTGATGCCGACTTCCATCGACGAGGTGCCCGTCATGTTGATGCTGGCCTGGAATGTGACCAGTTCGCCGACGTGGATGGCCTGGCGAAAGATGACCCGGTCCACCGACAGCGTGACGACGTAGCGGCCGGCATAGCGGCTGGCGCAGGCGTAGGCCACCTGGTCGAGCAGCTTGAGGATGTTGCCGCCGTGGACGTTGCCGGAGAAGTTGGCCGTGTCCGGTGTCATCAGCACCGTCATCGTCAGTTGGTGGGCGGGCAGGTCCATGGCTTTGCTTGCAGGGTCAGGCGAAGCGATGGATTGTCGTGCTGCGGAACACCTCGCCCGGCCTCAGCACGGTGCTGGGCCAGTCGCCGCTGGCTTCGTGGTGCGGTGAGTCGGGGTTGTGCTGGGTCTCCAGGCACAGGCCGTCGCCCTGGCGGTAGATGCGGCCGTTCGGCCCGGCCAGGCTGCCGTCGAGGAAGTTGCCGGAATAGAACTGGATAGCCGGCTCGCTGGTCAGCACGTCCATGCGGCGGCCGCAGTAGGGGTCCTCCAGCGTGGCGGCGGCGCGCAGGCCGTCGGCGTTGAGTTCGCCGTCGAGCAGCCAGTTGTGGTCATAGCCCTTGGCGCGCAGCAGCTGGGGGTGGGACTGGCGGATGCGCGCCTCGATGGGCGTGGCGGTGCGGAAGTCGAAGGGCGTGCCCTCGACCGATGCATGGCGCTGCGGGATGAGGTGCTGGTCCACCTCGCTGTAGCGCGACGCCGGGATGGTCAGCCGGTGGCCCAGCACGCTGCCGTCGCCGGCGAGGTTGAAGTAGTCGTGGTGGGTCAGGTTGACGACAGTGGCGCGGTCGGTCGTGGCCGTGTAGTCGATGCGCCAGCTGTTGTCAGTGGCGCTGACCGCATAGCGCACATAGACCCGCAGCTCGCCGGGGAAGCCTTGCTCGCCGTGCGGGCTGGTGTAGCTGAACAGCAGCGCCTGGGCCTCGCCGGTGCGCGGTTGGGCTGGCACGACCGTCCACAGCCGGTGGCCGAAGCCCTCGGTGCCGCCGTGCAGGCAGTTGGGGCCGTCGTTGCGGCCAAGGCTGTGCGTCTCGCCGTCCAGCTCGAAGCTGGCGCCGGCAATCCGGTTGCCGTAGCGGCCGACGATGATGCCGAAGGACGGGTTGCGGTGGACGTAGTCGTCCAGGTTGTCAAAGCCCAGCACGACGTTGCCGGTCTGGCCCTTGGCGTTCGGCACCCACAGGCCGGTGACGATGCCGCCCAGCGTGATGGCAGTGAGCTTCAGGCCCAGGTTGTTGGCGAGCGTGTATTCGTGGACCGTGCGCCCGTCGGGCAGTTGGCCGTAGTCGCGGCATTCCATCAGGCCCAGCCCCCATCGACAACGAAATCCTGTGCAGTGCACATGGCCGAGTCGTCGGCCGCCAGGAACAGCGCCATCGCAGCGATGTGCTGCGGCATCAGCGGCTCGTTGATGCACTGGCCCTTGGCGATCTCGACCTTGGTCTCTTCCGTGACCCAGAGCTTCAATTGCTTCTCGGTCATGACCCAGCCGGGTGCCAGCGTGTTGACGCGGATCTTGTACGGCCCGAAGTCACGCGCCAGGCCGCGCGTCAAGCCCTGTATCGCCGCCTTGCTGGCCGTGTACGCGGGCATGCCGCCCTGCTTGAGCATCCAGCTGATGGAGCCGAAGTTGATGATGGACCCGCCACCCGCCGCCTTCATGTCGGGCAGCACGGCTTGCGCGGTGAAGAACTGGTGCTTGAGGTTGACAGCCACGCTGGCGTCCCAGAACTCGGGCGTGGTGTCCTCGACGGCGTGGCGCTTGTCGTTGGCGGCGTTGTTGAGCAGCACGGTGAACGGGCCGCTGCGCTCGCGCAGCGTGGCGATGGCCGCGCGCAGGGACTCGATGTTGCTGAGGTCGGCGGCGGCGAATTGCGGCGCGTGGCGCGAACCGGCCAGGCGGGCCGCGAGAGCCGCGCCCTCGTCCGCAGCCAGGTCGATGAAGGCCACCTTGGCGCCCTGCGCGGCGAAGGCTTCCACCAGCGTCTCGCCTATGCCCGTGGCCCCGCCAGTGATCAGAACGCCCCGGTCCTGCAGGCTCGGGTACTGCGCGTAGGAACTCATCGAAATGTCTCCGGTCGGAATGCTGCCGGCTTCTCTGGCCAGTCGATGACGAGATTATTAGTCATACTTTTTTGTTTGCAAAGTCGCCGAATTCCGGGTTTACCCCGATCATCAAGGTTAAATAGTCATACTTTAATGGGCGCCATGCCAGCGACAACAGCCGGCCCTGCGCCGCGCGTCGACGCTTGATCCAACTTCCCCCAGAGACAAGGGACCGCACCATGAGCGCCTCCACCACCCGGCCGTACCGCGGCGTCTTCCCGGTCGTTCCGACCATCTTCCACGCCGACGGCACGCTGGACGTTCCCGGCCAGCTGCGCTGCGTCGACTTCATGATCGACGCGGGCTCCACTGGCCTGTGCATCCTGGCGAACTTCTCCGAGCAGTTCGTGCTGTCGGACGCCGAGCGCGAGACGCTGACGCGCGCCATCCTCGAACACGTGGCCGGCCGTGTGCCGGTCATCGTCACGACGACGCACTACTCGACGCAGATCTGCATCGAGCGCAGCAAGCTCGCGCAGGACCTCGGCGCGGCCATGGTCATGGTCATGCCGCCGTACCACGGCGCCACCTTCCGTGTGTCGGAAGGCCAGATCGAGAGCTTCTACCAGCGCCTGTCGGATGCCATCGGCATTCCGATCATGATCCAGGACGCCCCGGTGGCCGGCACGCCGCTGTCGGTGCCGCTTCTGGCGCGCATGGCCGCCAACATCGCCAACGTGAAGTACTTCAAGCTGGAGATGCCGCAGGCCGCCGCCAAGATGCGCGAGCTGATCCGCGTCGGCGGGGCGGCCATCGAAGGCCCATGGGACGGCGAGGAGGCCATCACGCTGTTGGCCGACCTGGACGCCGGCGCGACGGGCGCGATGACGGGCGGCGGCTTCCCTGATGGCATCCGGCTGATCTTCGACGCCTTCCACCGCGGTGACCGCGAGGAAGCCGTGGTGCAGTACGGCCGCTGGCTGCCGCTGATCAACTACGAGAACCGCCAGGGCGGCATCCTGACCGCCAAGGCGCTGATGAAGGCCGGCGGCGTGATCGCCAGCGACGCGCCTCGCCACCCCTTCCCCGAGATGTCTCCTGAGACACGCGCCGGCCTGCTGGACGCCGCAAAACGCCTTGATCCCCTGGTCCTTCGCTGGAGTAAGTAGCCCACCCCCTACCGGCTGCGCCGGCCCCCTCAAGGGGGCGCCGCTGGTGGCCCGGCAAAGCCGGTTCCACGGCGGCCGCGCGATGGCCGGCGTCCTGCGTCGCCGGAAATGCGGCGCTCTGAGAGGTGCACGTGATTCGATTGCTGCTGATTCTGCTTTCCGCGTGGCTCATTGCCGGGAACGCGCTCGCCGCCGAGCCGCAGGCCGAGCCCGGCGCGCATGACCCGACGCTGCTGATCTCTGCCGACCGATGGTTCGTCTTCACGACGGGCAAGGGGCTGCAACGGCTGGAGTCGACGGACCAGGGCAAGACCTGGCGCCGTCTCGCGCCGGTGTTCAGCCAGGCGCCCGCCTGGTGGGCCGAGGCCGTGCCCGAGCACAAGGGCGTCGACGTCTGGGCGCCCAAGGTCTTCCAGCACGCGGGTCGCACCTGGCTGCTGTACTCCATCTCGACCTTTGGCAAGAACCGTTCGGCCATTGGCCTGGCCAGCAGCGACAAGCCCGACAGCGGCGAATGGCGCGACGACGGCCTGGTCGTGGCCAGCACCGCGACCGACAACTTCAACGCCATCGACGCCGATCTCTTCGTCGAGAAGGATGGTCGGTTGTGGATGAGCTATGGCTCGTTCTGGGGCGGGCTGCGCCTGACCCAGCTGAACGCCGACACGCTGCAACCGATTGGCGAGTCCACCTTCATCGCCCGCCGCAAGGGCGGCATCGAGGCGCCCACCCTCGTGCGGCGCGGCGACTGGGTCTACCTGTTCGCGTCCTATGACCTGTGCTGCAAGGGCGCCGAGAGCACCTACAACGTCCGCGTGGGCCGCGCCCGCAGCGTGGCGGGGCCGTATCTTGACCGCGACGGCAAGGACATGATGAACGATGGCGCCACACCGCTGCTGAGCGGTGGCGCGCGCTGGAAGGGTCCGGGCCACCAGGACGTCGTCGGCGACTGGTTCGTCCATCACGCCTATGACACCGAGCGCGGCGGCAAGCCGCATCTGCGCATCAAGCGCCTGAGCTGGACGGCCGACGGCTGGCCCGTGCTCGCACAAGAAGATTGAACCGGAGACACCCACCGTGGCTGGCTTGAAGTTGGAGAACGTCTGCAAGCGTTACGGCGCGGTGCAGGTCATCGAGAACCTGTCGCTGGACGTGGCCGAAGGCGAGTTCGTCGTCTTCCTGGGCCCGTCGGGCTGCGGCAAGACCAGCCTGCTGCGCATGGTGGCGGGGCTGGAGGAGGTCAGCGGCGGGCGCATCCTGATCGGCGACCGCGACGTGACCGTCGCCCCCCCGGGTCAGCGCAACCTGGCCATGGTGTTCCAGCACTACGCGCTGTATCCGCACATGAGCGTGCGCGAGAACCTCGCGTTCGGGCTAAAGAACATCGGCCTGCCGGCGGACGAGATCGCCAGGCGCATCACCGAGTCGGCGCGCATGCTGGAGCTGGACACGCTGCTGGACCGCAAGCCGGGGCAGTTGTCTGGGGGCCAGCGCCAGCGGGTCGCGATTGGGCGTGCAGTCGTGAAGGAGCCTGGGATCTTCCTGTTCGACGAGCCGTTGTCGAACCTGGATGCGGCGCTGCGCGGCCGCACGCGGCTGGAGCTGGCGCAGCTGCATCAGCGCCTGGGCGCAACGATGGTGTTCGTCACGCATGACCAGATCGAGGCGATGACTTTGGCGACGCGCATCGTCGTCATGAAGGGTGGTGCGATCGAGCAGGTCGCCACGCCTGCGGAGCTGTATCGGCGGCCGGCGACGCGCTTTGTGGCGAGCTTCATCGGCACGCCGGGGATGGGGTTCGTGCCGGTGGAGCGGGCGGCGGACGACCGTGGGCGTGCGGTCGTGACGGTGCCGGGTGGTGCTTCTGTCACGACGCGCGTCGCGGTTGAAGGTCTGTCTTCTCAAGGGCTGGTGCTGGGGGTGCGGCCCGAGAACCTTCGCGTCGCCGAGCAAGGCCCGCTGCGCGGCCGCGTTGAGCTGGTCGAGTTCCTCGGCGAGCGCACGCTGGCGCACTTGAAGCTGGAAGGCGGCACGCCGTTGATCGTCACGGTGCCGGCGGGGGTGTCGCCGAAGTTGGGTTCCTACGTTGCGGTGAGTGTGGATGTGGCTGAGGCGCATGTGTTTGACGAGGGCGGTCTCGCGCACCATGCACAGGAGGCTCTTCAATGAGCGCCTTTGCGGCCAGGCCCAGCCGGGATTTCGTCCCGGCGGCCGACTCACTTTCTTGTGCGAACAAGAAAGTAATCAAAGAAATCGCCCCCGTTCCGTCGCCCCTTCGCTTCGCTGCGGGGTCCCCTGCGATGCTCGCAACCCGAGGCTCGCGCAGAACTCGCTCCGCTACGCGCCGCTCAGACAGCTGCGCGAAGTCAGTTGACGAAGTGCGCTTCGCGCACGCCTCGGGTTGCTGCGCTTCTCGGCTCCTCCAAGGGGGAGCCCCGAACAGCCAACAGCCAACAGCCAAACCCGAAAGCCGTTCGAGCCGAGGTATTTCTATTCCCCCCTCTGAGCCCGCCGAGAAGCGCAGGGCAGCCCGCTGCGAAGCTAAGGGCCGGGCGGTTCGGGGGCGGTTTCTTTGGTTACTTTCTTGGGCGCCCAAGAAAGTGACTCGCCTGCGGGGGCGAAAACCGAAGGTTTCGCTAAATCCCCGCATGGACCTCGGCGTCAAGCCGCACCGGCCGGAGCAACCGCAATGAGCGCAGCCCCCACCGTCGGCCTCCGCGCCTCCCGCCCCGCCTACGCCCTCTTCGTCCTCCCCTTCGTCACGCTCTACGCGCTGATGCTGCTCTGGCCGCTCGCCAAGGGCATCTGGACCAGCTTCCACGACCACGACCTGCTCTCCGACGACAGCTTCTGGATCGGCCTGGCCAACTACAAGGAACTGTGGGCCGACGAGGTGTTTCACGAGGTCGTCTGGAACACCATCCGCTTCGTCGCCATCAGCACGCCCATCTTCGTCATCCTGTCGCTGATGCTGGCCATCGCGCTGAACCGCCCCGGCAAGCTGGCCACCTTCCTGCGCGCCACCTTCTTCTGCGCGTCGGTGTTCTCCGTCACGCTGATCACGCTGGTCTGGAAGCTCGCGCTGATGCCAGAACGCGGCCTCATCGCGCAGATGTTCGCGGCACTCGGCATCCCCGAGCTGCCCCTGCTGACGAGCGACAACTTCGCGCTGCTGACCATCGCCCTCGTCACCGTCTGGTGGATCATCGGCCTGCCGATGATCCTCTTCCTGTCGGCGCTGCAGCAGATCCCGTCGGACATCTACGAAGCCGCAGCACTCGACAACACGCCGCGCTGGCGCGTGCTGACGCACATCACGCTGCCCAGCCTGAAGCGCGCCATCGTGCTGGTCGCGCTGATCGAGATCATTCGCCAGTTCCAGGTCTTCCCGCAGATCATGCTGATGACCAACGGCGGGCCCAACAACACCACCCGCTCCATCGTGCAGTTCACCTACGAGCAGGCCTTCATGCAGCTCTCGCTGGGCTATGCGACTGCGGCGTCGCAGGTGCTGCTGGCCATCATGCTCATCGGCGTGTCCACGCAGCTCTGGCTGGAACGTGACCGCAAGGGAGCACAGCGATGAACCCCTTGCTCAGACGCGGTTGGTTCGACCGCTTCGTGATGGCTGCGCTCACGCTGCTGGCCCTGGCCTGGATGGCGCCGCTGCTGTGGGTGCTGGCCCTGTCCTTCAAGCCCAACGAGTTCCTGCTGCGCCACACCGACGTGTTCCTCGCGCCGCCCTACACGCTGGCCAACTACCTGGACATCCTGCAGACCTCGCAGGTGTTCCGCTGGCTGGGCAACAGCGCGCTCGTCGCGCTGCTGCAGACGGCGGGTGTGCTGGTGCTGTCGTCCCTCGCCGGCTACGGCTTCGCGCGCTGCGAGTTCCCGGGCCGCAAGTGGCTGTTCGCGCTGGTGATGTTCGGCCTTGCCGTGCCGGCGCAGTCGGTGTTCATCCCGCTGCACCGGCTGTTCTCGGACTGGGACCTGCAGAACACCATTGCGGGTCTTGCGCTGCCGGGCTTGGCCGCGCCGTTCGGCGTCTACCTGATGACGCAGTACTTCAAGGCCATCCCGGCCGAGCTGGAGGAGGCCGCGATGCTGGACAACGCGTCGCGCTTCAAGACCTTCCTGACCATCATCCTGCCGCTGACGCTGCCCGCACAAGCGACGTTAGGCATCTTCACCTTCCTGGCCTGCTGGAACGACTACCTATGGCCGCTGGTCATCGCCACGCAGCCCGACATGTACACGCTGACGCGCGGCCTGGCCTCCACGCAGACCAACTTCGCACAGTCCGAGGGCTTGGGCTTCCTGATGGCACAGGCGGTGTTCGCCGGCGTGCCCGCGCTGATGCTGTATCTGTTCTTCCAACGCCATCTCGTCACCGCAGTGGCAGGTACGGGCAAGTCATGAAGCGCGCTGCCCTTATCCTCTGCACCGCGCTGCTCGCGGCCTGCGGCGCCCGCACGCCCGAAGCCGGCAAGACCGAGATCACGCTGATGCGCTTCTTCGGCAGCTGCGAGTCGCAGTTCGGCCAGGTGGTCAAGGCGTCCGAGGGCGTGGGCGAGTGCGGCATCGTCACCGCGCTGGTCAACGAGTTCAACGCGACGAATACCGATGGCATCGTCGTGCGCACGCAGATCGGCGAGTGGGGCCCTTACTACGACCAGCTCACCGCCCGCCTCGTGTCCAAGGACATCCCGACGGTCGCCGTCATGCACGAGTCCGCACTGGGCGACTACGTGCGCCGCAAGCTGGTGCTGCCACTGGACGAGGACTTCAAGCGCGTCGGCATCCCGGTGGACGACTTCACCGAACACGCGCGCAAGGGCACCACGTTCAACGGCCAGACCTATGCGCTGCCCTTCGACACCTGGGCCTGGCTGTGGCACATCAACACGACGTTGATGAAGCAGGCCGGGTTGCTGGGCGCGGATGGCCAGCCGGTGCTGCCGCGCTCGCCCGACGAGCTGCTGGCGCAGGCGCGGCAGTTCAAGCAGAAGACCGGCAAGCCCTACTTTGCCTGGGCCGTGGCCAACGAGACGGCCGCCAACAACCGCACCTTCCAGTCGCTGATCGCGCAGCAGGGCGCGGCGCTGTTCGCGGCCGACGGCAAGCGCATCGACATGCAGCAGCCCGCCGTGACGAAGGCGCTGACGCTGATGCAGACGCTCTACAAGGAAGGCCATGTGCGGCCCAATCTGGACTACGCCGCCGCCAACCAGGCCTTCCTGAACGGCCAGGCCGGCGTCGTCATCGTCGGCACGTGGACGATAGACCAATTCCTGCGCGAGTCGCAGAAGCCCGACTCGCCGCTGCAGGGCGGCTACGCGGTGCGGCCGTTCGCGCAGCTGTACGACAAGCCCGCCGTGTTCGCCGACGGCCACGCCTGGGCGCTGTTCAAGGGCGGCACCACCGACGCCAAGGGTCATGAGGCGGCGCTCAAGTTCCTGAAGTTCGTCTGGGACCGGACGGCTGAGTGGTCGCGCACCGGCCACCTGCCGGTCAGCAAGACCGTCGCGCAGAGCGAGGCCTTCCGCGCGCTGCCGCAGCGCGAGTCGCTGGCCGAGATCACGACCACTGGTGCTTCCATGCCGGGCAACGTGCCCACGCAACGCAACATCGAGCTGCTGATCGGCGAGGACGTGGCCAACCTGCTGATGTCGGGCAAGCCCGTGGCCGAGGTGCAGGCCAGCGTCGAGAAGCGCGTCAACAAGGCACTTTCAAAGGCGCGACGCTGATGACCTTCCAAGCCTCCCTGATCGTCGACCGCGACTTCGACCTCGCGCAGCTAGACCGCCGCCTGTTCGGCGTCTTCGTCGAGCACCTGGGCCGCTGCGTCTACAACGGCATCCACGAGCCGGGCCACCCGACCGCCGACGAGCACGGCTTTCGCGGTGACGTGGCCGAGCTGACGCGCGAGCTGGGCGCCACCATCGTCCGCTACCCCGGCGGCAACTTCATGTCGGGCTACAACTGGGAAGACGGCGTCGGCCCGAAAGACCAGCGCCCGCGCCGGCTGGACCTGGCCTGGTTCTCCACCGAGACCAACCAGGTCGGCACGCATGAGTTCATGGCCTGGTGCAAAAAGGTCGGCATCGAGCCGATGTTCGGCGTCAACCTCGGCACACGCGGGCCGGACGAGGCGCGGCACTACCTCGAGTACTGCAACCACCCCGGCGGCACGGCGCTGTCGGACCTGCGCCGCGAGCACGGCGCGGAAGAGCCGCTGGGCATCAAGTTCTGGTGCCTGGGCAACGAGATGGACGGCCCCTGGCAGATCTGCCAGAAGACGCCCGATGAATACGGCCGCATCGCCAAGGAGACCGCCAAGCTGATGCGCTGGGTGGACCCGACGATCGAGCTGGCCGCCTGCGGCTCGTCGGCCTACGACATGCCGACCTACGGCGTCTGGGAAGACCGCGTGCTGGAGCATTGCTTCGAGCAGGTGGACTACCTCTCGCTGCACAGCTACTTCGTGAAGCCTCCGGCCGATACGAGCACCGAGAGCTTCTTCGCGCAGATCGAGACGAATGCGCGCTACATCGAGGACACGGTGGCGATTGCCGATTCGGTGGCCACGCGCAAGCGGTCGACGAAGCGCCTGAAGCTGTCTTTCGACGAGTGGAACGTCTGGTACCGCGCCCGCCACGGCGAGCACCTCAAGCAGGCTGGCTGGCCCGAGGCGCCGCGCCTGCTGGAAGAGGTCTACACGGCCGAGGACGCGCTGCTCATCGGCGGCATGCTGACGATGTTCATGAATCATGCGGACCGCCTCAAAGTGGCCTGCATGGCGCAGCTGTGCAACGTCATTGCGCCCATCATGACCGAGCCCGGCGGCGCGGCTTGGCGGCAGACGATCTTCCACCCCTTCGCGCAGGCGGCTCGCTGGGCGCATGGCGACGTGCTGCGCTCGGTTGTGAAGTCGCCTGGCTATGCGAACGTCAGACACGGCGAGCTGCCCTATCTGTGCGCCAGCGTCGTGGACGATGCGGCGACAGGCCAGACCGCGGTCTTCCTGCTGAACCGCCACCTGACGGACGAGATGGACCTGTCCATTGCGCTGCGCGGCCTGGGTGTGGACCGCGAGCTGGTGCAGGCCGAGCAACTGCACTCGGCCGATCTCAACGCCACCAACACTCTCGACGATCCGGACCGCGTTGCGCCCCAGCCGCTGGATGGCATCGCCATCACGGGCGAGCAGCTGAGCGTGAAGCTCAAGCCCGCCTCCTGGAACGTCATCGTCACCCGAGCCGTCCGCACATGACCTGGTCCAACCCCCTCATCCCCCAGCGCGCCGACCCGCAGATCACGCTCGTCGACGGCCGCTACTGGTTCACCGCCTCCGTGCCCAGCTACGACGCCATCGAGATCCGCGCCGCCGACGGCATCGCCGGCCTGGCCAGGGCGCCGACGAAGGTGATCTGGCGAGCGCACGACAGCGGCCCGGCGAGTTTCCACGTCTGGGCACCGGAGCTGCACCGCATCGACGGTCGCTGGTATGTCTACTTCGCGGCCTCTGAGCGCGACGACATCTGGAAGCTGCGCATGTATGTCCTCGAATGCGAAGGCGCGGACCCGCTGACGGACGGCTGGGTCGAGCGCGGCCAGATCGCCACGCCCGAGGAAGGCTTCTCGCTGGACGCGACGCCCTTTGAGCACGGCGGCAAGCGCTTCCTTTGCTGGGCGCAGAAGAGCCCGCCGACGGAGAGCAACCTCTACATCGCCGAACTCGCCAACCCGTGGACCTTGAAGACCGCGCCGGCCGTCATCACGCGCCCGAACCTGGCCTGGGAGCGCATCGGCTTCTGCGTCAACGAAGGCCCGGCGCTGCTCAAGCGCAACGGCAAGGTGTTCATCGCCTACTCGGCCGCCGCGACCGATGCGAACTACTGCATGGGCCTGCTGTGGGCCGACGAGAACGCCGACCTGCTGGACCCGAAGAGCTGGCACAAGTCGCCCACGCCGGTGTTCACGACCGACGAGTCGGCGAGCCAGTTCGGCCCCGGCCACAACAGCTTCACGACGACGCCCGATGGCAAGGCGGACCTGCTGGTCTATCACGCCCGCAACTACCGCGACATCGTCGGCGACCCGTTGAACGACCCCAACCGCCACACCCGAGTGCAGGCCTTCGGCTGGCGCGCGGATGGCTTCCCCGACTTCGGCACGCCTGTCGCCGACGGTCCCTATTCACTCTGATTCCACGGAGATCGCGACCATGCGCCTCATCGCCTCGCTTCTGCTCACCCTGCCCGCACTCGCCCAGGCACTGAACAGCCCGGACGGCCAGCTTCAGGTCGACGTCTCCATCAACGACCAGCAGCAGCTGGTCTACACCGTGCAGCGCGCCGGCCAGCCCGTGCTGCTGGCCTCGCGGCTGGGCCTGGTCTTGGAGCAGGGCGACTTCGCCAACGGCCTCAAGCTCGTCGCCACCTCGCCCGTGAAGGCCCACCGCGAGCAGTACACGCTGGCCGCCGGCAAGAAGAGCCGCGTCGACTACCGCGCCAACGAGCAGCGCTTCACCGTCGCCAACGCCGCCGGCCAGAAGCTCGTGCTGACACTGCGCGCCTCCAACGACGGCTTGGCGCTGCGCTACACGGTGGACGGCGCAGGCAAGAAGACCTTCAAGGACGAGCTGACCAGCTTCGCCTTCCCGGCTGACGCCCGCGCCTGGCTGCAGCCCATGTCGGTAGCCAAGACGGGCTATGCGCGCACCAACCCGTCCTACGAAGAGCACTACCAGGCCGACATCCCCGTCGGCAGCAAGGCGCCGTCGCATGCGGGGTGGGTCTTCCCCGCGCTGTTCCGCTCGGGCGCCAACTGGGTCGCGCTGACCGAAGCCGGCATGGACGGCCGCTTCCACGGCTCCCGCCTGGCAAGTGACTCGACGGGCGGCACCTACCGCATCGGCCTGCCCGAGCCCAGCGAGGTCTTCACCGGCGGCCACCTGCTGGCCGACATCAACGGTCCGCTGACAACGCCCTGGCGCGTGCTGGCCATCGGCCCGCTGAAGACGGTCATGGAATCCACGCTGGGCACCGACCTCGCCGCGCCCGCCATCGCCTTCGACAAGAAGAAGCTCCAGCCCGGCCACGCTTCGTGGAGCTGGGCCATCCTGAAGGACGACGCCACCGTCTTCGATGTGCAGAAGCGCTTTGTCGACTACGCGGCCGACATGGGCTGGAACTACACGCTGGTGGATGCCTACTGGGACAAGAAGATCGGCGACGCCAAGATGAAGGAACTGGCCGACTACGGCAAGACGAAGAACGTCAGCATCCTGGCCTGGTACAACTCCTCGGGCGCCTGGAACGACACCGACATGAGCCCCAAGAGCGCGCTGCTGACCCCGGCCGACCGCACCAAGGAATTTGCCCGCATGAAGGCCATCGGCGTGAAGGGCCTGAAGGTGGACTTCTTCGGCGGCGACGGCGCTTCGATGATGGCCTATTACGTCGACCTGCTGAAGGAGAGCGCGCAGGCCGGCTTCCTGATGAACTTCCACGGCGCGACGCTGCCGCGCGGCTGGAGCCGCACCTATCCCAACCTGATGACGGTCGAGGCCGTGAAGGGCTTCGAGTTCGCCACCTTCGACCAGAAGGACCAGGACCCGGTGGCCCGCCATTCGGCCATGTTGCCGTTCACGCGCAACCTGTTCGACCCGATGGATTTCACGCCCGTGGTGTTCCACGAGATCCCGAAGATCAAGCGCGCCACGCGCAACGGCTTCGAGCTGGCGCAGAGCGTGCTGTTCCTGTCCGGCATCCAGCACTACGCCGAGACCCCCGACGGCATGGCCACCGTGCCGGCTTATGTGAAGGGCTTCCTGCGCGAGCTGCCGCGCGCGTGGGACGAGGTGCGCTTCCTCGACGGCGAGCCCGGCAAGTTCGCCGTCATCGCCCGCCGCGCCGGCAAGCAGTGGTTCGTCGCCGGCTTCAATGCCGACGAGCAGCCGCGCGAGGTGCAGCTGGACCTCGCCTGGCTGGGCAAAGCCGAAGGCCAGCTCATCACCGACGGCGCGGGCGAGCGTGAGTTTGCCGAGGGCAAGCTCGCGGCACCGGCGGCCAAGCTGACGCTGGCGCCACGCGGCGGCTTCGTCGCACGCTTTCGATAATGCGGGCTTTTCCAGGCCAGGCGCCCATGCGAACCCGAGCGGACCACTCCACCTACAGCGCCCAGAGCGAGGGCAAGAGCCAGCACGGCCGCATCGTCAGCGAGCTGGGCCTGTCCATCGTCGGCGGTGAGTTGAAGCCCGGCGACAAGCTGCCGCCCGAGGCCCAGCTGCTGGAGCGTTATGAGATCAGCCGCCCGGTGCTGCGCGAGGCGGTGCGTGTGCTGGTCGCCAAGGGCCTGGTCGTGTCGCGCCAGCGCGCCGGCGCCATCGTGCGGCCCCGCAACGAGTGGCATCTGCTGGACCCGGACGTCCTGTACTGGCTGATCCAGTCCCGCCCGCAGCGCGACTTCGTGCAGACGCTGCTGGAAGTGCGCCAGATCTTCGAGCCCGCCGCCGCCGCACTGGCCGCCCGCGCCGCGACGGACGCGCAGCTGGCGTCGATCGCCAAGGCCTACGAAGGCATGGCCGCCGCACGCACGACCGAAGAGCTGCTGGAGCCGGACCTGGCCTTCCACCGCCGCATCGCCGAGGCCACCGGCAACGACTTGCTGGCCTACATCGGCAACATGCTGTCGCTGGCGCTGCGCGAGTCCATCACGCTGTCCAGCCAGCTGCCCAACACGCACGAGCTCTCGCTGCCGCGCCACAAGGCCATCCTGACCGCGCTGCAGGCCCGCGACCCGCTCGGCGCCCGCCAGGCCACGCTGGTGCAGCTGGACGAGACGGGCGACGACATCAACAGCGTCTTGGCCAACGATGGTCGGGTGAACCTTGCTTAAGAAAACTGCCATGGCTCGCGACGACGAAGACGACAGCGGCCTGACCGACGCCAGCCCCAACCCGAACTGGTTCCTGCGCGCGCGCCTCAAGACGCGCCAGCTGCTGTTGCTGATCGCGCTGGACGACGAGCGCAACATCCACCGCGCTGCCGAAGTCCTGTGCATGACCCAGCCGGCTGCCTCCAAGCAGCTCAAGGACTTGGAGGACATGCTGGACGTGAAGCTCTTCGAGCGCCACCCGCGCGGCATGGAGCCCACGCTCTACGGCGAGACCATGATCCGCCACGCGCGCATGGCGCTGACGTCGCTGTCGGCTGCACATGACGACATCGTGGCGCTCAAGCACGGCCTGTCGGGCCAGGTCGAGGTGGGCGTCATCATGACCCCCGCCATGGGCCTGCTGCCGCGCGCCATCTCGCGCATCAAGCTGCACGCGCCCAAGCTGCGCATCGGCGTGCAGATGGACAGCAGCAAGGCGCTGCTGGACATGCTGCGCCGGGGCAAGCTGGACTTCATGATTGGCCGCATCCTCGAGGACGAAGGCGCGGCCGGCATGCACTACGAGGAGCTGACGGTGGAGCCCGCCTGCGCGGTGGCGCGTGTGGGGCATCCGCTGTTGAAGGCGGACAACCTCCGGCTGGCCGACCTGGCGAATCAGCCATGGATATTGCCGCCGGTTGGCAGCGTGTTGCGGCACCGCTGGGAGCTGATGTTCCGCCGCGCGGAGCTGGAGCCGCCGGCGAACAACGTCGACACGACGGCCTTGCTGTTGATCACTGCGCTGCTGCAGCAGACGGACTCGCTGCATGTGATGCCCGTGGAAGTGGCGCGTTATTACGCGTCGCTGAATGTGCTGGCGATCCTGCCCATCGAGTTGCCCTGCCACATGGATGCGTTCGGCATCATCACGCGTGAAGGGCATCTGATGTCGCCGGGGGCGAGGCAGTTGCTGCACGAGGTGCGACTGGCTGCGCGGGATCTGTACTGAGATTGCTTGGGTTGCGCCGGGTTGCGCGTTCCTGAGCTGCGCCCGCTGCCAAGAAAGCCGGCGCCTGCGTGATGCAGGCGCCGGCTGGTCAGTGCGTTAGCAACTGACCTTCGCGTAGTTCTTGCCCGCGCCCGCCGCTGCCGGCAGCTTCTGCTTCACGCAGGACGCCGGCTGCAGCGTGTAGCTGTAGGGGATGCCCAGCGGGAAGTTGGCCGTCGTCGTCCAGTCGGTCGCGTCCCGCGACGGCGACGAGCCGCTGGCCACCCAGGTGATGCCGTAGGTGGCGAAGTCGGCCGGGCTTCTGACGTTGTTGTCGCGCAGTTGCCAGTAGCCGATGGAAGAGCTGTCGCGCGAGGTCACCGGGTTCTGCGCGTTCTCGAACCAGTTGCCCTCGATCAGCGAGTAGCCGCCCATGCGGATGTTGGCGCCGGAGGTCTTCACGCCGCTGTAGAGGTTGTTGTAGAGGTGCGTGTAGCCGCCGCGCTGCAGCGGCAGGCGGGCGCTGACGTTCTGGTAGTGGTTGTGGTGGAAGGTGATGTAGCGGTCGCTGGCGTCGCTGTCGCTGGAGCCGATCAGGCCGACCTTCTGGTGGTCGTGGATGTGGTTGTAGGAGTAGGTGATGTGGTGGGCGCCGGCCTTGCTGTCGATGAGACCGTCGAACTCCAGGTCGCCCGCGCCGCTGCATTCCTTCATGCTGCTGAACAGCGTGTTGTGGTCGATCCAGATGTAGCCTGGGGTGCCGCCACCCTGGCCTTCGATGCCGATGGCGTCGATGGAGCCGGGCAGCAGGCCGATGGTCATGTTGCGGATGATGACGTTCTGCGCATTGCCCTTGATGGCCAGGCCGAAGTTGGCGCCGGAGCCGTTGGCGCCTTCGATGGTGACGTTGCTCTTGTTCTTGACCTCGACGATGGCGCCATCCGGCAGCTTCCATTGCGTGCAGCTGTCGGTGATGCCCGCGAAGTTGAACGTGCCCGTGTAGCGCAGCACCAGGCCGGAGCTGCCGTCGTAGGCATTGATGGCGGCCTGCATCGCGGCGGCGGTGCTGACCGTCACCGGCGTCTTGCTGCCGCCGCCGGTCACCGTGCCGGCATAGCCGCCGCTGTGGCCGGCCGGCGCGGGCGCGGGCGTCGGGGCGGGTGAAGGTGCGGGGGTGGGCGCAGGGGTCGGTGCCGGCGTGGGCGCTGGTGTCGGCGCGGGGCTGGGAGCCGGGCTGCCCACCGGACCGACGGCGCATTTCTTCGTGATGCCGGGGTTGGGGTCCGAGCCGAAGGTGGCCACCGTGCAGGCGATGTTGCCGCTGAGGTTCTTGATGACCCATTTGTCCTTGATGCCGAAGGACACGGGCCGGGTGGCGGTGCCGGCCTTGCAGGTGCCGCCCTGGTCGGCGCACTTCGAGTAGCCCGATGGCCAGTCCGCGGCCTGCGCAGCCGAGGCGGCGAGCAGCAGCGACATGGCGGCACCTGCGGCGGCCGCGGACCGCACGGTCGGCAGCGGCGGGGGAGTGAGCTTGTTCATGGGGTTGTCTCCTGTCGTTGTGGCGGCGCGGTATCCGTCCAGGCACGCGCAGCCTGCCTGCGCGGGCGGGCCTGGAGCGCGCCGACGCGAGAGCGGTGGGGTGGGAGGAACCAGTGCCGACGTCAGGTCGCAACCGGTCGATCCGCGCGCGGGGGCGCGGCGACGTCAGGTCGGCGCAGCAAGGCTGCCGCGCATCGCAGGGCGACTATGAAACACCGTTCTGCTTTTATGGATACGTAGTTTCACGAGCCCGATGGCTGCGACTGGGCCTTCTTCAGCAAGCCGGTCATGCCCATCCGCGCGAACTGGGATCGAGACCGTTGCAACGCCGCCTCACAGCGTGCGCAGGAACGCCTCCACCGCCCGTACCTCTTCCACCGTCAACCGCAGCGGCTTGATCAGCGGCGACGGCGGCGGGATGGGTGGCTCGCGGCCGCGCGGTTGCGGCAGGCCGGCGTTGTAGAGGTCCAGCACGCCGCGCAGCAGCGGCACCACGCCCTGGTGCATGTAGGGCGCCGTGCGGGACACGCCGCGCAGGCTTGGCGTGCGCATGGCGCCGGCGTCCTCCACGCGCCCGGTGACGGCCTGGCGGCCAAGATCCTGGTTCGCGCGGCCCAGGAAGCTGATGCCGATCTGGTGGAACCCGTGCTGCGTCAACTGCGGGCCGCTGTGGCAGTTCATGCAGCGAGCCTTGGTGCGGAACAGGTGCAGGCCGCGCAGCTCCTGCCCGGTGAGCGCGGTCGGGTCGCGGCCTTCGATGAAATCGTCCCAGCGCGTGCGCGGCGCTTCCAGCGTGCGCTGGAAGCTGGCCAGCGCGCTGGCCAGGCGTGCCAGCGTCACATCCAGCGTCTGGCCGTGACCCTTGAATGCGGTGGCGAAACGTCGGGGATAGTCAGTCTCGGTGTTCAGGCGCTGGAGCAGCTGCGGCAGGTCCATCGCCATCTCGGCCGGGTTGACCATGGGCAGCAGCGCCTGCGACTCCAGGCTGTCGGCGCGTCCGTCCCACATCAGTTGCGGCACGAAGGCCACGCCCCACAGGCCCGGCGAGTTGCGCTTGCCGGCGCTGCCCTCATGGCCCAGCGCAAAGCGGCGGCCGTCGCTGAAGCCCAGGTGCGGCGCATGGCAGCTGGCGCAACTGACGTCCTGCTTGCGCGACAGCCGCCTGTCGTGGAACAACTGCTCGCCCAGCGCGGCCAGCGCCGCGGGCTGAGGCGTCAGCGCCGGGCGCGGTGCCAGCTCCTGCCACTGCACACCGGCATCCACCGTCGGCGCCGGCCACTGCGCGCGCGGGCCGCGATAGGCCCGTTCGACGCAGCTCGTGTCGGCCGCCGTGCCGGCGCCGGTGGCCAACAGCGTGGTGCAGTCGTCGGCGCGCGCTGCGCTGCCGAGCAGCGCGCTGGTCAGCAGCAGCGCGGCGGTCAGGCGACGGTGATCAGAACGCATAGCCCACCTGCACCGTGGCGGCGCGGCCGCTTTCGTAGCTGATGACGCCGGTGGTTGACGCGCTGATGATGTTGCGACGGTTGGTGAGGTTGCTCACCGACAGCTGAACGAACGGCCGATGCGTGCCCCAGCGGTGCTCCCAGCGCAGCGATACATCCCACGTGAAGGTGCTCGGAAAGGCCGTCTCTTCGTGCACCGTCAGGGTCTGACCGTCATGCTGCTCGGTCCGGGAGGTCTCGGCCACCCGGCGGTAGCCGCCCTGCCAGCGCACGGACTGGAACAGGCTGATTCGTGCGCCGTCCCACTCGCTGTGCAGCGACGCATGCGCTGCCCAGGGCGCGTTGAAGTTCTCGGCCGGGCGGTCGCTGTAGCGCATCACCTGACTCTTGTAGACGATCAGCCGGTTGGCATCCGCATCGCTCAGCGCCTCGTCGTAGGCGACATGGTTGCTGCGCGTCTGTGAACGGCCGGCCGACACGCGCCACTGGTGGCTGCCGGCCAGCGTGGTGAACGGGCGGCTTGGCGCGAGTTCCAGCGCGACCGTGTCGGACGACCCGCGACCGTTGTTGTTGTAGCTGTAGACCTGGTTGTTGGCGTAGTTGCCGCTGGTGTCGCGTTCGCGCACCCGAGCGATCTGATCGCGAGCCTCGCGGTGCACCCAGTGGACGCTGGCCAGCCACCCGGCGCCGAAGCGTTGTGTCACGCCCAGCTTGGCCTCGTCGTCGTAGGGCACATCCAGGTCCTTCAGGCGGTTCATCGGCAGGAACTGCCCGGTCTGCACCCAGGCCCAGTCGGCGGCGCGGCGCTGCTGGGTGGTCTGCAGCGTCGCCTGCTTTTCGCGGATCGCCATGCTGAACAGGCTGCGGCCGTAGTAGCGGTTCAGGCCTGCTTCCAGCTCGGTTGCGCCGTGTTCTCCCAGCGCCCAGGAGGCGGAGACGCGTGGCGCCAGCACGGCCTCGCGGGCCAGTTCGTCGCGGTCTGCGCGCACGCCGGTGCGCAGGCTCAGCGCGCCCCAGCGCATCGTGTCCTGCAGCCACAGGCCGTACTGGCCGGCCTGCACGTCGAAGCTGCCGGCGCGGTAGACGTCGCGCTCGCGCCAGTACTGGCCGCTGGTGGGGTAGCGCGCGGAGGGTGCCAGCGAGCAGCTCTCGGTATCCAGCACCCCGGTGGGCGATGTGCAGGTGGTGGTGGCCACGCGGCCGCCGGCGATGTAGGCCACCTGGTCGTTGGGCCGGGCGTAGAACGCTTCGCGGCGCGACAGCTCCAGGCCGGCACTGAGCCGATGCTCGGCCCCCAGCAGCGCCAGCGGCGTATTGCGGCTGAGCTTGAGTTTGTAGGCCGCCGTGCGCTGCTCGGTGTCCAGGTTGCCCCAGCTGCCTTCGGTGCTCAGGGAGCCGGCGCCGCGTGTGCCGTCGCCCCAGTTCTTGTCGGTGGCCGACCATGACCAGACGCGCAGGTAGCTGGCATCCGAACGGCGGGACTGCCGCACGTCGCTGTGGCTCAGGTCGTGGCGCACCGTCCAGCCCGCCAGTGCGTGCTGCGCGCCGGCCGTCAGGGCACGCCCGCCACCCTGGACCTCGAAGCTGCTGTTGCGGCTGTTCACGATGAAGTAGCGGTCGGCCAGTGGCTGCTCGCGCACGCTGAACCAGGCGCTGGTGTCGGCATCGGGCCGCCAGGTCAGCTTGACCATGCCGTCGCGCTGCGTTCGGCGCTGTTCCTTGTCGGCCAGCGTCGGGTCATTGGGCGTCTGGGCGGCTGCGTAGCCCCGCAGCGGGATCACCGAGCGCGCGTAGCTGGCCTGCGCCACGATGCCCAGCTCCGAGGTCGGGCGCCCTTCCAGCTGCGCGGTCCAGAACTGCTTGTCCCAGCGGGCCTGCAAGTCTTCGGAGGTCGATGTCGCCAGTGCCGCCTCGCGCGCCGGGTCGACGAACAAGGTCTGCCAGGCACTGCGCGCCAGCTTCAGGGTCACGCGGCCGGCGAAGGCGTGAAGTGCCTCGCACAGCTCGGCCTTCACGACGCCGCCCTGGAAGCCGCCGTACTCGGCGCTGACGTTGCTGTCCAGCAGCTGCAGCTCGCAGATCAACTCCTTGTCGATGGGCATGCCCAGCGACGCGCCCGGCACGTCGGCCACGGATGTCGCCACGCGCGACGGCAGTGGATCGAGGTCGTTGTTCAGGCTCAGCCCGTCCAGCAGGAACAGGTTCTGGTAAGGCTTGGCGCCGTGGATGGAGATTTCGGGCGGCGCCAGCTCGCCCTGGGTCAGCGCGTTGTTCTGGGTGTTCGATAGACGCAGGCTGGGCGCCATGCGCAGCACGCTGAGCACGTCATTGTTGGCGGCAGGCGTGAGACGCAGCGTGGCCATGTCCACTGGGTGCGTACCCGGCTCGGCCTGGGCGCGCACGCGCACGATGGGCAGTTCGCCGGCCAGCAAGCGCGGTGCGGCGGCAGGGGCTGGTGTCGCAGGCGCCGAAGCGGCTGGAGCGGCCGCCGCCGGGGCGGTCTGCGCCCTCACGAGCGGGCTGGCACAGAGCAAGGACAAGACGGCCAGGGCGGTGGCAGTGCGCGGCAGGCGCAACGGATGAGCGGGGCAGGAGGACAAGGCAGGCAGGCGGCTGGGAGTGGGCGCCATCCGCTCGGTCGCGTCCGCCATGCACCCGGGGGAACACGGCAGGCGCCGCCGGGCAGTCAGGGCGGAGAGCTAAAAGTGTAATGCGAATGATTCGCATTACACATGCCATTTCAGGCACTCGTGCCGTCAGCCTGTCAGTCGCCGTGCGCAGCGGCCAGTCGTGCTGCACGTTCGGTAAAGCCGGGCATGTCCATCCGTCTGAACTCCGATCGAGCCCGCTCCAGCGCAGCCTGCCAGCCGTCGTCCAGCCGCAGTTCGGCCTCCAACAGCGCTGTCACGGCGGCTTCATGGTCCGAATTGCGCTGCTCCCCCGCCCCCCGCGCCAGTGCCAGATAGCGCCGTGCCTGGGCGGCGTCGCCCGCCTGCGCCGCCAGCCGGGCGGTGGCGCGGTAGGCCATGGCGCCGCCGATCCAGTCGTGCTGCCGGCCGCGCCTGAGCGCCAGCGCGACGTGGCGGCGCGCGGCCACCGCGTCGCCCTGCACCGAGAGCATGTCCGCCAGCCAGCCGTGGTTGAAGCTGCTGTACAGGCCGCCGCCGCGCGGCGCCAGCCAGGCGGTGGCGTCGCGCACGCGCTGCAGCGCGGTCGGGTCGGCCTGCTCCATCCAGGCGGCGTAGGCGGCGGCGGCATGGCCCATCGCGCAGGTGAACATGCTGCGCACCTGGGCGCCGACACGGTGGGCGGCCAGGGCGGCCTCGCGCGCCTCGGTCCAGCGGCCCTGCCACAGCAGCACGGCGGCGCGCCAGCCCTGGATGCTGGCCTCCACCGCATGGCCGCTGCCGTCGAAGGGCGCCAGCGCCTCGGCAAAGATGTCGTGGGCGTCGCCGAAGCGGCCCTGGTCGGCCAGCACATAGGCGCGGCAGCACAGCGAGAACGACAGGCCGATGCGGTTCACGGCACTCTTGCTGGCGCGCGCGCGCTGGCGGGTGATCGCCAGGTCCAGCATGGGCAGGGCCTGGGCGTAGTCGGCGGCGGCGGCTTGCAGCTGGCCGACGGTGCCGGGCAGCTGGGCCAGCAGCGCATGGTCGCCGCATTCCTGCGCCTTGGCGACGGCGGCATGGGCATGGCGCAGGCTGTCGCGCGTCTCGCCCAGCGCGTAGCCGACGTAGGCCAGCCAGTACTGGGTGCGGGCGATGAGGCCGGCGTCGCCATCGGCCTGGGCCAGGGCGGCGGCATGGCGCAGCACGCGCAGGTCGTCCTGCGAGGCGTCGAAGACGCAGGCCATGCCCAGGCGCTGGGCGATGGCCACCCAGCGGCGTTGCCAGTCGCGGCGGGCGTCGTCGCCGTCGTCGGGGCTTTGCAGGAACTCCAGCGCGGCCAGCGCGGCGCGGAACTGCTTCTTGGCGCGGTCCAGCGCCGAGGCGGCCAGGGCCAGGTCGCCGGCGGCCTCGGCGTGGCGGGCGGCGGCGGGCCAGTCGTTGGCGGCGGCGTCGTGATAGGCCAGCTGCTCGTGCAGCTGGCTTTCGCTGCCGCCGCGCGCGCTCAGCTCCTGGCTGATGAGGCGGTGCAGGGTCTGGCGCTCGTGCAGGCCGGTGGCTTCGTAGACGACGTCGCGGGTGATGCCGTGCTTGAAGCGCAGATGGCCGGGGCTCTGGTCCGGGAAGATGAAGTCCTGCGCCGCCAGCGCCCGCACGGCGGGGTGCTGCTCGCCGCAACCCGACAGCGCCTGCAGCAGCCAGGCCGGGATGACGTTGCCGATGACGGCGGCCAGCCGCACCAGCTGCGCCTGCTCGGGCGGCAGCCGGCCCACCCGCGACTCGACCAGCGCGGCCAGCCAGGCCGAGCTGCTCTGGCCCTCGACGAGGCCCTCGCCGGTCTCGGCGGCGGCGTGGCACAGCTCCTCGATGAACAGCGGGTTGCCGCCGGCATGGCGGCGTACCTCGGCGGCGATGAAGGGGTCGGTCTGCGGCAGCAGCTGCTGCACGGCGCGGGCGGATTCGCACTCGGTCAGCGGCGGCAGCTCGATGATGTCGGCCTCGTCGTCGCGCGCGCCGGGCAGCGACGGCTCGGGCCGGCTGGCCGTGAGCAGCAGCAGCGGCAGGCTCTGTGCGGCCGCGATGGTGCGCAGCCGGTGCAGCAGGCGCAGCGAGGCGTCGTCGGCCCACTGCAAGTCGTCGATGAAGACGAGCTGGGCCTCGCGGCGCGCCAGCGTCAGCAACAGGGCCAGCAGCGCGTCGGCGCGTTCGGCCGGCGCGCTGTGCTGGGCGATGGCCAGCTGGGGCGGCGCGTCCGTCATGCCGTCCATGCCGCGCAGCATCTGCAGGAAGGGCTGCAGCGGCTCGGCGCTGAGGTAGCTCTCGCAGTAGCCGCGGTGGATGCGGCAGATCTGGCCGGCCTGGTCGGCCGCCTGGCGCAGGAACTCCTCGGTCAGCCGCGTCTTGCCGACGCCGGCACCCGCGCGCAGGCCCAGCCACAGCGTGCGCCCGCCCAGCGAGCGCACCAGCGCGGCTTGCAGCGCCGTCAGCTCGGCCTCGCGACCAACGAAGGGCGCCAGGCCGCGGCGCATGCTGGCCTCGAAGCGCCGGCCCACGGCGGCGCGGCCGAACACGCGGTAGACGGCCAGCGGCGTCGCGCGGCCGCGCAGCTGCAGCGAGAAGCGCGGCCCGGTCTCGAAGAACTGGCTCTGCAGGCCCAGGCTCTCCTCGCTGGCGATGACCTCGTCGGCCTTGGCGGCCTCGGACAGCCGCGCCGTGATGTTGGGCGCATTGCCCAGCAGCTCGAAGCGGCCGCGCATCTGGTCGCCCTCGTTGACGAGCACGATGCCGGCGTGCACGCCGCTGTGCAGCGTCAGGCCGCGGAAGTGGGCCGGCCGCGGGCCCGGCGGCAGCAGGCCGCGCACGGCGGCGTGCAGCTCCAGCGCGGCCTCGGTGGCGCGGCGGCCGTCGTCCTCGCGCACCTCCGGGTGGCCGAAGACGGCCAGCATGCCGTCACCCTGGATGCGCGCGATGACGCCGCCGTGGTGGGGCACGATGCGCTCGTACAGCGCGCGCAAGGCCCCGAGCATGGCCGAGTAGTGCTCGGCCTCCATCCACTCGGCCATGGCGGTGGAGCCGCTGAGGTCGACGAACAGCAGGGTCAGCAGGCGGCGCTGGCCGGCCGCGCTGGGGGTGCCAGCGGCGGCGAAGGGAGCGGGGAACTCGGTCACTGCGCCCGTCGAACCGGCTTCAGGTGGGCAGCGGATGGAAATCCGTGTCCGCCACCGTGCGCGGTGCGTCCGGGGGCAGGTCTTCCTCGCGCAGGCCCAGGTAGATGGGTTCGCCGTTGCGGCGGTGGATGTTGATCTTGGCGTTGTAGACGCGGTGGATCAGGCCGTGCTTGTCGGCGATCTGGTATTCGCTGATGCCCCACAGGCCCGTCTCGTCGCGCCGGCCGGTCAGGTAGCAGGCGATCTCGTCCACCTCCGAGCCGGCCAGCTTCAGGCCGTTCAGGCTGCGCAGCGGTGCGCGCGTGCGCTCGACGAAGTCCAGGCTGTCGATGCGCACGTCGTCGCCGGTGGTCTCGTCGTGCATCAGCGTGTTGAACTTGCCGACCAGGATCTGCCCCGGCCGCGCGTTCTCCACCATGCGCGCCAGCTCGATGGTGACCTGGCCCACCAAGTAGCTGAACGAGGTCGGGTTCAGGCCTTCGGATTGGTAGAACTCGTAGTGCGAGCCGACGTGGAAGCAGGCGCGCAGCTTGGGCACCGACTCGGGCCGCGTCGCGCGCTCCTGGGCCAGCGCGTTGTCGGCCAGGATGAACTGCATCAGCTGGTACAGCTCCACATTGGCCTCGACGCCGCGCATGCGGTTCCAGATGTAGAAGCCGTCGCCCGTCGTCGTGCGCGCGAAGTTGATGTTGATTTCCTGGGCCAGCAGCTTGGCGTAGGCGGCGTTGACCGAGCAGGACAGGCTGTTGAGCTGCACCACCTGTTGCAGCGGTGTCAGCAGCGAGAAGCCGACGGCGTCGAACAGGATGACGGCGCGGTCTTCCACCAGGCGCACGCCGTAGCGCGCGGCGATGGCGGCGATCAGCGGCAGGCCCAGGCCCTGCTCGGGCGCGAACGGCAGCTCGATGAAGCGCGGCGCCACGCCCAGGGCGGCGCTGACTTCGTCGAAGGCGGCGCCCTCCAGGTGCTCCTGGTTGGACAGCAGCTTGTCCAGCAGCCGCGCGCGCCTGGTCAGCTCGGCCGGCGGCAGGTTGCCGTCGCCCAGGGCGAACTCGGTCAGCATGGGGTGCGGCGCGACGATGGCGCGCAGGCCGCGCGGTGCGGGCGTCCAGCCGAACAGCAGGTTGTCCCCCAGGTTCCACAGCGTGTAGAGCGCCTGGTCCAGCAGGATGATGTTGTCGCGCAGCTGGGTTTCGCTCAGGCCTGCCGGGGCGGGATAAGCCATGAAGCCATCCAGCCAGGACCGACGTTGGCGCAGCTCTTCTTTCACAAGCGGGCTCCGATGAAGAAGCCCGATTGTCTTTCAGAGATTCGGCTTTGACCGCGAGAGACAAGCCGACTCGGCGGCGCAGTTCAGGCCACCGGCCTGCTGCGCCGGCGACTCGGCTCGTGTGGGGTGCTTCAAACGCATCGTCATGCGGGGCTCAGGCGCGGCGGATGCCCGACTTGGCGGCGGCCAGGGTCTGCTGGCGCAGCAGCGTGGTCTCGCTGTAGCCGACGACGGTGACGCGCGGCAGCTGGGCCACTTCGCGCACGGCGTAGCCGGTCACGACGACGCGCGGCAGCTGGGCGATTTCGGGCGTGGCCTTGCCGGTGACGACGACGCGGGGCAGCGTCTTGACCTGGGGCGCGGCGCTGGCCGTGAAGGCGGTGAAGGCAAAGGCGGCGACAGCGGCAGCCTGGATGAGGACGGTGGATTTCATGGTGCTTCCTTCGGGGTTGTCACAGCGGGATTGCTGTGTCGATGGAAGGAGTTTCGGCACCGGACCGGCCCGTCGCCAGGGCGCTGCGATGAAGCGCAAGAGCCGCGTCGCCAACTGCAGGCGGCGCGGACGAAGCGTCAGTTGCCCGGGCCGATATGTCTGGCCAGGAAGCGCTCGACGCGGCCCCAGAAGTCTTCGTTCGTCTTGAGGTTGAACCAGCCGTGGCCCTCGTCCGGATAGACGACCCATTCCAGCGCTTGGTCATCGCGCAGGGCGGACTTCATGTCTGTGCCGTGTTTGATGGGCACGCGCCGGTCCTCGCCGCCGTAGGCCATCAGCAGCGGTATGCGGATTTCCTTGGCGCGTTGCAGCGGCGACGTCTTGCGCATCTGCTCGGCGTCGGCGTCGGTGTCGGGGTCGGCCACCAGGCGCTTCATGCCGTAGTCCCTCCACTCGTCCGACATGTCGCTCCAGCTGATGCTGGACAACAGCCCGATGTCGGTCACGCCGACCCAGTTGACCGCGCACTTGAACAGGTCCTGCTGCGTGACGGCTGCCATCAGGGCCGCGTAGCCGCCGTAGCTGGCGCCCATGACGCACGCGCGTTTGGGGTCGGCCCAACCCTGCTTGACGGCCCAGGCCAGCGTGTCGGCGAGGTCATCCTGCATGGCCAGGCCCCATTGCTTCCAGCCGGCGCGGAAGTGTCCGAAGCCGTAGCCAGTGCTGCCGCGGAATTCCGGCTCCAGCACGAGGTAGCCGCGGCTGGCGAGGAACTGGGCATTGGGCGACCAGGGCCAGTGCGTGCCCCGCACATAGGGCCCGCCGTGCACGAGCACGATGGTGGGTGTGGCGGCCTTGGCGCCCCCGGCTGGCTGCGTGACGAGCACGGGCATCTCGAGGCCATCGCGGGCCTTGATGCGGTGATAGTCGCGCTGGCCCATGGCGGCGATGGGGAGGTCGGCGCGGGTGCCGGCCAGCGGCTGCAGATCCTTGTCCGCTGGCTTGTACAGGTGGTACAGCGGCGGGCGCTTGTCGGACAGCGAGGTGACGACGAGGTGGCTGGCCTCTACGCAGCGCAGGCATTCGATCAGATTGACGCTGCCGGGCAGCCGGGCGTCGATCTCGGCCTGGCGTGCCTTCATCGTCTTGTCCAGCCACACGGTGCCGGGTGCGTCGGTCTCGTAGCGCACGCCCAGCAGGCGACCCGTGTCGGGCTCGGTGATGAGTCGCCCCTCGAAGTCGTAGCCGGGGGTGGAGATCAACGGCTCGCCGTCGGCGCGGCCGGTCTTCGCGTCGAGGCGGAAGACGGCGGTGAAGCCGCCGTGGCCTTGCTCGCCCAGCACCAGGCCGTCCGGCCCGAACCAAATCGGCCAGGGGTGGTTGCGCGCCTCGGGGTCATCCTCGTACCAGAACTGCCAGCGGCCGGCGTCGTCGCGGTGGAAGAGCCGGCTGCGTCCCTGGTGTTGGGTGTTGATGACGCGCGGTGCACCGCGCCAGTCGAGCAGCCAGTTTTGGGCGTAGTCGGGGACGCCCTCGCTGAGCGTGCGCATCAGGCCGGTACGCGTGTCCAGCCGCGCCAATTGCGCACCGGTTGCCTCGCGCTCGCTCATCCAGCGCCGTCGCATGACGACCACTTCGCCGCCGTCCAGCCCCGGTGGCACGCTGTGCAGCACCCAGTTGACGTCCAGTCGGCGGTCGTTGATGAGGGTGGCCGTGGTAATGAAGTGCTTGTCCGTCTTGATCAACTGGCGCGAATTGCTACCGTCCCGGTCCACCGCCCACAGGCCCTGGCCATTGACGCGCGTCGTGCCGTCTGGCGAGTCGGACACGTCGAACGCCAGGCGGTCCTCGCTGATCCAGTGATGGGTGGCGATGTCAGCGTCATTGAAGCCGGCGATGAACTTCGGGGTCTGCATGGTCTGCAAATCCAGCACGGCCAGCGACATGCGGTCGTTCTTGCCGGCCGCCTGGATGGCGAGGTAGCGGCCGCTCGGGCTGAGCTTGGGGCGCCGCACCGACGGACGTTTGAAGAAATCAGCGATGGCCGGCGGCTTGGCGGCCACGGGCGCAGGCGCAGCAGTCTGTGCCTGTGCGGCGGGCGCCGCCTGCAGCAGGCTGGCGATGGCGAAGGCGGCGGCCATCAGGCGCACGGGCATCGGTCTCTCCCTTTCGGCTCTTGAACGGCCGCGATTGTCACGACCTATCATGCCCGGTTGCTCGTGAAAACTCCCATGTCTTTGCCTGAGTCGAAATTCATCCGCGTGCGCGGCGCGCGCACCCACAACCTGAAGAACATCGACGTCGACCTGCCGCGCCACGCGCTGGTCGTCATCACCGGGTTGTCCGGGTCGGGCAAGTCGTCGCTCGCCTTCGACACGCTGTATGCCGAGGGGCAGCGGCGGTATGTCGAGAGCCTGTCCAGCTACGCGCGGCAGTTCCTGCAGCTGATGGACAAGCCGGACGTGGACATCATCGAGGGCTTGTCGCCGGCGATCTCCATCGAGCAGAAGGCGACCAGCCACAACCCGCGCTCGACGGTGGGCACGGTCACCGAGATCCACGACTACCTGCGCCTGCTCTACGCCCGCGCCGGCACGCCCTTCTGCCCGGACCATGACCTGCCGCTGGAGGCGCAGTCGGTCAGCCAGATGGTCGACGCCGTGCTGGCCATGCCCGACGAGAGCAAGCTGATGCTGCTGGCGCCGGTCGTGCGCGACCGCAAGGGCGAGTTCGTCGAGCTGTTCCAGGAGCTGCAGGCGCAGGGCTATGTGCGTTTCCGTGTCGATGGCGTGACGGTGGAGGCGCCCGAGATCCCGGCGCTGAAGAAGGCCGAGAAGCACGACATCGACGTCGTCATCGACCGCGTCAAGCTGCGCGCCGATTCGCACGACCAGCTGCGCCAGCGCCTGGCCGAGAGCTTCGAGGCCGCACTGCGCCAGGCCGACGGCCGGGCGCTGGTGATGAACATGGACACCGGGCACACCACGCTCTTTTCCAGCAAGTTCGCCTGCCCGGTGTGCTCCTACTCGCTGCCCGAGCTGGAGCCGCGCCTGTTCTCGTTCAACTCGCCGGTGGGCGCCTGCCCCAGCTGCGAGGGCCTGGGCCAGGTGACAGTGTTCGACGCGGAGCGCGTCGTCGCCTTCCCGACGCTGTCGCTGGCCAGCGGCGCCGTGAAGGGCTGGGACCGCCGCAACCCCTACACGTTCTCGCTGCTGGAATCCGTGGCGGCGCACTACAAGTTCGACGTTGAGGCGCCGTGGGAGAGCCTGCCGCCGGCTGCGCAGGAGGTGCTGCTGCGTGGCTCGGGCGACGAGGACATCAGCTTCGTCTACCAGGCCGAGACGGCCAGCGGCAAGAAGCGCAGCGTCAAGCGCCAGCACCCCTTTGAAGGCATCCTGCCCAACCTGCAGCGCCGCTTCAAGGAGACCGACTCGGCCGCGGTGCGCGAGGACCTGGCCCGCTACATGGCCGCCAAGCCCTGCGTCGCCTGCGAGGGCTCGCGCCTGCGCCGCGAGGCGCGCAACGTGGTGCTGCAGCCTGCGGACGCGCCGCCCGGCGTCCGCGGCCGGCCGATCTTCGAGGTCGAGCATTCGACGCTGCGTGAGTGCCTGGACTACTTCGAGGGGCTCAAGCTCAAGGGCAACAAGGCCGACATCGGCGACAAGGTCGTGCGCGAGATCGCGTCACGGCTGCGCTTCCTGAACGACGTGGGCCTGAACTACCTGAGCCTGGACCGCAGTGCCGACACGCTCTCGGGCGGCGAGGCCCAGCGCATCCGGCTGGCGTCGCAGATCGGCTCTGGGCTGACGGGCGTCATGTATGTGCTCGACGAGCCCAGCATCGGCCTGCACCAGCGCGACAACGACCGGCTCATCGCCACGCTGCGGCGCCTGCGTGACCTGGGCAACTCGGTGCTGGTGGTGGAGCACGACGAGGACGCCATCCGCGCCGCCGACTGGGTGCTGGACCTCGGCCCCGGCGCGGGCGTTCACGGCGGCCACATCATGTCGCAGGGCACGCCGGCCCAGGTGGCGGCCGACCCGAACTCGCTGACCGGCCGCTACCTCAGCGGCGCCGCGCGCATCGAGGTGCCCACGCAGCGCCACAAGGCGCCAGAGGATCAGAAGCTGCGCATCGTCAATGCGCGCGGCAACAACTTGAAGGGCGTCACGGTCGACATCCCGGTCGGCGTGCTGACCTGCGTGACCGGCGTGTCCGGCTCGGGCAAGAGCACGCTGGTCAACGACACGCTCTACGCCGCCGTCGCCAAGAAGCTCTACAACAGCCACGCCGACCCGGCCGCCTACGACGAGATCGAGGGCCTGGACGCCTTCGACAAGGTCATCAACGTCGACCAGTCGCCCATCGGCCGCACGCCGCGCTCCAACCCGGCGACCTACACCGGCCTGTTCACACCCATCCGCGAGCTGTTCGCCGAGATGAACACGGCGCGCGAGCGCGGTTACGGCCCCGGGCGCTTCAGCTTCAACGTGGCCGGCGGCCGCTGCGAGGCCTGCCAGGGCGACGGTGTGCTGAAGGTGGAGATGCACTTCCTGCCCGACGTCTACGTGCCCTGCGACGTCTGCCAGGGCCGGCGCTACAACCGCGAGACGCTGGAGGTGCTCTACAAGGGCAAGAACATCACCGAGGTGTTGAACATGACGGTGGAGGACGCCTTCACGCTGTTCAACGCCGTGCCTGCGCTGGCGCGCAAGCTGCAGACGCTGCTCGATGTGGGCCTGGGCTATGTGAAGCTCGGCCAGAGCGCGACGACGCTGTCCGGCGGCGAGGCCCAGCGCGTCAAGCTGGCGCTGGAGCTGAGCAAGCGCGACACGGGCCGCACGCTCTACATCCTGGACGAGCCCACCACCGGCCTGCACTTCGCCGACATCGCACTGCTGCTCAAGGTGCTGCACCAGCTGCGCGACGCGGGCAACACCATCGTCGTCATCGAGCACAACCTGGACGTCATCAAGACGGCCGACTGGCTCATCGACATGGGCCCGGAAGGCGGTGCCGGTGGCGGCACGCTGCTGGTGGCCGGCACGCCGGAAGACGTGGCGGCCTGCGAGGCCAGCCACACGGGGCGCTACCTGGCGCCGTTGTTGAGGCGCTGATCAGGCGTTGATCAGTCCCGTCGGCCGCGCCTTGCGCGGAAACCGATGACCAGCAGGCCGGCGGCGATCATGGCCCAGGTGCCCGGCTCGGGCACGGCCGGCGTCACGCCGGGCAGGTTGGGGGATTCGGCCGGGCGCACGGTGCCTGGCGGCAGGCTGGGCATGCCGAGGCTGGGCAGGCCGGGGACGCCACCGCCTGTGTTCGCGGCCGTGCCCGGTGCAGGAGCGCCGCTGAGCCCCGCAAAGCTGCTGCCACCCTGGGCCGGGCTGCCGCCACCGCCCAGCGAGGCCCCGCCGGCTTGCGCAGAGAAGCTGTCCGGCTGGGCGGCCGCCATCGGGCCGGCGCCAGGCGCCTCGAACTCCAGCGGCGCGACAGCCTCGCCTTCCTGGGCCGACGAGGCCACGTTGCCCGCGCCGGATGGCGCTGCGGCGGCCGGCTTGGCGTCCAGGCGGCGGATGCGGCTGACGTTGCGGCAGACGGTGGGCACGAGGATGCACTGGCCGTCCTCGCAGTAGACAAGGCCGCGCTCCTGCGTCTTGGCCGTCCACTTGGCGCGCGTCACCGTCTTGCAGACGGCGCCGGGGCCGAAGTGCATGTCGCTGATCTCCGGCGCGTAGGTCGCCTGGCCCTTGATGGTGTCGCGCTCGATGAGGGCGATGTCGTCATAGCTGCGCGCCTTCATGCGCGCCTTGAGCTTCTCGCGCGTGGCCACCGGGATGTCCTGGTAGCGGTCCACGGCTGCCACCACGTCGCCCATGAAAGGGTTGGCGCCCGGGCGGTCCCAGCTGCAGGTGGGCAGCGCGGAGCCGGCGGAAACGGCGAGAGCGAAGGTGGCGATCAGAGACATCGGCGGGCCTGTCAAAACGACGCGCCCCAAACCCAGGGGCGAACGCCGTAAGTGTTAGGGATGTACAGGGTTTGTACGCGTTGAAACCCCCCGAAGACGGGGTGCGCGGCGGGTGCGAAATGTCACGCAACGCCTGGAAAAGACCGCAGCGCGGTGTGCCCGGGCCGATCGGGCATTGCTGCTATCGTGCCGACCGCTGTAGCTGTTCCCCGATCCCGCCATGCCCGAACGCGCCGCGCCGCTGGTGCTTTACGTCGAAGACGACCGCATCCATCTGATCCTGATGGAGGAGGTGTTCCGTACGCTGCCGGGCTGGGAGCTGCGCTGCGCCGAGACGGGTGCCGAGGCGCTGGCGGTGCTGGCCGAATGCCGGCCCGACCTGTTGCTCATCGACATGAACCTGCCCGACATGACGGGGCTGGCGCTGCGCGAACGTGTCGCTGCGGACGTGGGTCTGTCGGCCGCGCTGGCAGACGCGCGCTGGGTTGCGCTGTCGGCCGACAACCCCGGCGAGGTCGTTCGCGCGGCGCGTGCCGCGGGCTTTGCCGACTACTGGCTCAAGCCCATCGACCTGCCACTGTTGCAAGCCAGCCTGCGCACGCTGCTGACCTAACGGGCGTCGATGACGTAGTCGCCGCGCGGCAGGTTGCGAAAGGTGACTTCCACGCCGAGCTTGGCGTGGCAGGCCGCCACCGCACCGTCCGGCGGAACTTCCCAGCGCGGTTTGATGACGATGCGCCGGCCCTTGACCTCGCGGTCGGCAGACACGAGCACATAGCCGGGCGACAGGAACTCCCACACCTCGACCTTCAACTCTCCGGCCTCGGTCCAGTGCTGGCGCGTGTAGTAGCGCTGCTTGCCATCGGGCCAGGCGGGCATGCCGGTACCTGGCGGGTCGTCGGTGTTGCCGCACTCGACTTGCAGCGAGCGCACGTCAGCGCTGCGGTCAGCGCCGCTCCAAACGTGGCTGACGAGCAGCGCAGCGACCCCGAGGCCGGCGATGACACCCAGCGGGCCGACCAGCTTTTTGAATGAATGTGGATGCGTCATCGCCGGGCGGAAGGAGGAGCAGCGCGCACAAAAAAGCCCGGCACTGCCGGGCTCCGTGTTGACGAGGCCGCGCAAGCGCGGCGCCCGTTCACTTCAGGTGGCTGTTGATCAGCTTGGTCATCTCGAACATGTCGGCCTTGGCCTTGCCGAAGATTTCCTTCAGCTTGGCGTCGGCGTTGATGACGCGCTTGGACAACTCGTCCTGCAGCTTGTTCTTCTTGATGTATTCCCAGACCTTCTTGGTCACGTCGGTGCGCGGCAGGGGTGCTGCGCCGACGATGGCCGCGAGCGCGGCGCTGGGGGTCAGGGCCTTCATGAAGGCGGCGTTGGGCGTGCGCTTCTTGGCGGGTGCGGCGGCCTTCTTGGCCGGCGCTGCCTTCTTCGCTGCAGGTGCCTTGGCGGGCGCTGCTGCCTTCTTTGCTGCAGGCGCCTTTGCAGGTGCTGCCGCCTTCTTCGCCGGTGCGGCCTTCTTAGCCGGAGCCGCAGCCTTCTTTGCGGGCGCGGCCTTCTTCGTCGCAGTTGCCATGTCGATTCACTCCATCAAAAGTTGTTGATGTGCCGGGCGTGGGTGAAGGCCCAGTAGGCCTTCAATACTCGCTAGCACCCTGCGGCGGCGATGGTACTGCGCTCCCTGGGGGAAAAGAAGGCTTTCATAGAGGGGATGACCCGCAGAGGCCCATGAAATCGGGCCTTTACGCCATGCTTGTCGCGGGGCCGCATCAATCCTGGGTTCTGCAGGCCGCTGTGTCAGCGAATGTCGTCGCCGTCGGGCGAGCGCTTCACGCCGCTGAACATCGCGGCCACGAGGTTCTCGCGGTGCCGCCAGCTCGTCACGACGACGCCGCCGAGGTGGCCGATGACGAGGGCCAGGATGCCCCAGGCCAGCCAGGCGTGCAGGTTCCACAGCCATTCGTAACCCCACAGCCAATCGGTGGTGTAGAGCCAGCCGGTGAGGGACAGTGAGGCGGCCGTGGCCCACAGCGCCAGCACCATCCAGCCGCCCAGCGGGTTGTGGCCGACATGGCGCGGCTCGCGGCCGGCGCGCATCGCGCGGGCATAGGCCAGCACCGCGCGCGGGCCGTGCACGAATTGGGCGAGGCGGGCATAGCGCGTGCCCGTGAAGCCCCAGACGAGCCGCAGCACCACGGCCGCGCCGGCCACGTAGCCGGCGATGTGGTGCCAGGTGTCGAAGTCATGAGGTGGCCAGTGGCCGCTGATCCAGGCAGTGGCGACGGCTGCGGCCAGCGTCCAGTGCAGCACGCGCACGAGCGCGTCCCAGACGCGGATGGGCATCGCTTACTTCTTGTCGGTGGGCTGTTCGCCCTCGGGCCAGACGCGCTCGAAGGTCTTGGGGTTGAAGAAGGCCTCGGCCTTCTTGCCGCTGTTGTCGAAGCCGTAGACCTCGTAGCAGCCGTTGAAGTTCTGCACGCGGCGGACCTTCCAGCCCTCGGCTTCGAGCTTCTTCTGCAGTTCCATCTGGCCCTTCTTCTCTTCCTTGGGAACGGCGGGGCAGGAGACGGCGCCATGGGCGAAGGCGGTGCCGCTGATGGCGGTGAGGGCGAGGGCGGCGAGTAGGCGTTTCATCAGAGAGTCCTTAGCGGGAGGTGGTGGGCCAGAGCAGCGCCGGGCCGGCGTCGGCGAGGGTTTTGCAGCCGGAGAGCGCCATGGCGATCTCCAGCTCATCGCGCAGCAGCCGCAGCGCATGGGCCACGCCCAGCGCGCCGCTGGCCGCGAGCGCATGCACATAGGGGCGGCCCAGCAGCACGGCGTTGGCGCCCAGGGCCATGGCCTTGAGCACGTCGGTGCCGCGGCGGAGGCCACCGTCGACGAGCAGCGGCACGTCGGGGCCGACGGCGGCGCGCAGCGGCGGCAGCAGCGCAGCGGTGGCGGCCACGGTGTCCAGCGTGCGGCCGCCGTGGTTGGAGACGATGAGGCCGGCCACGCCGCGCGCCAGCGCTTCGCGCGCGTCATCGGCGTGCGTGACGCCCTTGAGCAGCAGCGGCAACTTGCTCTCGGCGCGCAGCCAGTCGACCTCGGCCCAGGTGGCGGCGCGCGGCATCAGGCCGTCGAAGAGTGCGCTCTGGCCCGGCTGCAGGTTCAGCGGCTTCTTGACGCCGCCGAGGTTCACGGCGCGGATGTCGGCGGGCAGCTTGAAGCCGATGCGGCGCTCCCGGTCGCGCGCGCCGTGCACGGGCGCGTCGACGGTCAGCACCAGGGCCTGGTAGCCGGCGGCCTCGATGCGGCGCAGCAGCGCGCGCATGAAGTCGCGGTCGTCGCGCCAGTAGAGCTGGAACCACAGCGGGCCGGCGGTGGGCTCGGCCAGCATGGGGGCGGCCACGTCTTCCATGGGCACGCTGGCCTGGGCGCTGAGGATGATGCCTGCGCCTTGCGCGGCGGCGGCGTGGGCGATGGCCCTCTCGCCATCGGCGTGGAACAGGCGCTGGTAGGCGATGGGCGCCAGCAGCACGGGATGCAGCAGCTCGCGGCCCAGCAGCGTCACGCGCGTGTGGCCACCGGCCAGGTCGCGCAGCACGCGGGGCTGCAGCTTGATCGCGTCCCAGGCGGCGCGGTTGGCCTGCAGCGTCAGCTCATCCGCCGCGCCGCCATTCAGATAGGCCCAGGCGGATTCGGTCACGCGCGCTTTGGCGGGCGCTACAAAGTCCGCCAGATTGGCCAGACCTTCAGGCAGGGGCTCGATGGCCGGCGCAGTCACGTATCGGCCCACATGCGCAGCAGGTTGTGATACGCGCCGGTCAGCCGCACCAGCTCGGGGGTCTCGCCGAGATCACCGCGCAGCGCCATCAGGCTCATGTCCATCTCGTAGAGCAGGCGGCGCTGCTCGTCGGCGCGCACCATGCTCTCGATCCAGAAGAAGCTGGCCAGCCGCACGCCGCGCGTGACCGGCTCGACGCGGTGCACGCTGGTGCCGGGGTAGACGACCAGGTCGCCCGCCGCCAGCTTGATGCGCTGCTCGCCAAACGACGTGTCGATGACCAGCTCGCCGCCGTCGTAGTCGGCCGGGTCGCTGAGGAAGAGCGTGCAAGAGATATCGGTGCGCACGCGTTGTGTGCCACCGGGCAGGTAGCGCACCGCCTGGTCGACGTGGCTGCCATAGGCATTGGCCGCGCCGGCATAGCGGTTGAACGAGGGCGGCAGCACGCGCTTGGGCAGCGTGGCGGAGAAGAACAGCGGGTGCGCCTCCAGCGCCTGCAGCACCAGCGCCTGCAGTGCGCGGTGCTGTTCGCTGCCGGCCTGCAGCTGGTCGTTGTTCTTGACCTGCGCCGCCTGGCGGCCGGCCGTCTTGCGGCCATCGCCCCAGGGGGCGGCGGCCAGCAGTTCGCGGGCCCGGGCGAGGTCGGCGTCGTCGAGGATCTGGGGGATCTTCAGCAGCATGACGTGGCCCGGGTAGTCATCGGTTCAGAACTTGTAGGAGCCGGTCACGCTCGTCACGCGGCCGGTACCGGGCACGTAGAACGACGGGTAGAGCTGGTCGGCATAGAGCTTGTTGGCCACGTTGCTGACGTAGAGCTTGAACATCAGCTGCTCCGGGATGGCCGTGTACTCGGCCATCACGTCGGCGGTGACGAACTTGGGCGCGACGACGCCGACCGGGTTGCGGATGGGCGTCTGGCTGCTGCGGGCGTTCAGGCCGGCGCCCAGGCGCAGTGCGGGCAGCGCCTGGTAGGCCGTCCACAGGCTGCCGGAGTAGCGCGGCGACAGCGACGGGCGCGCGCCCTGCACTTCACCCGAGGTGGCGCTGGAGATGTCGATCTTGGCCACCGGCATCCACGTGAAGTTGCCGAAGACTTCCCACTGCGGCGTGATGCGGCCGACGATGTCGACGTCCAGGCCGGCGGCGTGGCGCTTGCCCGAGAGCGTGACCAGGTTGGTGATCAGCGGGTCTGTGTTGCGCTCATGCAGCTTGGTGTTGCGGAAGGCGCCGGCACGCAGGCTGAGCCTGCCGTCGGCGCTGTCCCATTTGGCGCCCAGCTCGACGTTGAGGGACTCCTCCGGCGGGATGTTCACGTTGGCCGCGCTCAGCGAGTACGCATCGCCCGAGGTGTTGAAGGACGTGGCGCCCATCAGGTGGAAGGACCACTGCGCATTCGGCTGGAACAGCACCGCCGCGCGCTTGCTGACCTCCGAGACCTTCATGCGGTAAGGCGTCGTCGTCACGGGCGAGAGCGCGTTGTTCGGCACGGCGTACTGCTCGTAGTCGCCGGTCAGGTTGTCGTAGCGCAGACCGGCCAGTAGCTTCCAGGCCGGCGCGAGCTGGATCATGTTCTGCAGATAGCCGCCGTAGGCCTTGGCGGTATAGGCGTTGTTGTCGCGGTAGCTGCGCAGGCTCTCGTTGATGCTGGCGCCGTCAGACGGCGTGCCGATCGTCGTGTTGGGCCGGGCCGGCACGACGCCGCCCTGCGCGGCCGAGACCTGGGCGAAGACCTGCTTCTTCTCGTGCGCGAAGTCGACGCCGGTCTGCAGCGTGTGCTCGAAGCCCAGCGCCTTGAAGCGCGTGCTCAGGTCGCTCTGCGCCGTGATCGTCTGCATGTCCTGCTTCTTGGGCTGGAAGCCGCGCGTGATGACGGTGGCGCCGCTCAGGTTGTCCAGCGTGACGGCCTGGCCGCCCGGCTGCAGGGCCGCACCGGCGAAGTTCCACAGCGTGGCGCGCTGGTCGCGGGTGTACTCGGCATAGCGCACCTTGGTCACCAGCTCCGTGTCCTTGGAGAAGCGGTGCGTGTGCGTGAGCATGCCGTAGTAGGCCGTGCCCTTGTTGAAGTCGCTGGCCAGGCCGTAGTAGGCGTCCGGGTCCAGCTTGGTGTTCAGGCCGTTGACATACGGGGACGTGGCCGTCGGGCGGATCCAGCGCACGCCGTAATTGATGCCGTTGTCGTTCTGCAGTGCGTACAGCGTCACGCCGAACTCGTCGGTCTCGTCGATGCCGAAACGGTAGTTGACGCCCACGCCGCGCTTGTCGACCTTGGAGCCCGCGCCGTTGCTGTCGGCGTGGTTGACCATCGCGCTGACGCGCAGCGCGGCCGTCTCGCCGGTGCGCTGGTTGAAGTCGGCGATGGCGCGCAGCGCGCCGTGGCTGCCCATGGTCACGTCGATCTGGTTCTGGTCGGCCAGCTGCGCCTGCTTGGTCACCTGGTTGACGGCGCCGCCCGTGGAGCCGCGGCCGAACAGCAGCGAGGCCGAGCCGCGCAGCAGCTCGACCTTGTCGAGGAAGAAGGTGTCGCGGTCGTAGAAGGCCGGGTCACGCATGCCGTCGATGAAGATGTCGCCGGTGCTCTGCAGCGGAATGCCGTGGATGCGGATGTCCTCCTCGCCGCCTTCGGCCGCCAGGAAGGTGATGCCCGAGGTGTTCTTCAGCACTTCCTTGACGTTGCTGAAGTTGCGGTCATCCATGACCTTCTCGGTGATCACGGTGATGGACTGCGGGATGTCGCGGATGTCCTGCTTGCCCTTGCCGATGCGGGTCTCGGTGGCCTGGTAGTCGTCCTTGCCCTGCTTCTCGGCACTGGCCTTGGCACGCACGACGGGCAACACGTTGTCGCCCTTGGCCTGCGGTGTGGGAGCGGGCGCGGTCTGGGCCAGCGCGGCCGAGGCCAGGCCGAAGCCGGCAGCCAGCGCGCCCAGCGGCAACAGCATGGCCGGGGCTTTCGATTTGTTCTTGCGGGACATGAAACTCTCCGAGGGATCGTGAATGGGCATGGCTTTGCCCACGACGGCGTCAAGCACCGCCCACGGCATGGCTAGTGAGGGAAAGGGAAAAGGCGCGTCAGCGGTCGACTTCGTAGGACATCGGCGTGATGACCTCCCACTCGACGGGCTGGCCGTTGTCGGTCTGCGGCACGAAGCGGGCGCTGCGCATGTCCTGCAGCGCCTGCTCGTCCAGGCGGGTAAAGCCGGAGGATTTGGACAGGCTGATCTCGCGCGGCAGGCCGCGCGTGTCGACGACGACGCGCAGATAGACGATGCCGGACTCGCGCAGCCGCTTGGACATCAGCGGCACCGTCATGCGCGGCTCGCGCAGGTAGCGCACGGCGCTGGCGGGAATCTGCTTGAGGGCGGGCGCGGGTGGCGTCACGACCGGCACCATCGGCGTGGGTGCGGCCTGCGCCACCACGGGCGTCGGCGGCGGCGGGGGCGGCAGCGCCGCGACGACCGGGGATGGCGCCGGCGCGGCGGCGATCGCGATCAGCGGCGGCTCGATGAAGGTCGGCGTCGGCACCTGCAGCGTGGGCATCGCGACGGGCACCGGCGGCAGGGGCTTGGGCGGCTCAGCCGGCGCAATCAGGCGCACCACCACCGGCGTCATGCGCGCCACCGTGCGCCGCACATCCTGCATCTGGCTCAAGCCCCACAGGACCAGCACGTGCAGCGCGACCACGCCCACCGCCAGCAGGCGATGGCGGGCCGAGCTGGACGACAGCTCGGCGTAGCTGGGCTGCGGCTGCGCGCGCGCCATGGCGGGCCGCGAAGGCGCGGTGGCGACCGGGGCGTGAGCGACGAAGGCGAGGGCGGGCTTCAAGGACGGCAAGCGGTGACGAGGGGCAGACTCAAGCAAAAATGTTAACACGAATGCGAACGATTCCTATTTGATGGGCGACGAATGCAGCGGTGGCGCTACACAGCCCATGGCCCTGCCCGATATGCTCGGCGCCCATGAAGACACTCACTCGATGGCTGTTGCTGGCCGGCGCGCTGCTGCTGGTGGCGCACCTCTACCCTGGCGTCGTGGTGACGAGCTTCACCTCGGCGCTGATCGCGGCGGCGGTGCTGGGCCTGCTGAACACGCTGCTGCGGCCCGTGCTGGTGCTGCTGACGCTGCCCGTGACGGTGCTGACGCTGGGCCTGTTCCTGTTCATCATCAACGCGCTGATGTTCTGGGCGGCGGCGTCCCTGCTCGACGGCCTGGCCGTGACCGGCTTCTGGGCCGCGCTGATCGGCTCGCTGATCTACAGCCTGTGCGGCATGCTCATCGACGTGGTCGTGGAGCGGATGTTTCCGCAGGACTGACCAAGCGGGGCGTCCGGGCCGAGCGCCGGGCCGCCCCAAGCCGGCCCGCCTGGCGATGTGCGAGCGGCTCAATGCCGCGAGCATCGCCGTCCCCTCGGGGGACCGACCAAGGTACTCCTTGGGCGAGGGGCCTCAATTTGGCAGTTCGACGTCCGGCGGGATGTAGCGCCCGCGGTACATCTCGCCCAGGATGGACTGGCGCTCGTAGACCAGCGCGCGCAGCCGGGCGTCGATGACTGCGGCCTCGACCTGGTCGGCATCCGGCCCGCGCGACTGGCGCAGGCCGGAGCGCATGCGATCGATGGCGCCGTTCAGGTCGCCGGCGGCAGCATGCACCTCGGCCTGGGCGCGCACGGCCCGCAGCGGCTGGCCCAGTTTCTGCCAGACCAGTGCCAGCTGCGCCCAGGCCAGCGAGTCGCGGGGCTCCAGGCTCACGTGGGTCTGCAACGCGTCCGCAGCTTCGCGCAGGGCGGGCGACGCCGGGCCGGCGGCCAGCGCCAGGCCGACGCGCTGCATCAGCAGCGGGCGGGACTTCTCGCCCTTCAGCGAGTCCAGCGCGGCAATGCCTTCCATCGGCCGGCCGCGCGCCTGTGCCAGCTCGGCGCGCAGGTAGGTCAGCTGCCGCGTGGCCGCTGCCGTCTCGGCGGGGCTGGGATTGATGAGCTGCAGCGTCACCTCGGCGCTGCGCAGCGTGGCCTCCGCGCGGTCGAAGTTGCGCAGCTTGAGGGACGCCAGTGTGGCCGCGTAGCGCGCGCCGAGTTGTTCGTAGCCGCCGCTATCGCGGATGTTGCGTGCGCCCGCGTCGTAGTTCTCCAGCACCTTCCAGGCATCGACGCGCGGGTCCATCAACACCCGCGCACGTGCCGCCATCAGCGCATGCTCGGCGAGGCCTCGCGGGCGGGCGAAAGGCTCCAGCGCCAGGCGCGTGCGGGCGTCGCCGATGCGCTCGCTGGTCAGCGGGTGGGAGCGCAGGTACGGATAGGCGCCGTTGTCCATCAGGTGGTAGGCCTGTTCCATGCGCTCGAACATGCTCACCATGCCGCTGCCGGCGAAGCCGGCCTCCACCAGCACGTTGAAGCCGACGCGGTCGGCCTCGCGCTCCATGTCGCGCGAGAAGTTCAGCGACATCTGCTGCGCGGCTGCCTGACCACCGACGATGCCGGCATTGGCCATGTCGATGTTGCCGCGCGATGCGGCCAGCACGCCGAGCAGCAGGCCGGCGATGGCGATCATGCTGTTCTTCGAGTCGCCGGCGATGCGGCGCGCGATGTGGCGCTGCGTGACATGCGAGATCTCGTGGGCCAGTACCGAGGCCAGCTCGTCGCGCGACACCGTCATCGCGATCAGCCCCAGGTGGGTGCCGAGGAAGCCACCCGGCAGCGCGAACGCATTGACGCTCTTGTCCTCGACGAGGAAATGCTCCCAGGCGAAGCGGGTCTGGATGTCATCGCCGATGTGGCCCAGCTTGCGCGAGGCCGCCACCAGCGGCTCGAAGATGGTCGCCATGTATTCCGTCAGCAGCGGGTCCTGCACGACGGCCGGGTCGATGCGGATCTGGCGCATGTAGCGGTCGCCGAGCTGCCGCTCGGTGCCCACGTCCAGGTCTTGTGAGACCGAATCGCCCAGCGCCGGCAGGTTGACCTGGGCACTCAGCGGCGCACCCGGCAGGGCCAGTGTGGCGGCGGCGAGCAGGGACAGCAGGGGGCGGGTGGCGAACGACTTCTTCATCAGGCAAGGGCTCCGGCCGCCGCCGGCTCAGTACCGGGCGGCTGCCTATGATGCCTGCAACTCGAAACCTGAATGTTTCCTGAAAATGAAGCGCCTCCCAAAGGCAGGGCAGCCCTGACATGACATCCCCACTGACCCACTTCGATGCCGAAGGCCAGGCCCACATGGTGGACGTGTCGGCCAAGGCCGAGACGCACCGCGTGGCGGTCGCGGCCGGCGAGATCCGCATGCTGCCCGAGACCTTCGCGCTGATCGCCAGCGGCACGGCCAAGAAGGGCGATGTGCTGGGCGTGGCGCGCATCGCCGCCATTCAGGGCGCCAAGCGCTGCAGCGACCTGGTGCCGCTGTGCCACCCGCTGCCGATCACTCGGGTCAAGGTCGAGTTCGAGCTGGACGAGCCCGGCAGCCGCGTGCTGTGCCGCGCCCAGGTCGAGACGCTGGGTCGAACGGGTGTCGAGATGGAGGCGCTGTGCGCCGTGCAGGTCGGCCTGCTGACGATCTACGACATGTGCAAGGCGGCGGACCGCGGCATGGTCATCGACGGTGTCCGGGTGCTGCAGAAGCAGGGCGGGAAGTCGGGCGACTGGTCAGCGTAGCGTCCGCCAGTCGATGACCGCCGACGCCGGCTGGCACTGCAGCATCGCCGCCGCCGAGGCGGGCTCCGCGCAGCTCTCGAACCAGCTGTCGCCGGTCGGGTTGCGGAACTCGCGCAGCCGGTCGGCGAGGTAGCGCGCACCTTCGGCATCGCCCGTGGCCTCCAGCGAGCGGGACCAGTGCATCAGCAGCCGCGCATCGATGAGGCTGAAGGCGGTGCGGCGCGCTGCGGCGAGCGCAGCTGGCCCGGGCGGGTCGCTGGTGGCGGCGGCGTAGTCGGCCTGATGGCCAAACAGCGGCGAGCGCTGGCCGGTGGCGATGCGCTGGCTCAGCGGCTGGGCCGTCGCGCTGGGCGTGTAGATTGCGACGACGCGCTGGTAGTCCCACACCGCGAACAGGCTGCCGACGATGAACAGCGCGCCGAGCGCCATCGCCGGCACGGGTGATGCAGGCCGGGGTGAACTGCCCGCCGCCGCAGGGGCAGGCAGGGCCAGGCCCAGCGCGAAGCAGGCCGGCAGCAGGAAGTAGGCGTACCAGAGCGGGTACTCCAGCAGGCTGTGCAGGGCGATGGCCAGCACCACCATCAGCGCGGCGCGGCGCAGCGGCGCCTCGTCGTCATCGCGAGCGGCGGCGCGCCAGCTCTGCCACAGCGCCCAGCAGAGCAAGGCCAGCACCGCGCCGGCCCAGGGCAGGCCCAGCTCCACGGCCAGTTGCGACGGCAGGTTGTGCGTGTGGTCGAAGAAGGCGATGGCGCGCGCCGGGAAGGGCGTCAGGCTCCACGCGAAATTGAACTCGCCCCAGCCGACGCCCAGCCAGGGGTGGGCCATGGTCAGGGCCCAGGCGTCGCGCAGGATAGCCAGGCGCGATGGCGAGCCCGCGCCCTCCGCCAGCCTTGATGCGGCGCCAAAAGCATGGTCGCCGGCGGCGGCCCACAGCGACATCAACCACCAGCTAACGCCCAGCATCAGCGGCGTGGCCAGCAGCGTCAGGCGCGCGCTGCGTGACAGCTTGCGGTCGACGATGCCCCACAGCGCCAGCATGGCGATGCCGACGAAGCCGGTGCGCGAGGCGCTCAGCACGACGGTGAAAACGCAGGCGAACAGCAGTGGCGCCAGCAGCAGCCGCCAGCCGCGCCGCTCAGTGATGAAGACCGCCGCGACGGCGCCCCACATCATCAGGCTGGCGAGGTGGTTGGGTTGGCGCAGGTTGCCGACCGCACGGCCAGGAATGCCGGAGCGGGCAATGACGTCGCCGTCGGCCCAGCCGGGCGCGAACACCTGCGCCAGGCTGATGGCGATGCTGAACAGGCCGGCCACCAGCAGGCCCCAGCACAGCGCCTCGCCTGCGACGTTGCGCGCGTTGCGCGACAGGCCCTGGGCCAGCAGCAGCACGGCCAGGCCGGCGCCGATGATGGCGGTGGCGTTCAGGCCCAGCGACAGCGGCAGGCCGCGCCACGCGACCGAACTCAGCGGCGCGACCAGCAGCAGCGCCATCGCCAGCGCCGCCGGGCTCGTCAGGCCGGCCCGCCAGCCGGGCGCCGAGCGGGCCCAGAGCAGCAGCGCCAGCCCCCAGCCGGCGAGGGCCAGCAGCTGGTTGTAGAGCGTGGCGGCCGGCGTCTGGTTGAAGGCCAGCAGCGTGGGCAGCGTGACGGCAAGGACGAGGGCGAGAGGCGCGGCCTCGTGCGGCGCGGCGGAGGTCTGATACGACATGGGCGCGCATGATGGCATGAGCGTTTCGCCGGGCCTGTCGCGCCCCGACGCGTCGCTATGCTGATGGCTTGGTCAATACACATGTCATGGGTCTGCGGCGCCACGTCGAACTGGGGCTGATCGGCGCCGCGTTTGCCTGCTCCGGCTTCGCGGCGCTGGTCTATCAGCTGGTCTGGCAACGCCTGCTGTTCGGCGCGATCGGCGTGGACGTCGAATCGGTGACCGTGGTGGTGTCGGTCTTCATGCTGGGGCTGGGCATCGGCGCCTGGCTCGGCGGCTGGTTGGCCGACCGCCATCCGCGCCGCATCGTCGCGCTGTTCGCGGGCTTCGAGCTGGGTATCGCCGCCTGCGGGCTGGTCAGCGTCCCGGTGCTGCTGGGGCTGGCCGACACGCTGGCGCTGCTGCCACGCATCGGGGCGGGCGCGGCCTGCTTTGCGCTGCTGCTGCTGCCGACCGTGCTGATGGGTGCGACGCTGCCGATGCTGGTCGCGCATGCGGCCGAGAACCGCGCCATGATCGGCCAGGCCACGGGCTGGCTGTACTTCATCAACACGCTGGGTGCGGCGTTGGGCGCATGGTGCATGGCCTTCGTGCTGCCCTACTGGCTGGACCTGGCGCAGATCGTGCACCTGGCCGCTGCGCTCAACCTGGCGGCCAGCTTTGGCGCTTTGCTGGCCGTGGGGAGGCGCTGAGGATGCGCGGGCTGGCGATCACGTTGTCCTTCGGCATGGGCTTGCTGAGCCTGAGCCAGGAGATCGCCTGGGTGCGCCTGGTGTCGTTCGGGCACGAGGGCCGGCCGCATGCCTTCGCGGTGGTGCTGGTGGCCTTCCTGCTGGGCATTGCCGTCGGTGCGTTGCTGGGCGGTCGTCACTGCCGGGGCGACGGGCCGCTGCTGCCGGTGGTCGCGCGCATCCTGGCGCTGGCGGCCGTCGTGGACCTCGGCGCACTCCGGCTGGCGCCGTGGTTGATGACCTCCGAGCCGACCGCTGAGCTGGCGATGCTGGCGCCGTTCCTGATCAATCGCGAGGCTGACACGCTGTGGCCGCTGCTGGCGCTGATGCTGCTGATCGGCGCCTGTGCGGCCATCAAGGGCATGCTGTTCCCGATCATTCACCACCTCGGGTCGCAGTCGTCCCAGGACGGTATCGGGCGCAGCGTCTCCCGTGTCTACGTGGCCAACGTGCTGGGTTCGGCGCTCGGGCCGCTGCTCACCGGCTTCGTGTTGCTGGACGTGTTGACGGTCGATCAGGTCTTCGTGGCGGTCAGCCTCGGCGCAGCGGCGCTGGCGCTGCTGGTGACGCTGCAAGAACGGCCCGCGCCGTCGGCGGCGGCATGGCGGCTGCCGGTGGTGGCCGTGGCGCTGGGCCTGCTCAACCTTCTCCATCCCGCCGCCAGCCTGGAGACCATTGCGCGGCTGGGTGGTGGCACGCTGCGCCACCTGATCCAGAACAAGCATGGCGTCGTGCACGTGCTGGCCGGCTCGGGTGGCGGCGACATCACGCTGGGCAACAACGTCTACGACGGCCGCCTGAACATCGACATGCGCGTCAACAGCAACCGGCTCGACCGTGGCTACCTGCTGGCCACGCTGCACCCGCAGCCCGCCCGCGTTCTGGTGATCGGCCTGAGCACCGGCGCGTGGACGCAGGCACTGGCCGGCATGCCGGGGGTCGAGCGCATCGACGTGGTGGAGATCAATCCCGCCTATCTGGAGCTGGTGCAGCGTTACCCCGCGGTGTCGGCCATCCTGAAGGACCCGCGCGTGCACATCCACATCGACGATGGGCGCCGCTGGTTGAAGCGGCAGGCCTCGGAGCGGTTCGACCTGGTCGTCATGAACACGACCTTCCACTGGCGGGCGTATGTATCGCTGCTGCTGTCCACCGAGTACATGCAGCTGGTGCGCAGCCGGCTGGCGCCGGGCGGCATCTTTGCGTTCAACACGACCGGCAGCCTGGACGCCATGCTGACCGCCAGCCAGGTGTTTGCCGACGTCGTGCGCTACCAGAACTTCGCCTATGCCAGCGACCGCACCATGGCCAAGCTGCCCGATGCATTGCAACGTCTGCAGGCCAGCCGGCTACCCGGCGGGTCCGCGTTCGCAGCTGAACTTTTTGCGTCGGGCGAGCTGGCCGAGCAGCTCGCCCATGCGCCGCTGGAGCGGGCGGGGGACTACCTGGCGCGCAGCCAGAAGCCTGGTGCGCCGCCGCCCGAGGCCATCACCGACCTCAACTTGCTGACCGAATACCGTCATGGCCGCCCGCCCTTGCAGGGGCGGCTTCAGGGCTGGTTGCCGCCGACGCCGTTGCGGCCCTGACTGGCGGCTCGCGGCTCAAAGCCAACCTTGCTGCCAGAAACGCGGGCGCGGTTTCTGGTCAGCGGTCGTGATGGGGCTGAGATCGGAAATGCGGGGAGGAATGTGCTGCCATTGGTGCCAGGCCACGGCGCATAGCCAGACCTGGGAGGCTAGCAGGCCTGCAAGCGCAAGGCGGCGAAGCCCTGTCCGAAGTGGGGTGGTGACAGCAAGGCCGATCGGCAATGCCGCCAGCAGCAAGCCATAGGTGACCGCGATCCATACCTGAGACAACGGCATCACGAAGTTGCCGGAGAAGCCCGCGTCCACCAATGCGGCCAGCAGCGCGGCGCTCAGCGCAGCGGTCATTGCCGGGCTTTGGGATCGCGTTTGCCGCAGCAGCGCCGAGGCTCGCCACAGTGGGATTGCCAGCACCGCCACGAGCAACAGCAGCGATGGCAGACCGAACTCGGCCGCCCATTGAAGGTAGAGGTTGTGCGGGTGTGCACCCTTGGGATGTGCCAGCGCCGCGAAATGCATGGGGCCTGCGCCCAGCCAGGGATGGTCGCGTATCAGATCAAGGGCTGCGGACAGGAGCAGGTCGCGGGAATGGCTGCTGGTAAGTTCCTGCAGGCCGGCGAAATGGGTGAACCAGCTGCGTCCCAACGCGATGGGCAGAGCAACGAATAGAACCCAATGAATGACGAAACCCGCCAGCGCGCACAGCAGCAGGCGACGCCACAACGGCCGGGCGCCGACCCAGCAGCACCAGACGGTCGCAACCGCCAGGGCGAGCAGGCTGGCACGCGCGACATCCATGAAAAGCCAGGCGAAGTGCAGGCTGGCAGCGACCGATGCTGCACGACGCCGCAGGCGATCAGGCGCCGCGACGGACCAGCCCAGCAGCACCGGCAGCGCCAGCGTCTGGACATGATTGAAAAAGCGCGGATTGTCGAAACCCAGATGCAGCAGTCGCGCATTCAGCGGGCCTGCGCCCGCATCCAGCAATGCGACGCCATAGATGCCGGTCGTCAGCAGGAAGTAGGTGCAGCTTCCGGCGAGCAGGCCGTCGTAGGCCCACCCGATCGCGTTGCCCCGCGCTGCGTGGCACACCTGCAAGGCCAAGACGGCCAAGCCCAACATCAGTGCGATTTCCTGGGCAGCGGCGGCGCGATTCGGCGCGGCCAGCAGGGATGGCAATGCGATCGCCAGGGCGGCAAGCGCGCAGGCCTTCAGCGAGTCCGGCGCTGTCGCCCGCAGCCCAACCGATCCCGCCACAGCAAGCAGGCTGACGACTGCCAGCAGCGCCAACTGCAACGCGCGGCTGCCATCGTGGGCCGATGCCGGGTAGGCAAGCAAGGGCGCGACCGCCAGATAGGCGACGGTCGCCAGCAGTGCCAGGGTGGCCGGCAGGCTGCGAGTGGGGTGGCGCATGTCCAGGAGAGGTGATGGCGAAAACAAAAAAGGGGCCGAAGCCCCCTTTTTTGATGTCGCGGCAGAAGATCAGGTGCCGACGTTGTTCTTCTCGAGCGAACCCTTGATGACTTCGTCCGTGATGTCGGTGGTCGTCTTCCAGGTCACGGCGTTGCCATGGATGCCGTCCACGTCGAAGGTGATCTTCTTGCCGCTAGTGCCCGCGCCGATGTCGTTCAGCACGATGACGATCTTGCCGTCGGTGACCGACTCCAGCGAGGCAACTTCCTTCGTGCCCTTGAAGTCACCGGTGGCCATGATGCCGTTGCTGCCTGCGTCGCAGCCATCCTTGGAGCCGCCGGCTTCCTGGATGCACAGCGCCACGGCCGACTTCAGCGAGTCAGCGACGGTCAGTGCGTTGGCGGCCTTGGCGCGGGTCGTGTAGGTGCGGTACTGCGGCAGGGCCACGGCGGCCAGGATGCCGATGATGGCCACGACGATCATCAGTTCGATCAGGGTGAAGCCCTTTTGGGCGCTGGCTTTGACTTGCATGTCGGTACTCCAGAGAGGGAGAGTTGTTGGGTGGGGGCAGACCCCTTGAATGCAGGGGCCGTGCCAGCCCCGCAGCGGCGTTTTGGCGTGCGAAACCGCACGTTTGGCCGCCCTGGCCGGCCCGTTCTGACAAAAAGCGTCAGTCGGGCGTGACGCGTTCTGTCAGTCGAGCGCCTGCGGCCAAGAAACGTCAGGCATGAAAAACGGCGCCGAGGCGCCGTTGATTCGCGAGCTTGAAACCGAGCCTGCCACGTAACGCCACGTCAGGGACCTTTGACCACGCCCGTGAAGTCGGACCACTGCTCGATACGGAAGGCGCGGATGTCTCTTACCGAGGGCGGAAACCAGGGGCGGCGCTTGAGATCCATGATGGCCAGGAACAAGTTCGCCATGTCTTCCTTGTCGGTGACATAGAGGCTGCCCTGCACCCAGCGAAAGCCGAAGCCCGCAAGAGCGTCTCGAATCTCGCCATACGCCGCAGAAACACCCTTAGGGTGGTTGGCGCGGGTGTCATCCACTTTCAGGTCGAAGGCGACGGCGAACATCAATGAGCGTCCGGGTCGTCATTGATGCTGGTGAGCCGGTACTCCGCATGCTCGCCGGTCTCGACCATCACGATATCGACCATCCAGTCACCGTCTTCCAGCTGGCGCAGCGGCTTGATGATCTCGTAGGCGGGGCCGTATCGGCCAAACGTCTTGAATTGCCCGACAGGGATGGATGGGGGAGCGATCTCAACTTGCATGGCGACACCTCCTCGGTCGGATGTCGATGATAGCGAGCGCGCCGCTCAGAGCCCCATGCTCTGGCCAGCCTCCAGCGCGCTGATGCGATGCGGGCTGGTCAGCGCCTGCACGCCCTGCATGACGGCCTCGGCCTCGCCGGGCTTGATGTGGGTGATGCGCACGTCCACGCTGCCGCCCAGCTGGGCCAGCTCGGTGCCGAGATCGGTCGGGCACAGATGCTGGCTGACGTGGGCGAGTTCGATTTCGTCGTCGCTGAAGGCGGTCTCTATGACCAGGTGCGACAGCTTCAGTTGCGCCAGCCGTTGCCACAACGCCGGGTTGGGGCCGGTGTCGCCGGTGAAGACCCAGTGTGCATGGCCGCTGGCTGCGCCGCCGTCGATGGCGAAGCCCACCGCCGGCACGGTGTGCGCGGCCGGCAGCACCTCGATCATGCGGCCGCCCAGGTCCAGGCGGTCGCCGATCTGGAAGGCGTGAAGGCTGAGCACCGGCGCCTCGCGGCTGGGCAGCCGGGTGAAGTCGGGCCAGATGGCGCCGTTGAAGATGTGGCGGCGCAGCGCCTCCAGCGTTTCGGGCAGCGCGTGAACCTGAATGGGCGGCCGGCCGGCGGCCACGCGCAGGCGCAGCACCGCGTCGGCCAGCAGCGGGATGCCCAGCACATGGTCCAGGTGCGAGTGGCTGAGCAGGATGTGGTCGATCGCGGCCAGGGCGTCCAGCGGCAGGTCGCCCACGCCGGTGCCGGCGTCGATGAGGACATCGTCGTCGAGCAGAAAGGCGGTGGTCTTGTAGCCGGCTGCAATGGCACCGGAGCAGCCCAGGACGCGGATGTTCATGCGGTGCGTTGGCTCGGATTCGGGGGCCCCGCATCGGGCGAGGTGGAGCCAAGAATGTACGCACCCGCCCGGAGGGTCGGACGGTCGGATTACCGAGTTGGGGGTATCGCTGGCGTGAGGAAGTCACGCAGCCGGGGCGGCCGGCTGCGTGGCCCGGTCAGCTCTGGATGAACTGCATCTGCGTGCCGGCCAGCTCGATCAGGTCGCCGCTGCGCAAGGCGATGGATTCACCGGTCAGCGGGATGCCGTTGACACTCGGGCGCTGGCCGCCTTCGACATGGGCGAAGACGTAGCCAGTGGGCCGCTTGGTGATGGAGGCCACCTGCACGCCGGGCTTGCCCAGCGTCGTGACGACCTTGGTCAGCGCGACCTCGCGGCCGGCAGCGGCGCCCGTCAGCACCTTGATGGTGGCCGGGCCGACGGTGACGGCGGTGCCCAGGCCGCCGAAGGCCGACCCGACGCCCATGCCCGGCACGGCCTGGCCGGGCTTGAGGATCATGGTCTTTTCGTAATCGTTGCCGTCGTTGGTCAGGTACTTGATCTTGTACTTGCCGATCTCGACGGTGTCGTTGTCCGCCAGCAGCTGCTTCTTGATGGCCTTGCCGTTGATGTAGGTGCCGTTCGTGGAGTTGAGGTCTTCGATGAAGACATCGTTGCCGACCATCTGCAGCACGGCGTGCTCGCCCGACACCGCGAGGTTGTCGATGACGATGTCGTTGTACGGCCGCCGACCCAGCGTGGTCTTGTCCTTCGTGATCTGCACCTCCTTGATCACGACGCCGTCGAGCGACACCACCAGTTTGCCCATGAATGACCTCAAGTTCTCTGTTGTGCGTGCCGCAGCCTGTCAGGCAGGCTTGTCAGTTGCCGCCACGTCGCCCGAAGGGCCACCAGCCCCGTCCTTCGGTCCGTTGGCGGCTCTCGGCGCGGGCCAGGATGAGCGCGATGTTATCGCGGCCGCCGCTGTCATTGGCTGCGTTGATCAGCGCCTGTGCAGCCTCGGGCAAGGCCGGATTGCCGCTGAGCAGATTGGCGATGCTGTCGTCGTCGAGCATGTCGGACAGGCCGTCCGAGCAGAAGAGGTAGGTGTCGCCCGCCTGCACGTCGTGCAGATGCAACTCCAGCAACACCGTGTCCTCCACGCCGACGGCGCGGGTCACGAGGTTCTTGTTGCTGGAGAAGGCGGCCTCTTCGACGGTCAGCAGGCCGGCGTCGATCTGTTCCTGCAGCAGGGAATGGTCGCGCGTGATCTGCATCAGCCGGCCGGCGCGCATCCGGTAGCCGCGCGAGTCGCCGACGTGGCCCAGCAGCAGGCCCTCGGGGCGGAACACGCCCAGCACCAGCGTCGTGCCCATGCCGGCGTACTTGGGATTGGTATTGGCGGCGTTGAAGATGGCGCGGTTGGCGTTGTCGACGCAGATGTCCATGGCGCGCTTGACCTCGCCGGCACGGGCCTCGCGGCCGGCATCTTTCAGCCAGCGACCCAGTTCCGAGCTGATGAAGCCTGTGAGCATCTGGCTGGCGACCTCGCCGGCGTTGTAGCCGCCCATGCCGTCGGCCAGCACGGCCAGGCCGGCGGCCTCGTCCAGGGCGACCGAGTCCTCGTTGTTGTCGCGAGCACGGCCCACGTCGGTGGCGCTGAAGAACTCCAGGATCATGGGGCTTGCGGTGGCTCGTGGGGCTCAGCGGGGGAGCGGCGATTCTGCCCTGCTTCCTCCGGCGTCAAGCGCAGTGTTTGTGCGAAGCCGGGGTCCTGAGGCGTGTGTCCCTGCGGCGCGGCGGGCTCGGCCTGCAGGTCCATGACGAGGACGGCGTCGAGGTCGCGAGCCAGCTGCTCGCCCGAGGCATAACGCAGCTCGGGCCGCTTCTGCAGCGACAGGGCGAGCACCAGCGCCAGCGACTCGGGCAGCTCGGGGCGGCGGGTGCGCACATCGGGCGCGGGCTCGGTGGCGATCTGCTGCATGAGCCGGGCCATGGAGTCGCTCTGGTGCGGCAGCGAGCCGGCGAGCAGTTGGTAGAGCAGCACGCCCAGCGAGTAGAGGTCGCTGCGGCCGTCGACCGTCAGGCCGGCGAGCTGCTCGGGCGACATGAACGACGGCGTGCCCAGCACGAGGCCGGTGCGGGTGCGGCTGCCGTCGCCGACGCGGGCGATGCCGAAGTCCATCAGCTTGAGGCTGCCGTTGACGCGGTCCAGCATGACGTTGGCCGGCTTGATGTCGCGGTGGATGACGCCCTGACTGTGCGCATAGTGCAGTGCCCGCGCCAGCCGCGCGCCGAGTTGCACGACCTCGCGCACCGGCAGCAGCTGGCTGGGTTTGGTGAAGGTGCTGAGGTCGCGGCCGAGCACGTATTCCAGGGCAATCCACGCGTCACGGCCGTCCTGGCCGGCGTCGACCACCTGCAGGATGTCCGGGTGGTCCAGCGTGCGGGCGGCGCGGGCCTCGCGCATGAAGCGTTCGCGCACGTCCACCAGGTCCTCAGCGGAGAACTCGCGGCTCAAGGCCAGGCGCTTGACGGCGACCTGGCGGCCGGTGGAGCGCTGCGTGGCCTTGTAGACGATGGCCATGGCGCCACGACCGATCTCGGCGCCGAGGTCGAAGTCGTGCAGGTCGGCCGGCACTGCCGTGGACGGTGCCTGAGGCGCTGAGGAGCCGGGCGCATGCGTGTGCTGCACGGCCGGCAGTGTGGACAGCTCGCTGGGAGGTGCGTCGGCGGCATCGGCCACGCGACCGATGAGGCGTTGCCAGAAACCGGGTTTGCCGCCGCTTGCCATGCGGCCGATCTTAGGCGGAGCGGGCGACGGTCACGGCGAAGGCGGGCGAAGGCCGGCGGAATGAAAAAAGCCGCCGGGCGGTGGCCCGGCGGCTCTGCAGCGGGAGCGCGTCGCGATTACAGCAAGGCCTTGAGCAGCTTGGCCATCTCGGACGGGTTGCGCGTGACCGTGAAGCCGCACTCTTCCATGATGGCCAGCTTGGCGTCGGCCGTGTCGGCGCCGCCGGAGATCAGCGCGCCGGCGTGGCCCATGCGCTTGCCGGGGGGCGCAGTCACGCCGGCGATGAAGCCGACGATGGGCTTCTTCATGTTCAGCTTGCACCAGCGGGCGGCTTCCGCCTCGTCCGGGCCGCCGATCTCGCCGATCATGATGACGGCGTCGGTGTCCGGGTCGTCGTTGAAGGCCTTCATCACGTCGATGTGCTTCAAGCCGTTGATCGGGTCGCCGCCGATGCCGACTGCCGACGATTGGCCCAGGCCGATCTCGGTCAGTTGGGCCACGGCTTCATACGTCAGCGTGCCCGAGCGCGAGACGACGCCGATGCGGCCCTTGCGGTGGATGTGGCCGGGCATGATGCCGATCTTGATTTCTTCCGGCGTGATGAGGCCCGGGCAGTTCGGGCCCAGCAGCAGCGTCTTCTTGCCGCCGGCGGCTTCCTTGGCCTTCATCTTGTTGCGCACTTCCAGCATGTCCCGGACAGGGATGCCTTCGGTGATGCAGATGGCCAGGTCCAGGTCGGCCTCGACGGCTTCCCAGATCGCGGCAGCGGCGCCGGCGGGCGGCACGTAGATGACGGAAACGGTCGCACCGGTCTGCGAGGCGGCTTCCTTGACGGTCGCGTAGATGGGAATCTCGCTGAACTTCTCGCCGGCCTTCTTCGGGTTCACGCCCGCGACGAAGGCGTTCTTGCCGTTGGCATAGGCCTGGCAACCCAGCGTGTGGAACTGGCCGGTCTTGCCGGTGATGCCCTGGGTGATGACCTTGGTGTCTTTGTTGATGTAGATCGACATTTCTCTTACTCCTGGGCGTTAGGCAACAGCGGCAACGATCTTGGTGGCCGCTTCGGCCATCGTGTCGGCGGCGATGATGGGCAGGCCGGATTCGGCCAGCATCTTCTTGCCCAGTTCTTCGTTCGTGCCCTTCATGCGCACGACCAGCGGCACGCTCAGGTTCACGGCCTTGCAGGCGGTGATGACGCCCTCGGCGATGGTGTCGCACTTCATGATGCCGCCGAAGATGTTGACCAGGATGCCCTTCACTTCCGGGTTCTTCAGCATGATCTTGAAGGCCTCGGTGACCTTCTCGGCGGTGGCGCCGCCGCCGACGTCCAGGAAGTTGGCCGGCTCGCCGCCGAACAGCTTGATGGTGTCCATCGTCGCCATGGCCAGGCCGGCGCCGTTCACCAGGCAGCCGATGTTGCCGTCCAGGCTGATGTAGGCGAGGTCGAACTTGCTGGCTTCGACTTCGGCGGGATCTTCTTCGTCCAGGTCGCGGTAGGCCACGATCTCGGGGTGGCGGAACAGCGCGTTGGCGTCGAAGTTGAACTTCGCGTCCAGGGCCATCAGGTTGCCCTTGGAATCGCAGTTCAGCGGGTTGATCTCAACCAGCGACGCATCCGTGTCCATGTAGCACTTGTAGAGCTTGGCGAAGATGTCGACGGCCTGGTCGACCGAAGCGCCGGTCAGGCCGATGGCCGCCGCGATCTTCTTGCTTTGCTCGGCGGTCAGGCCCACCAGCGGGTCGATCATCTCGGTGATGATCTTCTCGGGCGTGGCGTGGGCCACTTCCTCGATGTCCATGCCGCCTTCGCTCGACGCGATGAAGGCGACCTTCTGCGTGCCGCGGTCGGTGACCAGCGAGACGTACAGCTCGTTCTTGATGTCGGCGCCGTCTTCGATGTACAGGCGGCGGACCTTCTGGCCTTCAGGGCCGGTCTGGTGGGTCTTGAGCTGCATGCCCAGGATGCCCTCAGCCTTTTCCTTCACGTCGTCTATGGTCTTGGCGACCTTGACGCCGCCGCCCTTGCCGCGGCCGCCGGCGTGGATCTGGGCCTTGACGACCCAGACCGGGCCACCCAGCTTCTGGGCCGCCTCGACGGCTTCCTGCACGGTGAAGGCGGGGATGCCGCGCGGCACCGGCACGCCGAACTGGCGCAGGATTTCTTTGCCCTGGTATTCGTGGATTTTCATGGCTTGGGTCTTTCGGGTCGGGAAGTCAGGAATCGTTGGCGGCCGGCGCGGAGGACTGGTGCCAGCGGGGGTAGAACTTGGCCACGGTGGCGCCGTCGCGGCGCAGCGCATGGCAGCGGTCCAGCTGGAAAGGCGGGTTGCCGGCGGCATCCCCCTCGCGGGTGTCGATGACCGAGCCGGCCATGGCCTGGATGACGGCCGTCGGCAGCACCTGGCACAGCTCGGTGAGGTGGGTGCAGCCCCTGGTGCCGCCGAGGCGCTCGGTGACGGCCTGGCGGAAGCCCCTCAGCAAGTTGAGGCCCACGAGCTGCGCATAGGCGTCGCCGTGCTCGCCGCAAGCCTGCACATAAGGCATCCACAGCGTCTCGGACGAGGCGGCGGTGACCGTCAGCGTCGCGTCGACAGTCAGCCGCAGGTGCATTTGGTGAATCGGATCGCCCGCCTTGCGCGTCGCGCCGGCCAGCGGCACGTCATGCGCCTTGGTGTCGGTGAGGCCGGCTTCGACGTCAAACAGGCCGTCATCGCGTGCGAACACCCGCACATCGAAGGCGCGGCGATGCAGCGGGCGGCGCGTGACGGACGGTTGGGCGGCGGGCATGGAGGGCGGGAGTGACAGATCAACCCGGCCGGCGCCGGGACGGGGACAGCCGGCGTTTGCAGCGCTTCGCCGTAGGGGCAGAGGCCTTGTAACCGGGTGAACCCTCGTTTTTTGGGCAGCCAGCAATGTAGCACGCGAGGTGCAAATTCCCCCTGCGCGCTCGGTCAAGCGGCCCTTAGGCCCTCAGCAAGCGGTGCACCACTTCGGGGGCAAAACCCCGGGTCAGCAGGAAACGCGTCTGGCGCGCCCGCTCTTCGGGGTTACGGGACGGTTCCGCGCCAAAACGCCTGAGCCAGACCTCGCGGGCCCGCTCCAGCTCGGTTGCGCGCAGCGCTGCCTGCTGTTCAGCGTCCAGCCGCAGCCCGTGCTGGGCCAACTCCTGCTGGATGCGCTGCGTGCCGAAACGGCCGGCGCGGATATGCAGCCGGGAGTCGACGAAGCGCGCCTCGTCCAGATAGCCGGCGGCGGCCAGCGTGTCGAGCAGAGCCTCGACCACCGAATTGGCGGCTTCAGGCGCAGGCTCGTCGTCCGAAGCCGCCTCGCCATCGTCGAAAGCCCCGGCAGTTCGAGTCGCTGTTATGCGCGCACGCTGCTGCTGCTCAATGCGAAGGAGCTTGCGCCGCAGTTCCGACCGGCTGTGCTCGCGCTGGGCCAGCAGGCCGATGGCGCGAGCTTTCAGCGACAAAGGCGCACGCGCCATGGCAGCACCAACGGAAAGGCTTACTCCGGTGCTGCCGTGGTCAGCAGCGCCACGCCCAGCGACTCGCGGATCTTGTTCTCGATCTCGCGGGCCACATCGGGGTTCTCGCGCAGGAACTCGCGGGCGTTGTCCTTGCCCTGGCCGATCTTCTCGCCTTGATAGGCATACCAGGAGCCGGACTTCTCGACGATCTTGGCGATGACGCCCATGTCGACGATCTCGCCCTCGCGGCTGATGCCCTCGCCGTAGAGGATGTCGAATTCGGCGGTCTTGAACGGCGGGCTGACCTTGTTCTTGACGACCTTGACCTTGGTCTCGGAGCCAATGACTTCCTCGCCCTTCTTGATGGAGCCGATGCGGCGAATGTCCAGGCGCACGGAGGCGTAGAACTTCAGCGCATTGCCGCCGGTGGTCGTCTCGGGGCTGCCGAACATGACGCCGATCTTCATGCGGATCTGGTTGATGAAGATGACCATGCAGTTGGTCTTCTTGATCGTGGCGGTCAGCTTGCGCAGGGCCTGGCTCATCAGGCGGGCTTGCAGGCCGGGCAGGCTGTCGCCCATCTCGCCTTCGAGTTCGGCCTTGGGCGTCAACGCCGCAACCGAGTCGACGACGATGAGGTCCACCGAGCCGGAGCGCACCAGCGCGTCGACTATCTCCAGCGCCTGCTCGCCGGTGTCGGGCTGGCTGATCAGCAGTTCCTGCAGGTTGACGCCGAGTTTCTGGGCGTACTGGATGTCGAGTGCGTGCTCGGCGTCGATGAAGGCGCAGGTGCCGGCGAGCTTTTGCATCTCGGCGATGACCTGTAGCGTCAGCGTGGTCTTGCCCGAGGACTCGGGGCCGTAGATCTCGACGACGCGGCCGCGCGGCAGGCCACCGACGCCCAGCGCGATGTCCAGGCCCAGGGAGCCGGTGGAGACGACCTGGATGTCCTCGATGACCTCGCCTTCGCCAAGCCGCATGATGGAGCCCTTGCCGAACTGCTTCTCGATCTGGGCAAGGGCGGCCTGCAGGGCCTTGGCTTTTTCGGTGTTCAGGGCTTTGACGGGGGCGTCCATGCGAGTCTCCAAAGGAATGGCTGAATTATGGGGCAATCTGTATGTTTGTACAGTGGTTTGTCCCCAGGATTGATGAGCATGCTAGGCGGTCGGTAGCTCAACAGATGAGCCACTCGACCAACACATAACATCGGTGGCGGAGACAAAAGAACCATGCGCATCCTGATTGCCGAAGACGACCAAGTGCTGGCCGATGGCCTGTTGCGTGCCTTGCGCGCGTCGGGCTATGCGGTGGACCGTGTCAGCAGCGGCACGGAGGCCGACTCCGCGCTGGCGACGCATGAGTTCGATCTCGTGATCCTCGACCTCGGCCTGCCGCGCCTGCACGGGCTGGAGGTGCTGCGCAAGCTGCGCGCCCGCGGCGCGACGATGCCGGTGCTGATCCTGACGGCGGCCGACAGCGTGGAGCAGCGCGTCAAGGGCCTGGACCTGGGCGCGGACGACTACATGGCCAAGCCGTTCTCGCTGCAGGAGCTGGAGGCGCGCGTGCGGGCGCTGACGCGGCGCGGCCTGGGCACGGCCAGCAGCGTCATCAAGCATGGGCCGCTCACGTTCGATGCCACCGGCCGCGTGGCCTACATCAATGACCAGATGCTGGAACTGTCGGCGCGCGAGCTGTCGCTGCTGGAAGTGCTGCTGCAGCGGGCGGGGCGGCTGGTCAGCAAGGACCAGCTCGTCGAGCGGTTGTGCGAGTGGGGCGAGGAGGTCTCGAACAACGCGATCGAGGTCTACATCCACCGGCTGCGCAAGAAGATCGAGCAGGGGCCGATCCGCATCGCGACGGTGCGCGGCCTGGGCTACTGCCTGGAAAAGATCGCCTCTTAAATGCCCAATAAGGACGGCGCCAGCCCGCAACAGGGCTCGCTGTTCGGCGAGATCCTCGACTGGATGCTCGCCCCGCTACTGCTGATCTGGCCGATCAGCGTGGCGCTGACCTGGCTGGTGGCGCAGGGCATCGCGGGCCAGCCCTATGACCGGGAACTGGGCGAGATGGCGCGCAGCCTGGGGCAGCAGGTCAGCGCGGTGGATGCGCCCGCCAAGGGGCGGGACCGCTATGCGCTGGCGCCCGAGGCGGCGGCGCTGCTGCGTGTGGATGCGTCGGACACGGTCTACTACCAGGTGCTGGGCCTGCGCGGCGAGCTGCTCAGCGGCGACGCCGGCTTGCCGGTGCCGACCGAGGACGCGCCCGTCGTGCCTTGGGAGCTGCATTTCCGCGACGACGAGGTCGGCGCGGACACGGTGCGCGTGGCCTATCTGTGGGTCGCGCCCGAGGGTCAGGCCGGGCCGGCCAAGACCATGCTCGTGCAGGTGGCCGAGACGCTGGGCAAGCGCACGCGGCTGACCAACGAGATCATCAAGGGCGTCATCCTGCCGCAGTTCGTCATCCTGCCGCTGGCGGTGCTGCTGGTCTGGCTGGCTCTGGCGCGCGGCATCGCGCCGCTGAACGAGCTGCAGCGGCGCATCCGCTCGCGCGACAGTTCGGACCTGTCCCCCATCGATGAGCAGCGCGTGCCCGACGAGGTGGCGCCGCTGGTGCAGGCCATCAACGACCTGCTGGCGCGGCTGGACTCGTCGATGAGCCGGCAGAAGCATTTCCTCGCCGATGCGGCTCACCAGCTGAAGACACCGCTGGCGGGGCTGCGCACGCAGGCCGAGCTGATCCAGCGCGAGATCGACGCCGGCCGGGCGTCGCCCGAGGAGCTGAAGCGATCGCTCGCGCAGATCGCCCGGGCCAGCGAGCGGGCGGCCCACATGGTCAACCAGCTGCTGTCGATGGCGCGCGCCGAGGACGCCGAGCAGGCCATGCGGCGCGAGCCGGTCAACCTGGCCGAGATCGCCGTCGACACGGTGCGCGACTTCGTGCCGCGCGCGCTGGAGCGGCGCATCGACCTGGGCTACGACGGCGTGCTGCCGGAGGACGGCCGGCTGCGCGTGCAGGGCCAGCCGGTGCTGATCGGCGAGCTGATCCGCAACCTCGTCGACAACGCGCTGCTCTACACGCCGGCCGGCGGCATGGTGACGGTGCGGGTCGTGGAGGACCCGTTCGGCCAGGTCGTCGTGCTGCAGGTGGAGGACACGGGGCCAGGCATCGCGCCGGCGGAGCGGGAGAAGGTGTTCCAGCCGTTCTACCGCTCGCTGGGCAGCGGCGTGGAGGGCTCGGGCCTGGGCCTGGCCATCGTCAGGGAGATCGTCCAGCAGCACGACGCCGAACTGACACTTGACGACACGCGGCTGCGCCGGGCGGCGGGTGGCGAGCTGCCCGATGGCCAGGGGCCGGGGGCGCGGTTCACGATCCGGTTTGCGGCCGGGGCAGTGGTCGTGGCCGAGGCGGACGCTGCTGAATGAGCGTCAGGTCTTGACGATCTTCTTGACCCGCGCGATCGACAGCAGCAGGCCGAGCGACAAGCCCAGCGTCACCATTGCCGTGCCGCCGTAGCTGACGAAGGGCAACGGCACGCCGACGACGGGCAGGATGCCGCTGACCATGCCCATGTTGACGAAGACGTAGGTGAAGAAAGACAGCGTCACCGCGCCGGCCATCAGCCGCGCGAACAGCGTCGGCGCATCGGCGGCGATGGCCAGGCCGCGCAGGATCAGCGCCGTGAAGCCTGCCAGCAGGGCCAGGGCGCCCATGAAGCCGAACTCCTCGCCGAAGGCCGCGAAGATGAAGTCGGTGGTGCGCTCGGGGATGAACTCCAGGTGGGTCTGCGTGCCCTGCATGAAGCCCTTGCCGGTCAGGCCGCCGGAGCCGATGGCGATTTCGCCCTGGATGATGTGGAACCCCTTGCCGAGCGGGTCCTTGGTGGGGTCGAGCAGCGTGCAGACGCGGGTCTTCTGGTAGGGCTTGAGCAGCGGCCAGGTCACGTCCGGCTGGCAGATCGCATCCTCGCTGGCCACCAAGGCCACCACACCTGCGGCGGCCAGCACGACGGCGGGGACGATGAGCTTCCACGGCAGCCCGGCGAAGAAGATCACGTACAAGCCGGCGGCGAGCACCAGCAGGCTGGTGCCGAGGTCGGGCTGCTTGGCGATCAGGAAGAAGGGCAGCAGCAGCAGCGCGAAGGCGGCGACGAAGTCCGGCCAGCGCAGCAGCCCCTCGCGCTTCTGGAACCACCAGGCCAGCATCAGTGGCGTGGCGAGCTTGAGCAGCTCGGAAGGCTGGATCTGCGTGATGCCGATGCTGAGCCAGCGGGTGGCGCCCTTCTTCGTGACGCCGAACAGCGCGGTGGCGATGAGCAGCGCGATGCCCAGCGTGTACAGCGGCACGGCCATGGCCATCAGCGTCTGCGGCGGCACCCGCGAGACGATGTACATCAGGCCCAGGCCGAGCGCCATGTTGCGCGCATGGTCGACGAAGCGCGTGCCGTGGTCATAACCGGCCGAATACATGCACAGCAGGCCCCAGGCGCACAGCCACAGGATGGCCAGCAGCATCGGGATGTCGAAGCCGCTGAGCCAGGGCTTCAGGCGGTTCATCAGCGGCGGTCGTTCGATGACGGTCATCGCGAGGCTCCGGAGGCTGGCGCAGAAGCGGCTGAGGCGGCGGATGCAGCAGATGCAGCGGCAGTGGGTAGGAGCGGTACGTCGGCCGCGCGGCGCGGCGTGCCGATGGGCGCGTAGGTCTGGCCCAGCTGCGTCTTGGCAATGTCTTCCTCGCTGGGGTAGGTGCCGGCCAACAGGTAGTCGAACACGCGGCGCGCGATCGGCGCGGCGGCGGCGGAACCCCAGCCGGCGTTCTCGACGATGACGGCCAGCGCCACGGTGGGCTGGTCCACCGGCGCGAAGGCGACATAGAGCGAATGGTCGCGCTTGCGCTCGTCGGCCTTGATGGCGCTGTAGCGCTCGCCGGCGCGCAGGCCGACGGCCTGGGCCGTGCCGGTCTTGCCGCCGCTGGTGTAGGTTGCGCCCATGAAGACCTGGCGCGACGTGCCCTCCAGCGTCACGCCGCCCATCGCGTTGCGGATCACGTCGACATCGGCGGGCCGCAGCGGCAGCGGCGTCAGCGCATCGCTGGCGACGCGGCGTTGCTCGTGGCGCACGACATCCTCGATCTCGCGCACGAGACGCGGCTTGTAGCGCTGGCCGCCGGAGGCGACGGTCGCATAAGCGTTGGCCAGCTGCAGCATTGTGAAACTGTTGTAGCCCTGGCCGATGCCCAGCGAGATGGTCTCGCCGGGGAACCACTTCTGGTTCGCCGGGCTCCTGCGGAAGTAGTTGCGCTTCCACTCCTGCGACGGCAGCACGCCGGCGACTTCGCCCTGCACGTCGATCTCGGTCTTGCGGCCCAGGCCAAAGGGCGCCAGCTCGTCGTGGATCAGGTCCACGCCCATCTCGTTGGCCAGGCTGTAGAAGTAGACATTGGACGAGCCGACGATGGCCAGGCGCATGTCCTTGGGGCCGGGCCGGTCGGCCTCGGGGCTGCCGAAGCTGCGGCCGCCGAAGTTGTAGACCAGGTTGTCCATGATCACCGTGCCGGCCGCGCGTTTGCCGCTGTTCAAAGCGGCCATGGCCATCAGCGGCTTGAAGGTGGAGCCGGGCGGGTAGGTGCCGCGCAGCGCGCGGTTCAGCAGCGGCTTGTCGATGTCCTCGTTGAGGTCGCGCCAGGAGTCGGCGTCGATGCCGTCGACGAAGAGGTTGGGGTCGAAGGTGGGCTTGGAGACGAAGGCCAGCACCTCGCCGTTGCGCGGGTCGATGGCCACCAGCGCGCCGCGCCGCTCGCCGAACAGCTTTTCCACCAGCGCCTGCAGCTTGATGTCGACGGACAGGTTCAGCGTGTTGCCGGGCGTGGGCGGGCGGTGGTCCAGCCGGCGCACGGCGCGGCCGCCGGCGCTGGTCTCGACCTGCTCGAAGCCGGTGATGCCGTGCAGCTCCTTCTCGTAGGCCTGCTCCAGGCCCAGCTTGCCGATGTACTCGGTGCCGCGGTAGTTGGCGAGGTCCTCCTCCTCCCACTCGTCCATGGCCTTCTTCTCGGCCTGGTTGATGCGGCCGATGTAGCCGATCAGGTGGGCGCCCACCTCGCCCAGCGGGTAGGAGCGGAACAGCCGCGCCTTGATCTCCACGCCGGGGAAGCGGAAGCGCTGCGCTGTGAAGCGGGCCACCTCCTCGTCCGTCAGCTTGGTGCGGATGGGCAGCGAGTCGGTGTGCTTGGCCTCCTCCAGCAGGCGCTTGAAGCGGCGCCGGTCGCGGGCCTGGATCTCGATGACCTCGTTCAGCGCCTCGATGGTGGCATCGACATCGGCGACTTTCTCCGGGTTGATCTCCAGCGTGTAGGCCGAGTAGTTGCTGGCCAGCACGACGCCGTTGCGGTCCTTGATGAGGCCGCGGTTGGGCACGATGGGCACGATGGCGATGCGGTTGGACTCGGCCCGCTCGGCGAAGCTGTCGTACTGGATGACCTGCAGCCACACCAGCCGCGCCACCAGCAGCCCGAAGCAGAACAGCACGAAGGCGACCGCGGCCAGCACGCGCAGCCGGAAGCGCGCCAGCTCCTGGTGGAGGTTCTTGAGGACGACCATTTAAAGCGGTCGATGCGCGTCGCGGTCTGGCGCACGGCGCTGCGGGGCCAGCAGCAACACGCTGGCGACCGGCCACAGCGCGGCCTCGAACACCGGCGCCAGCAGCATGCCCCAGCCCGGCCACATGCCGCCCACCATCATGCGCACCACCAGCGCCAGCACATGCGCGGCGAAGAACAACGGCAAGACCTGGACAGCCTGCGCGCCCAGCGAGAACCAGGTCAGACGGCGGTGCAGCATGATCGCGCCGAAGCTCAGGGCGCTGTAGGCCAGCGCATGCTGGCCCAGCAGCGCGCCGTCATGTACATCGATGAGCAGGCCGAACACGAAGGCCCACAGCACGCCGACGCGGCGCGGCTGGTGCACGCCCCAGAACACCAGCACGACGGCCAGCACATCCGGCATCGCCGCAGCCCGGCCGACCGGCACCATGTCGATCATCAGCGCGACGATCAGCGTGAAGGCGATGAACCAGGGGTTGGCCGGCAGCAGCAGCTTCTCGGCGGCGCGCGGCATGATCATGGCGCGGCTCCCGAGGCCTTGGCGGCGGCTTTTGCCGCCCGTTCTTCCTTCTTGGCGGTACGGGCGCTGGCCTTCGCTTCTGCGGCCGAGGCCGCCTCTGCGGCGGCGGCCATCTCGGCCTCCTGCTTCACCGCGTCATGCCGGTCCATCGGCTGCAGCACCAGCACATGGCGGGCGCTGTCCGGCTGCGCGATGGGCGCCAGCTGCACCTGGGCGAAGCTGGAGTCGCCGCGCCGCTCGACGACCGCGACCCGGGCCACCGGCAGCCCCGGCGGGTAGACGCCGTCCAGGCCCGATGTCGTCATCAGGTCGCCCACCTTGATGTCGGAGTTCGCGGCCAGGAAGCGCAGTTCCATGCCGCTGCCGTCCGGGCGGCCGGCGGCGGCGTTGCGCATCTGGGTGCGTGCGTTGAGCAGCGGAATGGCGGCGTCCTTGTCGGTCAGCAGCGTGACCTCGCTGGACAGCGGATAGACCCGCGTCACCTGACCCAGCACGCCGGCCTCGTTGATGACGGGCGAGCCCCGTGCGATGCCGTGCGTCGCGCCACGGTCGATGACGACGCGGCGCGAGAACGGGTCCGGCGCCTCGAACAGCACCTCGGCCGGGGTGGACGGCACCGTCAGCGCGGGGCGCAGCTCCAGCAGCTTGCGCAGGCGGTCGTTCTCGGCCTGCAGCGCCTCGGCGCGCGACAGGCGCTCGGCCTGCGCGCTGAGCTGGCGCTTGGCCTGGTCTTCCGCCGCCATCGCGCGCTTGGTGCCGCGCAGGTAGTCGCCGGCCGTCTCCCAGGCGTCCACCGGCGTCAGCAGCAGGCGCTGCACCGGCTGCAGCACCAGTGCCAGCGCGGCGCGGGCCGGCTGCATCAGCTGGAAGCGGGCATCCGCCACCATCAGCAGCAGCGCCAGCGCCGAGCACAGCGCGAGCTTGCTCAGCGCCGACGGACCCTGTTGGAAGAACGGCGGGGGGGAGCGGTCTAAGGTGCCGAGGGGCATTGCGCGCCTGGCGCTCTGGCGGGATTAATCGGACGTGAAGATGGAACCCAGGCGCTCCATGCGCTCCAGCGCCATGCCGCAACCGCGCACGACGCAGGTCAGCGGGTCTTCGGCAACCAGCACCGGCAGGCCGGTTTCCTCGCTCAGCAGGCGGTCCAGGTCACGCAGCAGCGCGCCGCCGCCGGTCAGCATCATGCCGCGCTCGGCGATGTCGGCGCCCAGCTCGGGAGGGGTCTGCTCCAGCGCGTTCTTCACGGCGGAGACGATCTGGTTGAGCGGGTCGGTCAGCGCTTCCAGGATCTCGTTGGACGAGATCGTGAAGCTGCGCGGCACGCCCTCGGCGAGGTTGCGGCCCTTGACCTCCATCTCCTTGACCTCGGAGCCCGGGAAGGCGCTGCCGATGTTCTTCTTGATGGCCTCGGCGGTCTGCTCGCCGATCAGCATGCCGTAGTTGCGGCGGATGTAGTTGATGATGGATTCGTCGAACTTGTCGCCGCCGACGCGGACCGAGCCCTTGTAGACCATGCCGCCCAGCGAGATGACGCCGACTTCGGTCGTGCCGCCGCCGATGTCGACCACCATGGAGCCCGAAGCCTCGGACACCGGCAGGCCGGCACCGATGGCGGCGGCCATGGGTTCCTCGATCAGGTAGACCTCGCTGGCACCGGCGCCCAGCGCCGCGTCACGGATGGCGCGCTTCTCGACCTGCGTGGAGCCGCAGGGCACGCAGATGATGATGCGCGGGCTGGGCTTGAAGGTCTTGCTGTCGTGGACCATCTTGATGAACTGCTTGATCATCTGTTCGGTCACGACGAAATCGGCAATGACGCCGTCCTTCATCGGGCGGATCGCCTCGATGTTGCCGGGCACCTTGCCCAGCATGGCCTTGGCCTCGCGGCCGACGGCCTGGATGGTCTTCTTGCCGTTGGGGCCGCCTTCGTGGCGGATGGAGACCACCGAGGGCTCGTCGAGGACGATGCCCTTGCCACGCACGTAGATCAGGGTGTTGGCGGTGCCGAGGTCGATGGCGAGGTCGGTGGAGAAATAGCGGCGCAGGGAGGCGAACATGGGTGGGCGCGGAAGGAGCCTCGCCGACGGGGCGCGGCTCTGGAAATGGGGTGTGCTTAAAGCAGCGAGGCCGCCCGGACGGCGACGAAATCAGTCGCTGAAGGGGCAGCCCCGAAGGCCATGAAGATGGACGGCGATAATAACTGAACACCCCGTTCCGAGGCCCGCCAGCACTGGCTTTTCTGGCCTTGGGCTTACATCTGAAAACCCTTCATGAGCCTCACCCCTGACGACGTGAGCCGCATCGCCCACCTGGCCCGGCTGGAACTGCAACCCGCGGAGTCCGAGGCGCTGCTCGGCAACCTGAACGACTTCTTCGCCATCGTCGGCCAGATGAGTGCCGTCGACACCGCCGGCGTCGAGCCGCTGTACACGCCGCTGTCGGCCGTGCAGGAGGTGGCCCTGCGACTGCGCGAGGACGCCGTCACCGAGAGCAACCAGCGCGAGCTGAACCAGCGCAGCGCCCCGGCCGTCGAGGACGGCCTTTTCCTCGTTCCCAAGGTCATCGAATGAAGCCCGTTCACGACATGGGCGTGGCCGAGCTGGCCGCCGCCCTGAAGAGCCGCGCGCTGTCCAGCCGCGAAGCGACGCAGGCGCTGCTGTCGCGCATCACCGCCCACGAGTCGCTGGGCGCTTTCCTGCACGTCGACACCGACGGCGCGCTGGTCCGTGCTGCGAAGGCCGACGAGCTGATCGCTGCGGGCAACGCCGGCCCGCTGGCCGGTGTTCCCATCGCCCACAAGGACATCTACGTCACGGCCGACATGCCGACGACGGCCGGCTCCAAGATGCTGGCCGGCTACCGCAGCCCCTTCGATGCCACCGTCGTCGCCAAGCTCAACGCAGCTGGCACGGTCTCCTTGGGCAAGCTGAACTGCGACGAGTTCGCGATGGGCTCGGCCAACGAGAACAGCGCCTACGGCCCGGCGCACAACCCCTGGGACGTGACGCGCGTGCCGGGCGGCTCGTCCGGCGGCTCGGCGGTGGCCGTGGCCGCGCGCCTGGTGCCTGGCACCACCGGCACCGACACCGGCGGCTCCATCCGCCAGCCGGCCAGCTTCACCGGTATCACGGGGATCAAGCCCACCTACGGCGTCTGCTCGCGCTACGGGATGATCGCCTTCGCCTCCAGCCTGGACCAGGCCGGCCCGATGGCCCGCTCAGCCGAGGACTGCGCGCTGCTGCTGTCGGCCATGAGCGGCTTTGACGAGCGCGACGCGACCAGCGTGCAGCAGCCGCCGCAGGACTTTCATGCGCAAATGCTGGCGGCCCGCGACGGTGCGACGGCTGCTCAACCGCTGAAGGGCCTGCGCATCGGCCTGCCCAAGGAGTTCTTCCCGGCCGGCCTGACGGCGGATGTGAACGCCGCCGTGCGCGCGGGTCTGGCCGAGCTGGAGAAGCTGGGTGCCACGCTGGTGGACGTCAGCTTGCCCCGCACCGAACTGGCCATTCCGGTGTACTACATCATTGCCCCGGCCGAGGCCAGCTCCAACCTGAGCCGCTTCGACGGCGTCAAGTTTGGCCACCGCGTGGCCCAGTACGACGACCTGCTGGACATGTACAAGAAGACGCGCGCCGAGGGGTTTGGCCCCGAGGTGAAGCGCCGCATCATGATCGGCAGTTACGTGCTGAGCCATGGCTACTACGACGCCTACTACCTGCAGGCGCAGAAGCTGCGCCGCATGATCGCGGACGACTTCCAGCAGTGCTTCGGCGCCTGCGACCTGATCGCCGGCCCGGTGGCGCCCACCGTCGCCTGGAAGCATGGCGAAGGCAAGGACAACCCGACCCAGGCCTACCTCGCCGACATCTTCACGCTGCCCGGCTCGCTGGCTGGCCTGCCCGGCATGAGCGTGCCGGTGGGCACGGGCGAAGGCGGCATGCCGGTCGGCCTGCAGCTGATCGGCAACTACTTCAAGGAGGGCCAGCTGTTGCACGCGGCGCACGCCCTCCAGCAGGCGACCGACTGGCACCTGGCCGCGCCCGCAGGAATCTGACCATGCCCACGACATCCAAGCTCATTCGCGGTTATGAGGTCGTCATCGGCCTCGAAAACCACGTCCAACTCTCCACGCAGAGCAAGATCTTCAGCGGCAGCTCGACCGCCTTTGGCGCCGCGCCCAACACGCAGGCCTCGCCTGTGGATCTGGCGTTGCCCGGCACGCTGCCGGTGCTGAACCGCGCCGCCGTCGAGCGCGCCATCCGCTTCGGCCTGGCCGTGGGCGCCAAGGTCGCGCCGCTGTCCATCTTCGCCCGCAAGAACTACTTCTACCCGGACCTGCCCAAGGGCTACCAGATCAGCCAGTTCGAGATCCCCGTCGTGCAGGGCGGCTCGGTCGAGTTCTTCGTCGGCGACGTGAAGCACAAGGTCAATCTGACCCGCGCCCACCTGGAAGAAGACGCCGGCAAGAGCCTGCACGAGGACTACCACGGCCAGTCCGGCATCGACCTGAACCGCGCCGGCACGCCGCTGCTGGAGATCGTCTCCGAGCCCGACATGCGCTCGGGCGCCGAGGCCGCCGAGTACGCCAAGACGCTGCATGCGCTGGTGATGTGGCTGGGTATCTGCGACGGCAACATGCAGGAAGGCTCGTTCCGCTGCGACGTCAACGTGTCGGTGCGCAAGCCTGGCGAGCCCTATGGCACGCGCCGCGAGATCAAGAACCTCAACAGCTTCCGCTTCCTGTTGCAGGCGGTGGAGTACGAGGTCAACTGGCAGATCGACGAGATCGAGGACGGCCGCAAGATCCAGCAGGCGACGATCCTGTTCAACCCGGACACCGGCGAGACCCGGGCGATGCGCAGCAAGGAAGACTCGGCCGACTACCGCTATTTCCCCGACCCCGACCTGCCGCCGCTGGTCATCGCGCCGGAATGGGTGGAGCGGGTGCGCAGCGAGATGCCCGAGCTGCCGCGCGTGATGGCGGCGCGCTTCGAGAGCGTGGACGGTCTGCCGGCCTACGACGCGACGATGATGACGCAGAGCCTGGCGACGGCGCGCTACTACGAGGCCGCCAAGGCTGCGGGTGCGGCACCCAAGCTGGTGGCGAACTGGGTGATGGGTGAGATATCGCGTCGGTTGAACGCGGAAGACGGCCAGATCGATGCGGCGCCGGTTGGCCCTGTGCTACTCGGCCAGCTGATTGCCCGCATCACCGACGGCACGATCTCGAACAACGCGGCCCGACAGGTGTTCGAGGCGCTGTGGTCTGGCGAGGCGACCGATGTCGATGCGGTCATTGAAGCCAGGGGCCTGAAGCAGGTCAGCGACACCGGCGCCATCGAGGCCATCCTCGACGAGGTGCTGGCCGCCAACCAGAAGTCCGTCGACGAGTACCGCGCCGGCAAGGACAAGGCGTTCAACGCGCTGGTCGGTCAGGCAATGAAGGCAACCAAGGGCAAGGCCAACCCGGCCTTGGTCAACGAACTGCTGAAGAAAAAGCTCGGCTAGAACCGAGGGCAAACCTGAGACTGAAAAAAGGCCTCAGTGCTTGGGCGTCGTCGCCGGTGTCGACTTGGGCAGCTCGTTCAGAGGCGGCATCGAGCCCGGTGTCGCGCCGCCCCAGAGCTTGCGCAGCCGCGCCAGCTCGGCGTCGAAGCGCGCGTTGATGCGCACGATCTCGGCCTTCTGGTTCTCGATGAGCACCTCCTGGGCCTCGACGCCGGCGTCGTTGGCGTCCAGCGCCTGCTTGAGCTTGCCTGGCAGCGGCCTGCCCTTGTAGAACTCGGCTTCGTCAAGCAGTGGCTTGCGCTCTTGCCCGAGGTCCTTGATACGGCGCTCTGAAATGCGCAGGGCCTTGTTGGCATCGTCCAGCGCGCTGTTGCGCGCGCGCTGGTGCACCGCCTCTGTGGGGTAGCGCTGCATCAGCGTGCGGTCGCGGCGGATGGCGTCCTGCTGGGCAATGCGCTCGGCGGCCGCGCGGCGGTCGGCGGCCTCCTTGGCGGCGCGCTCCTCGGGGCTGAGGAAGGGCGGCAAAGTCGCGCGCTGGGAGCCGTCGGGATTCAGGATGCGCTGCTCGCGCGCCGTGCATTCGGGAATGGGGCGGTCGCCCGTCAGCTTGCGGCCGTCCGCCGTCGTGCAGGTGTAGATGCCCTTGCCCGGCTTGGCCTCCTGGGCCCAGGCGGTGCAAGCGAGCAGGCAGCCAGCGACGAGCAGAACGCGCATCACACCCCGTAGCGTTCGCGGTAGGCCAGCACGGCCGGGCGGTGGGTGGCCAGCTCGGGCGCGCCGTCGAGATAGGCGAGCAGGTCGGCAAGACCTGCCACCGCGACGACCGGCAGGCCGTAGCGCTGCTGCACCTGCTGCACGGCGGACTGCGGGCTGTCGACGCCGCCCTCGGCGGCCTTCTCCTGGCGGTCGAGCGCGATGGCCACTGCGCAAGGCGTGGCGCCGGCGGCCTCGATCATCTGGATGGATTCGCGCACCGACGTGCCCGCAGAGATGACGTCGTCGATGATCAAGACCCGACCCTTGACCGGCGCGCCGACGAGCGTGCCGCCCTCGCCGTGGTCCTTGGCTTCCTTGCGGTTGTAGGCGAACGGCACGTTACGGCCGCGCCGCGCCAGCTCCATGGACACGGCCGCCGCGAGCGTGATGCCCTTGTAAGCGGGGCCGAAGATCATGTCGAAGGCAAGACCCGACGCGATCAGCCGCTCGGCATAGAAGTCGGCCAGGCGGCCCAGCTTGGCGCCGTCGTCGAACAGGCCGGCGTTGAAGAAATACGGGCTGAGCCGGCCGGCCTTGGTCTTGAACTCGCCGAAGCGCAGCACGCCGGCCTCGACGGCGAAGGTGACAAAGGACTGGGCGAGAGGGTCGGCAGCGGCGCTAGACATGTGACAAAGATTCTATGGGTCAAAAAAACAGGCCCGACCCCTAGAACGGGCCGGGCCTGTGACGGTTTACACCGGGGCTGAATTCAGCGGATTCATTTGGGTTCCGCGAAGAACCCGCTGAATCAGTTGGGGACGGAGCTGCCCGTGAGTACACAGGCAGGTCCATCCCGCAATGAACCCGCTGAGTCAGGTGAGGACAGAGCAGTCCATGAGTACATGGCCTGGTCTGTCCCGCACTCAACCCGCTTGATCAGTTGGGGACGGACCTGCCCGTGGGTACACGGTCAGGTCCATCCCGCAAGGACTAGAAACTTGCCTTGAACTGCACCCCGTAGCTGCGCGGCTCGTTGACGATGCCGGTCAGGTTGTTGAAGTCGATGGCGGCGACGACCTGACGGTGGTCGGTGATGTTGCGCGAGAACGCGGCCACCTCGTACTTGCCGTTGTCCCAGGCGTAGCCGACGCGCAGGCCGCCTTCCAGCGCCGACTTGGCGCGGTACTCGACGGCCTCGTACAGGAACATGTTGTACTTGTCCTTGAACGCCCAGTCGGTCAGCACGCTCAGCTCGCCGCCGGCGATCTCGGTGCTGTACTTCAGCGTCCAGTTCCAGACGACCTTGGGCGCGCGCGGCAGCGGGTTGCCGTTGATGCTGACGGTACCGGGCAGCGAGCCCGCCGGGTCGAGCACCGTGCAGGGCGCGCCACAGGGCGCAGCAAACAGGTTGGCGTCCTTGATCTGGGTGTCGTTGTACGAGAAGCCCAGCGTCGTGCGCCAGTCGCGCGCAATGATGGCCTGTGCATCGATCTCAAAGCCCTGGCCCTCGGCCTTGGCGGCGTTGACCAGGCGGTTCTGGTTGACGCTGCCGCTGCCGGCGGTGAGCTGCATGTCCTTGACGCGGTACTTGAACACCGTGCCGCTGATGCGCGCGGTGTTGTCGAGCAGGTCGGCCTTGAAGCCCGCCTCGACCGACAGCACCTTCTCGGAGTTGGCCACCGAGATCGTGTCGCCGAACAGCACGCGGCCCTGGATGGACGGTGCGCGGTAGCCGGTGGCGACGCGGGTGAACAGCGTAAGGGCCTTGTCGACGCTGTAGTTGGCGCCCAGGTCCCAGCTCCAGTTCGTGGACTTGGGGTTGGTCGTCAGCGGGCCGACGTTGTTGCCACCGAAAGGCGTCTGCGTGCGCGACGCGGTGAAGTCCTTCTTGTCGTTCGTGTAGCGCAGGCCGGCGGTGAGCTTGAGGGCCGGCGTGATGGCGTACTTGACGTTGCCGAACGCGGCCCAGGACTTGGCGTCCTGGTTCTGCACGGCATAGCCGTTCTGCGTGTCGCCGGCGTTGAAGCTGTCGAAGTTGAAGCTGTCGACCTGCAGCTCTTCGTTGAAGTAGTACAGGCCCATGATCCATTGCATCGGGTCGCCGCTGTTGGACTGCAGGCGGACCTCCTGCGTCGTCTGGCGCAGCGTGGGGATGCCGTCCGCAGTCTGGGCGTCGAACGGGATGTTGGCGAGCTGGCTGCCGTAGTTGGGGCCCGACGGCGGCGCGTAGGGCGCGCCGAAGCCGCCGTCCACGTCACCGCGGCTGTAGAACTTGGCGCGGGCGTGCGACGTGATGGAGTACAGCGAGACGCCGTTGAAGTCCCAGCGCAGGCGGGCGCTGACCTCGCTGGACTTCAGCGTCTGCGAGTTGTAGCCGTCGGTGGGGTAGTAGGCGTCGTCGTAGCCGTCGACGAAGTCGTTCGTGCCCTTCTTGATGATGTTGGCGCGGAAGGTGGTCGCCGTGCCCTTGAAGTCGCGGGCCTGGACCTTGAAAAGACCCTCAAAGCCGCTGTTGGTGTAGAGCGCCTGCACGCGCACGGCCTTGTCGTTGTAGCCCTCCAGGTCGGCGGTCGCACCCAGCGTGTTGGCCATGGGGTTGTGCACGCGGTCGTCCTGGCGCTGCACGATGCCGGCCACGCGCAATTGCAGGTCGCTGTTGACCGGGACGTTGACGGCGGCCTCCAGGTTGGCGGCGTTCCAGCGGCCGAAGCCGAGGTTGGCGTAGCCCTCCAGGCGTTTGGTCGGGCGGGCGGAGTCGAACTTCATGACGCCGGCCGGCGAGTTGCGGCCGAAGAGGGTGCCCTGCGGGCCGCGCAGCAGTTCCACCTGCGCCATGTCGAAGACCGGGAAGCCCTTCAGCGCAATGCTCTCCTGCACCACGTCGTCGTAGACTAGGCCCACCGGCTGGGAGGCGTTCATGTCGAAGTCGGTGTTGCCCAGGCCGCGGATGTAGAAGCGCGGGAAGGTGCGTCCGTAGTCGGACTCGATGTTCAGACTGGGCACCTTGCCGGACAGCGCGCGGATGTCCTGGCCGGCCGCGTTGTAGGTGTCCAGCTCCTCGGACTTGATGGCCGAGATGGACAGCGCGACGTCCTTCAGGTTCTCCGCCCGGCGGCTGCCGGTCACGATGACGGCCTCCAGCTGGCTGACATCCTTCTTGGCTTCGGGTGCCGGCGCGTTCTGGGCCACGGCGGCCTGCATCGGAAAGGCTGCGGCCAGCGCTAGCGCGAGCAGGGTCGGAGAAATGCGTTGCATCGGCATGAGAAATCCTCGGGTTGGGCGGTGAAGACGGGGGAGGAGGCGAGCGTGGGCATTTGTGATGCCTCTTGATTGCTACGGGATAGTAAAGATCCCGTGACAGTTTCACGATGACAGTGGCGCCGGCTGTTGTGCGTTTGCTGCACTGCGATACTGAAGAGCACCAGTTCCCCGGCCCATCTCCTCCATGCGCTTCATCACCGCCAACCTCAACGGCGTCCGTTCCGCCGCCAGCAAGGGCTTCTTCGACTGGCTGGACCGGCAGCAGGCCGACGCGGTCGGCGTGCAGGAGCTGAAGGCGCAGGCGGATGTGGTGGAGGCCAAGTTCCGCCATTGCGACAAGCTCGCGGGCCACTTCCACTACGCCGAGAAGAAGGGCTATTCCGGCGTCGGCCTGTACACGAAGGAGGAGCCGAGCGACCTCGTCACCGGCCTGGGGATTGCGGAATTCGACTGCGAGGGACGCTACGTCGAGAAGCGTTTCGACAAACCCGGCCGCAAGCTCAGCCTCATCAGCGTCTACTTCCCCAGCGGTACCAGCGGCGAGGAGCGCCAGCAGGTCAAGTACCGGTTCCTGGCCGCGCTGTACCCGCACCTGCAGGCCTTGAAGGCGGAGCGCGAGTTCATCCTCGTGGCCGACGTGAACATCGCGCACAAGGAAATCGACCTCAAGAACTGGCGCAGCAACCAGAAGAACAGCGGCTTCCTGCCCGAGGAGCGGGCGTGGCTGACGCGGCTGTTTGACACGGCAGAAGGCGCCGGGCTGGTGGATGTGTTTCGCACGCTGAACGACAAGGCCGAGCAATACACCTGGTGGAGCAACCGTGGCGCCGCGCGCGCCAACAACGTCGGGTGGCGGCTGGACTACCACCTGGCCACGCCCGGCGTCGCGGCGCTGGCCAGGACTGAGGCCATTTATACGGGCCAGCTGTTCAGCGACCACGCACCGCTGACGATCGACTACGACTTTTCGCTCTGACTGCAAGCAGCGCGTCGCGAATGTCAGCAGCCGCTGTCGGGCGTAACCGCACGCATCCACGTGGCCGCGCCTCCTACAGCCCGTTTGGCGGCAGGCCGACCCTCATGGGCGTGGCAGGAACTTAGAGTGGATTCAGCCGGTGGAAATGCCGGTCCCCCCACCAAAGGAGTTCATCATGTCCGCCATCAAGACCGCCACCACCACCCTGACCGCCGCCCTCCTCGTGTCCGGCATCGGCCTGGCCTGGGCCCAGTCCGAAGAGGCCCAGCAAGCCACCGAGCCGACGCCCGCCGTCAGCCCCATGCCCAGCGAGCAGACGCCCGCCAACCCGAACGCCGTGCCGTTGACCGACAACAGCGCCGCCACGACGACGCAGCAGGCTGCCACCACCACGCCGCCGGCCGTCGACAGCACCACCCCGGCCCCGATGTCTAGCGACGCCAACTCGCAGGCGCCTCAAAGCACCACGGCGACGATGGACAACAACACGTCGGTCACGCCTGCGCCTGAAGCCAGCGCCTACGAGCCGGCCCCCCGCGCCGACCGCAACTGAGCGGCCGACCGCAAGCCCGCCCGCGCTGACTGACCATGCGTTTCGGTGAGCACCAGGACATCGACGCTGCGGAAAGCGCGCGGCGCGATGTCCTCTCCGGCTTGGGGCAAGGCGTGCTGCTGGCTGCCATCGCCCTGGGCGTTCTCTATTTCATCTACGGCGACCGTCATCGGGCACCGTCGCTGTCCGGGCCGGTGGCTGCCGCGCCTGCACCGAGGCCAGCGCCGGTCATTGAGCGCCGGCTGGACCTGGGCGCGGAACGTGCGCCGGCCGATGTGACGCAGGTTGCTGCCTGGGCCGTTCGCGCAGCCGACAACGGCGACCGGCCCTTCGCCATCGTCGACAAGCGGCGCGCCAACCTCTATGTGTTCGCCGCCAGCGGCCGCCTGATGGGCGCCAGCCCCGTCCTGCTGGGCTATGCCGCCGGCGACCACACGGTGGCCGGCGTTGGCAGCAAGGCCATCGAGGACATCAAGCCGCACGAGCGCACGACGCCGGCCGGCCGATTCGCTGCCGAGCCGGGGCGCAACACGCTGGGCGACGACGTCGTCTGGGTGGACTACGACGCCGCCGTCTCCATGCACCGCGTGCGCGCCACCAACCCCGCCGAGCGTCGCCTGGAGCGGCTGGCCACGCCCACGGCGAAGGACAACCGCATCAGCTGGGGCTGCATCAACGTGCCCGTGGCCTTCTTCGACGCCACCGTGTGGCCGCATATCGGCCGGCAGCGTGGCATCGTCTACGTGTTGCCCGAGCAGCAGTCGCTGACTGCCTTCTTTCCCGCCGCTGGCGCGCCGCGACTGCTGGCGCAAACGTCTACCCCAAAAGGTAACGACGCAAAACCGTGAAGTCCTCGGCTGTGCGCCGCAGGCCTGCCTTTCTAGACTGCCCGCCAGGCTGGCGCGAGGTTGCGCCGCCCGGGGACAGCGGGGCAGCAAGTGGGCAGCAGTTGGGCAGGCCGGATCAGGACCGGCGTCGTTGGCATCGTTACAACTTGGGGCGTCATCTCAATGGCGCCGGCGGCAGCCGAGGTCGCGTCCCGCCCGGTGGCGCATGACGCGCAGGACGGCCGCCCCTTCGCCATCGTCGACAAGCGGCGTGCCACGCTGTCCGTCTACGCCGCCGACGGCCGCCTCGTCGGCCGCACGCCCGCGCTGCTGGGCCTGACGCCCGGTGACACCGAGCCCGCCAGCGCGCGCGGCAAGGCGCCGTCGGCGCTGGCCGCGCATGAGCGCGTGACGCCGGCCGGCCGCTTCGAGGCCATGCCGGGCCGCAATCTGAGTGGCGAGCGTGTCGTCTGGTTCGACTACGACGCCAACCTCGCCATCCACCGCCTGCGCCCCGCCCCGGCGCAGGAGCGCCGCCCGGAGCGCCTGGCTTCGGTCAATGCGCAGGATCACCGCATCACGCTCGGCTGCGTCGTCGTCGACCCGGCCTTCTTCGACGCGGTGGTGCTGCCGACGCTGGGCCAGGGTGCCAGCCTGGTCTACATCCTGCCGGAGCGCGAGCCCTTGGTTGCCGGCGCCGGCGCGGGCCGGGTGGCCGCCGCGCCCTGAGGCGCGATCCCAGGGCAATCCCGAAGGCCGGCGGGTCCGGAAACTGCATTCCAGGGCCGGACAATCCCGGCCCTGTGCTGCGGGTTATCGCCCGCCTCGCCCGCCCTACCGGGCCCACCTGGAACGAACGACGTGACTACCCCCTCTGCCGCGGCCGACGCTGCCGCGACCCACCGCACCGCCATCCTCGGCCAGCCCAACCAGCTCTTCGTCCTCTTCTTCACGGAGATGTGGGAGCGCTTCTCCTACTACGGCATGCGGGCGCTGCTCGTGCTGTTCCTCATTGCAGAAGCCAGCAAGGGCGGCTGGGGCTGGAGCCGCGAGGAGGCGTTGAGCCTGTACGGCTGGTACACGCTGTTCGTCTACCTGACGCCCATCCTGGGTGGCTACATCGCCGACCGGCTGCTGGGCACGCGGCGCTCGGTGCTGCTGGGCGGCTTCGTCATCGCGGCCGGCCATGTCGCGCTCTTCATGGAGACGACGACCAGCTTCTACATCGGCCTCGGGCTGATCGTCATCGGCACCGGCCTGTTCAAGCCCAACATCTCGGCCATCGTCGGCCAGCTCTACGGCAAGGACAACGAAGGCGCCCGGGACGGTGGCTACACGCTGTTCTACATGGGCGTGAACGCCGGCGCCTTCTTCGGCATCTCGCTGTGCGGCTACATCGGTGAGAAGGTGTCCTGGAACCTCGGCTTCGGCCTGGCCGGCATCTTCATGATCCTCGGCGCGCTGCAGTTCTGGCTCAGCCAGGGGCTGTTCGGCGCCATTGGTGACAAGATCGACGCCGCTGCCAAAAGCGCCCGCGAGGCGCTGGACGACACGCCCAAGCATGTCGTGGCCGACCGATTGAAGGCGATCTTCGTGTTTTCCTTCTTCACGATCTTCTTCTGGTTCGCGTTCGAGCAGGCCGGCGGGTCCATGACCATCTTCGCGGCCGACTACACCGACCGCACGCTGACCGGCACCAGCGGCCTCATCTTCAAGATCATCAACACCGCGATGACGCTGATCCCGGCGGCCATCCTGTCGTGGCTGCTGTTCCGGCTCTACCGCTCCACGGGCGGCCAGTACGCGCTGGCCAACCTGTCGCTGGCCGTCGCTTTCGCCATCATCTGGGGCCTGTGCCTGTGGATGCTGGGCCGCGAGTTCGCGATGGAGCAGAGCGAGGTGCCGGCCACCTGGTTCGGCGTGCTGAACAGCTTCTTCATCGTCGTGCTGGCGCCGATGTTCTCCAAGATGTGGGAGGAGAAGTGGAACCCGTCCGGCCCGGTCAAGTTCGGCGTCGGCCTGGTGCTGCTGGGCCTGGGCTTTGCGGTGCTGTCCTATGGCTCGGCCGGCATTCCCCAGGGCGCCAAGACGGCCCAGGTCAGCATGATGTTCCTGACGCTGGCCTACCTCTTCCACACCATGGGTGAGCTGTGCCTGTCGCCGGTCGGCTTGAGCTACATCTCCAAGCTGGCGCCGGCGCGCCTGCTGGGCCTGATGTTTGGCGTCTGGTTCCTGAACTCGGCCATCGCCAACAAGATCGCCGGCTCGACCGGGTCGTACATCGACCACATCTCCACGACCTATTCGATGTCCGCCTTCTTCCTGATCTTCACGATCATCCCCATCGCCGCCGGTGTCGTGCTGATGGCCATGACGCCCTTGATGAAGAAATGGATGCACGGCGTGCATTGATTTGGCGCGTTACGCACCAGGCCGCCGCGTTCCGGCGGCTTTTTCGTTTTTGGTCACGGTTCCCGGCTGTTGCCAAGTCTTGTCAGCAGGTTCTACGGGCTTTCTGTTGGGGGTTACATCAGTTCATGTGATTTGCTTACAGTCGCCCGCTTGCATTCGGAGCCCCCCATGACCAAGACCAGCCTGGCGCTGACCCTGACCCCCCTCCTTGTCCTGCTCGCCGCCTGCGGCCAGAAGTCGGACGGCGCCGGCGGCCCGGGTGGGGCCGGTGGCCCGCCGCCGGTGTCGGTGGCGCCGGCCACGCAGCGCCAGATCCAGGAGTTCGACGAGTTCACCGCCCGCCTGGAGGCGCCGGACACCGTCGAGGTGCGCTCCCGCGTCGCCGGCACCGTGGAAGCCGTGCGTTTCAAGGAAGGCCAGTTGGTGCGCAAGGGTGATCCGCTGTTCACCATCGACACGCGCGCCTTCCGCGCCGAGGTGGCCCGCGCCGAGGCGCAGATCGCCGCGCTGAAGACGCAGGCCGACCTGGCCCGCACCGACCTGGGCCGCTCGGAGAAGCTGGTCAGCGTCAATGCCGTCAGCCAGCAGGAGATCGACCAGCTGCGCTCCGCGCTGCGCAGCGCGGAGGCCAATCAGAAGGGCGCCGAGGCCGCGCTAGTGCAGGCCCGCCTCAACGTTGAGTTCGCCAACGTGACGGCGCCCGTCAGCGGCCGCACCTCGCGTGCCAACGTCACGCCGGGCAACCTCGTCGGTGTCGGCGACGCCGTGCTGACGACGCTGGTCTCCAGCGACCGTGTCCACGCCTACTTCGACGCCAGCGAGGCGGCTTATCTCAAGTACATGCGCGCCGCCAAGCCGGCCGACGTCATCGTGCAGATGGGCCTGTCCAACGAGCAGGGCTACCCGCACACCGGCAAGCTGGACTTCGTCGACAACCGCCTGAACCCGGCCACCGCGTCCATCCGCGCCCGCGCCGTATTCGACAACAAGGGGGGTCAATTCACGCCCGGCCTGTACGCGCGCATCAAGCTCGGCGGCAGCGCCAGCTACACCGGCGTCGTCGTGCCCGACCGCGCCATCAACACCGACCAGACCCGCAAGGTCGTCTTCATCGTCGGCGCCAACAACATCGTGCAACCGCGCCCGGTGACGCCGGGCGCGCTGTTCGACGGCATGCGTGTCGTGGACGGCATCAAGCCTGGCGAGCTGGTCATCGTCGACGGCGTGCAGCGCGCCATGCCGGGTGCACCGGTCACGCCGCAGGTGCTGAAGGTGGACGACAAGGGCATGCCGATCCCGGCTGCCGCCCCGGCTCCCGCCGCCTCCAAGTAAACCCAGGCGGCCGCTGTCATGGACATCTCACGCTTCTTCATCGACCGGCCGCGTTTCGCGACCGTGTTGTCCCTCTTCATCTTCCTGATCGGCGCGCTGGCCATTCCGCTGCTGCCGATCTCCGAGTACCCCGAGGTCGCGCCGCCGCAGGTCGTCGTGCGCGCCCAGTACCCCGGCGCCAACCCGCGCGTGATCTCCGAGACGGTGGCTGCGCCGCTGGAAGAGCAGATCAACGGCCTGGAGAACGTGCTGTATTTCGACAGCCAGGCCACCGGTGACGGCGGCATGAGCCTGACGGTCACGTTCAAGATCGGCACCAACCCCGAAGCCGCCGAGACGGCGGTGCAGAACCGCATCAACCGTGCGTTGCCGCGCCTGCCCGACATCGTGCGCACCATCGGCGTGACGACCGAGAAGAGCAGCCCCAACCTGACCATGGTGGTCCACCTGGTCAGCCCGGACAACTCGCGCGACGCGCTCTACCTGCGCAACTACGGGTCGCTCAACGTGCGCGACGACCTGCTGCGCGTGCCCGGCATGGGCTCGGTGCAGACCTTCGGCGCCGGCGACTACGCGATGCGCATCTGGCTGGACCCGCAGAAGCTGGCCGCCCGCAACATGACGGCCGCCGATGTCGTCGGCGCCATCCGCGAGCAGAACTCGCAGGTCGCGGCCGGCGTCGTCGGCGCGTCGCCCGCGCCCAAGGGCACGGAGTTCGAGCTGGCCATCAACACCCAGGGCCGCCTCACGACCGAGGAGGAGTTCGCCAACATCATCGTGCGCGCCGAGCCCCGCACCGGCGCCATGGTGCGCCTGCGCGACGTGGGCCGCGTCGAGATCAGCGCCAACACCTACGCGCTGCGCAGCCTGCTGAACAACAAGGAGGCCGCGGCCATCGCCATCTTCCAGGCGCCGGGCTCCAACGCGCTGGCCATCTCGGAGAACGTGCGCGCAACGATGGAGCGCCTCAAGCCCAGCTTCCCGGCGGGTGTGGACTACGCCATCGTCTACGACCCCACGCGCTTCGTGCAGACGTCCATCAGCAAGGTGGTCAGCACGCTGTTCGAGGCCGTCGGCCTGGTCGTGCTCGTCGTCATCATCTTCCTGCAGACCTGGCGCGCCTCCATCATCCCGCTGGTGGCCGTGCCGGTGTCCATCGTCGGCACGTTCTCGGTGCTGCTGCTGCTGGGCTTCTCCATCAACACGCTGACGCTGTTCGGCCTCGTGCTGGCCATCGGCATCGTCGTGGACGACGCCATCGTGGTCGTCGAGAACGTCGAGCGCAACATCCAGGACGGTCTCACACCGCGCGCCGCGACGATCAAGGCGATGCAGGAGGTCTCGGGCCCCATCATCGCCATCGCGCTGGTGCTGTGCGCCGTGTTCATCCCGCTGACGCTGGTGCCGGGCCTGTCGGGCCAGTTCTACAAGCAGTTCGCCGTCACCATCGCCATCTCGACGGTGATCTCGGCCTTCAACTCGCTGACGCTGTCGCCGGCGCTCGCCGCCATCCTGCTGCGCCCGCACGACGCGCCCAAGGACGCGCTGACGCGCGGCATGGACAAGGTGTTCGGCCGCTTCTTCCACTGGTTCAACCGCTTCTTCCACCGCCGCTCGGAGGCTTATGGCCGCGGCGTCACCGGACTGCTGCGCCGCAAGTCGGCAGCGCTGGTCGTCTATGCGCTGCTGCTGGGCGCCACGGCGCTGCTGTTCTCGCGCATCCCCAGCGGCTTCGTGCCGGCGCCGGACAAGCAATACCTGATCGGCATCGCCCAGCTGCCCGCCGGTGCCAGCCTGGACCGCACCGAGGCAGTCATCCGCGAGATGAGCGCCATCGCGCTGAAGGTGCCGGGCATCGTCGACTCGGTGGCTTTCCCCGGCCTGTCGGGTGCCGGCTTCTCGGCCGCGCCCAACGAAGGCATCGTCTTCTTCGGCCTGGCCGACTTCGACAAGCGCACCTCGCGTGACCTGAGCAAGGAAGCCATCCTCGGCCAGGTCAACGGCGCCATCCAGCAGATCCAGGGCGCGCGCATGTTCGTCGTGCCGCCGCCGCCGGTGGACGGCCTGGGCATCGCGGGCGGCTTCAAGATCCAGGTGCAGGACCGCAGCAGCCAGGGCGAACAGGCCTTGTACGGCGCGGTGTGGGGCACGCTGGGCCAGGTCTACGCCAACCCCAAGACCAGCATCGGCACGCCCTACTCCAACTACGACATCAACGTGCCGCAGCTGTTCGCCAACGTGGACCGCACCAAGGCCAAGCAGATCGGCGTGCCGCTCGCGTCCATCTACGACACGCTGCAGATCAACCTCGGCTCGCTCTACGTCAACGACTTCACCAAGTTCGGCAAGACCTACCAGGTGATCGTGCAGGCCGACGCGCCCTTCCGCGCCAAGGCCGAGGACATCACCCAGCTCAAGACGCGCAACGGCGCCGGCGAGATGGTGCCGCTGGGCTCACTCATGACGGTCGAGCCCACCTTCGGCCCGACGCGCGTGACGCGCTACAACGGCTTCCCGGCTGCAGACATCAACGGCGCGCCCAACCCCGGCTTCTCGTCGGGCCAGGCCGAGGCCGAGATCGAGAACCTGCTCAAGTCGCTGCCCCGCGGCTTCGGCTACGAGTTCACCGACCTCAGCTACCAGGACCGCCTGACCCGCGATGTCGCCGTGCCCGGCACGACGCTGAAGATCCCGACGCTGGCGGCCGTGCTGCTGTTCTCGGTCGTGCTGGTGGTGCTGGTGCTGGCTGCGCAGTACGAGAGCTGGAGCCTGCCGCTGGCCATCATCCTGATCGTGCCGATGTGCATTCTGTCGGCGCTGTTCGGCGTGTGGATCTCGCATTTCCCGCCGTTCATGCAGTCAGGGGACCTGAACATCTTCACGCAGGTGGCGCTGGTCGTGCTGGTGGGCCTCGCGTGCAAGAACGCCATCCTGATCGTCGAGTTCGCCAAGGAGCTGGAGGAGCGCGGCAAGTCGGTCACCGACGCCGTCATCGAGGCCTGCCGCCTGCGGCTGCGCCCCATCCTGATGACCTCCATCGCCTTCTGCGCCGGCGTGCTGCCGCTGATCCTGGGCAGCGGTGCCGGCAGCGAGATGCGCCGCGCGATGGGCATCGCCGTGTTCGCCGGCATGCTGGGCGTGACCTTCTTCGGCATCTTCCTGACGCCGGTGTTCTACGCGCTGCTGCGCAAGGGCACCGAAAAGCGCCGCGCCCGCGCCGCCGCGCTGCGCGCGCAGGTCGAGGCTTCGGCCCACGCCTTCCATCCGGGCATCGACGATGAACCCAATGCCAAGAAGGAGGGCCACTGAAATGAAAGCTCGCCTCACCCTCCTTGCCGCAGCCGCCGTGCTCGCCGGCTGCGCTGCGCCCGGCCTTTCCCAAGGGCCGCAAAACCTGGCCCCTGAAAAGTTCGCGCAGCTGCCGCCGGCCAACACCGGTGCCGCGACGATGACCGCCGCCTTCGTCGACAGCGCGCAGCTGCAGCGCGTCGTCGACGACGTGCTGGCCAACAACCGCGACCTGCGTTCCGCCGCCGCGCGGCTGCGCCAGGCCGAGGCGCTGGCCGACGCCGCCGGTGCTCGCCGCCTGCCGTCCGTTGGCGCCAACGCCAGCGCCAGCCGCCAGCGCGCGGCCAACGACCAGGGCCAGTACAACACCTTCAACAACTACGGCGTCAACGCGACGGCTGGTTGGGAAATCGACCTGTGGGGCCGCGCCTTGGCCGCCGCTCAGGCAGCCGGTTATGACGCGCAGAGCGCCGCGCTGGACCGCGACGCCGCCCAACTCAGCCTGGCCGGCACCGCGCTCAACCTGCAGGCCCAGCTGATCGGCCTGGGCCATCGCCTGAAGCTCGCCAAGGAAACGCTGGTTGTGCAGAACCAGCTGCTGGACCTCGTGAAGGCCCGCGTCGGCGCCGGTCGCAACACCGCGCTGGACCAGGCCCGCGCCGAGGCGCTGGTGGCGCAGACCTCGGCCAGCGTGCCGGCGCTGCGCAATGCCGCCTGCCTGACCCGCCTGCAGCTGGACGTGCTGCGCGGCCAGCCGCCGGCCGACTGCGACAAGGCCGACAGCGACGCGCTGCCCGCGATGCCTGAGCCGCGTCTCGTCAGCCTGGGCGCGCTGCCCGATCCGGCCGGCCTGCTGGCCGCCCGACCCGACGTGAAGGCAGCCGCCGTGCGCGCCGAGGCTGCCGCGTCACGCGCCAACGTCGCCTGGGCTTCGCGCTGGCCCAGCATTGGCCTGTCCGGCTCTATCGGCTGGAGCAGCGGTGCGGCCTCCGACTTGTTCAAGAGCGCCACGCGCGTCAACAGCCTGGCCGCCGCGCTGAACTGGAACTTCCTCGACTTCGGCGCCCGCAAGGCCGAAGAGAGCGCCGCCCGCGCAGGCTTCGACGCCGCCGTGGCCGGCGCCGAGCAGGCCCAGCTCGTCGCGCTTCAGGACGCGCAAGGCAGCCTGTCCACGCTGCGCGAGACCGAGCTGCAGGCCGTGTCGCAAGCCGCCGCCGCCGACGCCACGCTGCGGGCCCGCGACCTGGCCTTCAAGCGCTACGACGCCGGCGTGGCGGACTTCTATTCGCTGCTGACCGCCGAGCAGGAACGGCTGGCCGCGCAGGACGCGCTCATCCAGGTGCAGACCGGCCGCGCCACCGCTCTGCTGGCGGTGCACAAGGCGTTTGCGGCGAGGTTGACGGCGAACTGATCAGTCCAGCGGCTGGGTCTGCGGCGTGCGCTTGAAGGAGGTCTTTTCAAAGCCCAGCGCCGCCGCGCGGTCCAGCAGCGCCTCCAGCGCGCTGTCGTCCAGCTGCGGTGTGCGCGCCAGCACCCAGGCGTACTTGCGGTTCGGCGCGCCCACCAGCACCTGGCGGTAGTCGGGGTCCAGCGCCAGCACCCAGTAGTCGCCGTAGAAGGGCCAGAAGAAGGTCACGCGCAACTTGGCGTTGCCGCTGCCGTCGACGACCTTGGCATGCCCCTTGATGTCGTCCACCCGGCCGTCGGCCATGCGGCAGCGGTTGAACACCTCGACGCGCTCGCCGTCCAGCCGGTAGCGCGCCTGGGTGTCGGCCACGCATTGCTTCTGAAAGCGGTTGGGCAGAAGCGCGATCTCATACCAGGCGCCGGCATAGCGGGCCAGGTCCACGCTCGCCACGGTCGGCAGCGGCGGGCTTTCTGCAACGGCAGGCGGGGCGGCGCCGAGGGCGGCAGCGGCGAGGAGCAGCAGGCGGGTCAGGTGTTGCATAGCGCGCAGTGTGTCAGGACGCCGCCACGATGCGCGCCGCCAGCGCGGTGATGCTGCGGCGGTAGGCGTCGGCCAGTGCATCGGCCTGGGCGGCGCACGGCAGGGTCAGCTCGGACGTGCCCGCAGCCGGCAGCGCCGTGCCGGCCGGCGCATGCAGTGGCGCCCAGCGCCAGCGGGCGCGCAGCTTGAGCGCAAGGCTCGCGCCGTCCGGGCGTGCCAGCCATTCGTCCACCTGCACGACCAGCCGCAGTGACTCGACCCCATCGGCCGGCGCCGCGCCCAGCGTGACGGGGTAGGGCTGGCGCAGTCGCCACAAGTCCTCGGCCAGCACGCGCGGCAGCGCCTCGCGCAGCGGCTCTGCCCAGCGCGCCTCGGGCCAGGGGCGCAGTCCGGCGCTGCCTTCGGCGACCAGGAGCTCCTCGCGGTCCAGCAGCTCGGGCAGGGCGATGCTGGAGCTCAAAACCCATGCGCGGCCGTCCTTGCCGGGCTTGGCGTCGGGTGGCAGCGGTGGCGTGCCGGTCAGCGCGTACAGGCGGCGCGGCGGCGTGTCGTGCGTGGCGCATCCGGTCAGGGCGGTGGCGGCCAACAGCAGCATCAGGTCGCGGCGCTGCAGGGGCAGGGTGTTGTTTGACTTCATCGTTGGGGCTCCCCGGCAGGCGTGACGGGTGTGACATCGGGCTTGCGGCCACGCAGCAGCGCCTCGGGCTGCGCTTCCAGCGATGTGGCCAGCTGGCGCAGCGCGCGCGCCGCCTGCGACAGGTCGCGCATCGTGCGCTCGGTCTGTTGCAGCAGCGGGCCGTCGCCGTCGGCGGCCTGGCGCAGCTGGCTGCTGGCGCGCTGCAGTTCGGCAAGTGTCTTCTGCAGGTCGGGCACCAGCGGACCGTTGGGGTCCAGCAGCGTGCTGGCCTTGTCGGCGCCGGTGCCAAGCTTGTCGGCGGCGCTGGAGACCTTCTCGCCCGCGCGGTCCACGCTGGCCATGGCGCGCTCGGCGCCGCGCGTCAGCGGCGTGGCGCGCTGCTCCAGCTGGGCGGCCAGCTTGCGCGCATGGCCGGCGGTGGCGGCAAAGTCCGCGAAGCCCTGCTTCAGCTCGGGCGCCGAGAGCAGCGTGCGGGTGGAGTTGGCGATTTGGCTCAGGTCGTCCAGGATCTTGCGCAGGTCCACGCTTTCGAGCTGGTCCTTCAGCGCCTGGAAGGCCGTCGAGCTGGTCGGGATCTCGGTCTCGTCGCCTTCGTAGCCGCCGTGCAGCTTGCCTGGCGGCTTGGTGCGGAAGTCCAGGTCCACGTAGAGCTGGCCGGTCAGCAGGCTTTGCGTGCCGAGCTGGGCGGTCAGGCCGCGCTTGATCAGCAGCGGCAGCGCGTGGCCGATGTCGTCGTGCGTGAAGCGCCCCTCCAGGCCGCGCACCGCGTCGTCATCGAGGCGCGCGATGACGGGGATGGCGAAGCTGTCGGTCTTGCTGTCGTAGCGCACGCTGATGTCGGTCACGTCGCCCACGCGCACGCCGCGGAAGACGACCGGCGCGCCTTTCTGCAGCCCGAACACCGAGCCCGAGAAGAACATGACGACACGCTGCGGCTGCTTGAACCAGTGCTGCCCGGGCAGGGCGACCAGGGCCAGCACCAGCACCGCCAGGCCGCCAATGACAAAGGCGCCGATGGCCAGGGGGTTCGCTCGTCTACGGCTCATGCCGCCTCCAGTTCAGTGTTGGCCGCACCACGCGTCAGGAACTCCCGCACGCCCGCCGGCCCGTGGTCGCGCAGCTCGGCGGGTGGGCCGAGGGCGGTCGCGGTGCGCGTCTCCACGTCGAGGAAGAGCACGCGGTCGGCCACCGCGAACAAGCTGTCCAGCTCGTGCGTCACGAGCACGATGCCGGTGCCCAGATCGCACTTCAGCCGCTTGATCAGATCGTCCAGCCGCGCGGAGGTGAGCGGGTCCAGCCCGGCCGAGGGCTCGTCCAGGCACAGCAGCGGCGGGTCCAGCATCAGCGCGCGGGCGATGGCGGCGCGCTTCCTCATGCCGCCCGACAGCGACGAGGGCTCGGCGTCGAAGGTGGCCGCGTCGGGCAGGCCGGCCAGCGCCAGCTTGAAGCGCGCCTGGCGCTCGCGCTGCGTCTCGTCCAGCTCGGTGTACAGCTCCAGCGGCAAGGTGAGGTTCTCGCCCACGGTCATGCTGCTCCACAGCGCGCCGGCCTGGAAGGCGACGCCGATCTCGCGGCGCGGCGGGTCGTCGCCATGCACGTCGCGCTCCTCGCCGCCGGCGGTCCAGATGACTCGGCCTTTCTGCGGCGTCTGCAGGCCGATCATGTGGCGCAGCAGCGTGCTCTTGCCGCAGCCACTGGCGCCGCAGATGGCCAGCACCTCGCCGGCGCGCACCTCGAAGTTCAAGCCATGCTGCAGCTCGCGGCCGCCGGCATGCAGGCTGAGGTCTTCGACACGCATCAGCACCTCGGCCATCAGACGCCCAACCTTTGGAAAATGACCGTCAGCAGCGAGGCAGCAATCACCATCCAGACGATGGCCTGCACGACGGCCGCTGTCGTGGCCTCGCCCACCGCCTGCGCGCTGCGGCCGGCGTTCAGACCCTGGCGACAACCAGCCAGCGCCACGAGCACCGCATAGACGCTGCCCTTGAGCAGGCCGACGAACAAGTCCCAGCCGGCCAGCGCCTCGCGCGTGGTCGTCAGATAGGCCATGGCCGGCACGTCGTACAGGAACACCGCCACGGCGCCGCCCACGCCCAGCCCGGCCACGCCGGCGCACAGCGTCAGCAGCGGGCCGGTGACGAGCAGGGCCAGCATGCGCGGCAGCACCAGGTGCTCCACCGGGTCCACACCCAGCGTCGTCAGCGCGTCGATCTCCTCGCCCGCGCGCATGCTGCCGATCTGCGCCGCGAACGCCGCGCCCACGCGGCCCGCCAGCACGATGCCCACCACCAGCGCCGCGATCTCGCGCACCACGCCGACGGTCACCAGGTTGGCGATGAAGCTCTGCGCGCCAAAGCGCTGCAGCTGCTCCGCGCCCATGTAGGCCACGATCAGGCCCACCAACGTGGCCACCAGCAGCACGATGGGCAGGCTGCGCGGCCCCGTCTGCTCGATCTGCCATAACCAGTCGCTCAGGCGCATGGCGCTGCGCCCGCGCAGCAGCCGGCCCAGGGCGGCCAGCATCTCGCCGATGAACACCATGGTCTTGCGCCATTCGGGTTCGGGCGCTGCCTCCTCGGTGGCTGCGGCCTTCTTCGGTGCGTTGTCGGGCGGCGGCAGGCTCAGGCCCAGCAGCGGCTGCAGGCCGCGCGGCAGGCCGGCCAGGTCCAGCACCACGCCGCCGCGCGCCAGCGGTGCCAGCGCCAGCCACAGCGCCGCGGCGAAGGCGGGCTGCCAGTGCGACAGCGCCGAGCTGTCGAAGCCCACCTGCGTGCCTTCTTCCAGCAGCAGGCCGGGTGGCGGTTTGGGCAGCTCGGCGTCGCCGCCCCAGTCACCGGACAGCACCAGGCGCCATTGATCACCTTCGCCCTCCCAGTGCGCGTCGCCCAGGCCGGCATGGCCGGTCGGCAACGGTGGAGCGGAGAGGGCATGGGCCATGACGCCACATGCTCCGTTGCCACGGCGCGTTTGCAGCCCGGACGCCAACGCCGCGCGTTGTAGGACGCCGCGCCGCCACATGCGCTGTCGGCCTGCACCGACAGGCCAACGGCGGCCCCGACGACCGCGCCCGCGCCGTGCGGCGCTCAGAGTTCAAGTCTGATCCATGCGAGAGCACGCCATGACCGCGAACACCTCACCCCGTCCTGCCGAAACCACGCAACGCGGCACCGTCGAGCCGAAGGGCCCTTCGCTGCCGCATGAGCGCGATCAGCAGATCGATGCCACCCACCCCGACCCGGACCCCGGCATCGAGCGCGCCGCCCAGGACCTGCAGCAAGGCCAGGTCGACACCGACCTGCGCGCCACACCGGGACTGGACGCCGAACGGCGCGGCGACCTGGTGGACGGCGGCGAGCGCGGCGCGGGCGATCAGCCAGCCGCCAGGCGCTGACGGCTGACGGCGCCCGAACGGATCAGTTCGGCAGGTCGATCAGTTTGAAGTCGCTGACTGCACGCAAGCCATCGCTGGAAATACGTGCCGGCATGGCGGTGTCGAACGGCAAGAAGACGCTGTTGCCGTAGAGCCCGTCTTTCCAACGCGCCTGCAAGGTGCCGGAAGAAGTGAACAGCCACAGGTCATCGCCTGCGGCGGCGTAGATCGGATTGGTGCTGACCAGTACACGGCCATCGCCGCCGAGCAGGACATGGGTGCGTGGGTGGCTGCTGGTCGCGGCCATGGCATCGCGAACGGGGCTCGCCGCAGCGACCAACGTGTCGCCCACGGATTGCAGGACATTCAGGCCATTGAATACGCCGCCTCCCGGCATTGGCTGGAGGATGCCGAAACCGTCCCGCGTCGCCGTGCGCGAAAAAAGCGTGCCTTTCGAATTGAGGGCCGGTCGAACCTGCAGCAGCTCCCGTGTGGCGCCGATCTCGCGAGATGCGTAGAGGTAGCGACCATCCTGGCTAGGAACCACGGCCAGTTGGTTGAAGCCCGCGCCATCGAGGGTCAACGCGCCTTCCTTGGCGCCCGTCTGAGGGTTGAGCAACGGGGATATGCCGATGGAAATGCCGCTGGACGCCCCACGCTGGGCCAGCAACAGGCCTCGGCCGTTCAGGCGAAAGTACGTCAGTGCGCCGCCACTGTCGATCAGGTCCGCCGTGCTGAACGAGCGGTCGATCTGACTGCGCACCAGGTCGATGACGTGGACCTTCTGACTGGACCCTTCGAGGGCGTACAGCTCGCGGCCGTCGTCACTGACCGCAAGGCTGCGTATGTGGCCCGGATCGCCGGACCCCGAGGGTGCCACGGTCCACGTCGCAAGCACCGCGCCGCTGTAGAAGTGGCGCGCCGTCACGATGCCGCGTTGCGCCGTGTAGAACTGCGCGCGGACTGGGTCGTTGACCAGCAGCAGGCCCTCGTAGGGCGAGGTGGCCGGGCGACCCGGGGTGGTCGTGGCGCGCGCGCTGCGCGTGACGTACAAGCCGACGGAGAGTGCTTGAGGCTGGGTGATGCGCGTGTTGTCCGAGCGCACGGTCACGGTGGCGACGTACTGCCCTTCCGCGAGCCCGGCGTCGTCCGCAGTCAGCGCCAGTGTGCCGCCTGCGGAGCCCGAGGCGGTCACGCGCAGCCAGGGCGCGTCGCTGCTGGCGCTCCATAGGCTGGCCGCGCCTGCGGAGTCGCGCACGGTGAGCGTTTGGCTCAGGCGCCGACCGTGCGGTGCAGCCGCGAGCGCCACGCCGTACTGCGACAGCTCGAGCGCGGGTGCTGCTGAGGCGGCCCGCAGCGTGTGCGTAACGTCCACCGTCTTTGGGCTGCCGCTCACCGGGCGCGTGCAGCCGGCGTCGTAGCACGCCTTGATGGAGATCCGGTCGTTGTAGGTGCCGGGCTGCAGCGTGTTCCATTTGGGCGGTGCCACCAGCAGCCGGCCCGTTGTGGTGCCGGTCATCTCGAACTGTGGCGGGCCCAGCGCAGCGTTCGTGTATTCGACGAACAGGTAGACCGGCTCCGTCGCCCCATTGATCGAGCCATTGATCACCTGGGCGCTTGCCGCCTCGCCTTCCTCCATGTCCCAGCTCAACGAAGTACGGTCCACGGTCAAGCCGGCGACGGGTGCCGGGGGCGCGGTGCCGCCGCTGCTTCCACCTCCGCCACCGCCGCAGCCCGACAGGGCCAGGCAGGCCAAGACCAGCCAGGCATGAGACAACGCGCGTGCCGCAGCGCGGCCCGGAGCTCTTGAAGTCATCTTTCCTCCCTGAATGCGCCGTGGCTAGATGATTCCCGGCGCTACATGTAGCCGGATTCTATGGAGGGCAGCCCCGGTCGGTGGTGTCGGAGTGGCCCGGCGGAAGTCGGCGTCACCGGCTCGGGTTGGGCGAGCGCAGCCCACAGCCGCCCCAGCGCGTGGCGTGGCACCGCGCGGCGCGTGATGGGGCCAACAGCGTCCCCGACGGGGCGAGTTGCTGCGCCGGCGTCCCAAGTGCGGCTACTCTGCAGGGCCATGTCCGTCCTGCCGCCCCGCTGGCGCCTGCCCTATCTCGCGCTGCTGACCGTCATCGGCCTGCTGCTCAGCGCCTCTGCGCTAGAGGCCTATCAGCTCTCGGGCGGCACGCGGCCGTGGGAGCCCTTCCTGTGGGAATTCAGCTCCGTCCTCGTCATCGGCGCGCTGGCGCTGGGTGTGCACGCCCTCGTCGGCCGCTTGCGTGGCCGGCCCTGGCCGCAGCAGCTGGCCGCGCACGCACTGGCGCTGCCGGTCTTCAGCGGCCTGCACATCACCGGCATGTTCGGGCTGCGCCTGCTCGTCTACGGCTGGGTCGGTGTCGACTATCGACCCGACGACGTGCCCACGCTGCTGATTTTCGAGGGCGGCAAGGACGCGGTCAGCTACATCAGCTTCTGCCTGATCTCGCGCGGCGTCTGGATGGCCCGCGCCGCAGAGAGCGCCCGCCGCGAGCTGGCCGAGGTGCGCCTCGCCCGCCTGGCCGACCAAGTGCAGCCGCACTTCCTGTTCAACACGCTCAACCTCATCAGCTCGGTCATGTACGAGGACGTGGCGCGCGCCGACCGGCTGCTCTGCCAGCTCGCAGACCTGCTGCGCCAGACCCTCGCGGCCCAGCAGCGCGTGGAGCATTCGGTGCGCGAGGAGTTGGCACTGGTGCAGCCCTTCCTGGCGTTGATGCAGGCGCGCTTCGGGCCGGAGCGGCTGGTCGTGCAGATCGAAGCCGACAATGCCGCGCTGGACTGCCGGCTGCCGGCGTTGCTACTGCTGGCGCCGGTGGAGAACGCGGTGAAGCACGACGTGGCGCGCCACCGTGGCCGCGTCATCGTCGTCGTGGCTGCCACGCGTGACGGCGAGCGGCTGCGGCTGCGTGTCAGCAACCACGGCGATACCCCCGTGCCCGAGGCACCGCCAGACCCCGACGGCGGCCTGGGCCTGCGCAATCTGCGCGAGCGGCTGGAGGCGCGCTACGGCGGCGCGGCGCGTGTGAACTTCGGGCCGGACGGCAGCGGCATGAGCCTGAACGTGGACTTGCCATGCGCGTCCTGATCGTCGACGACGAACCCGCCGCGCGCGCCAAGCTGCGCCGCCTGCTGGCCGCCGAGCCCGACGTGGCCGAGCTGCTGGAGGCACCCGATGCGCCTGCCGCACTGGCTCTCGTGCAGACGCTCGGCGCGCCGCCCGACCTCGCCCTGCTCGACATCGAGATGCCCGGTGGCAACGGCGTGCAGCTCGCCTCCGCGCTGCGCGCGGCCGGCGTGCGCTGCGTCATCTTCTCGACGGCGCACGCCGAGCATGCGCTGCAGGCCTTCGAGCTGGCTGCGCTGGACTATCTGCTCAAGCCCTACACGGCCGAGCGCCTTGCAGCGGCCATCGTCCGCGTGCGCGAGCAACTCGCACGGCCGGTGGCGCTGGTGGGCGAATGGTGGGTCGACGGCGAGCGCATCCAGCTCGCCGACGTGCACTGGATCTCGGCTGCGGACAACTACATCGAACTGCACCTGCCGCCGCGCAGCCTGCTGGACCGCGCCACGCTGGCCGAGGCACTGACCCGCCCCGGCTGGGCCGCCCGCTTTCTGCGTGTGCACCGCAGCCATGCCGTCAACCCGGTGCATGTGCAGCGCATCGAGCGCCTGGGCAGCGGCGAGGCGGTGCTGAGCTTGAGCTGCGGCGAGACGCTGCGCGTGTCGCGCGGCTACCGGGCGGCGCTGGACGGTTGGTTCGCCAGCTCGTAGCTCGTGCTGCGCCCGCCGGCGCCCGAGCGCTGCAGCAGACCGCGCGCCACCAGGTCGTTCAGGTCGCGCAGCGCGGTGTCGGCCGAGCACTTGGCGATGGCCGCCCACTTGCTGCTCGTCAGCTTGCCGTCGAAGCCATCGAGCAGCCGGTTCAGCACCTTCACCTGCCGCTCGTTCAGCGCCACGGCCGGCCCTTGCTGCCAGAAGCGTGCCTTGTGCAGCACCGTGTCCAGCGTCTGGTGCGCCTGGCCCAGCGCCGCCTGCAGCGTCTGCAGGAACCAGGCGAGCCAGGCGGTGGCATCGAGGTCGCCCTGTTTCTGCGTTTGTTCCAGCATGTCGTAGTAGGCCGAACGCTCGCGCTGGATCTGCGCCGACAGGCTGTAGAAGCGCTGCGGGCTGCCATCGGCGCGCGCCAGCAGCAGGTCGCCCACGGCACGCGCCAGGCGGCCGTTGCCGTCGTCGAAGGGATGCAGCGTGACGAACCACAGATGGCCCAGGCCCGCGCGCAGCAGGGCCGGTTCAGCGGGCGCGGGTGCATTCACCCAGGCCAGGAAGCGCGCGATGTCGCCCGGCAAGCGCGCAGCCGGTGGCGCCTGGAAATGCACGCGCTGGCGGCCTACTGGGCCGGAGACGACCTGCATCGGCCCCTGAGCATCGTCGCGCCAGCCGCCGGTGGTGATTGGTGTCAGGCCCGAGAGGCCGGTCGGGAACAGCGCCGCGTGCCAGCCGAACAAGCGCTCTTCGGTGAGGGGCGCCTCGGCGTTGCCCGTGGCGTCCAGCACCATGTCGACGACGCCTTCCACATGCCGGTCCACCGGCGCCAGCGCGCCGATGTCCACGCCCAGCCTGCGGGCCAGCGACGAGCGCACCGAGGCGGGCTGCAGCGCCTCACCTTCGATCGCGCTGGTCTTGATGACGTCGTCCGTCAGCGCCGCCAGGCTGGCCGCGTCGCGTGGCCCCAGGCCCACGTCCGCGAGCCGGCCTAGCAGCAGGCCTTGCGCCTGGCTCACGGCCGCCAGCGGCGTCGCGAGGGCGGCCAGGTCGTAGCGCCAGGCCGGCCAGTCGGGCGATTGCCAGATGTATTCACCGCTGAACATGCGGCGATTGTGCCTGGATTCGCCGCAAGCGGTTCATTTGCCGCGACTTATGCGGTAAATGACATGGTTTATCACCGCACAGGGGCTCCGCAGCTCGCCCCCACCCGCCCGCCACTCGCCCCGCCGCGCTCGCCCCCAAACGCGCCCGCCGCGAAGCTGGCGGCCATGAACACCCCGCCCACCCGCCTCCCCTTCCTCGACGGCCTGCGCGTCGCCGCCTTCGCGCTGCTGATTCCGTATCACGTCGGCATGTACTACGTGACCTGGGACTGGCATGTGAAGAGCCCCGCCGCCAGCGCCGCGCTGGAGCCCTTCATGCAGCTCAGCTCGCCGTGGCGGCTGAGCCTGCTGTTCCTGATCGCCGGTGCGGCGGCCCAAGGCCTGTTCGCGCGGCGCGGCGCCCTCGGCACGCTGAAGGATCGCTCGCTGCGCCTGCTGCTGCCGCTGGTCTTCGGTATGGCCGTCATCGTCACGCCACAGGCCTATTTCGAGGTGCTGACCAAGGTGCCGGCGCAGTTGCCGGGTGACGGCGGCTACATGGACTTCTGGCAGGCCTACCTGCAAAGCGGCAAGTACTGCCGTGGCGACGACTGCATGGTCGTGCCGACCTGGAACCACCTGTGGTTCCTGCCCTATCTGTGGGTCTACGCCGTGCTCGGCGCGGCGCTGGCCGCACTGCGCCTGAAGCCGCGCGCGCTGGGCCTGCCCGCCTGGGCCTGGCTGCTGCTGCCCGCCGTGCCGCTGGCGTTGCTGCGCGTCTTCGTGATGCCGCATTGGCCGACCACGCACGACCTCGTGCACGACCTCTACAACCACCTGCAATACGGCCTCGTCTTCGCCATCGGCTGGGCCAGTCGCACGCCAGTCGCTGAAGGCCTCTGGCCGGCAGCGCTGCGGCTGCGCTGGTGGGCGCTGGGCCTGTCGCTCGCGAGCTGGGCGGTGCTGCTGGCCTTCAGCAGCCACTACGCCAACGCCGAACCGCCCGACGCCGTCCTGGCCGCCGCCCGCACGCTGCGCGCCTCGTTGACTTGGTGGGCCATCGTCGCCGCCTGTGGCTGGGCTCAGCGCGCCTTCACCCGCGAGTCGCCCCGGCTGCGAGCGGCAGGTGCGGCGGTGTTCTGCCTCTACATCCTGCACCAGAGCGTCATCGTGCTGCTGAGCCAGGCCCTCAAGCCGCTGGCGCTGCCCTGGGGCCTGGAGGCGTTGTTGCTGATCGTGCTGACCTTCGGCGTCTGTGCGCTGGCCTACCTGGGCGCCCGCCGCGTGCCGGGGCTTGCGCTGCTGCTGGGCATCCAGCGCCGGACGGGTGCAATCGTGCCCGGCCTCGGTGCGCCGTCAGGTCAGGCGGCAGCCCGAGCGGCCACGCCGTCGCTGACGAACACGCAATCACCCTGCTCGAACACGCGCACCTCGCCGGGCTGAAACGCCTGCCAGGCCTCGTCGTGCGTCAGTGGCTCGGTGGCCACCAGCGTCATGCGGTCGCGCGGGCCGTTGAGCAGCGCGAGGTCGACGCTCAGGTCGCCGTCGCGCAGGCGCACATGGCCGAAGGGCGCCTGGCGGCGCAGCCAGTGCAGGCGCGTGGACGCATGCGCCAGCATCGCGCGGCCATCGGTCAGCAGCAGGTTGAAGCGGCCGTGCTCGGCGATCTCGTGCAGCCAGGGCGTCAGCGTCGCGGCCAGCTCGGGCCAGGCGGGCGCCTGCTGGCCGAAGCGCTGCTGCAGGCGCTGCATCAGCCAGCAGAAGGCGCGCTCGCTGTCGGTCTGGCCGCTGGTGCGGAAGCTGCCGTCCAGCGCGGGGTGGAAGTCCTGCAGGTCGCCGTTGTGCGCGAAGACCCAAGTGCGGCCGGCCCAGTCGCGCCGGAACGGGTGGCAGTTCTCGACGGCCCGCGCGCCCTGCGTGGCCTTGCGGATGTGGGCCAGGATGTTGCGGGCCGGCACCGGGTGCTGGCCGTAGTGCGAGGCCAGGTCGGACTCGGCGGCCGGCCGGTCCTCGACGACCACCTCGCAGCGCTCGCCTTCGTGGAAGGCCACGCCCCAGCCGTCGACATGGTCCGCCGTGCGCCCGCCGCGGGCGGCGAAGCCGCGCAGCGAGAAGTTGGCGGCGGCCGGCAGATGGCTGTTGAGGGCGAAAAGCTCACACATCGGAGGTCTCGGAGCGGCGTGTTGGAGAACTGAACGCAGCAAGTCTGCGGGCCGATGACAGAAACCACAACGAAGCTTCCGTCATGAGCTCATGCCGTCGTGCTTTGTGCACGCCCGGGGGCGTGAAAGCTGCGCAATCCCTAATATCCACTGTCGTTTTTGCAAGATGACAGCTTCCTGTAATTCGTTCACAAACACACCCAGCAACATTTACGCCCAGGTCGAAACGTGCTCTCCTACTCTGAAAGGGTGGTCACGACGACCGGCCGAGGAGTGCTGCGATGTGGATGAACGAGTTTGTTCTGCCGGAGCCCGGCCCCCGCAACCGCCAGGAGCGGCGTGCGGCGGCCTCTTTGTCCAACCAGTGGCTGGGACTGGTGCTGGAGGAGCTGGACCATGGCGTCGTGCTGCTCAACGGCGCCGGCCGCGTGTTGCACACCAACCTGGCGGCCCGCGCGGCGCTGGACGACAACCACCCGCTGGAGATGGTGGGGCCCCATCTGCGGGCGCGCCTGCTGACTGATGCCGTGCCGCTGGCCGAGGCGCTCGAGGGCGCCGAGGCGAGCGGCCGGCGCTGCCTGCTGCGCCTGGGCGACGACCGCGCCGAATGCGGCCGCACCAACGTGGTCGTCGTGCCGCTGAACCGCGACGTCAGCCAGGCCGCCGTGCTGTTGATCCTGGAGCGCCGCCAGCTCTGCGGCGACCTGGCCGCGCAGTGGTTCGCGCTGCGCTACCAGCTCACGCCGGCCGAGACCGAGGTGCTCAAGGCCTTGTCCGCCGGCGTCAAACCTACCGACGTGGCGCAGCGCCAGGGCGTGGCCATCTCCACGGTGCGCAGCCAGATCCAGAGCATTCGCGCCAAGAGCGGCGCCGACAGCATCGGCGAGCTGATGCGCCAGCTCGCACTGCTGCCGCCGCTGGTGTCGTCGCTGCGGCCGCCCAAGCTGGTCAACTGAGCGCGGCTCATTTCAAGCGGCCTGCGGGCCGGCCCAGGTAGGCCTGGGTCGACGGGCTAACATTCCAGCGCGCCGTTGGGCCTCATGCCCGCAGCGTTGATGAATGCCCGACGCCGCCGACGATGACGAATTCCTGGCCCTGCCACCCTCGCTGAGGCTGCTGGCCGCGCGCGGCATTGCGCGCAGCTACCGCAAGGGCGTGGTGCTGATCGAGGAGGGCTCGGTCGGCGACAACCTCTACCTCATCGTCGCCGGCTCGCTGCGCGCCTTCAGCAGCGACGTGCGCGGCCGCGAGATCACCTACGGCGTCTACGGCCCCGGCGAATACGTCGGGGAGATGAGCCTGGACGGCGGGCCGCGCTCGGCCAGCGTCATCACCGAGCAAGGCAGCCGCCTCGTCATGGTCACGCGCGCCAGCCTGCTGACCCACATCAGCGAGCACCCCGAGTTCGCCTTCGAGCTGCTGACCAAGGTCATCCGCCGCGCGCGCGCGGCGACGCTGTCGACCAAGCAGCTGGCGTTGAACGACGTCTACGGCCGGCTGCGCAACCTCGTCGACGAGCTGACCGGCGACGGCCGCCACCTGGCGCTGACCCACCAGGGCATGGCCCAGCGCCTGGGCTGCTCGCGCGAGATGGTGTCCAAGCTGGTCAAGGACCTGGAGCTGGGTGGCTACCTGCGGCGTGTCGCCGCTGGCGAATACCAGCGTCTCAAGACGCTACCCGCTCGCTGGTGAGGCGGGTGCTCAGCCCGGCGCCGACTTGAGCGGCGGCGCGACCGGGAAGCGCTGTGGCGGCCGGGGCGCGCGGTCATAGAGCCCGGCCACCTTGGGCAGGTTGGCCTGGATGTCGCGGATGCGCGTGCCGCTGGCCGGGTGGGTGGACAGCCACTGCGGCGGCGCGCCCTTGTTGGCCGCCATCATCTTTTCCCACAGCCGCACGGCGGCGCTCGGGTCGTAGCCGGCGCGCGCAGACAGCTCGATGCCCACGAGGTCGGCCTCGGTCTCGTCCTCGCGGCTGAACCTCAGGCTCAGCAACTGCGCGCCCATGCCGGCGGCGTAGCGGCCCAGGTTGCCCAGGCCCAGCAGGGCGGAGCCCAGCTCGATGACGACGTTGGTCGCGGTGGACTTGCCGACCCGCTCGCGCGCATGCTCACGCAGCGCATGCGCCACCTCGTGGCCCATGATGGCGGCGACCTCGTCGTCGTCCAGCTTGAGCTTTTCGAGGATGCCGTAATAGAAGGCGATCTTGCCGCCGGGGATGCAGAAGGCGTTCAGCTGCGCATCGCCCAGCAGGTTGACCTCCCACTTCCACTGCCGTGCGCGGTCGTTCCATTCATAGCTGAACGGGATGATGCGCTGGGCGATGTAGCGCAGCCGCTTCAGCTGCGGATGCTGCATCGGCGCGAGGCCGCGCTGCTGCGCGGCCTGGGACATCATCTGCGCGTACTGCTGACCACCGGCCTTCTCCAGCTCCTCGGCCGACACGAAGCCGGTGAACTTGCTCTTGGGGCCAACGTCCACGCCCTCGCGAGCCCAGGCGGGCATGAAGGCTGAGGCACCCAGCAGGCCCGTGAAGAGCCGCCGGCCGCGCTGGCTGGGCGGTGCGCAGCGGCCGGAGGCGCAGTCGGCGCACTGGCCGAACATGCGGGGCAGGGGATGGGTGAACTGCAGGTCGTCGCGGACCTGGAAGTCGTCGGCATGCATGGCTGGCATTGTGCGATGACGCCGCCAGGGTCTTCGTAGGACTGGCGACAATCACACGATGGACAGCCAGCAATTCCGCGCCGCCCTCGGGCTCTTCGCCACCGGCGTGACCATCGTCACCGTGCGTTCGCCGGACGGCGGCCTCGTCGGCCTGACGGCCAATTCCTTCAACTCGGTGTCGCTGGACCCGCCGCTGGTGCTGTGGAGCCTGGCGCGGCGCGCCGGCTCGCTGCCGACGTTCACGCACGGCTCGCACTACGCCATCAACATCCTCGCGGCCGACCAGAAGGAGCTGGCGCAGCGCTTCGCCACGCGCGACATCGACCGCTTCGCCGGCGTCGCCTGGCGCGAGGGCGCGGGCGGCGCGCCAGTGCTGGACGGAGCGGTGGCCGTGTTCGAGTGCGCCAACCGCAGCCGCTATGAAGAGGGCGACCACGTCATCTTCGTCGGCGAGGTGGAGCGCTGCACGTCGCGCCAGGGCGCGCAGCCGCTGATCTTCCACGGCGGGCGCTACTTCACTGAATTGCCGATTTAGGTCGATCCGGCGGTGCGCCGATCGTCGTGTCTGTGTCTCCCAATCTCAGGACTGCCATGACCAACACCGTCACCCTGCACCGCGTGCTGCGCTGCCCGCCCGAGCGCGTCTACCGCGCCTTCACGACGCCGGCCGCGATGGCCAAGTGGCTGCCGCCGCATGGCTTCACGGCCACCGTCCATGCGATGGACCCGGTGGTGGGCGGCGAGTGGCGCATGTCCTTCACCAACCTCACCACCGGCCACAGCCATTCCTTCGGTGGCCGCTACCTGGCGCTGGAGCCGGGCCGGCTGCTGCGCTACACCGCCACCTTCGACGACCCCAACCTGCCCGGCGAGATGCAGACCACGGTGACGCTGGAGCCCGTGTTCTGCGGCACAGAGATGCGCGTCGAGCAGACGGGCATCCCGGACGTGATCCCGGTGCAGGCCTGCTATATGGGCTGGCAGGAGTCGCTGACGTTGCTGGCCCTGTTGGCCGAGCCGGAGATCAATCAGTAGGGTCAGGTCATGCCAGGCGCCCGGCCGGCAGGGCAGCGGGTGCAGCCACCAGCCGGCGCCAGCGCCAGGCCAGCAGGGGTGCCGACACCGCGAGCATGGCCAGGCCGAGCAGCCACAGCGGCGCGCCCAGCTCGCGCGCCAGCAGGAAGAGGATGCCCGCCAGCGTCAGGAAGATGAAGCTCGGCGCCACCATGGTCATGGCGGTCGGGGCGCGCATCAGCGCGGGCGGCCGGGTCAGCGTCAGCGCGGCAATGGGCAGCGCGGCCAGCGGCAGGCACAGCAGCAACTGGTTGCCGGTGCCCATGCCCAGCGCCACCAGCAGCAGCGTCGTCAGCAGCCAGCCGACGATGAAGTCACGCCATTGCAGCCGCGCCAGCGCCACATTGAGGGCGCGGCCCTGGGGCATGCCGGGCAGCAATTGCAGCAAGGCCTGCTCGCGGCGGCTCTGCCACAGCATGTTGGGCGTCGTGAAGCCCGGGTTGAGGCCCGCGCTGGCCAAGCCGATGCCCATGCCGAAGCCGCCGTGCTGCAGCACGAGGGCCAGGCTGACGCCGGTGGTGGACAGCACCAGCGCGAAGATCGCGAACACGAAGGCCATGATGACGCCCATCGTCAGCGCATAGCGAAGCCAGTGCTGCTGGCCGTGCAGCACGATCTCGGCGCGCGCCATGACGCTGCGCAGGCTGGCGTTGTCGGCGCGGTCCAGCACATGTCGCAGCCAGGCCGACAGGATGCGCACGAAGGGGCGGCTCAGCCGCTCGAACGGCGCCCAGGCGCTGATGGCCGGCGGCTTGCCTTCCAGCTGCATCTGCATGGCGCGGCGCATCAGCGCCTGCGTGGCGTAGCGGGCCTGGTGCCTGGCGTCGCCATTGGCGATGGCGCGCATCGCCAGCCAGGCCTGGAACAACAGGCACAGCAGCAGGACTTCGTAGGTATGGCTCTCCCACAGCGCCGCGAGCGCCCGCCGGGCCGGCGCCAGCGAAGTGCCGAAGGCAAGGCTCAGCGGCGACAGCAGGATGGCCAGGAACCACAGCCACACCAGCCGCGTCGTCCACAGCAGGAAGGCCGAGAGGAAGCCGCTGCACAGCAGCAGGATGGGCCACAGGCCGGCGGTGGGCATCATGGCCCAGGCCACCAGCGTGAACAGCAGCGTGCACAGCGCCCAGCCCAGCAGCGCGGCGCGCCTGAGCGTGCGCACATGGCCGGGCACGCAGCGGGCGGCAGTCGGGTGGTTCTGCTCCAGCAGGTTGGTGCCGATCGCCATCCACGTGCCCAGCACGACGACGAGCAGCTCCACCAGCGGCACCCGCCACGCGGCCTCGCGAGGCAGCCAGATCAGGCCGGCGATACCGCTCAGCACCAGCAGCGCGGCAATCGTGCGGCGCCCCCAGGGTGACGACAGGTCGCGCTGCCGCCACACGGCCAGCAGCACTTGCGAATAGCGGGCGGTGGCGGTCATCAGGTCAGCTCCGCGAACAAGTCATCGAGGTTGACGCGGTCGGCCGCCACTCCGGCCGGCACCGCCGTCGCCGCCGGCAGTCGGGCCAGCACGCGCTCGCGGCCGGCCTCCAGCGGCGTGCGCTTGAGCGGCTGGGCATTCAGGCGGGCCATCAGCGTGGCCATCTCGGTGACGGTGCCGGTGAAGGCGCGCACCTGCTCCAGCAGCTCGTCCAGCGGCGCCTGCAGCGCGATGCGGCCGTCGCTCATGAAGGCCAGGTTGAAGGCCACGCGCTCCAGGTCGGACAGGATGTGCGTGGAGAACACGACGGTGGCGCCGCGGTCCAGCACCTCGCCCACCAGCTCGCGCAGGAAGTCGCGGCGGCCGGCTGGGTCCAGGCTGGCGACGGGCTCGTCCAGCACCAGCAGGTCGGGCTCGTGGGCCAGCGCGCGGATGATGGACAGGCGCTGCTTCTGCCCGCCCGAGAGCTTGCGGATGGGTTTGTCGCGGGCAATGTCCCAGCGCGACAGCAGGCCCTCCACCTTGGCCTCGTTCCAGCGCGGGTAGAAGCTGCGGAAGTAGGCCAGCAGCTGGGCCGGCGTGAAGCCCTCGAACAGGTCGCTGTGCTGCGGCACATAGCCGATGCGGGCGCGGGTGGCGTCGTCCAGCTGCAGCGCGTCCTGGCCGAACAACCTCACCGTGCCGGCCTGCGGCTCTCGCAGGCCCAGCAGCGCTTCCAGCAGCGTCGTCTTGCCGGCGCCGTTGCGGCCCAGCAGGCCGACCACCTGGCCGGGCAGCAGCTGCCAGTCCAGGCCCTTCAGCACGAGGTCGCCCTTGGGGTAGGCCAGGTTCAGGCCGCGCAGCTCGGCGCTGGGGGACTCGGTGTGGGGGAAGTGAGGGCTCGTCATGGGGCTTCTTCCAGAATCGATTTGAAGAGTTGCAGGGCCTGGGTCTTGGGGAGTTCGAGCTGGCGCGCCTCGGCGGCGGCCTTCTCCAGCGTCGGCCGCAGCAGCTCGACGCGGTCGGCGGTGGACTGCGCCCGCCGATGCTGGGCCGCCACGACCATGGACAGGCCGCGCCGGCGTTCCAGCACGCCTTCCGTCTCCAGCAGCGAATAGGCCTTGGAGATGGTCATCGGGTGCACGGCCAGCGCCTGGGCCAGCTCGCGCACCGACGGGATCTCGTCGCCCGCCTTCAGCTGCCCCGCCGCGACGCGCCGCTTCACCTGCTCGATGAGCTGGCGGTAGATGGGCTCGGGCGAGCCGGTGTTGATGTGAACGAAGTGGGTGGGGTCCATGGGTACTGCCAACGTGTACTAGTACGATAGTACACATAGACAGTTGCCGTCAAGCCTCCGTGCGGCGGCGCAGAACGGTAAGGCTTTGTTGAGCCCGGTTAACGGCGCAAGGATTGCTCACAGCTCGCTACGTTTGCCTGTGGAGGACTGTCTAGAGTCGCGCCACTTTCTTCCTCCAGGAGTCCAATTGATGTCGAGGCTTTCCCCCCTGATCGTTGCCAGCAGCGTCCTGTTGCTGAGCGCTTGCGCCACCAAGGAATTCGTCAAGGAGACCGTCGCGCCGGTGCAGACCAGTGTGGACGGCCTCGGCGCCCGCGTGCAGGCGCATGACGAGGGCCTCAAGGCCCTGGATGGCCGTGTGCAGAGCAGCGAGGCGCGGATGATGGCCGCGCTGCAGCAGGAGGCTGCGGCGCGCACCCAGGCCTTCAACAACCTGCCCAAGCCGCCCGGCCTGCTGATGAGCACCGTGCTGACCGATGACAAGATCAAGTTCAGTTCGGGCCGCGCCCAGCTCACCGGGCAGGCCGGGCAGGAGCTCGATCAGCTCGTCGCCAAGCTCAAGGCCGACAACCAGCCGGTGTTCGTCGAGATCCAGGGCCACACCGACGCCACCGGCAGCGACACGGGCAACGAGCAACTGGGCCTCAAGCGGGCCGAGGCCGTGCGCCAGTACCTGGCCCGTGCCGGCCTGCCGCTGGCGCGCATGGCGACGATCAGCTACGGCGAATCCGCGCCGCTGGCCGACAACGGCACCCGCGAAGGCCGCAGTACGAACCGGCGCGTCCAGCTGATCGTGATGCGCTGAGCGGGAGGGGCCGGGCCAGTCAGCTCGAACGCCCGGCGGGCAAGGCCCGGGGTGCCGCGCCAAGGGCCTGCCAGCGCCAGGCCAGCAGTGCGGCGCTGGCTGCCAGGGTTGGCGCCGACATCAGCAGCAGCGGCGGGCCGCTCCCGAGCAGCGCCAGCACCGCGAGGCCGGAGGCCAGCAGCAGCGTGCCAAGCAGGGGCAGCATCGCCCTGGAGGCGCCTGCCGGCCTCATCCGCGCAGGCGTGCGCACCAGGTGCAGGATGCCCACGGGCAGCACGGCGAGCGGCAGGGCTGCGGCGAGCGGCTGCTTCATCGCGTAGCAAAGGGCGCACAGGACAGGCGCCGCCAGGCCCCAAGCGACGAGGAAGTGGCGCAGCTGGCGCCAGACGACGGCGCGGGTCTGCGCGGCGCCTTGCGGCATGCCGGGCAGCAACGTCAGCAAGGCCTGCTCCTGGCGGCCATGCCACAGCACGGAGCGTAGCGAAAAACCGCCGAAGCCACTGAAGATGCTGCTGACGAGCAGCGCCATACCTCCCACGATCATGGCGCTTGCGGCGGCTGGCCAGACGACGATCAACGCGACGCTGAGCAGCATCCAGATGACGACAAGGCCGGCGCCCAGCAGTTGCCGCAACCAGTGCTGGCGGCCGTGCAGGACGAACTCGGCGCGCGCCATGACGCTGGCCGGATGCGGGTTGGCAGTGGCTAGCAGGTGGCGCAGCCAGGCGGCGGTGGCCGCGTCGAACCGCAACAGCGCGGCCAGCCGCTCGCCGACGCGGCCCGCCGCTGCAAGCCGGTCGATGTTGCCGTTGTCTGCGTCCGTTGCGGCCTTGTGCTGGCGGCGCTCGCGCTCGTGGCGGGCCTGGTGGCGTGCATCGCCACAGCCAAACACCCGCGCCAGCAACAGGCCTTCGACCAACAGCAGCAAGGCCAGCCACCCCCACGGCTGCGCATGCCAGGCGCCCAGCAGCGCCGACCACACGGGCTCGCCGTGCGCCATGAGCAGCAACGCACCCACCCACAGCAGCGACACCATCCCCGCAAGCCGGAGTCCGTCGTGCTGCGCCCAGACCACGAAAAGTCCGACGGTTGCGCTCACCAGCAGCAGGGTGGGCAGCGGCTGCTGGAAGCCCTCCACCGCCCACAGCAGCAGGCCGGCCAGGGTCGACAGCGCCAGCCAGCCCAGCAGCGCAGCGGTGCGCAGCCGGCGGAGGTGGCCGGGCACGAGCCGTGCGGCAATCGGGTGGTTCTGTTCCAGCAGCCGCCGCTCAGCGCCCCCCACGCGCAAAGCGGCAGCATCAGCAGTCCGATGGCGACACCGGCGGGCGTGACGAGATCTGACCCGGCCACCAGCAACGACAGCAAGCTCAACAAGCCAACGAGCATGAGCAGCTCAAACGCCCGCCGGCACCAGCGGGGGAGTTGCTCGTCGTCGCCTCGCCAGGCCGCTGCCGTCACCTGTCGCAAGCTGTGGCCCAAGTCGGCGCGGCGACGCGATGGCGGCGGTTCGCGCGGCGGCTGATTGAGGGGCACGGGCGGCAGATGCGGAGGCAGCGGGTCACCTGACTTTACGGAACGATGGATGGACTCTCCACGTCACTGCTGAAAGCGGCGCTCGGCCTGCGCACAATGCAGGTCTCCTCGTTGTTGTTGAAGCCTCGCCATGCGCCGTCTGCTGCTTGCCTCCGCCCTGCTTGTTTCCTTTGCCGCCCAGGCCCAAGTGAAAGTGGATGACCCCTGGGTGCGCGCCACCGTTGCGCCGCAGAAGGCCACCGGCGCCTTCATGCAGTTGACTTCGCCCAAGGCAGTCAAGGTGGTGGCGGCCAGTTCGCCGGTGGCGGCGATGGTCGAGATCCATGAGATGAAGATGGACGACGGCGTCATGAAGATGCGCGCCGTCGACGCGCTGCCGCTGCCGGCCGGCCAGGCTGTGGCGCTGAAGCCGGGCGGCTATCACGTCATGCTGATGGGGCTGAAGGGCCAGATCAAGGCCGGCGATGCGGTGCCGCTGACGCTGACCGTCGAGGGCGAGGACGGCAAGCGCACGGCGGTCGAGGTCAAGGCGCAGGCGCGCTGAGAAATCAGGACAGCGGCGGGGCTGGCTACTCAGCGCCGCACAGGTGCTGACCGAAGAACGCCAGCACGCGGTCGGTGTACTGCGTCGGCAGGGCGCGGTAGGTGCCGATGTGGCTGGGCGTGTCGGTGGTCCACAGGCCGGCGCCGCAGGCGGCGGCGATGGCGCGGCTGTCGGCCACCGGGATGAAGCGGTCGCCTTCGCTGTGGATGACGAGCACCGGCCGCCCGCGCAGCGCCGGGGCCGCGCGCAGCGGGCTGAGGCGGCTCAAGTCGATGCCGGTCAACAGGCGCGAGACGAGCAAGGCCCCCGGCAGGAAGCAGTGCGGCAGCCGGCAGAGCTTGCCGTACTGGCGTTCGATCATGGCCGGGAAGTCGGCGAAGGAGCTGTCGGCCACCAGGGCCGTCACGGCAGGCTCCTCGGCAGCCGCCAGCAGCGCCGAGGCCGCACCCATGGACGCGCCCAGCACGCCGATGCGGCCGTGCCCCTGCGCGCGCAGCCAGTCCACGGCGCCGAGCACGTCGTGCCGCTCGGTCTGGCCGTAGGTCAGGCGCGCGGCGCTGCTGCCGCCGTGGCCGCGCAGGTCGATGCGCAGCACGGCGATGCCGGCGGCGTCGAGGGCGTCGGCCAGCGCGGCGGCGTCGGTCTTGAGTTCGTCGCCGCGGCAGGCGTCCTTGCCGTGCACGAACACCACCGCCGGGCAGCCATCGGCCGGCCGGGTGTACCAGGCGGTGATCTGCGCGCGCCCGTCGCGTGACGCGAACTGCACCGTGCGTGCATCGGCACGCGGCGGCGCGGGCAGCGGCTTGCGCTGCGCGGTCGTGAAGCGGTGGGCGATGGCGCCGCACACCCCCAGGTAGCCGAGGGCGAGCAGTCCGATCGTGAGCAGTGCAACGGTAGCCGGCATGGCAGCCTCCAGGCGGTGGGTGTGGAGGCAGTGTCAGCAGGCGTGCCCGGGGCGGCGCAGCCGTGTTCACTATTGAACACCGATGCCGCCAGCGGGCGGGGCGCGCTGACAGTGGCGACGCGGCGGACGTTTCCCGCCGCGTCGCTGGAGAGCCGCCATGTCCGCCTTCGCAGTCCGCCCCCAACGCGCTTCCAGGCCGATGCTGCGCCCGGCCCACGCCGAGGACGCCGCCGCCGTCAGCGTCTTCCTGCAAGGCCTCAGCGCCACCAGCCGCCGGCTGCGCTTCCATGGCTGCTGCAACCCGCAGTCGCCCGCGCTGGCGCTGCGCCTGTGCGAGGTCGACGGCGTGCGCCACCAGGCCTGGCTGGCGTGGGCGGGCCAGGGCGACACGGCCGTGGTGGTCGGCGAGGCGCGGCTGGTGCACGTGACCGACACCGACGCGGCGGAGCTGGCCATCATGGTGGCCGACGACTGGCAGGGCACGGGCCTGGCCGATGCGCTGATGAGCCAGGTGATGGCCGCCGCAGCGGCGGCCGGCGTGCGCACGCTCTACGGCGACGTGCTGGATAGCAACGCCCGCATGCAGGCCTTCATGCACCGCCATGGCTTCGAGGCCGACCTGTTCGCCAGCGGCGAGGTGTTGCGCATGGCGCGCTCGCCGGCCGCACGCCAGGCGCGGGCGGGCCATGGGCTGTTCGAAGCCTTCGCCGCGCTGTTTGCACCCCGGCCCCTGCATGCCCGCGTTGCGCCGCAACGACCCAGCTGATGGCCGTGGCCTAACGGCCTATCATCGTCGGCGATGCCGACAGACGATGCCCACCAGCAAGCCTTGATCGACGCCATCGGCGCGCTGGAGCGCCAGCGCGACGCGCTGGGCGATGGCGTGGTGGACGCCGCGCTGGCGCCGCTGCGGCGGCAACTGCAGGCCACGCCGGCCGAGCCCGAGCGCCGGCTGCGCCAGGTGAGCGTGCTGTTCCTGGACCTCGTCGGCTCCACGCAGCTCATCCAGCACCTGGACCCCGAGGACGCGCAGTCGGTGGTGGATGGCGCGCTGGCGGCTTTCACCGCCATCGTCCAGCGCCACGGCGGTGAAGTGTTGCGTTATGCCGGCGACAACATCAAGGCTGCCTTCGGCGTCAACGGCACGCACGAGGACGATGCCGAGCGCGCCGTGCTGTGCGGGCTGGCGCTGCTGCAGGAGGCCGCGCGCCGCGGCGAGGCCGTGCGGCGCGAGCATGGCCACGAGGGTTTCGACGCCCGCGTCGGCATCCACACCGGCCCCGTGGTGCTGGGCGGCGGCATCGAGAAGGACAAGAGCCTGAGCGGCCTGGCCGTCAACATCGCCGCGCGGCTGGAGCAGGCCGCACCCACGGGCATGCTGCGCGTCAGCCAGGACACCTGGGCCCTGGTGCGCGGCGTGTTCGATGCCGACGCGCAGCCGCCGCTGGCCGTCAAGGGCCACGACGCGCCCATCGTCAGCTGGCTGGTGCGGGGCAGCAAGCCGCGCGCCTTCCGGCTCGTCGCGCGCGGCATCGAGGGCCTGGAGACCGCGCTCGTCGGCCGCCGTACCGAGCTGGCGCAGCTCGATGCCGCCTTCGAAGGCCTGCTCGCCGACCGCGCGCCGTGTGCGTTGACGCTGATCGCCGAGGCCGGGCTCGGCAAGAGCCGACTGCTGCACGAGTTCCAGCATCGGCTGTCGGCGCACGCGGCCACCTGCTGGCTGCTGCTGGCGCGCTCGCAGCCCTCGGGCGGCCTGCAGCCCTATGGCCTGCTGCGCGACATGGTGTCGCGCCGGCTCCGCATCGCCGACAGCGACAGCGCCGAGGTCGCCAAGGCCAAGCTCATCGCCGGCCTGGCGCCCTGGCTGGCCCAGCCCGACGACCCCGCGCCCGAACCGCTGGGCCAGCTCATCGGCCTGGACTTCAGCGGCACCCCGGCGCTGGTGCGCCTGGGCACCGACGCCAGCCTGCTGCGCGACCGCGGCCTGGCGGCGCTGCGTGTGTGGCTGGAGCGGCTGAGCGCCAGCGACGGTTCGCCCGTCGTGCTGCTGCTCGATGACCTGCAGTGGAGCGACGACGCCTCGCTCGACGCGCTGGCCGTGCTGCTCAAGCGCGCGACGCTGCCGTTGCTGGCGGTGGTCTGCGCCCGGCCCGGCTTGATCGAACGCCGGCCCGACTGGGGCGAGGGGCTGCCGCAGCACCGGCGGCTGACGCTGCAGGCGCTGGACGAGCAGGAGCAGGGCGAGCTGAGCGCGGCGCTGCTGCAGCGGCTGGACGAGGTGCCGGTTCTGCTGAGCACGCTGATCCGCCAGCGCGCCGAAGGCAATCCGTTCTATGCCGAAGAGCTGGTGAAGATGCTGCTCGACCACGAGGTCATCGAGACGCGCGAGGGCCGCTGGCACTTCCATGCAGCGCGGCTGCAGCCCGGGCGGCTGCCGACCACGCTGACGGGCGTGTTGCAGGCCCGCATCGACGCGCTGGCGCCCGAGGCGCGCACCGCGCTGCAGCTGGCCAGCGTCATCGGCCCGGTGTTCTGGGACGAGGCGCTGGGCGCGCTGGACGATGGCGCCCCGGCCTCGCTGCCGATGCTGCAGGCGCGTGCCATGGTGCAGGCGCGGCCGACCAGCGTGTTTGAGGACACCGTCGAGGAAGCCTTCCACCACCACCTGCTGCACCAGGTGAGCTACGACACCGTGCTGAAGGAACAGCGGCGCCAGGCGCATGCGCGCGTCGCCGCATGGCTGACCGCGCGCGTGGGCGGGCGCAGCGACGAGTACCTGGCCATCGCCGCCGAGCATCACGCGCGCGCCGGCCAGCATGCGCAGGCGGCCGACTGGTTCGAGCGCGCGGCAACGCTGGGCGCGCGGCGCTACGCCAGCCGCCAGGCGCTGCACTTCATCGACCGCGCGTTGGCCGAGGCGGCGCTCGCCCCCGAGCCCTGCCCCGCCGAGCGGCTGTTCGAGCTGGAATGGCTGCGCTGCAACTGCAGTGTTCACCTGGGCCTGTCCGACGACCAGAGCCAGGTGCTGGACCGCATGCTGGCCCTGGGCGAAGCCCATGACCGGCAGGACTGGCTGGCGCGCACGCTGGCGGCGCGCACGCTGTGGGCCTACCGTCGCGGGATGCTGGCGGAGGCCGAGGCGGTGGCGCGCCGTGGCGCGGAGGTCGCCATCGCGGCTGACCACGCGACCTCGGCGGCGCTGTGCACCGGCAACCTGGCCTACATGCATCTCGAACGCCGCGAGTTCGAGGCGGCGCATCGCCATCTGGCTCAGGCCCAGCACTGGGCCGGGCTGGCCCGCGAGCGGATGCAGATGCCCGGTGACGACATCTACGTGATGCAGATGCTGTTGGTCGAGAACCACCTGCATGCGGCCGAGAACAGGCCCGCTGCGGCGGCCGATGCGTCGCGGCGTGCGGTGGCGGCGATGGAGGGCGCCGACAGGCCGCTGGCGCAGGTCAACTGCCGCGGCACGCTGGTGACGGACGCCTTCGTGCGGGGTGACCTGGCGCAGGCCACCGAGCACCTCGAAATCGCCGAGCGGCTGGTGCGCGAGTACGAGTTGCACGTCCTGCTGTCGATGACGCGACGCTCGCGCGTCTTCCTCTACCTGCTGCAGGAGCGCTGGGCCGAAGCCGCCGAAGAGAGTGCCGCCGCCGTGATCGCGGCCCGCGCCGTCGCCAACCCCGTCGACGCGCTGAAGGGCCGTGCCCACCAGGCCGAGGTGGCCTGGCGCAGCGGCCGCAGCGATGACGCCGTGGCCATCTGGCAGGAGATGGTGTCGACGTGCGAGCAACTGGGCGAGACCGGCCGCAGCCATGCACCACGCCTGCGGCTGGCCGATGCCCGCGCGGCGTCCGGCCAGCCCGAGGACGTGGCGGCGGCGCGGCTGGCCGTGCTGGACGTGCTGGCCGCCGAGGCCCAGGGGTCGGCGATCCGGGGGCCTTATCGCGAGGCGGCGCGCCTGGCGGCCTGGCGCGTGCTGCGGCGTGCCGGCGACCCGGCCGCCGCTGGCCAGCTGGCACTGGCGGCGAATGAACTCGACCAGGTGCTGAGCGCCTTCGACGACCGCGACGTGCGCGAGCGCATCGTGCGCGTGATGCCCTGGCACCGCGAGGTGCTGGAGGCCCTGGGGCTGATGCCATCGGCCGTGCGCAATGCCGCGTGGCTCAGCGCCGCAGGGGTGGGCTGACATGGCGAAGGACGAGACGGACGACGCCACGGCGACCGTGCGCTCGGTCGGCGGCATCCTGCACGAACTGGCCCGGCTGGGCGACACGCGCACCTGGGAGGCCGGCACAGTAGTCGTCAACGAGGGCGACCCCGCCGACGCGATGTATCTCATCCACGAGGGCGAGCTGCGCGCCTTTGTCGGCGGCGAGGGCGGGCGTGTGCTGGAACTCAACACGCTGGGCCCTGGCGAGTTCTTCGGCGAGCTGATGCTGAGCGGCCACAAGCGCGCGGCCAGCGTACAGGTGACACGGCGGGCGCGCCTGACGCGGGTGACGCGCGACGAGGCCCAACACATGCTGGCCACGCGGCCCGACCTGGCCTTCGAGCTGATCCAGAGCCTGGTGCAGCGCGTGCGCACGCTCACGCGCACCGTGGGCCGGCTGGCCTCGGCCGACGTCTACGGCCGGCTCGTCGGCCTGTTCGATACCTTGGCCGTCGACGACAAGGGCCAGCGCGTCGTGCCCGGCCCGTTGAGCCAGCAGCGCATCGCCGAACGCGTGGGCGCCTCGCGCGCCATGGTCAACCGGCTGCTGCAGGACCTCGCTCGCGGTGGCTACATCGAGGTCACGCGCGAGCGCATCGTGCTGCTGAAGGCCCTGCCGGCGCGGTGGTAGCGCACGGCCGGGGGCTCAGCGCGCGGCCAGCATGCAGTTGCCCAGCGCCGCCTTGTGCTCTGCCACGCGCACGCGGTTGGCCTGCGGCGTGGTGACCGGGCGGGGGCCGTGGTCCGGCTGCAGCAAGGGCGCGGCAGTGGTGCAGGCCGCGTTGGTGGCCGGCTCGGCGTGGGCGACGCGGGTGGCAGCCGGGGCCGTTTCGGTCGACGCGGCGCGGCGCAGCTTGCGCGCCTGCTCGATGGCGCTCCAGTCGGGGCCGGCCAGGGCCGGCGCGGCCATGGCAAAAGAGCAGACGGTGACGGCCAGCAATTTCAGCGTGTTCATGGCGGACTTCCTTGAGGTTGCATCGACGCGTGATGGAGGGGGTGCGTCGATGGAACCCAGTGTCTGCAGGCCGTTGTCCCGCGGCGCACCGGCGTTCAATAGTGAACGCGCCGGGCTGTGCCTCGGCCTGTGGCCTGCTGCCGTGAGCTGCGCACAGTGATTTCCCTTGCCGCCCAGGCCCAGGTCAAGAGGGCTGCAGAGCCAGATCAAGGCCGGCGTAAAGACGGTTCAGTCCTTGCCTGTTTGGCCGAAACAGAGGGGAAATCTTTTCGGAGCCCGCTCATGATCACCGCCGTCAACGCGCAAGTCCCGGCCGCTGCCGGGTCCGGCAGCGCGCCTCCCCGCCAAGCCGAGCGCGCGGATGCCGAGCAGGCGGCCAAGGCGCAGGATGGCGGCGGCAACCAGCAGTCCGCCGTCGTCAGGATTTCGGCCCAGGGCGCCAGGCCTGCAGGCGGCCAGCCGCCAGCGGGCGCTGGCGCCAAGGCTGCCGGCGCCACGAGCAGCAGCGCCGAAACCTACGAGCCCGCCGATGCCAACGAGGACGGCAAGGTCTCCGTACAGGAACAGCAGGCCTATGACGCCAGGCTGGCCGCCGAGAAGGCCGCGAACAGCGGGCGTACCGCGCAGGCCGACGCGGCGGTCAAGGCCTATGAGGCAGTCGAACAGCTCGGCCAGGACAGCGGCACCGCCGCCTGAAGCTAGCCAGCGACGTAGCGAATCAGCGGCGCCGGCGGGCGATGCCCACGCCGGCCAGTGCGGCCATGACCAACGCGATGGACGCCGGCTCGGGAATCACGGCGCCCGGCGAGAAGGCGGTGATGACGCGCACATAGTCGCCCGGTGACGAGGCGAAGGTGTTGAACAGGATCTGGCGCGTGCCGCTGATCGTCACCGAGTCGCCGGCCTCCAGGCCGCGCAGGCCGGGGTTCAGGTAGGTCACGCCGGTGTTGGCGAGGATGTCGCTGATATTCAGCAGGCCGGTGCTGGTGATGATGCCCAGCACGTCGGAGTCGAAGTCCACCGTGCCGATGATGTGACCGGCCGGGTTGGTGTTGGTGGGGTCGAAGAAGATGTAGTGGCTGGCCACCTGCGTGCCGGCGGCGATGGTGGCGCCGATGTCCATGTCCAGCGCCGAGGTGAGCAGGATGTTCTGGCTCTCGTCGAAGCCGAACAGGTTGGGCGATTGGAAGTTGTCAGCGCCAACCGTGTTGCCCGGCGTGGAGCCCGTCAGCGGCACCGGCAGCTTCACGAAAGCGCCGCCGGTGTTGCCGCCGGTGACCGCGCCGCTGACGATGGTGGCCGAGGCGGTGAACGCCGCGAAGGCCATGCAAAGGCCGGCGGCCAGGGACGTGAAGGCTGAAATACGGGGCATCGTGGCTCTCCTGTTGGCTGGTCTGCAGCCTGGGGGATGGAAAGCCCGCGCAAACAGCCGCGGGGGGTGCGGGCACCGCACGCACGAGCCGTGCCGCGCCTGGCCGCAAGGCTCAAGTCGTTGATGGCATTGCGCTTTGGGTGCGTGCGCCGTGCTGGTGCAGCAACAGGTGTAAAGCGCGCCGACGCGCTCAGGCCCGTTTGGCGATGGCCGCAATCTCGGCCGCCAGCTGCGGCCACAGCGCCTCGGGCAAGTCATGACCCCAGCCGGGGATGACCTCCAGCCGCGCGCCGGGGATGCGGCGTGCCAGGTCATGCGCGGCGGCGACGGGGATCAGCGCGTCGCCCTCGCCGTGGATGACCAGCGTGGGCGCCGTGATGCGCGGCAGGCGCTCGGCGCGGTGGCGGTCGGCCGCGATGGCGACGATCTGGCGGGCGACGGCCTGGGGCCGCAAGGAGCGCCGCACGCCGCCGGCGATGCGTTCGCGCAGCTGGGTCGGCTCGCTCGGGTAGCCGGGGCTGCCGATGACGCCGTAGAGCCGCACGAAATGGTCGAGGATGTTGTCCAGCGTCTGCTCGGGCGTGGCGCCGCGCCGGGGGCGCGACATCAGCACGCGCCGCACCTTGAGGCTCTCGCGCGGCAGGCTGCGCGCGCCGCTGCTGGTCATCATCAGCGTCAGGCTCTTCAGCCGGTCCGCGTGAGCAAAGCCCAGGTGCTGGGCAATCATGCCGCCCATGGAGGCGCCGCAGACATGGGCCTTGGCGATGCCCAGCGCGTCCAGCACGCCGACGGCGTCGCGTGCCAGGTCGGCGAGTTGGTAGGGCGCCTTCACCGGCAGGCGCAGCGTGTGCAGCAGCGCCGCCAGCGGCACGCTGGGCACGCCCAGGTCGTCGAAGGGCTGGGAGAGGCCGATGTCGCGGTTGTCGAAGCGGATGACGCGGAAGCCGTGGCCGACGAGTTCATCGACGAACCCCTCGGGCCAGGCCACGAGCTGCATGCCCAGGCCCATGATCATCAGCAGCGGCTCGCCGCTGTCAGGGCCGCAGACGTCGACTTCGATGTGGACGCCGTTGGCAGAAACCTGCATCAGCCGAGATCGACCTGGCGCTCGACGACGCGCGACACCAGGCCGTAGGCGATGGCCTCGTCGGTGCCCATCCAGAAGTCGCGCTCGATGTCCACGCGCACGCGTTCCAGCGGCTGGCCGGTCTCGCGGGCGATGACGGCGGCGATGCGCTCGCGGGTGCGGATGATTTCCTTGGCCTGGATGGCGATGTCGCTGGCCTGGCCACCGGCGCCGCCGGCGGGCTGGTGGATCATGAAGCGCGTGTTGGGCAGCGCGACGCGGCGCTCCTTGGGCACGGCCAGGTAGATGTGCGTGCCGGCGCTGGCGACCCAGCCGGTACCGACCACCGTCACCGGCGCGCGCACGAAGCGGATCATGTCGTGGATGGCGTCGCCGCTCTCCACATGGCCGCCGGGCGAGCACAGCAGCAGCGTGATCGGCGCGTCGGATTCCTGGCTCAGCGCCAGCAGGCGGCGGCAGGTGGCGTGGGCGATCTTGTCGTCGATCTCGCCAAAGATCATCACGTAGCGGCCCTTGAAGAGCAGTTGCTCTTCGTGCTTGTCGGCGGCGTCTTTCTTGGCGGCCTTGTCTTCGGCGGCGAGGGTGTAGTGGTGCATGGGGGAGGTCCGGGGTTAAGGGCGATACCTTACCGCGAGATGCGGAAGGGGGCGGCCATGAGGTTTCGGGCGTCGCCGAGCCGATGCCGCCACACGAACGTCGGGTCGTCAGAGGCTCAGCGGTTCACCACGACGAATACTCCACCATGACGACAGACTGCCCGTCTGCCAACGCCCAGGCGTAGTACGAGCCGCCTTGCTTCGACGTGGACTCCGCCGCTCTGACGGTGTAGCGCGCAAACGCTGCATACATCTCGGCGCTGCAGGGGCTGGCGTTGTCCGAGCCCGTGCCGGGCCGGATGGCGGCGAGCAGCCGTTCGTAATCCGCCTGCGACAGCTTGATCAGCGCGCAGGCGTCGTGGTCGCCTCGCAGGTCCCAGCCCCGCGATTCGCCCTTCAGGATGCGCGCCGATGCGGGCAGCTTCTGCCCTGTGGCGTCCTCGAAGTCTGCGGCCGAGAACTCGTGCTCGCCGTACAGCTGGAAATACACAAGGCCAGCACCCAGCGCAGCGAGAGCGATCAAGGCGCCGACGACGGCGACCGTGAACTTGGCAACCCGTTCGACGATCACTCCGGGTGCACCGGCGTCTTGTAGAACCACCGCCGCGCCCCCTTGGGCTCGAAGTGTTTCCACTCCCCCTCCGGCTGCGCCAGCCGGTCCGCCAGCGCGTACAGCGCGATCGGGTTCACGCCCAGGCCGATGTGGCTGGCCTGGACCTCGATGTTCTCGGCCAGCGGCGACGGCTCGTTGACGCTGCAGCGCCAGGCGACGACGCCGTCGGTCTTGGAGTAGATGGACGTCGTCGGTACCGGCGGCGCGGTGCGGATCTGGGCCATCAGCTCGGCATCGTTGGACGTGTGGCCGCTGACGATCTCGAAGAATCGCCAGGCGTTGGTGGCGCGCGGGTGGCCGGTGAAGGGCGTGCCCAGCGTGACGACGCAGCGCGTCAGCTCCGGGCATTCCTTGGCCAGCTCGCGGGCATAGATGCCGCCCAGGCTCCAGCCGATCAGGCTGACCTTGCGGTGGTGCCGCCGGTGCAACGCCTGCAGGTCGGCCCTGGCCCGCTCCAGCACGCCGGTGCGCGGGCCGAAATTGAAGCCCTGGCCCCAGGGCTGCGTCGCATAGCCCAGCGAGTCCAGCATGGCGCGCAGCGGCGCCGTCGTCAGGTCGTTGGCCCCCAGGCCGGGGAAGACGAGGACCGGGTGGCCGTCACCGGGCGGCAGCTTGCGCATCCACGGCAGCGAGGCCAGCAGCGCGGCGTATTCCCAGGGCGCGCGGCCTTCCAGCATCAGCAGCCAGGCGTTGGGGGCGCGCAGGTCGGGCCAGTCGGAATGGGCAGGGGCGGCGGTCGTCTTGGGCCGGCGGGAGGGGCGCGGCGAGCGGGTATCGGGCATGCAGAAAACGGGAGCGGGCGAGGCCCGGTGATTGTTAGCCAGCCGCGGCCCGCTTCCGAGGCGTGCTTGCCCGGGGCTTGGGTGTCGCCTTCGAGACGGCCTTCTTTTTGGCCGGTCCGCGCTTCTTCGCCACCGGCGCCGGCTCGGGTTCCACCGCCGCCACCGGCAGCGCCTGGAACTCCATGAACGCCGCCTCCACATAGGCCGCCAGTTCGCTGGTCTGCGGCAGCGCCTCGCCGCAGGCCATCAGGCCGATGTCCAGCGACTGGTTGTAGGTCTGCACCGTCACGTTCAAGGCCAGGCCGTGCACGGCGATGGACGTGGGGTAGTTGGTCAGCATCCTGGCGCCGGCCAGGTAGAGCGGCAGCTGCGGGCCGGGTACGTTGGAGATGACGAGGTTGGCGACGACAGGCAGCTTCTCGGCCACCTTGGCGCGGCCGTAGAGCATGGCGCCGGCCTGCATCAGCCAGGGGATGCCCAAGGCCGGGAAGTCGGTGGGCATCAGGCTCTTGACCTGGCCCATCTGCGCCTTCATCGCCTGGCTGGACGCGATGACGTGGGCCAGCCGCTGGGCGGGGTCGGCCAGGTGGGTGCCCAGGCTCATGAGGCTCATGGTCGCCTGGGTGTTGGACGTGGTGTCGCCGGCCGCGCGCATGGACACCGGCACGGCGGCGATCAGGCTCTTGCGCGGCAGCGGGCCGTGGCGCGTGAGGAAGCGCCGCAGCGCGCCGCCGATGACGAAGAGCACCGCGTCGTTGACGCTGGCGCCGTGGCGCTTGCGGGTGCGGTTCAGCTCGGCCAGCGGCAGCGTGACGCCGGCGAAGGACCGCGTGGCCGAGAGGCTGACGTTGAAGCGCGTGCGCGGTGCCGGGCCAAGGCTGGAGACTGCGGTCTTGCCGCGCACGACGGCAGTCGTCTGCGCAGCCACGTCGGCAAGCAGCGTGCGCAGCTTGTCGACGGCCGAGCCGCCCGCCGCGCTGCCGACATAGTCCGCCGCCATGCTGCCCAGGATGCCGGCCGCGCCGGGCAGCGAGCGGGCGAGCTTGGCGGTCTGCTGCCATTGCTGCGCGACGGCGGCGCGCAGCAGGCCCACGGTGCCGAGCCGGCCGCGCTTGTTGCCCCGCGTGGCGGTGGCTTCGATGGCGCGCGGCTCAGGGCCGAGGTCCAGGATGACCTGGGCCAGCGCGACGGCGGCCTGGCCGTCCACGGCGGCGTGGTGGAGCTGCGTGTACAGGGCCACGCGGCACTGGCCTTCGGGGCCGGGCGCCAGGCCGGTGAAGACGTGGAACTTCCACAGTGGCCGGCTGCGGTCCAGCAGCACCGGGTGCAGCGCGCCGACCTGGGCCTCCAGCTCGGCCATGCCGCTGTCCGGCGGCAGTTCGACCTCGACGATGTGTTCTGCGAGGTCGGGGTCGGCGTCCACCCAGCCGGGGTTGGACAGGCCCAGCGGCATCGTCAGCAGCTTGCGCCGCAGCGCGGGCAGCAGCGGCAGGCGCAGGCGCATGTGCTCGCGCAGGTCCTCGACGTAGTCACCGGCGTAGTCGGCCGGCAGCTCCAACAGGTGCAGCGCGCCGACATGCATCGGCATCTGCGGCGTCTCCAGGTACAGGAAGCTGGCGTCGAGGCCGGCGAGCTGTTTCATAGGGTGTCTCCTGGGCGTTTTCAGCCCAGGATAACCGTGCCGCTCATTCTTCCGGTACGAAGATCCACAGCAGGATGTACAACAGGATGCCGCCGCCGAAGGCCAGCGTCAGCGCGGTGAACAGCAGGCGCCAGATCCACGAGTCCACGTTGGTCGCGCGGGCGATGCCGCCGCAGACGCCGCCGAGCCAGCGGTCCGTGCGGTCGCGGCGCAGGCCGTTGACAGGGCCGAGGTTGGGCGCGGCGGGGCTCTGGGCGGCGCGCGCCTGGCCATCGAGCACGCGGGCCTTGGCCTTGGCGAACTCTTCGTCGCTGAGCACGCCGCGGGCGTGCAGGTCGGCCAGCTTGTTGAGTTCTTCTGCGTCGGTCATTTCAGGGCTCCTCGTGGTGTTGATGGTGCGAAGCCTAGCGGCAGGCCGCGTGCCCGCCAGCGCCGTGCGACAGGCCGTCGAATCGGTGGGTCGCCCCCGGCAAACTCAACGGACAGTCTGTTTGGCCGGGTCGATGTCCACGTACTCCCACCAGTTCTGGATGAACATCGGCCGGCGGTAGCCGCGCAGCTGGGCGCGCTCGATGTCCAGCAGGAAGCGGTGGCCCTTGATCTTGTAGGGCATGTAGGCCACGCCGATGCGGCGCAGCTGGGCCACCTTGGCCATGCGTTCGGGGCCGTCGGGCATGGCGGCGATGTCCTCCACCAGGCGGTCGGCCTCGGGCAGGCTGAAGCGGGCGATGTTGTTGCCGCCGGCATGCGTGCTGGACAGCCGCGAGGCGGCGCTGTAGGCGTCGGGCTGGGCCGAGGAGTAGGCCACCGTCCACATCTGCAGCTTGCCGGCGCGGGCGGTCTTCAGCTGCTCGGGCCACTTGGCCGTTTTGAAGGGGATGCACAGGCCGATGCGGCGCATGTCCTTGTTGAACAAGTCGTCGATCTGTCGCTGGATGCCCTCCGGCGTGGTGGACATCTCCAGCTTCAGTGGGCCGCCGTCGGGGGCGTCGCGGCAGCCGTCGCCGTTGCGGTCGACATAGCCGTACAGGTCCAGCAAGGCCTTGGCCTTGATCGGGTCGAAGTCGCCGTTCTCGCTCTTGAACGTGGGGTCGTAGCCCAGCGTGTGCGGCGGGAAGTTGCCCTGCGCCTGAATGGCCTGGCCGCCGCGCACGAGGCGGATCTCGCGCTCCACGTCCATGGCCAGGCCGATGGCGCGGCGCAGCGCGACCTGGTGCGGCGCCAGGCCGCCGACGATGGCGTCTTCCATGTTGAAGAACAGCAGGAAGACTTCCGAGCCCAGCGTGCGGTGCAGTTTCATGTCCTGCTGGGCGAGGTTGGGCGCCAGCTGGCTGTTCGGCGCGGCGATGCCGACGAAGGGCTCGGGAATGCGCTCCAGGAAGTCGTGCTCGCCGCCGACGAAGCTCAGCCAGCGCGGCTGGTCCTCGGCCAGGATGCTGATCTCCACGCGGTCGATCATCGGCAGGCGCCGGCCCTTGAAGCGGGCCAGCAAGGCCTGACCCTCGGCGTCGTCGGGCAGCGGGTTGGCGTCGTAGGTGCGCTCGCGGTAGCCGGGGTTCTTCTCCAGCACGATGAGGCTGCCGCGCCGCCATTGCTTGAGCATGAAGGGGCCGGTGCCGACCGGGCGGGCCATGGTCTGGTCGCCTGCGGCCTCAATGACCTCGCGCGCCACGGCGCCGAACAGGTCGGACAGCGCGATCTCCTGCAGGAAGCGCGGGTTGGGCTTATCGAGCTGGAAGCGCAGCGTGTAGCGGTCCAGCAGCTGCAGGCCGGCGATGGGCTTGTCGTAGTCGAAGTCCTGCTTGGCCTTCATCGCCGTTTCGCGCGCCGCCTTCAGGCCCGTGATGTGCGAGCCCTCCACCGTGCTCCAGGCCGGGCTGGCCACCTTGGGGTCGGCAAAGCGCTTGAAGCTGTAGATGTAGTCGGCGGCGGTCAGCTCGCGCTTCTTGCCGCCGAAGGCCGGGTCATCCTGGAAGTAAATGCCCGGCTGTACGCGCGCCGTCCACTGCGTGTAGTCGGCGTTGGGCGTGGGCAGCTCGACGGCGGTCAGGGGTTTGAGCTGGACCGGTCGCTGCAGGTAGTCGTAGGTGACCAGGGCCTCGAACAAGTGCCCCGTGACCGTGCGCGAATAGAGGTCCAGGATTTTGGCCGGGTCGAAGCCGGTCTCGGCGACGCGGAAGGCGTAGCGCAGCGTCTTGGGCGCTGGGTCTGCCTGCGCCGCGCTAACCGTCAGACAGAGTGCAATCAGAAGCGCGCGCATGTTCAACGCTCCGCCGCGTTCTTCGCGGCCATGTCCACGTCCACGTACTGCCAGAAATCGCGGCGGAAGATGTTGCGCTCGGCGCCGATGACCCAGGGGTGGCTCAGGTCCGTCCAGATGCGGTGGCCGCTGACCTTGTAGGGCATGTAGGCCACGGCCAGCCGGTTGGCTGCGTCCATGGCCTGCTGGCGCTCGGGGCCGTTGGGCAGCACGGCCTGCAGCTCGTACAGGCGGTTGAACTCAGGCAGGTCGAAGCGGCTGTGGTTGGCCTGGCCGGCGTTGGGGCCGTAGCCCAGGGCCAGGTGGTAGGCGGCGTCCGGCATGGTCGCCACCCAGGCCAGGTTCCACATCTGCAGCTTGCCGCTGCGGCTGGCCTTGACGTTCTCGGGGAACTTGGCCTGCTTGAAGGCGATGCGGATGCCGACGGCGCGCATCGCCTTCTCCATCAGCTCGTCGAGCACGCGGTAGTCGGCCGTGGGCTGGGTGGCGCGCACCAGGCTCAGCGGGCTGCCGTCGGGGCGCTCGCGCCAGCCGTCGCCGTCTCGGTCCTTGAAGCCGTGCAGGTCCAGCAACGCCTTGGCCTTGGCGACGCTGTGCTCGCTCATCTCGGTCTTAAGGTCGGCCCGGTAGCCCCAGGTGCCGGGCGGCATCAGGCCCTGGGCCGGCACCATCTGCCCCTTGCGCGCCAGGCGGATCTCGCGGTCCACGTCATAAGCCAGGCCGATGGCGCGGCGCAGCGCCACCTGGGCTGGCTCGTAGCCGCCCACGACCGGGTCGGTCATGTTGAAGAAGGTGAAGCCGATGTCCGGGTTCGGGTAGCGGTTCATGTGGATGTTGCGCTTGGCCAGATTCGGGGCCAGCTGGCCGTTGGGCGCGGCGACGCTGGTGAACTCGAGCGGCACCTCCTGCATGTAGTCAGCCTCCTCGTTCAGGAAGGACAGCCAGCGCGGCTGCGGCTCTTCGATGATGGCGACCTCCAGCCGGTCGATCATCGGCAGCTTGCGGCCCTTGAACTTGGCCGCTGCGGCCTGCAGGTGCGGGCGGTTCGCGGGGGCTTCCTCGTTGTAGAACTCGTCGCGGTAGGCCGGGTTCTTCACCAGCACGATGCGGCTGGAGCGCCGCCATTCGTCGCGCTTGAGCATGAAGGCCGCCGTGCCCACGGGATGCTCGCCGACCCGGTCGCCGTAGAACTCCGCCACTTCCCGGGCCAGCGCCGCCGCCATCGGATTGGCGAGGTTGTTGATGAAGCGCGGGTCGGGCTTGGCGAGCTTGATCTGCCAGGTGTATTTGTCCAGCACCTTCAGGCCCTCGACCGGCGTGTCGTAGTCGAAGGCGGTCTTGTTCTTCAGCGCCTTCTGGCGCAGTTCGCTCAGGCCCAGCAGGCCGGCGTTCTCCAGGATGTAGAGGTTGGGGCTCTTGGTCTGCGGGTCGTAGTGGCGCTTGAGCGAGTAGACGTAGTCGGCCGCCACCAGTTCGCGCTTGGCGCCCTTGAAGGCCGGGTCGTCGTGGAAGTACAGGCCCGGGCGCACCTTGAGAGTGAGGGTCTTGAAGTCGGCCGAGATCTCAGGCAGCTCGCAGCCCGAGGGCTCCAGCTTGTAGGGCCGGGCCAGGTACGCCCAGCGCACCGGAGCGTCGAACATGCCGGTGATCAGCGTGTTGGAGTAGCTGTCGGAGACCTTCGCGGGGTCGAAGCTGGTGATGTCGCTGCGGAAGGCATAGCGCAACACCTTGGCCTCGGTGCTCGACTGCACCGGCGACACCGCCAGCAAACCCGCGGCCAGCGCCGCAACCATGACCTTTTTCATCCCGACTCCAGAACCAAGCAAACGCGCCGCAGCCCGGTGTGGGCCTGCGGCGCAGCGGGGCTGAGTGTAGGCAAAGGCGGCCAGGCTTCGCCGCCGGAATAGCCCGGGTGCCCGGCTCGCGCATTGACAAATTCCGCGGCATCTCTGGCTAACCCCAGCCGGGCGAGGCCTTCATGTCGCCTAGACTCCGGTACCGCGTGCCCTGCGTTACGCATTCATGAACCCCGCCCAGGCGGGGTTTGCTTTGTAGGTTGTTTGAAGAAGGGGCCGCCCGATGACGGCTTATCTGATCCGGCGCCTGTGGCAAATGGTTCCCACCTTGCTGGGGGTCGTGCTGCTGGTGTTCTTCCTGTTCAAGTTCTTCGGCGGCGACCCCGCCGAGATCCTGGGCGGCCTGGCTGCCACCGAGGAGCAGATCAACGCGATCCGCGACCAGCTCGGCCTGAACGAGCCCTGGTGGGTGCAGCTGGGGATCTTCCTCAAGCAGATCGTCACCTTCGACTGGGGCAAGAGCTGGGCCACCAACGAGCCGGTCGCGCAGCTCTTCATGAGCCGCATGCCGGCCACGCTGACGGTGATGGTGCCCATCCTGCTGCTGGAAGTGCTGCTGGCCATCCCGCTGGCCATGGGCGTGGCCTATGTGCGCGGCAGCCTGACCGACCGCGCGGTGATGATCTCCACCACCATCGCGGTGTCGATCTCGCTGCTGGTCTACGTCATCGTCTTCCAGTACTTCTTCGCCTTCCGCCTGGGCTGGTTCCCGGTGCAGGGCTGGAGCGACTCGTTCTGGACCAACCTGACGACCTACACGCCGCTGCCGGTCATCGTCGTCTCGCTGGTGGCGCTGGCGCCGCAGACGCGGCTGTACCGCAGCTTTTTCCTGGATGAGCTGGGCCACGACTACGTGCGCACCGCGCGCGCCAAGGGCCTGCCCGAGAAGACCGTGCTGATGAAGCATGTGCTGCGCAATGCGTTGATCCCGATCATGACCAACGTCTCGGTGCTGCTGCCGGGCGTCTTCGTCGGCAGCTTCCTGATCGAGGTGTTCTTCTCCATCCCGGGCCTGGGCCGCGAGATCCTGCTGGCCGTCAACCGCAGCGACTACCCCGTCATCCAGGCCTTCGCCATCTACCTTGCCGCCATCACGATGCTGGTGAACCTGATCACCGACCTGCTCTACAGCCTGGTCGACCCCCGCGTGGTGCTCAAGTGAGCGCCGCCGCCAAGCAATCCCGGGGCGTCTGGGCCCTGGCCTGGACGCGGCTGAAGGCCGACCGTGTCGGCATGGTCTGCCTGTGGATCGTCGCCGCCTTCATGGTGCTGGTCGCGCTGACGGCCATGGACGTCGTGGCCGGCAACTGGCAGAAGGAGATCGGCGTGCCGAATGCGCCGCCGCATGTCGTCGGCCCCATGCCGGCGGAGGCGGTCGGTGCCATCGAGGCGCCCAAGGGCCCGAACGTGGACCTGTCCGACATCGACCCGCTGGCGCCCCGCTACGCCGAGTGGGAGGCCGCCGCCAGCAAGTACAAGACCGAGGAGATCACCCGCGCCGAGACGCTGCCGCTGGGCGCCGACCGCCTGGGCCGGGACATCCTGCAGAAGGTGCTCAAGGGCGCCGAGGTCAGCATCGTCGTCGGCCTGCTGGCCGCCCTGGTGGCCACATTCATCGGCACGCTGCTGGGCGCCGTCTCCGGCTTCTTCGGCGGCAAGATCGGCGACCTGCTGGAGTGGGTCTACAACGTCTTCACCGCCATCCCGTCCATCCTGCTGATCTTTGCGTTCGCGGTGATCTTCGGCCGTGGCGTGATGTCGGTGGTGCTCATCCTCGGCCTAACCGGCTGGACCGGCATCTACCGCCTGGTGCGCGCCGAGTTCATGAAGCACCGCCAGCGCGACTATGTGCGCTCCGCCGAGGCCATCGGCGCCAGCAGCGCGTCGCGCATGTTCAAGCACATCCTGCCCAACGTCTCGCACGTGGCGCTGGTGCAGCTCAGCCTGCATGTGGTGAGCTTCATCAAGAGCGAAGTGATCCTGTCGTACCTGGGCCTGGGCGTCAGCGTCGACCAGGTGTCCTGGGGCACTATGCTGTCGGAGGCGCAGAGCGAGCTGATCCTGGGCTACTGGTGGCAGCTGGCGGCGGTGACGGTGACGATGGCGGTGTTCGTGACGGCGTTTGCGCTGTTCACCGATGCGTTGCGCGACGCCCTCGATCCCAAGTTGCGCGGTCTGGAGTAAAGCGATGTTGTTGTCCATCCAAGACCTCAAGGTCGCCTTCCGCCTCGGCAAGGAACACGGCGAGCAGCAGCGCGCGCTGGCCGTCAAGGGCGTCAGCTTCGACATCCCCGAGAACAGCACGGTCGCCCTGGTCGGCGAGTCGGGCTCGGGCAAGTCGGTGACGGCCATGTCCATCCTCAACCTGCTGCCGACGAATGCCGAGCGCAGCGGCCGCATCCTGTTCCAGGGCCGCGACCTGCTGCAGGCGTCCCAGAGCGAGCTGCTGGCCGTGCGCGGCAAGGAGATTGCCTGCGTCTTCCAGGACCCGATGAGCTCGCTGAACCCGGTCTTCACCGTGGGCCAGCAGCTGGTCGAGCCGCTGATCACGCACCTGCGCATGTCGGCCAAACAAGCCATGGTGCGCGCCGAGGAGCTGCTGCACGAGGTCGGCATCCCTGAGCCCAAGCGCCGGCTCAAGGCCTACCCGCACGAGATGAGCGGCGGCCAGCAGCAGCGCGTGATGATCGCCATGGCGTTGGCCTGCGAGCCCAAGCTGCTGATCGCCGACGAGCCCACCACCGCGCTGGACGTGACCATCCAGCGCCAGGTCATGGAGCTGATGGGCAAGCTCAAGGACAAGCACCGCATGTCCATGCTCTTCATCAGCCACGACCTGGGCGTGGTGGGCGAGATCTCCGACCATGTCGTCGTCATGCGCCACGGCGAGATCCGCGAGAAGGCGCCCGTCGCCGACATCTTCAACGCGCCGCAGGACGGCTACACCAAGGCCTTGCTGGCCTGCCGCCCGTCGCTGAGCGAGAACCCGGCGCGGCTGATGGTCATCGACGACCACATCGCCGGCAAGGCGGCCGACAACGACCACCGCGCCAAGGACACCGACGCGCCCGTGATCCTGCAGGTGCGCGGCCTGCGCAAGAGCTTCTGGCTCAAGGACGGCCTGTTCGGCAAGAAGGAGTTCAAGGCCGTCAAGGGCGTGAACTTCGACCTGCGCAAGGGCTACACGCTGGGCGTGGTGGGCGAGTCCGGCTCGGGCAAGACCACCATGGGCCTGACGCTGCTGCGCCTGCACGAACCTACGGGCGGCCAGGTGATGTTCGACGGCCGCGACCTGCTGACCCTGGGCCGCGCCGACTGGCTGCAGATGCGCCGGCGCATCCAGGTCGTGTTCCAGAACCCCTATGCCTCGCTGAACCCGCGCTTCACCATCGGCCAGACGCTGCGCGAGCCGATGGAGATCCACGGCATCGGCAGCAGCACCGCCGACCGCGAGGCCCGCGCCGTGGCGCTGCTGAACAAGGTGGGCCTGGACGAGACCGCGATGCACAAGTACCCGCACGAGTTCTCCGGCGGCCAGCGCCAGCGCATCGCCATCGCGCGCTGCCTGACGCTGCAGCCCGAGGTGCTGGTGCTGGACGAGGCCGTGTCGGCGCTGGACGTGTCGGTGCAGGCCCAGGTGCTCAACCTGCTGAAGGATTTGCAGGACGAGTTCGGCCTGAGCTACATCTTCATCAGCCACGACCTGGCCGTCGTCAAGTTCATCTCCGACGAGGTGCTGGTCATGCAGAACGGCGATGTCGTCGAGCAGGCGGCCACGGCCGAGCTGATTGCCGCGCCGCGCGAGGACTACACGCGCAAGCTGCTCGGCGCCGTGCCGCGCGGCTACATCGCCAGCTGAGCGCAGCGCCGCAGCGTGTAATCTGACCGCTCCTGGGCGAGGGCGGGTCCCCGGGTGACCCGAACCGCGCTGAAATGAGCGGCTTCGGGACCACGAACTCCCGTGTTTGCCGCTGCGATGCACCCCCTTCCGGCCCTTCGTTCCATGCTCTGCTCGGCGCTGGCCGTGCTGTGGCTGGCCGCTTGTTCACCGGGCGGCGATGGCGGCCCGGCGGCGCCGGCCGGTGCGACGGCGGACGACGGCCTGACCCTTGAGCTGGACCGCGTCGAACGCGCTGCCCGCGCCAAGCCGGCCGAGCTGGAACAGGCGCTGCGCGCCCGCGGCGACGCGTTGCCGCCGGGCAGCGCCGCGCGGCTGGATGTCGTCGCCCTGCGCGGCATCCTGGCGGCGCTGTCGCGCGACCGGGCGCTCGGCGACCAGCTGGCCCAGCAGTTGCGCGACTGGCCGGCGCCCGCGCTGCGCGCCAATGCCGCCGTGGCGGCCGCCACCGTCAGCGCCGAGTACCTGCGCTCGCACGGCGACCTGCGCGAAGCGCGCAAGCTGCTGACCGGTGTCGACACCGCGCTGCTCAACACCGCCGGCCCGGTGCACCGCTGGCGCCACCACCTGCTGCTGGCCGCCGTTCACAGCGACGCCGGCGAGCTGGATGCCTCGCTGACCGAAGGGCATCTCGCGCTGCGGCTGGCGCAGCAGACCGGTCAGCCCTGGCGCATCGCGCTGACCCTCGTCGACCTGGCCTTCACGACGCTGCGCGCCGACACGCCGGCGCGCGCCAGCCAGCTCGCCGACCAGGCGCTGGCCGAGGCCGGGAAAGACCCCGACCCGATGACGCTGACCCAGGCCCACACGATGCGCGGCATCGTCCATGCGGACGACCCGGACAGCGGCATCACGCTGCAGGCCTATGCCGACGCGCTGGACTACGCGGCCAAGGCCGGCGCCGACTCGGTGCGCGCCCTGGGCTTGATGAACTTTGCCGACTACCACCTGCGCCAGGGCCGCGCCGCCCGCGCGCTGGAGCTGGCCGAGCAGGCGCTGCCGCTGGCGCGCGCCACGCGCCACACCAGCGTCGAGAGCGGCGCGTTGCTGAACATCGGCCTGGCCAAGATCGCCCTGGGCCGCGTGGCCGATGGCCGCGCCCAGGCGCGCGCGGCCATCACGCGGGACGAGGAGCTGGGCGCCGCCGCCTACGCCTCCGACGGCTGGAAGGAGCTGGCCGGCTACCTGGAGCGCGCCGGCGACCTGGGCGGCGCTGTGGCGGCCTGGCGCGAGCACCGCCGGCTGGTCGACCGCGTGCTGCGCGACGAGACGCGCCAACTGCTGCTGGAGGCGCAGGAGCGCCAGGACGCCGAGCAGCGCGCGCGCGACATCGAGCTGCTCAACCGCGACAACGCGCTGAAGGCCGAGGAGGTCCACCAGCGCAACCTCGCGCTGACGCTGTGGGCCGCGCTGGGCGGCTGCGCGGCCGTGTCGCTGGGCCTGCTGTACCAGGCCTTCCGCCGCGTGCGCCGCACCAACCAGGCGCTGGCGCGCAGCAACGCCTCGCTGAAGCGCCAGAGCGAGACCGACACGCTGACCGGCCTGTCTAACCGCCGGCACTTCCTGAGCGCCATCGGGCGGCTGAGCGGCCCGCAGGGGCTGTCGGCCACCGTGCTGCTCATCGATGTCGACCACTTCAAGCGCATCAACGACAGCCTGGGCCATGCGGCCGGCGACGCCGTGCTCGTCGAGCTGTCGCGGCGGCTGCGCGAGGCGGTGCGCGACGACGACCTCGTCGTGCGCTGGGGCGGCGAGGAGTTCCTCATCGTCGCCCAGGCGCGCGAAGGCGTCGCCGCGCCGCAGCTGGCGCGCCGGCTGCTGGACCTGGCCGGCAGCGCGCCCGTGCTGCATGAGGGCCGGCGCATCGCCGTCACCGTGTCCATCGGCTTCGTCAGCCTGCCGCTGGCGCCGCACGGCCTGTGCCTGCCTTGGGAGCGCGCCATCGACCTGGTCGACACCGTGCTGTACCTCGCCAAGGCGCATGGCCGCAACAAGGCCTACGGCGTCGAGCGCCTCGAGGCCCGGGACGTGCTGGCCGCCGCCGAGCTGACAGCCCGGCTCGAAGCCGCCTGGAGCGACGGTCTGGTCGGCCTGACGGCGATCGCCGGGCCGGGCGCCGGTGCTGTCGCCACCGTTGCCGGGCCGCTGCGGCCCGCTCCCGCATGAAGGCCGCGCTGCTGGCCTGGCTGCTGGCGGCGGGCGCGGCCTTCGCCGAGCCGCCTGCCGAGCCGGCGAACGAGGATGCGCTGCTGCACAACATCAGCCGCCGCGCCTTCGACGACCCCGGCGCGATGCTGGCCGAGCTGTCCCAGCGCCAGCCGACCGCGCCGACGCCGCCGCGCGAGGCCGCCTGGCTGTTCGCCCGCGGCCGCGTGCTGCTGGCCGCCGGCCAGGCCGAGGCGGCCGACGCCGTGGCCGGCCAGCTTGCGGCACATGCCGAGGGCGCGGACCTCGGCTGGCTGCTGCGCGCCTTCATCCAGGAGCGTGCGGGCAAGCCGGCCGGCGCACTGGCCACGCGCGCGCTGGCGGGGCTGGACAAGCGCTGCCCCGTCGGCGACGAGGCCCGCGCCGTGCGCGAGCTGGGCTGCGACTTCCGCGCCGCCTGGGAGGCGCTGCGCCTGCTGCAGCGCGAGCAGGCGGGCCAGGGCGCCTTGTTCGATGCCGAGGCCACCTCTCGCCGCGCGCTGGCGCTGGCCCGCGCCGGCGGCGACCGTCACATCGCCGCGCTCAGCCTGGGCCAGCTCGCCGCGCTGCAGCAGTCGCTGGACCAGCTCGACGAGGCCCGCGACACGCTGCGCGCCGCGTTGGCCGAGGCCGAGGGTGACCCCGTCGCCGGCGCCCGCGTGCGCAACAACGAGGCGGTCGTCGAGCGCCGCTCCGGCAACCTGCCGGCCGCCCGCGCCGCGCTGGAGGCCGGCCTGGCGCTGGCCGAGCAGGCCAACGCGCCGCACCTGATGGCCTTGCTGCGCTCCAACCTTGTCGACGCCTACATGCACCAGGGCCTGCTGCAGGAGGCCCTGGCCGCCGGCCGGCTCGCGCTGCCAGCGCTGCAGCGCTTCGGCGATCGCACCTACGAACGCAGCCTGCACCACAACTTCGCTGTCGCCCACATCAAGCTGCGCCAGTTCGACGCGGCTCGCCAGGAGCTGGCCCGGGTGGCCGAGCTCGCCGTTGACCCGGCCGAGCTGGTGCCGCGCGCCCGCGAGCTGCGCGAGCTGGGCGAGACCTGGGCCGAGGCCGGCCAGCACAAGGAGGCGCTGGCCGCCTTCCACGGCGAGCGTGACCTGAATGCGCGCGCCAACGAGCGCAACCGCGCCAGCGCGCTGGAGGAGCTGCGCCGCAAGTACGACAGCGCCGCCCGGCAGCGCGACCTGGAGCTGCTGGCCCGTGACGGCCAGCTCAAGGACCGGCAGCTCGACAACCGCCGGCTCGCGCAGCAGGCCGGCTTCGCCATCGGCGCGCTGCTGCTGCTGTCCACGGTGCTGATCGGCGTCACGCTGCTGCGCATGCGCCGCGCCCAGGCGCAGCTCACCGCCAGCCAGCAGCTGCTGCGCGCGCAAAGCCAGCGCGACCCGCTGACCGATCTGTCCAACCGCCGCCACTTCCTGGCCGTCATGGAGCAGCGCGCCCGTGAGACCGGCCTGGAGGGCTTCCGCGGCGCGCTGCTGATGATCGACATCGACCACTTCAAGAACGTCAACGACCGCTTTGGCCACGTTGCCGGCGACGCCGTGTTGCTGGAGGTGAGCCGGCGCATCCGCGCCGCTGTGCGCGCCAGCGACCTGGTGGTGCGCTGGGGCGGCGAGGAGTTCCTCGTCTACGCGCCCGAACTGCCCGGCGCCGACCTGACGGAGCGCGCCGCACGCGTGCTGCACGGCATCGGCGGCGAGCCCGTCCAGACCGCCGAAGGCCCGCTGCGCGTGACCGCCTCCATCGGCTTCGCCAGCTTTCCGCTGGGCGGCGCGGCCAGCCCGGGCAGCCCGGCGACGGCCGGCCTGCGCCTGCACTGGGAGCAGGCCGTCAACTGGGTCGACATGGTGCTCTACAAGGCCAAGGCCGAGGGCCGCAACCGCGGCGTCGGCATCGCCGCCGTCGAGGCGCCCGACGCCGACACGCTGGCCGCCATCCTGCAGGACTTCGATGCCGCCTGCCTGCAGGGCCAGGTGCGCCTGCATGCCTTGCCGGGGCCAGCGGCATGAAGCGGCGCAGCACCCTCGTCGCGCTCGCCAGCCTGCCTGCCATGGCGCAGCCGGGCAGGCCGCTGCGCATCGTCGTGCCCTATGCGCCGGGCGGCGCGTCGGACATCGCCACGCGGCTGCTCGCGCCCGAGTTGCACAAGCGTCTGGGCCAGGCCGTCGTCGTCGACAACCGGCCCGGCGCCGACGGCAACATCGGCAGCGCCGAGGTGGCCAGCGCCAGCGACGGCCACACGCTGCTGATGGGCAGCGTGGGCACCCATGTCATCAACCCGCTGCTGGCGCGCCGCCTGCCGTATGACGCGGTGAAGGACTTCGCGCCCGTCAGCCTGGTCGCGACGGTGCCGCTGGTGCTGGTCGTCAACCCGGCCGTCGCGCAGCGGCTGGGCATCCGCCGGCTGGCCGACCTCGTCCTGGCCGCCGCCGCCGCCCGGCCCGGCCGGCTGCACATCGCCTCCGGCGGCAACGGCACGGCCACCCACCTGGCCGGCGAGCTGTTCAAGCGCCTGAGCCAGACCTATCTGCTGCACTTCCCCTACCGCAGCACGATGTCGGCGCAGCAGGACGTCATCGCTGGCAACATGGACCTCATGTTCGACCACCTGCCCGCCGCGCTGCCGCAGATCCGTGCCGGCAGGCTGCTGCCGCTGGCCGTCACCAGCGCGCGGCGCAGCCCCAGCCTGCCCGAACTGCCGACGGTGGAGGAGGCCGGCGGCGCGCTGCTGCGGGGCTACGAGGCGAGTGCGTGGATAGGCTTGTTCGCCCCCGCCAACCTGGCTGCCGAGCCGCTCGCCCGGCTGCAGCGCGACACGGTGGCCGCGCTCGCTGACCCGGCGCTGCGCGAGCGCATGACGGCGCGCGGCCTGCTCGTGCACGGCAGCGGTGCCGCCGGGCTGGCGGCGCTGATGGCGGCCGAGACGGCGAAGTGGTCGCGCGTCGTGCAGCTCTCCGGCGTCAAGGTGGACCGCTGATCTCATGAAAGCCACCTGGCGCGCCGACCTCATCGCGGGCGCTGTCGTCGCCGTGCTGCTGATCCCGCAGAGCCTGGCCTACGCGATGCTGGCCGGCCTGCCGCCGCAGGTGGGCCTGTACGCCAGCCTGCTGCCGCTGCTGGCCTATGCCGCTTTGGGCTCCAGCCCCGTGCTGGGTCTGGGCCCGGTGGCCGTGCTGGCGCTGATGATCGCGCAGGCGCTGGCAGGGTTGCCGGCCGGCGTGTCGGCCGAGGCCGGCGCGCTGGTGCTGGCGGCCGAGGTGGGTCTGCTGCTCGCCGCAGCGGCACTGCTGCGGCTGGACGCGCTGTCCAGCCTGCTGTCGGTGCCAGCGCTGCGCGGTTTCGAGAACGGCGCCACGCTGATGATCGCGGCCAGCCAGTTGCCGGTGCTGCTGGGCAGCGCGGCGGCCGGCTTCACGTTGCCGGCGCTGGCCTCGTCGGCCGTGCACGGCGGCATCGGCTTCACGAGCGCGGCCTGGGGTGCGGCGGCCGTCGCGCTGCTGCTGCTGTCGCGCCGGGCCGGCTCGCGGCTGCTGGCGCGGCTGGCGCCACTGTTGTTGCTGGTCGTGGCGATGGCGCTGGCGGCCTTCACGCCGGCGGCCGACGGTGTCGCCCAGGTCGGCGCGCTGCCGGCACTGGCCTTGCCGCTGGCCCTGCCGCCGCTGGACGCCGCGCTGTGGCTGCACCTGCTGCCGTCGGCCGCCCTGGTCGCGCTGATGGCCTTCGTGTCCAGCCTGGCGGTGTCGGAATCGCTGGCCCAGCGCCGGGGCGAGAAGCTGCTGCCGGCGGCCGAGCTGCGTGGCCTGGCGGCGGCCAATGTCGTCGCGTCGCTGAGCGGCGGCATGCCGGTGGCGGGCAGCTTCTCGCGCAGCATCCTGCTGCACGAGGCCGGTTCGCAAAGCCGCTGGACGCTGGTCTTCGTCGCCGTCTTCATGGCGCTGGCCCTACTGCTGCTGGCCGCGCCGCTGGCCTACCTGCCCAAGCCGGTGCTGGCCGCAACCATCGTCGTCGCCGTCATGGGCGGCTTCACGCTGCGCCACTACGGCGAGGCCTGGCGCTATGCCCGCGCCGAGGGCTTGCTGATGGCGGCCGTCACGGCGGCGGTGCTGCTGTGGAGCGTCGGCGCGGCGCTGGCCATCGGCGTGGCCGGCTCGGTCGCGCTGCTGATCCAGCGCACCGCCCAGCCACACGTCGCCCGCATCGGCCGCGTGCCGGGCACCCAGCACTTCCGCAACGTCGAGCGCTACGCCGTCGAATGCCAGCCCGAGGTCGTCGGCCTGCGCATCGACGAGAGCCTGGTGTTCACCAACGCCCGCGGCCTGAGCGACGCCGTGCTGGCCCGCGTGCGCGAGCACCGCGCCAGCGTCGGCCAGCCGCAGCGCGTGCTGTTGCTGATGGCGCCGGTCAACCACATCGACGTGTCGGGCCTGGTGGCGTTGCAGGCGCTGCACGCGGCACTGCAGGCCGAGGGGCTGAGGCTGGAGTTCTCCGAGGTCAAGGGCCCGGTGCTGGACCGGCTGCGGGCCGTCGGCTGGCTGGAGCGCCACGACGTGTCGCTCTACCTCAGCCACCACGACGGCATCCAGGCCGGTGAACATGCCCTGAGGCCCAGCCAGGCCGACCACGACGCCCCCGGGCAGCTGTAGCCGCGTTCTGATACCGTTCCGGCCCAGCTAGCGGTCCCCGGACGCCATGAACAACAAAGAGACTCTGCTCGGCATCCGCCGGGGCATCGAGAAGGAAAGCCTGCGCGCCCTGCCCGGGGGCGGCCTCGCCTTGACGCCGCACCCGATCGCGCTCGGCTCGGCGCTGACGCATCCGCACATCACGACCGACTACAGCGAGTCCCAGCTCGAACTGATCACCGGCGTGCATGCCGGCGTGGAGGACTGCCTGCGTGAGCTGACCGAGATCCACCAGGCCGTCTACCGCGCGCTGGCGGACGAGCGCCTGTGGGTCAGCTCCATGCCTTGCGGGCTGCCGACCGACGAGACCATTCCGCTGGGCCGCTACGGCTCCAGCAACGTGGGCCGCGCCAAGAGCATCTACCGTATGGGCCTGGGCCAGCGCTACGGCCGGCGCATGCAGACGATCTCGGGCATCCACTACAACTGGTCGCTGCCCGGCGTGTCAACCGATGGCTACTTCGGTGCCATCCGAAACTTCCGCCGCGAGGGCTGGCTGCTGCTGTACCTGTTCGGCGCCAGCCCGGCGCTGTGCGACAGCTTCGTGCAGGGCCGCGAGCACGGCCTGCAGCGGCTGTCCGACCACAGCCTCTACCTGCCGCACGCCACCTCGCTGCGCATGGGCCGCCTGGGCTACCAGAGCGACGCGCAGGCCAGCATCGCCGTCACCTACAACTGCCTGGAGAGTTACGCCGCCTCGCTGCAGGACGCGCTCTCCCGGCCCTACCCGGCCTATGAAGCCATCGGCGTGCAGACGCCCGGCGGCGACTACAACCAGCTCTCCACCAGCCTGCTGCAGATCGAGAACGAGTTCTACAGCACCATCCGCGCCAAGCGCGTGATCCGCTCCGGCGAGCGGCCGCTGCATGCGCTACGCGAGCGCGGCGTCGAGTACATCGAGGTGCGGCTGATGGACCTGGACCCCTTCGAGCCTATCGGCATCGGCGCCGACGCCGTCCGTGTGCTGGATGCCTTCCTGCTGCATTGCCTGCACAGCCCCAGCCCCAGGGACACGCCCGACGAGATCGCTGCCAACTCGCGCAACCAGCACCGTGTCGCCGCGCGTGGCCGCGAGCCTGGGCTGGTGCTGGAGCACTGGCAACGCGGCCAGATCGGCCTGCAGGACTGGGCCGCAGAGATCCTCGCCGGCTGCAGCGCCCAGGCCGAGGCGCTGGACGCGGCCCACGGCGGCAGCGCCTACCGCGCCGCGCTCAAGCGCGTGGCCGAGCGGCTGCAGCGGCCGGATCTTTGCCCGTCGGCGCGCGTGCTGGCGGTCATGGACCAGGACTTCGACGACAGCCACATCGGCTTCATCCGCCGCCAGAGCGACGCCACCCGCGCGGCCCTGCTGGCGCTGCCCTTCCCCGACGCGCTGCAGCAGCGCTTCGAGAAGATGGCCGCCGACTCGCTGGCCGAGCAGGCCCGCATCGAGGCGGCCGACACGCTGGACTTCGAGGCCTTCAGGCGCTTCTATGTCGCGCCGGAGCGGATGGCGGTCTAGGTCGTTTCTGCGGCCAGCACCGAGTCGCTGAAGTCCAGCCGCCCCTCGGGGTCGTGCGGGCGCATGGCCCATTCGGCCAGGGCATCGGCCGGCATGGGCCGCGCGAACAAATAGCCCTGCAGCTTGTCGCAGCGCTTGGCGCGCAGCACGGCCGCCTGGCCCTCGGTCTCGACGCCTTCGGCCACCACCTCCAGCCCCAGCGCATGGGCCAGTTCGATGACGGCGCGAACGATGGCGCGGGCGTCGGCGCTGGTCTCCAGGTCCTGGATGAAGCTGCGGTCGATCTTGAGCTGCGACACCGGCAGGCGGCGCAGATAGGCGAGGCTGGAATAGCCGGTGCCGAAGTCGTCGATGGACAGCGCCACGCCCAGCTCGCCCAGGCGTTGCAGCACGCGCTCGGTGGCGCCGGCGTCTTCCATCGCGACCGATTCGGTGATCTCGCAGCTCAGCTGCGAGGCGTCCAGGTGGTGGCGCTGCAGCGCTTGCTGCAGCCGCTGCAGCAGCGCCTCGGGCTGGCGCAGCTGCTGCACGGACAGGTTGATCGCCACGCGCAGGCGCAGCCCCTGGTCGCGCCACTCGGCGATCTGCCGGCAGGCTTCGTCGATGACCCAGCCGCCCAGCGGGACGATGATGCCGAAGCGTTCGGCCACCGGGATGAAATGGTTGGGGCCGATGGCGCCGCGCCTGGGGTGCTGCCAGCGCAGCAAGGCCTCGACGCCCAGCACGCGCGCGGTGTCGCCGGCCACCTTGGGCTGGTAGTGCAGGGCGAGGCCGGCGCCGCCGTCTTCCAGCGCGGCGCGCAGGTCGCGGGCCAGCTCCAGCTGGTCACGCACGCCGTCCTGCATGTGGGCTTCGAAGAAGGCAAAGCCGTTGCCGCCGCCGCGCTTGACGGCCTGCGCGGCGGAGTCGGCCTGGGCGATGAGGGCGCGGCCGGGCACGTCGGGGCCGCTGTGCAGCGCGATGCCGATGGACGCCGACAGCCGCAGCACCTGGTTGATCTGGCTGACCTGTGCGTCGGCGCCCAGGTTGACCGACATGGGCACGGCCAGCGAGTCCAGCAGGCGCTGGGCGATCTGGGCCAGCACGGCCTCGCCAGTCTCGCCCTCGATGAGCACGACGAACTCGTCGGCGCCGAGGCGGGCCAGCGTGTCGTGGCCGCGCGCCTGGGCCTGCAGCCGAGTCGCCACCTCCAGCAGCACGGCGTCGCCGGCGGCATGGCCAAAGGCCTCGTTGACCGGCTTGAAGGCGTCCAGGTTGAGCATCAGCAGCGCCAGGCTGGCGCCGTCGCGGCGGCCGCGCGCGAGGGCATGGCTGATGCGATCGTCCAGCAGCTGGCGGTTGGCCAGGCCGGTCAGTGGGTCACGCAGCGCGCGTTCGCTGAGTTCCGTCGTGGCGGCCTGCTGCGGCCGGCTGGCGCGGCGCTGGCTGCGTGCGCCCAGCGTCAACAGCAGCGCGAACATCGCGACGGTCAGACAGGACAGCACGACGACCGCAGGGTCGAAGCGCAGCGCAAGAAGATCGGGCATCCCGCCAGTATGGGAGCGCTACAACGGTGCCGACCCGCGCGGGACGCCGTGGCCGTGAAGGGCTGACGTTGTGCGCAAAAAAAGAGACCCGGTCAGCGGGCTGCCGGGTCCTCAAGCCCTCGGGTGAGGGCGTCGTTGGGAGAGGTCACTGTAGGAGGCGTCGCTGGCGTCAGGTGGGCAATATTCACGGCTGCGCGAGGTCGGGCGTCGTGGCCATCACGACCTGGTTTCTGCCACCGGCCTTGGCCTGGTAGAGCGCCTGGTCGGCGGCGTTGATCAGCAGGCCGCTGGTGGTGGCCGCCGTGGGGCAGGCGCTGACGGCGCCCAGGCTGATCGTGACGTGCGCCGCCGCTTCGGAGCCAGCATGCGGGATCGCCAGCCGGGCCACCGCCTCGCGGACGGTGTTGGCCACCGTTTGCACCCCGGCTGCGTCGGTCTCCGGCAGCAGCAGCACGAACTCCTCACCGCCGTAGCGCGCGATGACATCGCGAGGGCGCCGGGCCGCGCTTTGCAGCGCCTGGGCCACGCGGGTGAGGCATTCATCGCCCTGCACGTGCCCGTAGTGGTCGTTGTAGCGCTTGAAGAAGTCCACGTCGCACAAGATCAGCCCCAGCGGCAGCCCGCTGCGCTGGTGCTGGGCCACCTCCGTGGCGATGGCCTGCTGGAACGCCGCGCGGTTGGCGATGCCGGTCAGGCCGTCCACGAAGGCAAGGCGGCGCAGCTCCTGGTTGGCCGCGTCCAGGGCTTGCTCCGCGCGCCGGCGCACGTCGACCTCGCGTTCCAGCTGTTCGGTGCGCCGCTGCACCTTGGCTTCCAGTTCCGACGCGTGCGCTTCCAGCGCGGCGCGCTGGTGCTGCTGATGCAGGGCGGCACTGAGCGCGCCCGAGAAGCCTTCGTGGTCCAGGTCCCAGTCGCGCGGGGCTTCGAACAGGATGAGCCCGTACTCGCCATCCGCACAGCACAGCGGGTAGACGAAGAGGTGGCCGCTCGCGAGCTCATGGGCCAGGCTGTCCGGTAGCAGCCGGGACGCGAGATAGGGCTCGTCGTCATCCACATGCGCGGCGGGCGATGACGCGAGCCGCAGCCGCGCCAGCCGGCGCGTGCCGGGTGCGGCCGGCTCGTAGGTCGCGAGGAAGTACCTCGCCAGGCCCAGGTTCTTGATGTACCAGGCGCAGCCGTCCAGCACCGAGGGCAGGTCTTCGCGGCTGCCGATCAAGGCCACGTTCTCGCTGGCGAAGCGGTCGTGCCGCAGCTGATGGAAGTGCCCCAGCCGGTACGCGAAGTGCTCGAACGCCGAGAAGACGGGATACATCTGCGCCAGCAGCCCGTTCAGCCGGCCGCGCCCGGTTTCGTCGAGCGAGCGGGCGACGCGCTCCGCCGCCCGCTCCACGTCGGTGCGCAGCGCCTGCTGGTCGTCGCCGCGTCCCAGCGCGTCCGCCAGCCGGGTCTCCCATTCATGCCGCAGCGCCGCGGCCTGGGCGGGGCCGCGCACGGCCTGCAACAGCTCGGCCTCCAGCGACGCGACGCGTTGCGCTTCCTCGCCGTCCTCGTCATCCCCCCGGCTCATCAAGCCGCCCAGCCACTGCGAGACCGGCGCCCCGCAGGACCGGCGCACCTGCAGTTCCGTGCCCAGCACGACCCGCTCGGCGGTGTGCGCCTTGCCCTCCACCAGGTCCAGCAGGTGCTCCGCGGCACAGCGGCCGATCTTCTCCAGCGGCTGGCGCACCGTGGTGAGCGGCGGGATGTTGAACTGCGCGTCCACCGTGTCGTCGAAGCCCGTCACGGCCACGTCCTCGGGCACGCGGATGCCGGCGTGCTGCAGCACTTCGATGACGGCGAACGCCATAGGGTCGTTGAGGCAGACGACGGCATCGAAATCCCGCGATCGGTCGACGATGCGCTGCATGCCGTCGCGGGCGTCGGCGGACCAGAAGCCACCGTAGGCGACGTGGTCCTCGCGCAGGTCGATGCCGTGTTCGGCCAGCGCGTCGCGCACCGCCCGCTCGCGGGTCTCCGAGTCGGGGTGGCCGCGCAGCCCGCTCATCAGCACGAAGCGGCGACGGCCGCAGGCGGTGATGAGGTGGTCCATCACCTGCTTCATGCCCGCCCGGTCGTCCACCACGACACGGGGCACGCCGGGCACGTCGCGCGCCATCAGCACCAGGGGCTTGGCCGACACGGGCGCGAGGCGCCGCAGCAGCTCGGCGTCCGACACGTACTTGCCCACCGTGGAGGCCAGCACGAGGGTGCCGTCGTGCAGGTTGGCGTCGATCTGGCTGTAAAGCTGGTTGGCCAGGCCGCGGCCCCAGTCGGGCGTGTCGAGCTCCTTGCCCACGTAAAGCGTGGTGGCCACGCCCCGTGCTTCCAGCACGTCCAGCACACCGGCGATGACGCCGCGGTGGTACGGGTAGTAGGCGTCGACGATGACGGCAACGCTACGGCAGTTCATCAGCGATCTACGCTCCCTGGTGCGCCCGGCATGCCCGGTTGCTCGGCGGCGATGATAAGGACAGGCCGCGCTGTCGATAATCCCGCCATGTCAGCCCCCCAGCACCGCGCCGATCAAGCCCTCTCCGAAGCCGACCTGGAGCGCCTGCAGGCGCTGCTGGACGCGCTGCCCGCGCCGCTGGAGCCACTGGATGTCAGCATGCTGGACGGTTACCTGTGCGGCGTGCTGCTGCAGCCCGAGGCCGTGCCGCTGGAGCGCTGGCTGCCGCCGCTGCTGGACAGCGAGGGCCGCCCGCTGCCCCAGCGCATCAACGACGAACTGATCGCGTTGCTGCGGCGCCGCCACAAGGAACTCAACCTCGCCATCGTCGGCCGGCAATGGTTCGACCCCTGGGTGTTCGAGCTGGACGAGGAGGCCAGCCCCAGCGAGACGGTGCTGCCCTGGGTCGCCGGCTTTGCCCATGCGCTGGACGCCCACCCGGCGCTGATGAAGCTGCCCGAGGAACCGCTGCTGGAGCCGCTGGCGGCCCTGTACCTGCACCTGGACCCGGACGACCTAGAAGACGCCGACACGCTGTTGGAGGAGATCGAGTCGCTGGAGCCGCCGGTGGACCTGGAGCAGGCGGTGGAGGGCCTGGTCAGCGCCGTGCTGATGCTGGCGGATGTCTCTAGACCGTTGAAGCCCCAAACAGCCGCTGGGCGTGCAGGCCCAGGCCGGTCGCGACCGAGGCAAACCGGTCGCCGGTGACGCGCGCCGCCGCAGGGAAGCCCGCAGCCATGCCGTCCACCAGCAACCGCAATCCGGTCGAGCCGCCGGTGAAGTAGAGCGCGTCGATCTGGTCGGCCTGCAGCCCCGCCAGTGCCACGGTCTCGTGCGCTGTCGAGATGATGCGGTCCAGGTCGGCCCGCAGCGCGTCCACGGCCAGGCGCTCGCTCAGCGGCAGCACCAGGCCGGGCTCGACATGGCCCAGGTCCACCGTCGTGTCGGCACCGCCCGAGACGGCGATCTTGGCGCCCTCGGCGCGCGCCGCCAGCTCGTGGCCCAGGCGCTCCTCCAGCACGGTCATCAGCCGCGCGTGCTGGCGCACGTCGCTGAACCACTGCTTCATGCCGCGCCATTCGGCCACGCGCAGCGGCGCATAGCAGGTGTTGATGAGGTGCCAGGTCGCCAGGTCGAAGTAGATGCCGCTGGGCACTTCGCGGCCGCTTGGTCCGGTGGCGCGGTAGCCGAACTCTGGCAGCAGGCCGGCCAGTTCGATGTGGCGGTCGAAGTCCGTGCCGGCGATGTGCACGCCATGGCTGGCCAGGATGTCGTCGCGCCGTGCCAGGCGCTGCATGCGCTCGGGGCCGACGCGCACGATGGAGAAGTCGCTGGTGCCACCGCCGATGTCGGCGACCAGCACCAGCTGCTCGCGCGTGGCCTGCTGCTCGAAGTCGAAGGCCGCAGCGATGGGCTCGTACTGGAAGTGCACCTCATGAAAGCCCGCCGCGCGCGCGCAGGTTTCGAGCTGGGCCTGGGCCGCTGCATCGCGCTCGGGCTCGCCGTCAACGAAGAACACCGGCCGGCCCAGCACGGCGCGCGCCGGTTCGCCGGCCAGGCGGCGCAGGCGCTTCAGGTAGCCGGCGACGATGTCCGAATACCTGGCGCCGCGGCCGCCGCCGACATCGGTGGTCTGGTCGATCAGTGGCGAGCCGAGGATGCTCTTCATCGAGCGCATCAGCCGGCCGTCATGGCCATCGACATAGGCCGCCACGGCGGCGCGGCCGAAGGCGCGCGGCGGGCCGTCGGCGTCGTGCCGGCCTTCGGCGAAATAGAAGACGGCCGTGGGCATGGTGCGCTGGCCGGGCTCCAGCTCGATGAGGCGCATGGCGCCTGCGGCGTCGGGGACGGCGACTGCAGAATTCGACGTGCCGAAGTCGATGGCGCAGAAGCTGGACGGGGTGCTCATGACATCTTGCCGGCCCTCGGGCCAGCCCTGAGAAGGGCGGGAGATTCTAGGAACACAATCGCGCGCCTGTTTTGGAGACACGATGAAGACGCGCCTTTTCGCACCGATCCTGCTGGTCGCCACTCTTGCCGCCTGCGGCCAGCGCTCCGAGCAGGACATGCTCGCTACCGCGCAAAAGCACTTCGAGCAGAAGGACCCGGCCAGCGCCGTCATCGAGCTGAAGAACCTGCTCCAGAAGAACCCCGAGAACGCCACCGGCCGCCATCTGCTGGGCAAGGCGCTGCTGGAGGCCGGTGACATGGCCGGCGCCGAGATCGAGCTGCGCCGCGCCTGGGAGCTGGGCGCGCCGCGCGACGTGCTGGCGCCGCTGCTGGCGCAGACGCTGCTGCAGTCGGGCCAGTCGCGCAAGCTGATCACCGAGTTTGGCGACCAGAGCCTGGCCGATCCCAAGGCCATGTCCATGCTGCTGCAGCAGCTGTCGATGGCCTATCTGACCCAGGCGAATGTGACCGAGGCCAAGGCCACTGCCGTGCGGGCGCTGCAGCTGACGCCCGAGGATGAAGGCGCGGTCATCGTCAGCGCGCGCACCAAGCTGGCTGCCGGCTTCCCCGACGAGGCGCTGGAGGCGCTGGACGGGCTGCTGTTCCGCTCGCCCAAGGCCCACAAGGCCTTGCAGCTCAAGGCCGAGGTGTTGCTGGCCCGCGGCAAGGTCGACGAGGCCGAGCCGCTGCTGACCCAGGTGCTGGCGCTGGAGCCCAACGGCTTCGACGCGCGCTCGCTGCTGGTGCGGCTGGCCTTTGGCCGCCAGCAGGTGGACGCGGCGGCCAAGCTCATCGAGGGCATGCCGCCGGCCCTGGCCAAGCAGCCGCGCGGCCGCTTCCTGAAGGCCCAGCTCGCGCTGGCCCGCAACGATGCCGCCAAGGCCCGCGAGCTGGCGCTGCCGCTGCTCAAGCTCATGCCCAACTACCTGCCGCTGCTGCGCCTGGCCGCCGGCGCGCACCAGCAGCTGGGCGAGCTGGCCGAGTCGGAGAACCTGCTCAACCAGGCGCTCAAGCTCACACCCGACGACCTGGGCCTGCGCCGCCAGTTCGCCGGCCTGCTGCTGCAGCGCCGCGCGCCGGCCAAGGCGCTGGAGGCGCTGCGCCCGTTGCTGGACAGCGGCAAGGCCGACGCGGAGACGCTGCTGCTGGCCGGCAAGGCGCAGCTGATGCAGGGCAATTTCGAGGCGGCCGACCAGGCCTTCGGTGCTGCCGCCAAGCTTCGCCCCGAAGATGCCAAGACCCAGGCCGCGCTGGCGCTGACGGCCATCGCGCGCGACTCCGCCACGCCCGGCGGTGCGGGTCGTGCCAAGGCCGACGCGGCGCTCACGCAGCTGCGCGACATCGCCTCCAAGGACGACAGCGGCAACTACGACCTGATGCTGGTCAATGCGCTGATCCGTCGCCAGGACTTCCCTGCCGCGCTCGCGGCCATCGACAAGCTGGCGCCCAAGATGAAGGACAGCGCCGTGCCGGCCGCGCTGCGCGGCCGCATCCACCTCGTGCGCAAGGACACGCCCGCCGCGCAGGCCGCGTTCGAGGCCTCGCTGAAGGCCGATGCCGCCTACCTGCCGGCCGTGCTGGGCCTGGTCGCCATCGACGTGCAGGCCAAGCGAGCCGACGCTGGGGTCAAGCGGCTGGAGGGCTTCATCGCCCAGCAACCCCGCTCGCCTCAGGCGCGCCTGGCGCTGGCCGAGCTGCTGCTGCAGACGCGGGCGCCGGTCGAGCGCGTGACCGAGGTGCTGAGCACCGCCGTGCGCGAGGAGCCGAGCGAGGCGGGCCTGCGCCTGGCGCTGATCGATCACCACCTGCGCCTGGGCAACAGCACTGCTGCCGCTCAGGCCGCGCAGGAGGCGGTGGCAGCCCAGCCGCTCAACCCCGACCTGCTGGAGCGCCTGGCGCGCACCCAGCTGGCGGCGGGTGACCGCGCCCAGGCCGCCAAGAGCTACTCGAAGCTGACCGCGCTGGCGCCGGCACGTGCCCATGGCTGGCTGGGCCAGGCGCAGCTGCGCTTCATGGACAAGGACTACGCCGGCGCCGAGCGCGAGGTCAAGCGCGCGCTCGACGCCGAGCCCGGCTCGGCCGTCGCCCAGCGCCTGCTGCTGCAGCTTGCGCTGCGCCAGGGCCGGGTGGACGAGGCCCTGGCCGGCTTGCGCGAGCGCCAGAAGAAGCATCCGCAGGAAGCCTTCGCCTACGTGCTGGAGGCCGACATCGAGCTGAGCCGCCAGCGCCCCGACGCCGCCATCGCGCTGTTGCGCAAGGCCGTGGCACTGCCCGAGCCGGGCGATGCCGCGCCGCGCCTGATGGCGGTGCTGCTGGCCAACAAGAAGCGCGACGAGGCGCTGGCCTTCGAGAGCCAGTGGCGGGCCGCCCGCCCCAAGGACACCGCCTTTGCCGCTGCCGCCGCCGACCTGCTGCTGACGCGCGGCGACTTCGAAGGCGCGCTGAGCCGCTACGAGGTGCTGCTCAAGGGCGCGCCGGATGCGCTGCCGCTGATCAACAACGTCGCCTGGCTGCGCAGCAAGACCGGCAAGCCCGGCGCGCGTGCGCTCGCCGAGCGGGGCCTGGAGATCAAGCCCGACTACGCGCCGCTGCGCGACACCTATGCCACCGTGCTGGCCGGCGAGAAGGCTTACGACAAGGCCGTCACCGTGCAGCGCCAGCTGATCGCCGACCAGCCCAACGACCCGAGCTTCAAGTTCAACCTCGCGCAGCTGCTGATCCAGGCCGGCGACAAGCCGGCGGCCAAGGCCGAGCTGGAGAGCCTGGCCAAGCTGGGCGCGAAGTTCTCGCAGCAGAAGGATGTCGAGGCGCTGCTGAAGACGCTCTAGCCGTAGAAGCCGAAGGCCATCTCCGGCCGGCGGCCCGCCATCAGCTCGGCCAGGGCCCGGCCCGAGCCCGCGCCGTGCGTCCAGCCCAGCGTGCCATGGCCGGCATTGAGCCACAGGTTGCGCGCCTTGCGGCTGCGGCCGATGTAGGGGATGTTGGTCGGCGTGCTCGGGCGCAGGCCGGCCCAGAAGTTCGGCTCGCGGGTGTCGGCCACGCCGGGGAACAACTCCTCGTAACGCTTGACCAGCGCGGCGCAGCGCACGCGGGCCGTGGGTGAGTCCAGGCTGAGGTCGAAGCCCGACAACTCGGCCGTGCCGGCGATGCGGACATGGTCGCCCAGCCGCGAGATCGCGATCTTGCGGCTGTCGTCCAGCAGGCTGACGACGCTGGCGGCTTCGGGTCTTTTCAGCCGCAGCGTGGCCGAGTAGCCCTTGGCGGGATAGATGTTGAGGTGCTCGCCCAGCGGCCTCAGCAGCTCCGGCGTGTAGGAGCCCATCGCCGCGACGAAGGCATCGGCCTTGAGCGTCTGGCGCTGGCCGCTGCGGGTGTGGGCGATCTGCACGGCCTCGATGCCGTCACCAGCGCGCTGCAGGGCCAACACGTCGTGCTCGTACAAGAACTGCGCGCCGCGTTCCGCGCACAGCCGGGCCAGCTTCTGCGTGAAGACCTTGGCGTCGCCGCTCTCGTCACTGGGCGTGAACGTGCCGCCGCAGACCTGGCCGCTGAAGCCGGCCAGCGCCGGCTCCACCTTCAGCACCTCCGCCCGGTTCAGCACGCGGCGGTCCACGCCGTGGCGGCGCATGATCTCGGCGCCGGCCGCGCCGTTGTCGTAGTCGGCCTGGTTGGAGAAGAAGTGCAGGATGCCGCGCTCCAGCCGGCAGTACTCGATGCCGGTGCGCGCGACCAGTTCCTTCAGCGAGGCGTGCGAGTAGCGGCCCAGCTGCACCAGCTCTTCCACATTGCGCTCGAACGCGGCGTTCGTGCACTGCATCAGGAAGGCCAGGCCCCAGCGCCACTGGTTCGGGTCCATCGTTGGGCGGAACAGCAGCGGCGAGTCGTCTCGCAGCAGCCACTTGGCCACCTTGAAGGGCGCGCCGGCATTCGCCCAGGGCTCGCAGAAGCTGACCGAGATCTGCGCGCCGTTGGCGAAGCTGGTCTCCAGCGCGGCGTCGGGCTGGCGGTCGACGACGACGACCTCATGGCCTTCGTCCAGCAGATACCAGGCGGTGGCGACGCCGATGATGCCGGCACCAAGAACGACGATCTTCATGTGGGGCGCCTAGAGCGGTTGCAGGAGCAGTTGTAAACCGAGGCCGGTCATCAGCAAAGCGACCAGGCCATCGACGACACGCCAGGTGTGGGCGCTTTGCAGCCGGGGCGCTGCGGCCGCCGCACCGAAGCCCAGCAGCGCAAACCACATCGCCGACGCGACGGCCGCCCCGGCCGCGAAGGCCGCGCGCAGGTCCGGCGGCTGGCGCGCGCCCAGGCCGCCGAGCAGCACGACGGTGTCCAGGTAGACATGAGGGTTCAGGTAGGTGAGGGCGAAGGCGGTCGACAGCGTCGCGCCCAGGCTGCTCGCAGCGCCCGTCGCCTGCAGGCCCGCCGCCGGCTGCCAGGCGCGCCGCGCCGCCAACACCGCATAGCCGAGCAGGAAGGCCGCGCCGCCGAAGCGGAAGACCTCCAGCAACAGCGGGCTGCCCTGGATCAGCGCGCCCAGGCCGAAGACGCCCAGCGCGATCAGCAGCCAGTCCGACAACGTGCAGACGGCGACGACGGCGCCGACATGCTCGCGCTTCAGGCCCTGGCGCAGCACCAGCGCGTTCTGCGCGCCGATGGCCAGGATCAGGCCTGCGCCCATGGCCCAGCCCTGCGCGAAGACGGCGGGCGTGGTGCTGGTGGCGAGGTCGGCGGCGGGCATCCGGCGATTCTCATCAGCGGCCGTCTTTTCATGAAGCGACATTCATATTGATCGCAATACATTAGCAAGTCTTATGAATGAGTTCGACCCCGCCGCGCTGCACTGCCTGGCCGCCCTGGCCGACGAGCAGAGCTTCGAGCGCGCCGCCCAGCGGCTGTCCATCACCCAGAGCGCCGTCTCGCAGCGGCTGCGGACGCTGGAAGCGCAGGTGGGCCAGCCCCTCGTCGTGCGCTCCCGGCCGCTGCGGCTGACCGAGGCTGGCAAGGTGCTGCTGCGCTTTGCCCGCCAGTTGCAGGCGCTGCGCGTGGACGTGGCCCGCGAACTCGGCGAGCGCGTCGCGCCGCAGTCGCGCCTGGCCATCGCCGTCAACGCCGACAGCCTCGCCACCTGGGTGCTGCCGGCGCTGGATGCGCTCGTCCAGCAGGGGTTGCGCGAAGGCTACGGGCTGGAACTGGTCGTCGATGACCAGGACTTCACCCATGACAGCCTGCGTCAGGGCGCCGTGCTGGGCTGTGTGACGACGGTGGCCGAGGCGCTGCAGGGTTGCCGCGTGCAGCCGCTCGGCGTCATGCGCTACGTGGCGGTCGCCAGTCCCGGCTTCCTTGCCACGCAACTGCCCGACGGCCTGCACGCCGGCAACTTTGCCGACACCCCCTTCCTCGTCTTCAACCGCAAGGACGACAGCCAGGTGCAATGGGTGACCCAGGCCTTCGGCGTGCGCGCGCCGCGCCTGCGCGAACGCTTCGTGCCGTCCAGCGAGGCCTATGTGAACGCCGCGCTGATGGGCTGGGGCGTGGGTGTGGCACCCGACATCCAGGTCCGGCCCTTCGTCGACGCGGGCAAGTTGGTCGTGCTGAGGCCCGATGTCGGTGTCGATGTGGCGCTGTTCTGGCACCAGTGGCAGTTGCAGGGGCGAGGCGCCTTGCTGGACCAGATCGGCCAGGCACTGGCCGCCGGCGCACGGCAGGCGCTTGGTGCACGCGAGTCGTGATGCAAATCCGCGACAGAGCCGATGCCTATTGGCCTGTCGACCCACCCTGAACGTGTGGTAATCACAGCAGAGGCAATATTTACTGACAGTTGCGGTGTTCCGTTGTCACACGAATCCCGCACACTGACTTCACTGAGCCGACGCGTCTGTCGGCAACACCCAGCGAGGTTTGTCATGCGATTCGTTCCAGCGCTGCGTTTTTTCCGCCGTGACGCTGCCGTTCGCAGCGAACCGGACCCCGCCGACCTCGGCACGGCCTTCGGCCTTGATGCCTGTCTGGACGGTGGTGGCATCAGCGAATACCGCAGCCAGCCGCCCAGCGACATGCTTGAGTCGCAATCCGGCCGCACGCTGCAGGATTCCCCGCTCGGCTGGCTGTCCCGCCGGCCAGCCTGAGGCCTCTGGATACTGACCCGGCTCTCCGCCAGCGAGCGGGACACTGCGAGCAGCGCGCCTATGCCGGCGCACGCGCTCCCAGCATGAACCAGTCGGCGAGGTGGAACTCGTAGATCATGGAAAAGGGCTTGGGGCGGTCCATCAGCGGTTGTCGTCCAGGGGCCGGGTCTGCGGGCGCCGCAGCGCCTTGTGCAGCAGATGGTAGGCCAGCAGCGGCAGCGGCATGCGCAGCCAGTGTGAGCGAACGTAGAGGGCGCGGCAGCACCAGGCTGTCCAGGCATCGGCGGCGCTGGCGTGCATGGGACGCAGTACGCGGGCGTAGATGAAGTCCAGCGCGCGCTCACGCCAGGTCGCGGAGCGGCCGGCGCCGCTCTGCCTCAGCATCTCGTCAGGAATCGGCGTCAGAAGCTCCTGCCTGCAGTAGCGCAGGGCGAGGCGCAGCGGCTGTTCAAGCCCATGGTCCTGCGCGCGCGCCAGCAGGTGATGCCAGAAACCAGGCTGAGTCGAGAAATGCCGCATCAGCAGGTCCAGGTCGCTCAGGTCGCGCAGCAGGTTGTCCGGCTCGCCCTCATGGAAGAGATGGGCGGCGCTGTGCAACACCATGTCGACCGGAGCAAGCACGTGGATGCCTGGAAAGCCCGGCAGCTCCAGGCTGTCGCGCAGCAGAGCGGCCGCATCCACGTGGCTGCGGCTGGTGGGCGGCAGGATGGTGTGATGCATGTCCAGCGCCGTGCCTCGGAAGAGGTGCATCAGCGGTGGCAATTCATGCATCCAGCGGCGGTAGTAGCGCTGGTCGTAGGCGTCTTGCGTGTCGCCGCTCCAACCGTTCAGTGCCAGCAGCGACTCGGCCTCTTCCAGCACCTGGCGCGGAAGCAGAATGTCCACGTCCGAGAACACCCGACCCCTGGCGGCGGGCAGGCCGGCCATCACATAGGCGGCGCCCTTCAGCAGGACCAACGGCACCTGCAAGGGTTGCAGCACGGTGAGCAGGGTTCTGACTTCGTAGCGGACCGACAGATGCTGGCGGTCCGCCATCGCTGCCGCTGATTGCAGGTGATTCGCCGGCCGTCCAGGCATGTCGACGCCGGCCGTGGTGAGATGGTGGTGCAGGCGCCCGAGCAGGTTGGCATGCCGGGCCTGGCGGACCAGCACATCCCACTGCGGCAGCGACAGGCCCCGCGCCGTGCCCGCATCGCGCAACACGCTCGTCAGCAGTGACGGCGTCATGGGTGGCTGCGGGCCAGGCCGTCGAAAACCTGCATGGCCTCTTCGAGATTGCCGTAGCGGAAGCTGAAATGCTCGCAACGCGCGGTCAGCTCGCCCACCGTCTCGAAGCCCTGGCGGCCGAGGACGGCGTAGTTCATCGCGTTGTCGGCGATCTGCAAGAAGGCTTGGCCGCGGGGCATAGGTTCAAGTGTCGCCGCTGCGCCGGCCTCGTACTTCGGCAGCACCATCCAGCACGGCCGTGCCGGCCTGCTGCCGGCCTGCACGCTGGCGGTCGGCGGTGCCATCAGCGCGACCGTGCCCTTGGCGGTGTCGTGCACCGGCCGCGTCAGAAACGCGTCGGGCGCAAAGCGCTTGATGACGTCGATGGATGCGTTCTTCAAATTGACCGGCCGGGCCAGGCCCCAGACGCGGCCGGCGTTGAAGTCCACCAGCGTCAGCTCATCGCTCAGCAGCCGCCAGCCGCGATTGACCAGGGCGGCACATAGCGTGCTCTTGCCCGAGCCGGGAGGCGCAGGCAGGATCACGGCAAGGTCGTCCCGCGCTACGCAGGCCGCGTGCAGAACAAGCAGGTGATGGCTGTAGGCCGTGACACACCAGTTCAGACCCCACTCCAGCATCGGCAGTGCCTGTGCACTCGGCAGGGGCGTGAAGGGCGTGACGCCATCGGCGAAGAACTGCACCTGGGGCCGCAGCCAGCGGCGCAGCCCCGGCGTGGCTGTGACCTGCACATAGAAATCGACCATGGCACCCTCGGGCACCAGTTCATGCTCGCCGTAAAGTGTGGCGAGCTCGGCGGCGATGTCAGCGACATCGGTGCGCAGCGAACAGTTGAACGGGCCGGTCACCAGCCGCAGCCCCGGGCCTGCGAGCAGGGCCTGAAATGCCGGGCGTTCAAGGTCTTTAACCTTGTTCAAACGGCCTCACTAGGGTGGATCAAACCCGTGTTGACCAGTTCGGCCACCGCCGCATCGACCAGTTTGGCGGCGGCTCGCGGGTCGGTGCCTGGCTCCTCCACGGCCAATACTTGCTCCACAAGGCAGGCCGAGGTTAGGCTTTGCGGGCTTGCCTGGGCGAGCAGTTCAAGCAGGAAGCGGGTCAGCGGAGATAGAAGCCTGGTCTCTGCGGTTACCGGGTCAAAACAGATCGTGCCGTCCGGGAAGTCCCTGGACAACAGGCCGAGAGAAGACGAACTGGCAACCCAACCGGCTTGCGCGGTACTACCCGCCGACATCGACTCAGGCAGGCGCCTGGCTCGTCAGGAACCTCAGATAGCCGATGACCTGAGCCTTGTCCCACTTCTGCGTCTGGTTGGGCACCGTGTAGCCGGCGGTGGTCGCCACGGCGGCATTCCACATGTCGCGCAGCGTATTCTTCGTGGGGAAGTTGCTGCCGTTGCTGTGAGCCCAAGCCGTCACGTAGCAGGCCATGAACAGGCCTGTGTCTGACGTGTCCCCAGTGTTCATCCATGCGCCCACCGTGGTGCCGCTGTAGCTGCCGCGGGTGATACCCAGGTCCGACAGCAACTTGCCACTGTGAATCGTCAGCACCTGGCCATTCTTGGTCCTGTAACGGTGTTCGTAGATGGTGTTGCCGTAAGCATCCTTGCCGTTGGCAGTCTTGGTGGTGCGCGGTTTCCAGACGCTCGCAACTTCCGACGGGTCGGCGCAGTTCTTGGGGCCACGGCTGGCGTTGCCGGACACGGTGAAGCCTGACGGCAGCTTGCAGGAACAGGCAATGACGGAGGCCGGCTTCAACGCGATCAGCGTCGGCCCACCGATCATGCTGGCGCGCAGCAGGTTGCGGCGGGCCTTGGACACACCAGACGCGACAGCCGCAGGCTGCGCTTCAGGCATCTGCTGTGGGGCGCGGGAGGTGTGTTCGCTCATGACAGTGGGCCTTGTGGAGCCGTTTTGCTCTGTTCTGGGATGACGCCGATGCTAGTTGAGGGCTCGGCGAATTGAACGGAAGTGTTTCACACAAACCCTTGCGAGCGCCATCCGGCGCCCCCTTGATTGGGTGGACGGTTTTAGGGGCTTTTTTACGGGGTCAGAGGGCGCCTGACGAAAAGCTGTCACACGCCTTCAGGTCGCCCGCCTCCAGCCCGCGCTTGAGCCAGCGCACCCGCTGCTCGCTGCTGCCGTGCGTGAAGCTCTCGGGCACGACGGTGCCGCTGCCGCGCTTTTGCAGCGTGTCGTCGCCGATCTGCGCGGCGGCGTTCAGCCCCTCCTCGATGTCGCCCGCCTCCAGCCAGCCCTTGCCGCGCTGCGACAGCTTGGCCCAGACGCCGGCAAAGCAGTCGGCCTGCAGCTCCAGCTTGACGCTCAGCGCGTTCATCTCGCGCTCGGAGACGCGGCCGCGGGCGCGGTCCAGCTTCTCGGTCGTGCCCATCAGGTTCTGCATGTGGTGGCCCACCTCGTGGGCGATGACATAGGCCTGGGCGAAGTCGCCCGGCGCGCCCAGGCGCTCGCGCAGCGTGTCGAAGAAGCCCAGGTCGATGTAGACCTTGCGGTCGGCCGGGCAGTAGAACGGGCCCATGGCCGCCTCGCCGGTGCCGCAGGCGGTGGGCTCGCTGCCGCGGAAGACGCGCAGGCGCGGCATCTCGTAGGCCTGGCCGCTGCGCTGGAAGTAGGCGGTCCAGACGTCCTCGGTGTCGGCCAGCACGACCTTGACGAAGCGGTAGGCCGGGTCCTGCGCCTGTGAGTCCCCGGCCGGCGCCTGTTGCGCGGCGGGCGGCGCGCCGCCATCCAGCGCGCCCAGCAGCGTCAGCGGGTTGATGCCCAGCACCCAGGCTGCCAGCAGCGCGATGACGATGCCGCCCAGCCCCAGGCCGCCGCGTCCCGTGGGCAGGCCGATGCCGCGCCGCCTGCCGCCGCCGCGTGCGTCCTCGACGTTTTCGCTTTCCCGCTGGCCTTCCCATTTCATGCCGGTCTCCTGCTGGTCGGCGCATCCTACGGCCCAGCGCCGCGGGTCTGCAGTCCGTCGCCTGCAGCAGGCAATGCACGTGCCGCCTGGCCACACTGGCGCCCATTGCCGAACTTGGAGCCTCCAGATGAAACGCCGACTTGCCCTGCTGACCCTGACGGCTGCCTTCGCCACCGGCGCGGCGGCGGGTGACGACGACTGGCGGCTGCGCATCAAGAAGGAGCCCAACGGCTGGACGGCCAGCTTCAGCGGCCCGATCGAGTATGGCAGCGGCAAGAGCCGCATCAGGGGCTCCGGTGTCAAGGTCGAGAAGACGCGGGCGCTGGCCGCCTTCACGAAGCTGCGCATCGACGGCCCCTTCGATGTCAGCCTGGTGCAGTCCGGCAGCGACCAGGCCGTCGTCGTCGCCGACGACAACATCGAGCCGCTGATCGAGACGGTGGTGGAGGGCGACGCCCTCGTCGTGCGCATGAGGCGCGAGGCCGGCTTCACGACGCGGCTGCCGCCCACCGTGCGCATCGATGCGCGCGCCTTGCAGGCCGTGGCCATCCAGGGCTCCGGCGACCTGACGGTCGAGGGCTTCAAGGCCGAGCAGTTCAGCCTGAGCATCGTTGGTTCAGGCGACGTGCAGCTCGGCCTTGTCGAGCTGCGGGAGCTGGCCGTCAGCATTAGCGGCTCGGGTGACGTGCGGGTGGCCGGCCGCGCCGAGCAGCAGCAGTGGAAGGTGCACGGCTCCGGCGACGTGGACGCGCGCGCGCTGGCCGGCCGCGCGGCACGCGTCGAGCTGCACGGCTCGGGCGACGTGGCGGTGGGGGTCACCGAGCAGCTGGACGTGCAGCTCAGCGGGTCGGGCGACGTCAGCTACGCCGGCCGGCCGCAGTTGCGCCAAAGCGTCAGCGGTTCGGGCGAAGTGCACCGCCGTTGAGGCGCTGGGTTCCAATCGCCCGCGTGAATGCGAGTGATCTCTGGTGGCAGGCGCAGGCCGACGGCCCGCTGCTGCTGGCCCTTTTCGACGCCGATGGCCGGCTGCTGCAGGCCAATGCGGCCTTTCGCCGTGCCTGGGCGCTGGCCGAGGACGACCATCCCACGCGGGACGAGATCGGCGAGGCGGCGCTGGCAGCCGGTATCGGGCCGGCGGAGGCGCCCGTGGGCCGCGCGCTGGCCGCACCCGGCGGCCGCGAGGAGTCCTGGCGCGACGGCCGGCGGCTGTGGTGGGTGGAGCAGCCCCTGCCTGGCGGCGGGCGAGCCTGCACGGGTGTGGACATCAGCGCGCTGGCCCGCCCGCGCCCGCCGGCCGGCCAGTTGCTGTCGGCCCAGGCCGGGCTGGAGCTGCTGCAATCGCTGCTCAGCGACGCACGCGCCTGGCCGCTGTGCGTGGCCACGACCGCGCCGGGCGCCGCAGCTGACGCGCTGTTGGCGCGCATCCGCAGCGAGGATGGCTGCGCGCGGCTGGAGGACGGCCGGCTGCTGTTGATGCTGCCGTCCACCGGACCGGCCCAGGCGGCGGCGCTGGTCGAGCGGCTGGGCGGGCTCAGCCTGACCGAGGCGCAGTGGGGCGAGTCGGCTACCGAGCTGCTGCTGAGAGCCTGAGGTCGCGCCCCTGGGACTGCGCCGGCGCGGGCAGGCCCGCGATGGCGGCCAGCGTGGGCGCCAGGTCGGCGACCTCGACGCGGGCCTGCTCCTCGCCCCGGCCGACGTAGCTCGGGCCCCAGAACAGCAGCGGCACGTGCGTGTCGTAGCGGTGCGGGCTGCCGTGGGTACTGCCGCCGGGGCGGTAGCTGTGGATCCAGTTCGCCTTCAACACGATCTGCAGCTGCGCGGCGCGCGTGGGGTCGAAGGACTTGCGCATCGCGTCCAGGTAGGGCGTGGCCGTGTCGCTGCCCAGCAGCTGCTCGCGGGTGAAGACGGCTTCGACGGCCGGCAGCTTCAGCAGTTCCTCGCGGGCGGCGGCCTGCACGTCAGCGAAGTTGAGGCCGCGTGTGGCGGCGAGCTTCTCGTCCAGCAGCAGGCCGGCGGCGGAGAAGTCGCGCGCCAGCCGGTCGACACCGAACTTGGCGGCCAGCCCGGTGTTGATGATGGCTAGCGACGGCGACGAGCCGAAGCGGCCGGCGTCGCGGCCCTGCGTGGCGGCCCACTCGGGCGTGTCGGAGAAGCCGTGGTCGGCCGTCAGCGCGAGCACGTAGTTGCCGGCACCCACTTCCTGGTCGAGGAACTGGAAGAAGGCCTGCAGATGGCGGTCCAGGTGCAGCGTGTGGTCGTGCGAGAGGCGCGACTCGGGGCCGAACGCGTGGTTGACGTAGTCGTGGCTGGACAGGCTGACAGACAGGATGTCCTGCACGCCGCGCTGCCCCAGCTTCTCATTGCGGACGGCGGCGCGGGCGAAGGCCAGCGTCAGCTCGTCGCCGAAGGGCGATGACAGCAGGTTGCCGTAGAAGCGCGCGCCGGGCGCCTCCATCTTGTCGCCGATGACGGCGGGCAGGCGGTTGCCGTTGCTGCTGGCGACCTGCCAGGACTGGCCGTCGGGTACCGACCTGGCATAAGCAGGCTCGGGAAGCAGCGGCGCCCAGGTCTTCTTGAAGAAGGCATCGGCGGGCTTGGCCGCATTGAAGTCCTTCACCCAGGCCGGCAGCGCGGCCATGTAGTAGGTGCTGGACGAGAACTGCCCGGTCTCGCCCATGTACATGTAGGCGGTGCCCTTGTGGCCTGCCGGCAGGATGGCGCCGCGGTCCTTGCCCGAGATGCCGATGACCCGCGACTCGGGCGAGCGCGTGCGCAGCACGTCGCCCAGCGTCTCCACCTTCAGGCTGCGCGGGCTGGTGCCGGCCAGCGGTGCCGTGGGGTTGTCGAGGTAGGTGTGCGCCGTGTCGCCGGTGTTGTAGACCGGCTGGAAGGTGACCGGGTCGCGCCACTCGTTGCTGATGATGCCGCTGCGCTGCGGGTGGGCGCCGCTGAGCATCACCGCGTGGCCAGCCGCCGTGACCGTGTGGCCGTGGCCGTAGTGCGCCTCGGCGAACCAGCGGCCGCGGTCCAGGAAGCGCGCGAAGCCGTCGGGTGCGAGCTGGTCGCGGTAGGCGCTGACCTGCCGCATGGGCAGGCCGTCGACGACGACGAGGACGAGCAGCTTGGGCACCTTCGGCGGGGCGGCCGGCGCCGGCGGCGTTGCCGTGCAGGCATTGATGAAGGGCAGGGTGGCAAGGGCCAGGCCCAGCAGGCGGCGACGTTCGAGCATCGGCATGACGTGTTTTGTGGCGACGTGAGGCGCGAGCTTACGTCGTCACAATCGGCGCGTACCGACATGGCCGACACCGACGACTTCGATCCCGCCCGCGTCCTCGACGGCTGGCGCCCGCCTGCGCCGGCGTCGGTGGACCTGGACCTGGGCCGGCTGCTGGACAGCGGCCGCGCGGCCATCGACGAGGCCAAGAAGGCTCGGCTGCAGGCGCGCGGCTATGCGATGGGCGACGTGCAGGACGTCGACCTGCCGACCGTGGCGCCGCTGCCGCCCGTCAACGACATCCCGCCGCTGAACCTGCCCGCCACGCGTTCGCGCGCCGATGCCCGCGTGCTCGAGCGCTGGCATCCCGGTGCGTGGACGGCGCTGGCGCGCCGCGTGCGCGGTGCCAGCAGCGAGGTCGTGCAGACGCCGCGCGGCCCGCAGGTCGAGAACCATGCGCCGCAGTGGCTGTGCGCGCTGTGGCCGCCGCAGGGACTGGACCTGCCGCTGCTGGGCCGCTGGCCCGAGCTGGCGATGCTGGTCAGCGCCGAGACGGCTTTCGGCGCGCTGCACCAGCTGCTGCCTTCGCTGCCGCCCGGCGCCTCGCTGTGGCCGGCGACGCTGGAGGTGGACTGGGCGCTGCTGGCCGACCTCGTGCGGCACCAGGACGCGCGGCTGCGCCCTGCCCAGGCGCAGGCGCTGCGTGAGCTGGCCGAGGCCGAGCGCAGCGCCAGCTTCGCGCGGCTGAACGACGGCTACGCCTGGCGCGACCGCGCCGCGCGGCGGCGGGCATGAGCGGCCAGGCGCCGCTGATGGCGATTGCCGACGGCGTGGCACGCATCACGCTGCGCCGGCCGCGCCAGGCCAACCGGCTGTCCAGCGACGACCTCGCCGCGCTGCAGGACATGCTTGCCGAGGTCGATGCGAACGTCGCTGTGCGTGTACTGGTGCTGGCCGGCGAAGGTCGCTATTTCTGCAGCGGCTTCGACCTTGGCGCGCTGGGCGCCATCGACGCCGGCGCGCGCTTCGGCGAACTGGCCGATGCGTTGGAGGCGGCGCGGCCCATCACGGTGGCGCGGCTGCATGGCGGCGTCTACGGCGGCGCGGCCGACCTGGCGCTGGCCTGCGACTTCCGCCTCGGCACGCCGGCTGTCGAGATGTTCGTGCCGGCGGCGCGCATCGGCCTGCACTTCTATGCGGGTGGCCTGCGCCGCTTCGTCGACCGCCTGGGCCTGGCGGCGGCCAAACAGGTGCTGCTCGCGGGCCGCACGCTGGATGCGCCGGCGCTGCTGGGCTGTGGTGGCCTGGACCAGCTGCTGCCCGACGCCGACGCGCTCGATGCGGCGCTCGCAGTGCTGACGGCCGAACTGCTGGGCATGGCGCCGCTGGGCCTGCTACCGATGAAGCAGCATCTGAACGCCATCGCCGCCGGCCGGCTCGATGAAAAGCGGCTCGCGGCCGACATCTTGAAGGCCCGCGACTCGGCCGATCTCGTCGAAGGCCAGGCCGCCTGGGCGGCCAAAAGGCGAGCGAATTTCAAGGGGTGTTGAAAGCCCTAGCCCGGGCACGCCGCGCATGGTGGAAAATGCAGCTTCTGCGCGCTCCCGTGCGCGCCACTTCTCTACACTCTTCGACAGGACCAGCGTGGCCAAAGAAACCACCAAGACCACCATCGAAGCAGATGGTCTGCGCTATCGCTCCAAGGCTCCCGGTTCGCCCTTCGCGGCCACCTCCTCCTTCGGCGCCGCAACCATGTCCTGCTTCCTGTGCGGCAAGCATCGCCCCCGTGCGATGCTGAAGTCCAAGAAACTGCTCGGCAAGTCGCAGCCGGTGTGCTCGCCGTCCTGCAAGGAGCTGGACGCGCAAATCGCAGCTAAATGAGCCCCTCGTTCAGGCTTGCCGCTGAACGCGTGCAAGCCTGACCGGTCCCCCCGAGGGGACGGCGATGCTCGCGGGGCGTGCCCCGCTCGCACATCGCCAGACGGGCCGGCTTGGGAGCGGCCCGGCGCTCGGCCCGAAAAAGGCACTACGGCCTTGCCTCGATTCTTTGTTGATACCCCGCTCGTTGAGGCCGGCGAACTTGTTTTGCCGGCGGGTGCTGCACGCCATGTGCAGGTGCTACGGCTTCAGCCAGGTGATTCGCTGACGCTGTTCGACGGCAGCGGGCCGGAATGGCGGGCCGAGGTCACGGCGATGGGGCGCAGCGAGGTGCGGGTGAACCTGCTCGCCGCCGAGCAGCCGCAGCGCGAGCTTGCTCGTGCGGTAACGCTGGCCGTCGTCATGCCGGCCAATGACCGCATGGACTTCCTCGTCGAGAAGGCCACGGAGCTGGGTGCTTCCGCACTGCAGCCGCTCGTGGGCGAGCGCTCGGTGCTGCGCCTCTCGGGCGAGCGGGCCGACAAGAAGCGCGCGCACTGGCAAGGCGTGGCCATCGCGGCTGCCGAGCAGAGCGGGCGCACGGTGCCGACACGCATCGACCCCGTCTTGTCACTGGCTGCGTGGCTGGCGGCGTTGGCTGCGCCTACAGACGACGAATGGCGCGGTCTGCTGAGCCCGCGCGCCGCCGCGCCGTTGGCGGCGTTCCCGCAGCAGCGGGCGCTTTTCCTGAGCGGCCCCGAAGGCGGCCTCAGCGACGCCGAGGAAGATGCTGCCCGCGCCCGTGGCTTCGCCGCGATCTCGCTCGGCCCCCGCATCCTGCGCGCCGACACGGCGCCGCTGGCCGTCCTTTCCTGGCTGGCCTTGTCATGAACGGGAGGCTCGCGCTGCTCGTGCTGGCGCAGGGCCTTTTCCTCACCAACAACATCTGCCTTATCGCCATCAACGGCCTCGTCGGCCTGGCGCTGGCGCCCGAGGCCTGGATGGCGACGCTGCCCATCTGCGCCTACGTGGCCGGCGGCGCGCTGACGGCGCGCCTGGTGGGCCGGCACCAGCTGCGCTTCGGCCGGCGGCGCGGCTTCCAGATCGGCCTGTTGGTCGCCATCGTCAGCTCGGCGCTGGCGCTGTGGAGCGTCGTGCAGCAGCAGTTCTGGGGTGTCGTCGCGGCCACGCTGGTGGGCGGCTACTACAGCGCCAACGCAGCGCTGTATCGCTTCGCGGCGACCGAAATCGTCGCGCCCGACAAGCGCGAGGCCGCGATCTCCTGGGTGCTGGGCGGCGGCTGCCTGGGCGCCTTCATCGGCCCGCTGCTGGCGCGCGAAAGCCAGTACCTGTTGACGGCACCATTTGCCGGTGCCTACCTGCTGCTGATCGGCGTGGCCGCGGTGGGCCTGGTGCTGATCTCGTGGATCGACTTCCCGCCGCTGGCCCGGCCCGCGCCCGGCGCCGGCGGCCGGCCGGGCGCGGAGCTGCTGCGCCAGCCGGTCTTCATCGTCGCGATGGCGGCGAGTGCGCTCGGTTACGGCGTCATGAGCCTGCTGATGGCCGCCACGCCCATCGCGATGGGCCAGTGCGGCCTGCCCTTCAGCGACGCCGGCTGGGTGCTGCAGTGGCATGTGCTGGGCATGTTCGTGCCGAGCTTCTTCACCGGGCCGCTGATCAAGCGCATCGGCGTGTTGCCTGTCATGTGGATGGGCGTGGCGCTCAACGCCGGCTGCGTTGCCTTCGCGCTCAGCGGCCAGGACCTGGACCATTTCCTCGGCGCCCTGGTGCTGCTGGGCATCGGCTGGAACTTCCTTTACATCGGCGGCACGACGCTGTTCACGCAGGCCTATCGGCCCGAGGAGAAGACGCGCGCGCAGGGCCTGATGGACACCGGTGTCTACACGGTGATGACGCTGACGTCGTTCTCTTCCGGTGCGCTGGTGACGACGGGGGGCTGGCAGTGGATGAACCTGGCCAGCCTGGTGCCCATCGGCCTGTGCGCGCTGGCGCTGGCCTGGTTGGGCCTGCGTCAGGCGCGCGCGTCGTCGGCCTGAGCGTCCCCGGCCGGCTTGCGCGCCGAGCCCTTGATGAGGTCGAAGCGGAACAGCCGGCATTCGATGGGGCCGTTCCACATCGGCACGCGGCGGGCTTCCTTCAGCCGCATCTTGCTCGGCAGCTTCATGTCGGGGCTGAGCATCCAGGCCGTCCAGCCGGCGGGGTTTTCGGTGTACTGGCGCTTCCAGTGCGACGCCAGGCGCGGGAAGAAGTCGTCGCCCGCATCCAGCTCCTCGGAGCCGCGCGCGTCGCGGGACATCGCCGCCTTGCCACGCACCTCGATGCGCTCGCCGTAGGGCGGGTTCATGACGATGCTGCCGGCCATGCCCTCGGGCAGTTGCGGCGCCGGCCGCTCCAGCGCGTCGCCACCGTTGAACTGGATGTACTGGGCCACGCCGGCGCGCTCGGCGTTGCGGCGCGCGAAATCGACCATGCGGAAGGCCACGTCGCTGGCGTAGATGGGCACCTTGGGTGCGTGCACGCGGGCGCGGGCAGCTTGCGCCATCTCGCCCCACGCAGCCTTCAAGGCCGGGGTGGAGAACGGGATCTGGCGCTCGAACGCGAAGCGGCGCAGCAGGCCGGGTGCCGAGTCGCAGGCGATCAGCGCGGCCTCGATGGGGATGGTGCCGGAGCCGCAGCAGGGGTCGTGCAGCGCGCTGTCACCGCGCCAGCCGGCGGCGGCCAGCATGGCGGCGGCCAGCGTCTCCTTCAGCGGTGCATCGCCCTTGTCGACGCGCCAGCCGCGCTTGAACAGCGGCTCGCCGGAGGTGTCGACATAGATCGCCGCGCGCTCGGGGCCGACGTGCAGCAGCACGGGCAGGTCGGGCGAATGCGTGTCCACGCTGGGGCGCTCGCCGGTGTGCTCGCGCAGCTGGTCGCAGATCGCGTCCTTGATGCGCAGCGTCGTGAAGTTCAGGCTCTTCAGCGGCGAGCGCTGGGCGATGGTGTCGACGCGGATGGTCTCGCGCGGCGTGATCCAGTCGCGCCATTCGACGCGGCGGGCCAGCGTGTAGAGGTCTTCCTCGTGGCGGTAGGGGCCTTCGATCAGCTCGATGAGCACGCGCTGTGCGAGGCGGCTTTCGAGGTTGATGCGCATCACGTCTTCCAGGCCGCCGACCAGGCCGCAGCCGCCGCGCAGCGGCTCCACCTTGCTGCGCACGCCGGGGGGCAGGAAGCGTTTCAGCTCCTCCTCCAGCAGGGGTTCGACGCCACCGGCGCAGGAAACGAACAGGGAGAGTTTGTTGGGCAGGCTCACGGCGCGATTGTCGCCGCGCCTAAACTGGACAGCGTTATCCCAAAATTCGAGACAAGCCATGAAGCGATTCGTCCTGACCCTGGCCTTGCTGTTCAGCGCGCTGCAGGCGCAGGCTGCCGACCCGGCGCCTGCCTACCCGCCGCACACCATTCCCAACACGCTGCTGCGCGCGCTGCCCAAGAACGCTGATGGCCGCACGTATCAGCTGCACATCCACCTGCCGGCCTCCTTCGCCAAGGAGCCCAAGCGGCGCTACCCGGTGCTCTACGTGACCGATGGCTACTGGGACTTCGCGACCATCGTCAGTTCCTACAACAACCTGGCCTACGACAAGGTCGTGCCGGAGTTCATCACCGTGGGCCTGGGCTATGCGGGCGACAACCTCGACTACGGCGCCATGCGCAACTGGGAGCTGTTGCCGATTCGCCAGAACCCGCTGGCCACGACCACCGGCAACGCCGACAAGTTCATCGCCTCGCTGGAGAAGGACATCTTCCCGCTGCTGGAGCGCGAGTACCGCGCCGACCCGGCGCAGCGCTTCCTCGCCGGCAGCTCGCTCGGCGGCCTGTTCACGCTGCACGCGATGTACACCAAGCCGCAACTCTTCCAGGGCTACATCGCCGCCAGCCCGGCCATCGTCGTGGGCGGTGACTGGATCATCGGCCAGGCCAAGGCCTATGCCGCCTCGGGCAAGCCCATCAAGGCGCGGCTGTACGTGACGGGTGCCGAGGCCGAGTGGCCCGCCTTCCTGGCCGGCATCAAGCGCTACCAGGCGCTGCTGCCGGAGCTGAAGCATCCGGAGCTGGTCTGGCAGAACCGCACCATCGACGGCGAGCGCCACGCGGGCACCAAGGCGGAGAGCTACACGCGCGGCATGCGCTTCGTGTTCGAGCCGCTGGCGCCGGAGACGGGCAAGTCTAAGGACTGAAGCCATCCGGCCGAGGGCCGGATGGCCGGGCAGCATCACTGGCGGACGAAGTCCAGCAAGTCCTGGTTCAAGCGGGCCTTGTGCGTGTCGGTGATGCCGTGCGGGCCGCCGGCGTACTCGATCAGGCGGGCGCCCTTGACCAGCCTGGCCGTCGCGCGGCCCGTGGTCTCGATGGGCACGATCTGGTCGTCCGCGCCGTGGATGACGAGCGCCGGCACGTTGACCTTCTTCAAGTCATCGCGGAAGTCGGAGTTGAAGAACGCGTCGATGCTGTCGTACGTGGCCTTGGACCCGGCCTGCATGCCTTGCGCGAAGAAGCTGTCCACCAGGCCCGATGACACCGCAGCACCCGGGCGGTTGAAGCCGAAGAATGGGCCGCTGGCGATGTCCTTGTAGAGCTGGGCCCGGTTGTCCAGCGAGGCCTTGCGCAGGCTGTCGAACACGGCGGTGGGCACGCCTTCCGGATGGGTGGGCGCCTGGCCCATCATGGGCGTGATGGCGCCCACGAAGACCACCTTGGCGACGCGCGCGGTGCCGTGGCGGCCCACGTAGCGGGCCACCTCGCCGCCGCCGGTGGAGAAGCCCACCAGCGTCGCGCCCTTCACGCCCTTGGCGCGCAGCACGGCGTCCAGGTCGTCGGCGTACTGGTTCATGTTGTTGCCGGTCCAGGGCTGGCCCGAGCGGCCGTGGCCGCGGCGGTCGTGGGCGATGACGCGAAAGCCGTGCTCGGCCAGGAACTGCATCTGCGACTCCCAGCTGTCCGAGCTCAGCGGCCAGCCATGGCTGAAGACGACGACCGGACCGTCCTTGGGCCCCCAGTCCTTCACGTACAGCGGTGTGCCGTCAGCGGCGGCGACAAACGGGCTGGTGGCGGCGGTGCGGGCCTGGGTGGCCGGTGCGGCTGCGGCGGTGGTCTGGACGGCAAGGCCGCCGGTGGCGAGGGTGGCGGCAAGGGCGAGGCGGGTGATGGCGTTCATGGCAAATCTCCGACAAAGGTTGGGGTAGGGGACAGAAGAAGGGGGGCTCAGGCCTTGGTGGCGACGCGGGCCGCCTCGCCGCGGCGGGCGGCGTACTCGGCCACCAGGGCGGCATAGCGCTCGCCTTGGCGCAGGGCGGCATAGCGTTGACGGGCCAGTTGCAGGGCGGGCGTGTCCTGGCCGGTTTCAGCGCTGGCACGCTCGGCGGCCGCCAGGCCGGACTCCTGGTAGATCCTCAGGTCGGCCAGCACTTCGGCCCGCGACACGGTCGACTGCGTGCTGACGCTGACGCCGGATTCGGGGTCGGTCACGAACGACGCGGCATGCACCGGGCCGGCAGCCGCGATGGCGGCGCCGAACAGCAGTTGGAAGACGGCGCGGTTGAAGCTGGATTGACGGGTCATGGCGGGCTCCTGCGTAGACGGTGGTGAAGGGGCGGTGGATGTGTCTCTCGACAGGACGAACTTTGCCGGGGACGTCCGTACTGTTGATGCCTTATAGTGCGGTTATCTTTGCATTTCGTACAAGCATGGCCGACCGACTCGCTGCCTTGTTCACTCACTTCGCCGTCCGGGCCGAGACCTTCCAGTCGGGCCCGCTGTGTGGCGTCAACAGCCTGGAGCCCCAGGCCGGGCGCGGCCAGCTGCACCTCGTGCGCGAGGGGGGCGTGGAAGTCCATCACGGTACGGCTGCGCCGCTGCGCATCGACGAGCCCAGCCTGTTGCTCTATCCGCGGCCGCTCGCCCACCGTTTCGTCACCGACCCCAGCTGCGGCGCGCAGTTCCTGTGCGCCCACATGGGCTTCGATGGCGGCGCCGGTCACCCCATCGCGGTCGCGCTACCCGACTGGGTCTGCCTGCCCCTGGCCGGCCTGCCCAGCTGCGAGCCGGTGCTGACGCTGTTGTTCGCCGAGGCCGAAGCCACGCACTGCGGCCGGCAGTTGATGCTGAACCGCTTGTTCGAGGTGTTGCTCATCTGGGTGCTGCGCGAGCTGATGAGCCAGGGCCGGGTCGAGTCGGGCATGCTGGCCGGGCTGGCGCACCCACGCCTGCGCGGCGCGCTGGTGGCCATGCACGACGCACCGCAGCGCGACTGGCCGCTGGAGGCGCTGGCGGATGCGGCCGTCATGTCACGCACGGTGTTCGCCAACACCTTCCGCGACGTGGTGGGCTGCACGCCCGGCGCCTACCTGCAGCGCTGGCGCATCGGCCTCGTGCAGAAAGGGCTGCGCGAGGGCCGCGCGCTCAAGCACCTGGCGGCCGATGTGGGCTATGGCGGCGAGGCGGCCCTGTCGCGGGCGTTCCGCACGCACACCGGGCAGTCGCCACGCGAGTGGCGCAAGGCAGCTAGCGCGCCCTGACCACCCGCGCCTGGAAGGGCACGCCTTCGATCTCCAGGAAGTACGCGCCCAGCACGCCTCGGTGCACGATGGCCTTGGGGTCTTGCAGGTCATACAGCGCCTCGCTGTCGTCGGCGATGCGCCAGACCTGCCCGTTCTCCAGCTCGATGCGCTTGTTGGGCCCCCAGCCCTGGAAGCGGCCCCGGATGCGGCTTTCGATGCGTTTCAGCTCCGCTGCGGCGGCCGGCGTCCTGACGCTTTCCTGGCCGAACTTCGCCGCCGGGTCCACCACGGCCGCTGGCGCGGCAGCGGGTGCGACAACGGCGGGTGCTGTCGGCAGGGCCACGGCGTCATAGCAGGCCAGGCGGCGCGCCGCGTCGGCCAGCTGGCGGCAGGCCTTCAGGTCACCGGCGATGTTCTGCGCCTGGGCGGCCGTGGTGAGGATGGCGAGGGCGAGGGTGGACGCAAGGCGGATGGACATGTCGTTTCCCGATTACAGCGCCTTGCGCAGGTTCGCCGGCGCGATCTTCATCGCCTCGCGGTACTTGGCCACCGTGCGCCGCGCGCACTGGATGCCCTGCTCATCGAGCATGGCCGCCAAAGCGCTGTCGGACAGCGGCTTCTTGATGTCCTCGGCGGCGACGAACTGCTTGATCAGCGCCCGCACCGCCGTGCTGGACGCCTCGCCGCCGGCCTCGGTGCTCAGCCCCGAACCGAAGAAATACTTCAGCTCGAAGGTGCCCCAGCTCGTGGCCATGTACTTGGCGGTCGTCACGCGCGAGATGGTGGACTCGTGCAGGCCCAGCTCGTCGGCGATCTCGCGCAGCACCAGCGGCTTCATGGCCAGCTCACCATGCGTGAAGAAGCCGCGCTGGCGCTCGACGATGGCCTGGCTGACGCGCAGGATGGTGTCGAAGCGCTGCTGGATGTTCTTGATGAACCAGCGCGCCTCCTGCAGCTGGCCGCCCAGCGGCGAGTTGCTGATGCCGCCGCGCGTGGCGCGCAGTGCGTTGGCGTACAGCTCGTTGATGCGCAGCTTGGGCGCCACCTCGGGGTTGAGCATGACGCGGAACTCGCGGCCCACCTTGCGCACGATGACGTCGGGCACGATGGCCGCAGACGCGCCCTGGCCGAAGCGGCGGCCGGGCTTGGGCTCCAGCTGCGTGATCAGCCCCTGGGCCTCGCGCAGCGTTGCCTCGTCGGCGCCCGTCTCGGCCATCAGCCGGCGCATGTCGCGGCGCGCCAGCAGTTCGAGGTGGCTCTTGCAGATCTTCAGCGCGACGACCTGGGCCGGGCACTTGGGGCTAGCACGCAACTGCAGCACCAGGCATTCGGACAGGTCGCGCGCGCCGATGCCGGCCGGGTCCAGGCTTTGCAGCAGGCGCAGCGCGATGCGCAGGTGGTCCAGCAGTTCCTCGACGGCCTCCGCATCGTCGGCCGGCGCCAGCGCGGCGGCGATCTCGTCGATCGTGTCCTCCAGGTAACCGTCCTCGTTCAGCGACTCGATGAGCACCTGCACGGCGATGCGGTCCCCGGGCGACAGGCTGAGGCCGGCGAGCTGCTCGGCGAGGTGGGCGGCCAGCGTGATCTCGGCGGACTCCTGGCTCTCGCGCTCGCCGTCGTCGTCATTGCTGCCGGGGCTGCTGCTGGGCAGCTCGCGGATGCCGTCGAAGTCGTCCCGTTCGGTACCGTTCTCCCAGTCCTCGCGCTCGGTGCCGCCAAAGTCCTCGGCCTGCAGCTCGGGCGTCTCGCTGGTCTCGGCCTCGCCGCTGGCCGTCTCGCCAGATGACTCGGCCGGCGCATTGGCGGCCAGCTCCGGCGTGCTGACGGTGAATTCTTCCTCGGTCTCCAGCAGCGGGTTGGTGGCGAGCATCTGCTCGACTTCCTGGTTCAGCTCCAGCGTGGACAGCTGCAGCAGCCGGATGGATTGCTGCAGCTGGGGTGTCAGCGCAAGGTGCTGACTGAGGCGGACTTGGAGCGTTTGCTTCATTGCGCCGGTTACATACGAAAGTTTTCGCCGAGATAGACCTTGCGCACGTCGGCGTTGGCCACGATCTCGTCGGGCGTGCCTTCGGCGAGCACGGCGCCCTCGCTGATGATGTAGGCGCGGTCGCAGATGCCCAGCGTCTCGCGGACGTTGTGGTCCGTGATCAGCACGCCGATGCCGCGGCCCTTCAGGAAACCGATGATGCGCTGGATCTCCAGCACCGCGATGGGGTCGACGCCGGCAAACGGCTCGTCCAGCAGGATGAAGCGCGGCTGCGTCGCCAGCGCCCGGGCGATCTCGACGCGGCGGCGCTCGCCGCCGGACAGCGCCGGCGCCGGGCTGTCGCGCAGTCCGTCGATGGACAGGTCGTGCAGCAGGCCGTTGAGCAGCTCGTCGATGCGCGCCTTGCTCAGCGACTTGCCGCGCTCGTCCACCTGCAGCTCCAGCACCGCGCGGATGTTCTGCGCCACGGTGAGCTTGCGGAAGATCGAGGCCTCCTGCGGCAGATAGCTCAGGCCCAGCCGGGCGCGTGCATGGATGGGCAGGCGCTGCACCTCGGCGCCGTCAATGCGGATGACGCCGGCGTCCGAGCGGACCAGGCCCACGATCATGTAGAAGCTGGTCGTCTTGCCGGCGCCGTTGGGGCCCAGCAGGCCGATGACCTGGCCGCAGTCGACGCGCACATGCACGTTCTTGACGACCTTGCGCACGCCATACGTCTTGGCCAGACCCTCGGCTTCGAGGCGGCTGCCGCAGGCGGGGGTGGCGGACACGTCGCCCATCACGACGGCTTGCCCGGCTGCAGCGTCGTGGACGGCTTCAACGGCAGCGCAGCGGGCGGCGCCGAGGCGGCATCGTCGGCCGGCTCGGCACGGGGCATCATGACGATGCGGTGGCGGCCATTCGGGTTGGGCGAGGCGGCGCCGCCTTCGAAGGACAGCACCTCGGTGCGGCTGTTGTAGATGATGATGGCGCCCGTCACCTCGGTCTCGACGCTGGTGCCCTTGGTGCTGCGCACGCGGGCATTGCCGATGAAGCGGACCGTCTCGGTGCGGGTGTCGTATTCCAGCTGGTCGGCCACGCCCTCGACGGCCTCGCCCGGCACGTCGCGGTTCTGGCGGAAGCTGACCGGCTGGCCGGTCGCGCCGTTGGCATAGGCCTGCACGTAGCCGTCACTGGTCTCGCGCACGTCGACCTTCTCGGCGCGCAGCAGCAGGCTGCCCTTGGTGATGATGACGTTGCCCACCAGCTCCAGCCGCTGGTTGACGTTGTCGATCTTGCCGGGCTTGTCCGACGAGAACACAAACGGCTTCAAGCGGTCGGCCTTCTCCGCCAGCGCGGGCGCGGCGGCGAGGGCGATGGCGAGCAGGAGGGGCAGACGCTGGGGCATGGCGGCACGGAAGTTGCAGGCCATTCTATGGGCCTGCCAACGTCCGCAGCCTTTCCGGCGCGGCAAGTCAGTCAGGAAACTTTGCCGCTTCTGCGGGATTCAGCGTCAGGCCTTGCGGCGCACGCGCTGGATCAGGAAGTCGGTGTACTGCAGCGCGCGTTGGCCCAGCTCGTGCTCGGGCAGGCGCTGGCCCGCGCCGGCCATGCTGGGCGAGGTCAGGAAGCGGCCACCGACGCCAAGCGCGGGCACACCGTCGATGCGGTAGGCCTCGGACAGCTTCTCGGCCTGGGTGCACTTGGTCTGCACGCCGAAGGAGTTGTAGGCGTTCTGGTACTTGGTCGCGTCCACGCCCAGGTTGGCGAGGAACTTGGCCTGGCTCTTGGCGTCGTCCAGCGCCAGCCCCTGCTGGTGCATGGCGGCGAAGATGGCCGGGCGGGTCTGGGCTTCCTGGCCCAGGGACTCCAGCGCATAGAACATGCGCTGGTGGATCTTGACGTTGGCGCGGAAGGCCACGTGCACCTTGCGGAAGTTCACGTCGGCCGGCAGCCGCTTGGCCCAGCTTTCCACCAGCGACTCGAAGGCATAGCAGTGCGGGCAGCCATACCAGAAGAACTCGACGATCTCGATCTTGCCGGGTGGCGTGGGCAGCGTCTGCGGCAGCACGTTGTAGTGGCGGCCCTCGACGGGGCCGCCCTGGGCGAGGGCGGAGCCGGTGGCGCCCAGGATGGGTGCAGTGGCGACGAGGGCAGAAAAATCGCGGCGCTTCATGGCGTCAGGGTCCTTGGCTTGAGAGTCAGCGTTGTACACGAACGAGATTGGCCTCGAAGCCCGCACCCTCAATCTTGCGCTGCAGGTTCTCGGCCTCGTCCCGGCTGTCAACGGGCCCGAGGCGCACGCGGTAGACAGTGCGACCGTTTTGTTCGCGCTCCATCAGCTTGGCGGTGAAGCCCTGGATAGCCAGCTTGGCCTTCTGCGCCTCGGCGTCCTCGGGGCGGGTGTAGGCGCCGGCCTGCACGAAGTAGATGTAGGCGTCGGCGCCGGGCGTGGCGGCGGTTTCGGGCTTGGACGCGGCCGGCTTGGGTGCTGCAGCCGGCGCCGGCAGGGCCGCCGCAGCGCTGGCGGCGGCCACGGCGGCGCTGGCCGTCGTGGTGGCCGGCGGCGGGGCGGTCAGCGGTGGCGGCGCGTTGACGACGCCGCTGGCGCTGCGCGCGGCCTTGCCGGCCAGCGGCGCGTTCGGGTCCCAGTTGCGGTTGCGCTCGGCCTCGGCGGCGTCATGCTCGGCCGTGCGCTGCGGCACCTTGTTGACGAAGGGGATGGGCACCTTGGTGATGTACAGGGCCACGCCCAGGGCCACGGCCAGGCCGATCAGCAGGCCGACGATCAGCCCGAGGACGAAGCCGCCTTTCTGGTTCTTCTGGCCGGCGGGTTTGGAGGCAGCAGTCATTCGGTCTCCGTGGTGTCGGGAATGTCGCGGTTCATCTGTTCGGGCGCGCTGACGCCCAGGAGCCCCAAGGCATTGGCCAGCACCTGGCGCGTCGCGGCCAGCAGCGCCACGCGGGCGCGGCTGAGCTCCGGCGCCACGCCGACCACGCGCTCGGCGGCGTAGTAGGAGTGGTAGGCGCCGGCCAGGTCGCGGGCGTAGAAGGCCACGTCGTGCGGCGCCAGGCCGGCGGCGGCGCCGGTGAGCATGTCGGGGTAGGCGGCGAGCTTGAGCATCAGCGCCTCTTCCGTCGGCGCAGTCAGCAGGCGGGTGTCGGCGCCGGCAATGCTCGCCTCATCGCCGCCCCATTTGCGGATCACCGAGCAGATGCGCGCATGGGCGTACTGCACGTAGAACACCGGGTTCTCGTCGTTCTGTTTCAGCGCGACGTCGATGTCGAAGACGAACTCGGTGTCGGCCTTGCGGCTGATCAGGAAGAAGCGCACCGCGTCGCGGCTGGTCCAGTCGATCAGGTCCCGCAGCGTCACATAGCTGCCGGCGCGCTTGGAGATCTTGACCTCCTCGCCGCCCTTCATGACCGTGACCATCTTGTTCAGCACGTACTCAGGGAAGCCCTGAGGGATGCCGAGACCCACTGCCTGCAGGCCGGCGCGCACGCGGGCGATGGTGCCGTGGTGGTCCGTGCCCTGGATGTTGATGCACTGCGTATAGCCGCGCTCGAACTTGTTGATGTGGTAGGCCACGTCGGGCACGAAGTAGGTGAAGCCACCGTCCTTCTTGCGCATGACGCGGTCCTTGTCGTCACCGTAGTCGGTGGTGCGCAGCCACAGCGCGCCGCCTTCCTCGTAGGTCTTGCCGCTTTCAACGAGGCGCTCGACGGTCTTCTCCAGCTGGCCGCCCGCGTAGACGCTGCTTTCCAGGAAGTAGTTGTCGAACTTCAGGCCGAAGGCCTGCAGGTCCAGGTCCTGCTCGTGGCGCAGGTAGGCGACGGCGAACTGGCGGATGCTGTCGAGGTCGTCGATGTCGCCCGACGCGGTGAACTCGCGGTCGTCGGCCTTGACAGTTTCCTTCTTCAAGAAGGCGTCGGCGATGTCCTGGATGTAGTCGCCGTTGTAGGCCGACTCGGGCCACTCGGCATCCCCGGGCTTGAAGCCCTTCAGGCGCATCTGCGTGGAGTTGGCCAGCGTGGCGATCTGCACGCCGGCGTCGTTGTAATAGAACTCGCGGGTCACATCGTGGCCCTGGCTCTGGAAGACCGAGCAGATCGCGTCGCCCAGCGCGGCCTGGCGGGCATGGCCCACGTGCAGCGGGCCGGTCGGGTTGGCGGAGACGAACTCCACCATGACGTGCTTGCCGGTGGCGGCGCGGTGGCCGAACTTGGCGCCGGCGCTCAGCACCTCGGCCACGACGGCCTGCTTGGCCTCGGGCTTCAGGCGGATGTTGATGAAGCCGGGGCCGGCGATCTCCAGCGCCTGCACCCATTGCTGGAAGGCGGGCTGGGCTTCGAGCGCGGCGACGAGGCGGGTGGCCAGTTCGCGCGGGTTGGCCTTCAGCGGCTTGGCCAGTTGCATGGCGGCCGTGCAGGCGAAATCGCCATGGCTGGCCTGCTTGGGAGATTCGAACGCGGCCACGGCGTTGGAGCCCGGGGCGATTTGCTGCAGAGAGTCGGCGAGTGCGGTGAGCAGTGCCTGCTTGGCTTGGATCATGGGGCGGGATTCTAGGAGGCGGCCTCCGGGGGCACGGTCAGCGCGCCCGTGCCGCCCGTATCATGCCCCGCGTGACCGCTTCCGCCGACGATCTGCCCGCCCACATCGGCCGCTACCAGGTGCTCAAGCGCCTGGGCGAGGGCGCCACCAGCGACGTGTTCCTGGCGCGCGACCCCTTCCAGGCGCAGGACGTGGCCATCAAGCGCATGCGCAGCTGGGCGCCGCCCCCGGACGCGCCCGCCAGCGACTTCAGCAACCGCTTCTTCAGCGCCGAGGCGGCACTGGCCGGGCGGCTGAACCACCCCAACGTCGTCGCCATCCTCGACGCCGTCGCCGAGGACTCCTCGCCCTACCTTGTCATGGAGTACGTGCCCGGCGTCACGCTGAAGCACTTCTGCCGCAGCGACCGCCTGCTGGCGCTGGACCAGATCGTGGAACTCGGCTTCAAGTGCGCGATGGCGCTGGGCTATGTCTACCGTCAGGGCGTCATCCATCGCGACGTGAAGCCGGCCAACCTGCTGGCGGTGCTGGACGGCGCCGGCCAGGTGGTCGACGTCAAGGTCAGCGACTTCGGCTCGGCGCTGAACCTGCATGCGGACTCAACGCAGATCCACCGCGTCGGTTCGCTGGCCTACATGCCGCCGGAGCAGATCGAGGGCGCCGACGTGGACTGCCGGGCCGACATCTACGCGCTGGGCGCCGTGCTCTACCACCTGATCGGCGGCCGCCCGCCCTTCGACGCGCCGCACCAGATGGCGTTGATGCACCAGATTTACCACCAGCCGCCGCTGCCCCTGGTCGACCAGCGCCAGGGCGTCAGCGAGGCGCTGGATGCCGTCGTGCAGAAGGCGCTGGCCAAGGGGCCGCACGACCGTTTCCCCGACTGGGAGAGCTTCGCGCAGGCGCTGTCGGCGCTGGTGGCCAGCCAGCAGGTGCCGCTGAACCGCCTCGGCGAGGTGCGCGACTCGGAGCGCTTCAACATGCTGCGCAGGCTTGAGTTTTTTGCCGACTTCGGCGACGTGCAGCTCTGGGAGGTGGTGCGCCGCGCGCGCTGGAAGCGCTACCCGTCCGGTCACGCGCTGTTCAAGCGCGGTCAGGAGGGCAACAGCTTCCACATCATTGCGCAGGGCGAGGTGCAGGTGTTCCGCGAAGGCCGGCTGGTGGCGACGCTGGGGCAGGGCACGTCCGTTGGCGAGATGGCCTACCTGGCGCCCAACCCCGACCTGCGCCTGCACAGCGCCGACATCAAGGTCACCGATGAGTGCACGACGATCTGCTTCACGCCGGAGTCCGTCGCCCAGCTCAGCCCCGAATGCCAGCACCGCTTCGACCGCGGCTTCATCCGCGTGCTGGTGCGCCGCCTGCATGCGGCCCATGAGGCGCTGGCCCACCCGCGCCGCATCCTCTAGTCGACTGACAACCGGGCGTTAGATCGCTTGGCAGCGCCCGGCGGTCATGCTTGAATCTTCCGGCCCCATCACCCTCCTAGAGGAAGGAGTTCCAGATGACACGCTTCACTCTCGCCATCGCGCTGAGCTTTGCCGCCCTGAGCGCCCAGGCCGCCGACCCGGCGCCCAGCGCCCAGCAGTCCAAGATGGCGACCTGCAACAAGGACGCCGGCGACAAGAAGGGCGACGAACGCAAGGCCTTCATGAAGGAGTGCCTGTCCGCCAGGCCGGCTGCCGCCGCTGCGGCTGCGAGCGGCATCACGCCGCAGCAGCAGAGGATGAAGACCTGCAATGCCGACGCCAAGGGCAAGACCGGCGACGAGCGCAAGGCGTTCATGAAGCAGTGCCTGAGTGCCAAGACCTGAGCTTGCCCGCCCCGTCGAAGAGCCGCCTGCCCGGGCGGCTCTTTGCTTTGCGGCTGTGCGGCTTCGTCTGACACAGGATCGGCGAAGCGGCCTGCACCGAGCGATGAGCGCAGCGCCCAAAGTAGCTTCATGACCAACCACATCCAAGAAGCTGCCATGAACACCAGCCAAACCCAAGTCGAATCCGGCGCCACCTACTGGCGCGTGATGGTCGTCTCCCTCGCCGCCGCGGCGACGCTGGCCTTGACTGCCTGCGCCGGCATGTCGGCGCGTGAGACCAGCACCGTCGTCGGCGCCACTGCCGGCGCCGTCATCGGCGGCGTGGTGACCGGCACGACCGCCGGTGCCGCAGTCGGCGCTGCAGCCGGTGGCGTCGTCGGCAACGAAATCGCGAAGAAGCGCAACCGCTGAGTCATCTGCCCCTCGCCCAGTCTTGCCGCGCTGAACGCGGGCAAGCCTGGTCGGTCTTGCAGACCGCGCAGCCGGCGGAGCGGCTGCTCTTCGGTAGGCACGACAAGTCCACAGGACTTGCCGTGTCCGGCCTCAGTCCCGAGGGGACGGCGATGCATGCGGCATTGAGCCGCAAGCACATCGCCTGCGTGCCGGCTTGGGACGGCCCGGCGCCGGTCCGCGTTAAACCGCGTGGCAGGCCACGCGCCTGCCGTCCACATCGCGCAGCAACGGCACTTCCTCGCTGCAGCGCGGCATGGCCAGCGGGCAACGCTTGTGGAAGGCGCAGCCGCTGGGCGGGTTGAGCGGGCTGGGCAGCTCGCCGTGGATGACGATGCGCTCGCGCCGGTCCGCCTTGCGCAGGGCCGGTGTGGCGCTCATCAGGGCCCGCGTGTAAGGGTGCAGCGGCGCGGCGAACAGCCGGCGCTTTTCGCCGATCTCCACCGCCGCGCCCAGGTACATCACCATCACTTCGTCGGCCACATGCTCCACGACCGACAGGTTGTGCGAGATGAACACATAGCCCGTGCCGAACTCTTCCTGCAGGTCCATGAAGAGATTCAGGATCTGGGCCTGGATGGAGACATCCAGCGCGCTCACCGGCTCGTCGGCGACGACGATGCCCGGATTCAGGATCATGGCCCGCGCGATGGCGATGCGCTGGCGCTGGCCGCCCGAGAACATGTGCGGATAACGCCGCAAATGCTCGGGGCGCAGGCCCACCTTGGTGGCCAGCGCTTCGACCCGCTCCTGACGCTCGGCGGCGGAGAGCGGCGTGTTGATGAGCAGCGGTTCGGCCAGCGTCGTGGCGATGGTCTTGCGCGGGTTCAGTGACGCGAACGGGTTCTGGAACACCATCTGCACGTCGCGGCGCAGTGCCTTCAAGGTCGCCTTGTCGGCCGTTGCGGCGTCCGTGCCGCGGATCTTCAGTGACCCGCGCGTGGGCGGCTCGATCAGCGTCAGCTGGCGGGCTAGCGTGCTCTTGCCGCAGCCGGATTCGCCGACGACCGCCAGCGTCCTGCGAGGTGCCAGCGTGAAGCTGACGCCATTGAGCGCTTTCACGGTGGCCTTGGGCTGGAAGAGGCCGCGGCTGACGGCGTAGTGCTTGGCGAGGTCGGTCGCCTCAAGGAGGAGTTCAGACATGATCTGGCTCCTCGACGGGATAGAAGCAGCGCACGCCATCAGCAAGCGCCGGGCGCTCAGCCACGCAGCGCGGCTGCACACGTGGGCAGCGCGGCGACAGCAGGCAACCCGACGGCCGGTCGATCGCGCCAGGGACGATGCCTGGCAGCGCGGACAGGCGTGTGGCGCCCTTGTTGTGCTCGGGGATCGCGGCCAGCAGCGCGTTCGTGTACGGGTGGCGCGGCGCGTCGAAGAGGTCCGGCACCGGGCCGGTCTCGACGATCTGGCCGGCGTACATCACCGCGATGCGCTGGGCCATCTCGGCGACGATGGCCAGGTCGTGCGTGATCATGATGAGTCCCATGCCCTGCTCGCGTTGCAGCTTGAGCAGCAGCGCCATGATCTGGGCCTGGATGGTCACGTCCAGCGCGGTGGTCGGCTCGTCGGCGATGAGCAGCTTGGGGCCGCAGGCGATGGCCATTGCGATCATCACGCGCTGGTTCATGCCGCCGGAGAGCTGGTGCGGGTAGGCGCTGGTGCGGCTGGCGGCGTCGGGGATCTCGACGAGGTCCAGCAGTTCGACGACGCGCTGCTTGGCAGCCCTGCCGCTCAGGTTGAGGTGGGCCTTCAGCACTTCGGCGATCTGTGCGCCGACGGTGTAGCTGGGGTTGAGGCTGGTCAGTGCGTCCTGGAACACCATGGCGACGTCGCGGCCGATCAGGGCGCGTCTCTCGCTTGGCGAGAGTTTGAGCAGGTCGCGACCCTGGAATTCGAGGGCGTCGGCGGTGACTTTGCCGGGCGCGTCGATGAGGCCCATCAGCGCGAGCATGGCGACCGATTTGCCGGAGCCGGATTCGCCGACGATGCCCAGCAGTTCGCCCGCGTCCACGGTGAGATCGACGCCGTCGACGGCGGGGAAGTTGCCGAAGTGGACGCGGAGGTTGCGGATGTTCAGAAGGCTCATCTCACGCCACCTTCTTCAACTTCGGGTCCAGCGCATCGCGCAACCCGTCGCCCATCAGGTTGATCGCCAGCACCGTCACCAGAATCGTCAGCCCCGGCAACGTGACGACCCACGACGCCCGCGTGATGTAGTCCCGCGCGGACGAGAGCATCGTGCCCCACTCTGGCGTCGGCGCCTGCACGCCCAACCCTAGAAAGCCCAGCCCCGCCGTCTCCAGAATCGCCGAGGAAAAGCTCAAAGTCGCGTTGACGATCAACGGCGCCATGCAGTTGGGCAGCACCGTGATGAACATCAGCCGCCACACGCCTGCGCCGGCCACGCGGCTGGCCGTCACATAGTCGCGCCCGATCTCGGCCAGCGCCGCCGCGCGCGTCAGCCGCACATAGCCCGGCAGCGCGCCGATGGCGATGGCGATGACCGTGTTGACAAGACCTGGCCCCAGGATGGTGATGACGCAGATGGCCAGCAGCAGTGACGGCAGCGCCAGCACGATGTCCATCACCCGCATGATCGCCGGCGACAGCCAGCGCTGGAAGAACGCCGCCAGCAGCCCCAGCAGCACTCCGGGCAGCAGCGACAGCAGCACCGACGCTAGGCCGATGCCCAGCGACACCCGGCCGCCGTGCAGCAGCCGGCTCAGCATGTCGCGGCCCAGCTCGTCCGTGCCGAGCAGGAATCGCGCATTGCCGCCCTCGGCCCAGACCGGCGGCGTCAGCATGAAGTCGCGGTACTGCTCGATGGGATCGTGCGGCGCGATCAGCGGGGCGAACAGCGAGGCCAGCGCGATCAGCGCGAAGACGATCAGGGCAGCGAAGGCGCCCCGGTTGGCGGTGAAGCCAAGCCAGAACTCGCGCAGCGGGCCGGGTGGGGCCGCAGTCACGTCTGGTATGGGCTCGGACACAGATGCGGGGTTCATGGTCATGGAAGAGCGCCCAGCCTCAGCAGATCAGTTCGCCAATGTCGACAAGGTCGTCCGGCTCAAGCGCAAACGCCAGATCGCGTTTCGGGCAGATTTCCTGGTCGCCGCGCAGCACATGGACGTCGACCAATTGCATGCTGCCGCTTTTGAGATCCAGGTACTCGAAATACTTGTTCGCAGCCTCGGCGCCTGCGATGCGCGGGTCCTGGCATTGGACGATCCTTGCGTGGAAGCGGGCCTCGTAGTCACGGAGTGCCGCACCCAGCGTGGTGGCATCGGTGGCGACTGCCAAGTCCAGGTGCGGGCATGGCGAGCCTGTGTAGGTAAAGCGCGAGTTCATCGGACCGCAGAGCAGTGGCATCTCAATGCCCCCCGCCCCGAATCCGCGGATTCACCACCCCATACAAAACATCCACGATCAGGTTCACCCCGATGAACGTCAACGCCGAGATCAGGATGCCCGCCTGCACGACCGGATAGTCCCGCCGCGCGATCGAGTCGATTAGCCACTTGCCGATGCCCGGCCACGAGAAGATGGTCTCCGTCAGCACCGCGCCCGCCAGCAGGCTGCCGGTCTGCAGGCCCACCACCGTCAGCACCGGGATCAGCGCGTTGCGCAGCGCGTGCACGACGACCACGCGCGTCGGCGACAAGCCCTTGGCGCGGGCCGTGCGCACATAGTCCTCGCGCAGCACTTCCAGCATCGACGAGCGCGTCATGCGCGCCACCACGGCCAGCGTGCTGGTGCCCAGCACCAGCGCCGGCAGGATGAGGTGCATCAGCGCCGACTTGAACGCGCCTTCTTCGCCACTCAGCCAGGCGTCGATCAGCATGAAGCCGGTCACGCGCGCCGGGTCGTACTCGATGCCGATGCGGCCGCTCACCGGCGTCCAGCCCAGCTGCACCGAGAAGAACATGATGAGGATCAGCCCCCACCAGAACACCGGCATCGAGTAGCCCACTGTCGCCAGCCCCATGACGCCCTGGTCCAGCAGCGAGCCGCGCTTGAGCCCCGCGCTGACGCCCAGCAGCAGCCCCAGGCCGACCGCAAAGATCAGCGCCGCCGTGGCCAGCTCCACCGTTGCCGGGAACAGCGCCGCGAACTCCTTGCTGACCGGCTCGCGGCTCACCAGGCTCTGGCCCAGGTCGCCCTGCAGCAGCTTGCCGACGTAGTCCGCGTACTGCACCGGCAGCGGCTGGTCCAGGCCCATGCGCTTGACGAGCATCGCGTGGGCCTCAGGGTCCAGCCGGCGCTCGCCCATCATGACCTCGATGGGGTCGCCGGGCACGAGGCGGATCAGGCCGAACGCGACCAGCGTGATGCCGATCAATGTCGGCACCAGCGTGGCCAGGCGTTTGAGCAGGAAACCCAGCATCACCAGCGCGACGTGTAGGGGCGGGTCTCACCCTCGCCCGCGCCGCTGACGCGCATCGCGCTGGGCGTGGCCGCCACGTCGATCAGCGCGGCCGTCTCGGCGTCGACCATGCCGGAGATGTCGCGCGGCCGGTACTTCATCTGGAAGGTGGACACGACCGACTGGGTCAGCGCATCCATCTGCCCCGAGCGCGACACGTTGTAGCCGATGCGCGCCAGCCGCTCCTGCAGCCAGGCCACGTCACGCGGCGCCACCTCGTGCTCCAGCATCTTCAGCGTCACCAGCGGGCCGTCCGGCCAGGGGATGAGACCGGCGTCGGCGAGCTGCTTCCAGGGGAAGTTGGGGCCGGGGTCCTGCTTGCGGCCGGGGGCGATGTCGGCGTGGCCGATGATGCGCTCGGGCTTGACGTTATGGCGCAGCTGGATGTCGCGCACCAGCGCGATGACCTCGTCGACCTGCGCCTGCGGGAAGGGCGCGTAGACGCGGCCGCCGGGGCCGTCGACATAGCCGGCGTTGACGATTTCGATGCCGATGGACGAGGAGTTCAGGTTGGCGTGGCCGCCCCAGAAGCTCGCGCCGGCATGCCAGCTGCGGCGGTTCTCGTCGACCAGCGCGTAGCTGATGGCCGGGTTGTCGCGCACCAGGTAGTGGCTGGACACCTGGCCGCCGGTGGTCAGCACCTTCAGCGACTTCTCCCAGTCCAGCACCGTGTAGTGCAGCACGATGAAGAGGCTGCGGCTGTCCTGGTTCTGCGAGGTGTGGCTGCGGTCGATCTGCGGCGCGCGGATGGCGCCGGACGGGGTCAGCAGCGGCGGCGGGGCGGCGGCGGGCGGGCGTGGCGCGGCCGGTGAAGGCGTGGGTGCAGGCCCGCTGGCGCAGGCGCCGAGCAGCAGCGCCAGGCCGGCGGCGAGGACGCGGGCGGTCAAGGTCATGGGCCGGATTGTTGCAGCGCACACGCGGCCGCCGGCCGCTCCTCAACCCGGCGATGCCATGACCGACATCGCAGCGGGTATGCCGGCAGGTGATGGCCGGCTGGCACCCCGCGCGTTCAGGTCAACTCGGCCAGCAGCCGCGCCCGGTCCGCCGGCAGCAGCCCGGGCGCCCGGGCCAGCAGCGACGCCACCCGCTCAGGCTCGATGTCGTGCAGGCTGCGCGCCAGCGCCTGCCAGGCCTGCCAGCGGCGTTCGGGCGTGGCGATGCGGGCCACCAGGTCCATCGCCTCGTAGGGGGCATGGCGGGCCAGTTCGTCGCCGCTGGCGTGCCGGGCGATGGCCTCGTCCAGCTCGGGCTGGGGCGCGTAGGAGCGCAGCCAGTCGCGCGCGGCAGGGCCGTCCTGGGCGGTCCAGCGCAACAGGGCTTCTTCCAGCAGCGCCTGGCGCTCGGCGCCTGCGGGCAGGCTGCCGGCAAAGACGGTGGCCGAGCGGGCGTCCTGCTGCAGCCAGCGGTCGTGCAGCGGCGCCAGCAGATGGGCCTGGCCGGGCGTGGCGAGCGCCCAGCGTGCGGCCTGCTCGGGGGCGGCCTCGGCCCAGCGGGCCAGCAGCTGTTGCAGCAGTTGCTCGCGGGTGTCGGCATCCAGCGGCGCGCGCTGCAGCGCCAGCACGGCCTGGGCGAACTCGCGCTGCTCCATCCAGCGCGACAGTTGGGGCGCATCCGGCAGCGGCGCTTCGGTGTTGTCGCCCACGGGTGCCGCCAACCCGATCATCTGCAGAACCGGGCTGGGCGCCACCTGCGGGCTTGCCGCCGCAGCCGGCTCGGCGGCCGGTCGCCCGAGGGCGAGGGCCCCCAGGCCGGCCGCGGCCGTCAGCAGCCAGGCAAACTGACGGACGCTGCGCTTCACTTGAACACGCAGGCGCGGGCGATGTTGCTCGCGTTGGTGTCCTTCACCGGCTCATTGCCCGAGCCGGTGCCGACGAAGGCCTCGCACTTGGCCTTGGAGCCGCTGTAGACCAGGTCGGTGATGGTGGCCACGTCGTACTTGCCGGCGATGCCCGACTTGCTGTCGTAGCTGCTGTTGACGCCGATGCCGGACGAATTGACCGTGCCCAGGCGCACGCCCGTCACCGTCACCTTGCGGGCGTACTGCGTGGAGCAATTGCCGCAGGAGCGCACCAGCTTGCCGATGTTGTTGGCGTAGAAGTCCTGCACCACCAGCGTGCCGTCGCTGTTGTGCTGGAACAGCTTGTCGGCCGCCTTGAAGGCCGCGCCGCCGCTGATGGTCAGCTTGCTGGTCACGCCGCTGAGCTTGCGCACGGTGGCGCCGTCCTCGCCCACGTCGGCCCAATAGACGTTGGTGATGTTGCACACGCCGTAGCAGTGCACGCCGTCGGCGCCGCCGGCGGCCAGGTTGGTGCCGGTGCCGAGCGAGCCGTCACCGATGACGACGTTCTTCACCGTCGAGCCGTTGTTCAGCTTGAACATCGGGATCTGGCCCTCGCTCTGCGTGCCCTTCATGTTGGACGCGGTGCCCACCAGGCAGACCCACTTGCCGTACTTGGCCACGCCGTCCCAGGTCGTGCCGGCGGGCACGTCGATGGTGGCGCTGACGTTGACCTTGGTGCAGGCGGGCACGGTGCGCACGCCCGGCGCGGCGGCCGCGCTGCCGGCCACGGCCACCAGTGCCAGGCCCAGGAACCCGCGCCACAGGCGGCGCGCCATTGAGAAACCGTTCATTGCTTGTCTCCAGTCTTTGCTGTTGAGGTCAGCAGCCGTGAGCCCGGCTGCGGGCGTCAGCGCAACGGCAACGAGTCCTGGAGGCGGCCAACAGGCAAGGGCAAGGCGGGGGAGTTAGACAGCGGCTCCGGCCCGTCGGTCATTGACGGTCGAGGGTTCCAAAACGGCGTCTTGCGCCAAACGGAACGCACTTTCATTCTTTTGGAACAACGTTCCAATAAGTGCTTTCCTGAGGCTGCTTCAGGCGGCGCCGTGTTTCAGCGCTTGCGTGGCACGGGCTTGCGGGCGGCGGGCCGGGCTGCGCGCGCGGGTTTCTCGGGCTCGGCGGTGGCCTGCAGCGGCGCCAGCGCGGCCAGCGTGTCGAGCTGGGTCAGCAGGCGTTGCAGGTAGTCGGGCGACAAGTCCTTGAGCTGCTGCAGCGCCCGGCTCACCAGCACCTGGCTGTTCAACGGGCCCAGGTGATCGGGCACCGGCGCGCTGACCTCGGCCATGCGGCGGGTCAGCCGCAGCGCGCTCCAGGTGCGGCGGTGCAGTTGCACGGTGCGCAGCTCGGGGCCGGCATCCGCCTGCAGCCGTGCCGTCAGCTCGGCCAGCGGGCCGGCTGAAGCGGGTGCGGGCTGCGCAGTGGCGGGCGTGGCGGCGTGTGCCTGCGCGCGCTCCACCAGCCGGGTCACCAGGCGCTCGCGCAGCGCGCCCTGCGGCTGCCGCGCGGCACGGCGGGCCAGGCCCTCCAGCACGCGGCGGCTGACCGGGTCGGACGTGGGCTGTGCCTGCAGCCAGGCCTGCGGGTCGTCGAGCGCGTTCATCACGGGGCCGATGCCACCGCGCGACGCGGCCGGGGGGTGGGTGCGATCTCCACTCGCCGGTTCAGCGCACGGCCGGCCGCCTCGTCGTTGGACGCCACCGGCTGCTGCGGCCCGAAGGCGGCGGCGAACACGGCGTCCGGCGGCAGGCCCTCGGCCATCAGCGCCCGCGCCACGTTGAGCGCGCGCTGGGCCGACAGCTCCCAGTTGTCGGCGAACTTCTGGCTGCTCACCAGCCCTCGGTCGTCCGTGAAGCCGCTGACCATCAGGATCTCGTCGCGCTGGGCGAGGTAGGTGCGCAGCGGCGGCGCCAGGCTCTTCAGCAGCGCGCGACCGTCGGCGTGGAGCTGGTCCGACCCGGTCGCGAACAGCACCGCGCCGCTGATGCCGATGCGCCCCTCCACCAGCGTGATGCGCCCGTCCGCCAGCGGCCCGGCCAGCGCCCGCTCCAGCGCCTCGCGGCGCGCCTGTTCGGCCTGGCGCTGCTGCACCTCGGCCTCCAGCTTGTTGGCCAGGTCCAGCTGGCCCACCAGCGCGGCGGCCAGCACCAGCACGAAGGCGCCCAGCACGCCGGCCATCAGGTCGCCGAAGGCCGCCCAGGCGGGCGCGCCAACGCCTTCCTGCTCCATCTCCAGCTGGTCATCCATTGGCAGCCGCCGTCGTCTGCAGCGCGTCCAGCACCTGTTTTTGCGAACCCAGGCACAGGTCGATGACCTCGCGCGCCTGCGCCACGTAATAGCCCAGCTGCTCGTCACTGCGCGTCATCGTCTGGCCCAGGCGCTCCTCCAGCGCGGCCAGGTGCTGCACCAGCTGCGTGTTGGCGCCCTGGAACTGCTCCACCGCCGCGCCAAAGCCCTCGCCCAGGCTGCCCATTTCGGCGGCGCTGGCGGCGATGGTGGTGGCCGCGTCGGCGAGCGCCTGGCCGGTCGCGCCGGCCTGCTCGGTGAAGCGCAGGCCCAGCGCTTCCAGCTGGGTGGCGGAGCTGCCCACCAGCGTGTCCACCTGCGACGCCGCGCCGGCCAACATCGTGTCGATCGCCGCGCGCTGCTCGCCGGCCGCCTGCTGCAGCGAGGCCAGCAGCGTCGATACCGTCTGCATGAGTTCCGCGCGCTCGGCCAGCGCGGCGCGGTCCTGGGCCTGACTTTGCGCCAACTGCTCACGCAGCGCAGCCACCACCTCGACGGCGGCGCGCGGCGCCTCGCCGGCAGCCTGCAGCAGCGCGCCGGCTTCGCTGAGCGTCGTCTTGGCTTGCGCCTCGGTCTGGGCGACCAGTTCGCGCGTGTGCTGCAACAGGCCGTCGGCCAGCTGCTGTTGCTGGGCCAGCTGCGCGGCGCCTGCGGCCTGCAACTCGGTGCGCCAGGCGGCCAGGCGCTCGGCGTCATGGGCCGCGTGGGCCGATTGCAGCTGCGTGTGCGCAGCGGCCAGCGCGCCGACGGCGGCCTGCGTCTGCGCAGCGAAACCAGCCGTCAGCTCGGTCAACGCGTCCTGCGCGCGCTGGCCGCTGGCCGCCAGCAACTGCTGCGCGGCCTCTCGCTGGGCGGCCAGCAGTTGCTCATTGGCGGCGCGCTGCTCGGCCAGCGCCAGCGCTTCGGCGCGGGCCTCGGTGCGCGCTTGGGCATCCAGCTCGGCCTGCATCGCCGCGTGGCGGGTCTGCGTGTCGGCGATGCGGTCCAGCAGGTCTTTCGTCTGCGCCGCGAAGCCAGTGCTCAGCTCGGTCAGCGCCTGCTGCGCGCGGGCGCCGCTGTCGGCCAGCAGCTGTTGCGCCGCCTCGCGCTGGGCGGCGAGCAGTTGTTCGTTGGCGGCACGTTGCTGGGCCAGCGCTTCGGCCTCGGCCTTCGCGTCCGCCCGGCGCTGGGCGTCCTGCTCGGCTTGCGACTGCTGCTGGCGGGCTTGCGCCTCGGCCACGCGGTCCAGCAGGTCCTGCGTCTGCGCGGCAAAGCGCTCGGCCGCGTCGGCCATGGCCTGTTGGGCGGCGCTGCGTTGCTGCGCCAGCGCGTCGACCTGCGCCTGCAGCGCGGCGGCGCGGGCGGCGTCGGCCTCGGCCTGGGCAGCCAGCAGCGCTTGTGCATCGGCGGCGGCACGTTCGGCAAGACGGTCAACGGCCTGCTGGGTCGCGCGGCCGGTGTCGGCCAGCAGCTGCAGCGCGGCCTCGCGTTGCCGCGCCAGGCCTTCACCTTGGGCGCGGGCGGCGGCTTCGCCTTGCTGTGCGATCTGTGCGGCGCCGGCCTCGAAGCGCGTGCTCAAGGCCGTGAGCTGCTCGCCGACCTGCGCGCCGACGCGCTCGTGCAGGGCCGCAGCCTCGCGGGCGATGCCGGCCATCGCGGCCTCGGCGGCGGGCTGGATGGCGGCGCCGGCCAGGCGGGCGGCGTCCGTCAGGCTGGTGCGCAACGTCGTGTCCACGCTGGCGGCGAGCTTCTCGTAGGCCTTGCTCGTCTCGCCGTGGAACTGCGCGTTCTGCGCGGCGAGCTGGTCGGCCATCGCTTGGGCGAAGGTCTGCAGCTGGGCGACGAGTTCGAACTGGTTCTGGCGTGCAGCTTCAGTCGCGGCAGCCTCGGCCGCCTGCTGCTCGATGGCGCGCCGGTGCGCGGCCGTCAGCGGGCGCAGCCGGCCCAGCAGCGCCACGTCCAGCCGGGCGCCGACGGCGGCGCGCTCGCGGCGGGCCAGCGCCACCATCAGGCCCAGCATGGCCGAGCCGGCCACGCCGGCCACGCTGGCGCTGAAGGCCAGGCCCAGGCCTTGCACAGGCGCGCCCAAGGCGTTGCGCAGCGCGGCAAGGTCGGCCGTCTGGCCCAGCGCGCTGGCCGTGCTGCTCAGCGTGATGACCAGGCCGATGAAGGTGCCCAGCATGCCCAGCAGCACCAGCAGGCCGGCTAGTGCCGGCGCCAGCGCCAAGCCGGGCAGCGCCACGCGCAGGCCGTCCAGGCGCTGCTGCACGCTGGCCCGCAACGTGGCTGGCACGGTGCCGACCCAGTCGTCACCCGGTTCGACGGCCAGGGCGGCATCCAGCTCCCGGCCCGCGCGGCGGAAGGCGCGCAGCTCCAGCACGCCCAGCACGAAGAAGGCCGCGATCAGCAGCGTCATCGCCAGCGCCACCGGGTGGTGGCGTGCGGCGGCCAGCGCGGCGCCGGCAATGCCCGCGAGGCCGGCGGCCAGTGCGAGGGGGTAGAGGGCGTGCAGGAAACGGTTCATCAGCAGTCAGCTTGGTTCAGCGCCTCAATGAGGCCCAGCACCGGTTGCAATCGGAGGTCCAGCTCGGCTCGCAGCGCGCGCTGCAGGTCGGCCCAGAAGCGTTGGCGCCAGTGGCGGGGGTCGGCGGCCTGGTGGGCCTCGGCGCGTTTCGTCAGCAGCGCGGGCAGGCCCGTGAGGGCCTGGCGCTCGTGCAAGACGGCGGTGCGCTCGAACACGGCGTCCAGTACTGCCAGCCGCGCCAATGGCCCCGAGGCCTCGGCCATGCGCGGCCGCAGCCGCTCGCGCAGCGTGGCGATGCGCGCGGCCATGCTGCGCTGCTGCTGCGCGTGGTGCAGGCGAAAGGGCGCCAGCAGGTCGGCCAGCGGCACGCCCTCGGGCGCGGGCTCGGCCGCGTCCTGCGCCAGCAGCGCGTCGTCGAAGGCGGCGGTCAGGTCGGCCTGCAGCCGGTCCAGCGCGGCAGCGGCCCAGTCCTGCGCTTCGCGGCGGGCGGCGACGTTGGCCTCAGCCGATGGCGGCGTGGCCAGCAGCTGCGACAGGCCGATGGCCTCCGCCCAGCCCAGCCAGCCGCCCAGCCGCTCGGCCACGGGCGCGGTGCGCACCGGCGCCACGCCCCATTGCAGCAGCAGCCGGGCCAGGGGCTCGGCGGCGGGAAGCTGCGCGGGGACTGCGGACATGGGCACGGGCGCTCGGGCGCAGCGCGCGCGAGCAAAAGGGCGAGAGTTTAGTGAACCCTGCGGCGGGCCCCGCCGCGCGTCCGGCGCGCGGCATCACCCGTCAGGGCTCACCGGTGGCCCGGTGCCTTGCTGTCAGCAGGTGTTCAGTAACGCTGGCCCGGCGTGGTGCGCGGCGTGCCGAGGTGGCGGAACGTGATGCGGCCCTTGCTCAGGTCATAGGGCGACATCTCCAGCGACACGCTGTCACCCGCCAGGATGCGGATGTGGTGCTTGCGCATCTTGCCGCCGGTGTAGGCGATGACTTCGTGGCCGTTCGTCAGCTTCACGCGGAAGCGCGAGTCGGGCAGGACTTCGTTGACGACACCCTGCATTTCGATCAGTTCTTCTTTAGCCAATGGAACTCCGGTCGTGACGGGACGCAAAAGGCTAGCACGACTCGCAAGACGGGGGAACCGTTACGCAGTGCCTGCCCACCCGGATGCGCGGGTTCACACGTCGTGTCTTCGAGCGTCAGCCGGCAACGCGCCCTTGCATCCGTTTGCGCCCGCTCACGTAAGCCTCTTTGCGGCCGTCATGGCTGAAGGCCGCGCTCGCAGCCGGCATGTCGCCAGGCGGCGAGACCCCTTCGCCAGGAGCGCCCATCATGACCCTGCCACCCCTGCACCGTGCCTTGCTGTCCACCGCCTGCGCCGCGGCGCTCGCCAGCCTGGCGCTGCCTGCCGCGCACGCCTCCAGCCACCGCGAGGCGCCGTCCATCACCGGCGCGCCGCGCATCGACGGCACGGACTTCTACATGTTCCGCAGCTACGAGTCCGGCCGCGCCGGCTACGTGACGCTGATCGCCAACTACCTGCCGCTGCAGGACCCCTACGGCGGCCCGAACTACTTCAAGCTCGACCCGAATGCGCTGTACGAGATCCATGTCGACAGCAACGGCGACGCCAAGGAGGACGTGACCTTCCAGTTCCAGTTCAAGAACCTGTTGAAGGCGATCGCGCTGCCCATTGGCAACCAGATGGTGCCCATCCCGCTGACACAGGCGGGCCAGGTCACGGCGCCCAATGCGGTGGCGCTGAACGTCAACGAGAAGTTCACGCTCAACGTCGTGCGCGGTGACCGCCGCACCGGCACCAGCACCACCGTCACCAACCCCAAGACCGGCACGCCACTGTTCGACAAGCCCAGCGACCACATCGGCGTCAAGACGCTGCCCGACTACGCCGGCTATGCCGCGCAACATGTCTACAGCGTCGACATCCCGGGCTGCGGCGCCAGCCGCGTGTTCGTCGGCCAGCGGCAGGAGAGCTTCGCCGTCAACCTGGGCGTCATCTTCGACCTCGTCAATGCGCCCGTCGGCGTCATCACCGACCCGGCCCTCATCAACGCCGCTGCCGCCAATTCCATCCAGGGCAAGAACGTCACGTCGCTGGCCGTCGAGGTGCCCATCGCCTGCCTGACGCAGGGCGGCGAGACGACCATCGGCGGCTGGACGAGCGCCAGCGTGCGCCAGAGTCAGCTCGTCAACGCCAACCCGCCGAGCGGCTACAACACGGCCATCACGCACGGCGGCGCCTGGGCGCAGGTGTCGCGGCTGGGCATGCCGCTGGTCAACGAAGTCGTCATCGGTCTGCCGGACAAGGACAAGTTCAATGCCTCGGTGCCATCCAAGGACGGCCAGTTCGCCACCTATGTGACCCACCCGACGCTGCCCGCGCTGCTGGAGATCGCGCTGGCCCTGCCCGGCGTCGCGCCGACCAACCTGCCGCGGCTGGACCTCGTCACGACCTTCCTCACCGGCATCCCCGGCGTCAACAAGCCGGCCAATGTCGTCGCCTCGGAGATGCTGCGGCTCAACACCGCCATCGCGCCGACCCCGTTCGCGCAGCAGCAGCGGCTGGGCATCGTCGGCAGCATCCTGAACGGCGCCAGCGACTTCGCCGGCTACCCCAACGGCCGCCGCCCCAAGGACGACATCGTCGACATCTCGCTCGTCGCCGTCATGGGCGGGCTGTGCGTGGCCAACGGCAATGCCAATGCGCTGGGCTTCGGGGCGGAGTGCAACCCGAGCAAGGTGCCGCTGGGCAGCACGACCTTCAAGCTGCATGACGCGGTCGACCAGGCCGTCGTGCCTTTGTTGCCGGGCTTCCCGTACCTGAACACGCCCAACCCGGGCTCCAACTGAACCCAGAGCGAGGACGCATCATGAAACTCAAACTTCTCGCAGCCAGCGTGCTGCTCGGCCTGGCCAGCGCGGCGCAGGCAGCGCCGGTGCGCTTCGACAACCCCGGCGTGATCGACATCGACGCCGGCAACGTTGCGACCTACACCGAGGGCGGCTTCACGCTGTCGGGTCAGGCGGCGGACTATCTGCTGCTGGACGACGGCGCCGGCAACGGCTGGCTGGTCGGCGGCTTTCTGGGGGCGGGCCCGCTGACATTGCGGCCGGCAGCGGGCGGGCTCTTTGGCCTGGCCAGCCTGGACTTCGGCTACTTCGACCTCGGCGACACACCGGGCGAGTTGGCCATCACGGGCCTGCTGGACGGCCAGCAGGTGGCGATGCAGACGCTGGCGCTGGGCGCGATGACCACGACGCAGTTCGACAGCCAGTGGCTGGGCTTGAGCGAGGTCAGGTTCAGCGCCACGTCGGGCTTCCAGCTCGACAACATCTCGGCGGTGCCGGAGCCGGGCAGCGTGGCGCTGCTGGCGGTGGGTCTCGGTGGGCTGTGGGTCAGCCGGCGGCGGAGCACGCCGGCCTGACCAACGCGGGCGGCACGATGCATGAATTTGCGTTCGGGCCGAGCGCCGGGCCGCTCCCAAGCCGGCCCGGTGGGCGATGTGCTTGCCGGTAGATCCGGCAAGCATCGCCGTCCCCTCGGGGGACCGACCAGGCACGCCCGCGTTCAGCGGCGCAGGACTGGGCGAGGGGTACTTGTTTCAGCGGCGCTGGCCGCCCGGTGCGCCCATGCCCGGGCCGGTGCGGCCGGCCAGGTGGCGGAAGGTGATGCGGCCCTTGCTCAGGTCATAGGGCGACATCTCCAGCGACACGTTGTCGCCGGCCAGGATGCGGATGTGATGCTTGCGCATCTTGCCGCCCGTGTAGGCGATGACCTCGTGGCCGTTCGTCAGCGTCACGCGAAAGCGCGAGTCGGGCAGCACTTCGTGCACGGTGCCCTGCATCTCAATGAGTTCTTCTTTGGCCATGTCTGGGCTCCGTGTTTGATTTGATGAGGAGAGCCGGGCACGTGACGCGCCGGCCCTGGTTGCAGCCGGCGAAGGTCAATGGCAATGCGCCCAGGCCAGGCCGTGGGCCTTGGCGTAGTGCAGAGCCGCCTGCTGGCTCGTGAAGCACGGCGTGAACTGCAGGATGCGGTCCACGCTGGCCATGCCCCGGCCGGAGCGGATGGACACGACGGCGTCAAAGCCGCCGCCATGCCGCGGCTGGGTCATGGGGGAGACGACGTAGCGCCCCACTTCGATGTTGTTGTTGTTATTGATGTTCAAGTTCTTCTTCTTGTTGTGACCGCGGCTCCCCGAGGGGCGCCGCGGTGGTTGCGCGTCAGCGCAGCAGATCAGAGCGAGCGGATGTTCGACGCCTGCAGACCCTTGGGGCCTTGCTTGGTCTCGAATTCAACCTTGGCGCCTTCGGCCAGCGAGCGGAAGCCGCCGCTGTTCTTGATTTCGCTGTGGTGGGCGAACAAGTCCTTGCCGCCGCCGTCAGGCGTGATGAAGCCGAAGCCCTTGCCGTCGTCGAACCACTTCACGGTGCCGAGTTCTGTTGTCATGGTGTTTCCTTGGAAAGTTGGAATGGATGGAACCCTCCGCGGGCGAAATGCCGTGCGGAGACAGAAACACTCAAGAACACTCACCGGGAGTTTTGCTGAAGCGAGCCGCTCGCGAGAACGGGCCAGGGGGTGGCCGGCGGGGCTGCAGTGAAGACCTTGAGAAAACGGTCTTGCGCGAATCTATGGCCCGCAATGTACCACCGACGCCGCAATCGCCTTGGCGAGCCAAGGCCAAACCCGGGATTGCCGCACGCAGACGGCCGGCGCCTGCGGCCGCAGAATCGCTCGCCATGCCCACCCCCGCCTCCCGCCTTGACGCGCCGCTTCCCTTGCCCGAGGCGCTTGGCGACGCAGGCGCCGACTTGCAGCTGGAGCCCCAGCTCGCCCAGCTCAAGCGCGAGTTCATCGAAGACCTGTGGCAGGGCATGTGCGTCGTGGCCTTGATTGGCGTGCCGATCTCGGTGTCGCGCTCGGCCATCAGCGGCTGGTTGCCGGTCTACACCTCGCATGTGGTGCTGGCGGTGCTGGTGGGCGCGGTGTTCCTGCTGCGCGGGCGGCTGTCCTACCACGCGCTGTCGGGCCTGTTCCTGGGCCTGCTGTGGGCCGTGGGCTTGCCGGGCGTGTTCTCGTTCGGGCTCATCTCGGCCAGTACCTTCTGGCTGGTGCTGAGCTGCTACCTCGCGAGCACCCTCTACTCGACGCGCGTGGGCCTGGCGTTCGCGCTGCTCACCGGCCTGGCCATCCTCGCGGCCGGCACCGGCTTCGTCAGCGGTCGGCTCAACACCGCCATCCCCGAGGCGGTCTACCACCGCCAGATCAGCGCCTGGCTCACGCTGCTGGTGGCCACCGGCGCCTTCCTGTTCCTGAGCCTGCGCTCCATCGGCATGCACCAGCGCGCCGTCGTCGACCTGATGGCCCACATCCAGGCCAAGAGCCGCGAGGTGTCTGACCTCTACGACAACGCGCCCTGCGGCTACCACTCGCTGGGCGCCGACGGCCGGCTCGTGCGCATCAACCAGACCGAACTGCGCTGGCTGGGCCTCACCGCCGCGCAGGCGCTGGGCCGCAGCTATGGCGACTTCCTGACCCCCGCCAGCCGCCAGCGCTTCCGCGAGCGCTTTCCCCAGCTGCTGCAGACCGGCCACCTGCAGGACACCGAGTTCGAGCTGCTGCGCGCCGACGGCAGCACGCTGCCCGTGCTCGTCAGCGCCACGGCCGTGCGCGACCAGCAGGGGCGCTTCGTGCGCAGCCGCACCACCGTTTTCGACATCACCGAGCGCAAGAAGCTCGAGCAGCGGCTGGACCAGCTCGCCCGCACCGACGCGCTCACCGGCCTGGCCAACCGGCGCGACTTCAACGACCGCGCCCAGGCCGAGCTGGCTCGCTGCCGGCGCCTGGGCAAGCCGCTGTCGCTGCTGATGGTGGACATCGACCACTTCAAGCTCGTCAACGACCGCCACGGCCACGCCGTGGGCGATGCCGCGCTGCGCCAGCTGGCCGACAGCTGCCGCCACGCGCTGCGCGAGATCGATCTGCCCGCCCGCCTGGGCGGCGAGGAGTTCGTGGCCCTGCTGACCGAGACCACGCTGCCCGACGCGCTGGACGCCGCCGAGCGCCTGCGCCGCCACATCGCCGCGCTGGAAGTCGCGCCGCAGCAGCCCGGCCCGCCGGTGCGGCTGACCGTGTCCATCGGCGTGGCCGAACTGACGGCCGTCGACCGCAGCCACGAGGACTTGATGCGCCGGGCCGACCAGGCGCTCTACGCCGCCAAGCGCGAGGGCCGCAACCGCGTCGTGGCGGCGGCGGTCTGAGGGGCGCGTCAGCCGCGCTCCACGCGGCACTGGAAGCAGTTGAACTTCGAGCGGATGTGCACATAGGCCACGTCCTCACGGGCCAGGATGCTGCGGCAGGCGTCGGCCAGTTCGGCGCCGGGCACGACGCGGCCGGTCTCGTAGACGATCCAGTCATTGGCCCCATAGCCGCGCACGAGCGCCGGCGCCAGGTGGGCGAACCACGCGGGCAGGTGGTCGGCCTCGTAGCGCTCGCAGTCGGCCTGGTGCAGGAAGACGGGGCCGGTCTCGGCATAGGGCTGCGGCGCGCTGAACGGCCGATAGGCCAGCACGAGCTTGGTGTCGCCGTCGGCAATCAGCTGCAGGCAATGCCGGCAGGGGTTGCCCAGGCCGCGCGCTACTGACGTGAGTGGCGCCTGGCCATGGGCGTCATGCCCGCCGCTGCGCAGCGCCTGCGCGTGCTCGGTGGGGATGCCTCGAACGATGAACCTGGTCTGTGCGGCTTGCATGCGGCCCTTTCGGTTGCGGAATGGGCGGCATTGCAGCAGCGACGGGGCCGGCGCGCTGGCCGGGAACGGACATGGAGTTCGCCCGCGAGATCAGCGCGCAGGCGCGTCGTTCACGAAGCCGGCCACGTCGTCCAGCACCGGCGCCAGACCGCGCAGCGGCCGGCCGAAGGCACCGATCAGCGTCATGTGGCCCACGCGGTCGTAGCGCTGCAACGTGACCGGCACGCCCGCCGCCTGCAGCCGCGCGGCCAGCGCGGCCGAGTTGCGCTGCGGGTCGACCAGCTCGTCCTTGGCCGCCACGCCCAGGAAGCTGCGCGGCGCGCCGGCGCCCGCATGCGTCAGCGGCTGCGTGCCCTCGGGGTAGTTGGGGTGGAAGAACACCGGTTTTGCATCGGGGTTCTGGATGGGCAGGAAGTCATACGGCCCGGCCAGCCCGACAAAGCCCGCCAGCTCGCGCGGCGCATGGCCCGTGGGCGCCAGCCAGCGCGCGTCCAGCGCCAGCATGGCCGCGTTGTAGGCGCCGGCGCTGTGGCCCATGACGAAGACGCGCCGCGGGTTGCCGCCCAGGCCCTGCGCATGCGACAGGCCCCAGGCCAGCGCGGCCGCGCTGTCGTGCAGGAAGTCGGGGTAGCGCACCTCGGGGTAGAGGCGGTAGTCGGCCACCAGCGTCAGGATGCCGCGCGCCGCCAGCGCCTCGCCGACGAAGACATAGCTCGCCCGCTCGCCGTTGTTCCACGAGCCACCGTAGAAGAACACCACCACCGGCCAGCCGCCGGCCGGCGCTGAACTCGCCGGCGTGTAGACATCCAGCTGCTGGCGCGGGTGCGAGCCATAGGCCACGCCGGTCGTGCGCGAATGGGTGTCGTTCGGCGCCAGCGTGTTCAGCGCCGTCACTGGCGAGCAGGCGGCCAGCGTGGCGAGCACGGCCAGCGCCAGCAGCAGCGCAAGGGTTGTCGATTTCAGCAGCGGCATGGCGGGCTTACGCAGGGCAGGTTGAACTGGATGTGTCGGCGCATGGATGCCGGCCACTGCCTCAACGATCGTGGAGCGCCGCCACCAGGGCCTCCGCCACGCCTTCGCTCGAGTTCGGGTTCTGGCCGGTGATCAGGTTGCCGTCTTCTTCGACGTGGCTGAGCATGGGCAGCAGCGCGGAATGGAAGTCGGCACCGGCTGCCTTCATCTCGTCTTCGAGCAGGAAGGGCACGACGTCCTTCAACCGCGCCAGGAACTCCTCGGCGTTGGTGAAGCCCGTGGCGCGGCGGCCCTCGAAGAACGGCCGGCCATCGGCGCGCCGGGCATGCACCAGCGCGGCCGGGCCGTGGCAGACGGCAGCGATCACCTTGCCCGCCGCGTCGTGACGCGCCACCAGCGCGTGCAGCGTCGCGTCCCTGGCCAGGTCCACCATCGGGCCGTGGCCGCCGGGGATGAAGATGGCGTCGAAGGTCTCGTCCTGCACGGACGCCAGCGTCACGCTGTGCCGCAGCGCCTCCAGCGGCCTTGCCCACTGCTCGCGCTGCTTCTCGTCCGGTTCGGTTTTCGGGTCCAGCGGCACCGCGCCGCCGTGGGGCGACGCCACCGTCACGGTGATGTCGGCCTCGATGGCGGCGAGGTAGGGCACGGCGAATTCCTCCAGCCACAGGCCGGTCGGATGGTCGGGCGCGAGCTGGGTGGTGCTGGTGGTGACGAAGAGGGCGCGCATGAACGGCTTTCAAAGTGACGAACCGGAAATCTAGGATGCCGCTCGCCGCGGCCGTGTAGGCGCCGACGCCGCCTGCGCGCGCGCCAAGGCCTGCATCGCCCGGGCCTCCTGCCGTTTGCCGCGCGGCCTGTCAGAGCTGGGCGTGCAGCAGCAGCGCTGCGCGCTCCAGCAGCCGCTCGGTCCACGGGCGCCTGCGCCACTCGTCGGCCGTGATGCTGCGCGCCTTGGCCCAGTCGGCCTCGAACACCTGCTGCTGGATGCGGCCGAACTCGGCGTTCAGCACGTTGAGGTTGGCCTCGTCGTTGAGGCGGAACGAGCGGTTGTCGAAGTTCGTCGAACCCACCGACGCGAAGATGCCGTCGACGACGAAGCCCTTCACATGGAACATCGTCGGCTGGTACTCGGCGAACTCGATGCCGGCATCCAGCATCGGCCCCCAGCTGCCACGCGACGCGTGGCGCACTGCCTTCGCGTCGATGTGCCCGTTGGGCGTCAGCACGCGTACCTTCACGCCGCGTTTGGCTGCGTCGATCAGCGTGCGGATCGTCAGGTCGTCCGGCACGAAATAGGCGTTGGACAGGTCGATGCTCTTGCGCGCCGCCGTGATGGCCAGCAGGTACATCAGCTGCATGCTCTCGCTGCCGCCGCTGGGCGAGCTGCTGAACATCTGCGCGTCGTGCGGGCCGGCCGCCTGCAGTGCCGGGAAATAGCGCTCGCCATGCAGCACCCGGCCCGTCGCGCGCATCCAGTTGTCCAGGAACACCGACTGCATCTGCGCCACCACCGGGCCCTGCACGCGGTAGTGCGTGTCGCGCCATTCCGTCTTGTCGCGCGCGTTGCCGCGCCATTCGTCCGCGATGCCCACGCCGCCGGTGAAGCCCAGGCGCCCGTCCACCACCAGCAGCTTGCGGTGCGTGCGGTTGTTCATCTGGCGCCAGTTGCCGAAGCCCGGCTCGTGGAAGCGCACGCACTCCACGCCGGCCGCCTTCATCTCGTCCACCAGCGCCGCGTCCATCTTCAGGCTGCCCACCCAGTCCAGCAGCACATGCACCTTCACGCCGGCGCGGGCGCGCTCGGCCAGCGCGTCGACGAACTCGCGGCCGATGCTGCCCGACCAGTAGATGTAGGTCTCGAAGGTGATCGTCGTCTTGGCCGAGCGGATGGCCGCCAGCATGGCCGGAAAGATCTCGTCGCCGTTGAGCAGCGTCTCGACTTGGTTGCCCGGCACGATCTGCGGGCCCAGCAGGGCGCCCAGCGCGCGGCGGAACTCCGCGTTGTCGGTCTCGTACAGCTTGGGCAGCTGGTGCTCGATCTTCTTTTCCTGCCCGGCCAGGTTCTGATAGACGAACACGCCCAGCATCGTCAGCGCGAAGGTGGCCAGCATGGCCACGAGGTAGGAAGACTTGCTGCCCTTGCGCATGGATGTTCTTCGCAAACGGCCCGCCCATTGCGCGTGCCGGCCCGTATTGGCGAAGCCGGCACCCCGCCGGCCTCAGGGCGCTGATGGTAGGAACGAACCGCAGTGCGCGTCGTAGGCGGAGACGCCGCCCGCAGCGCCGGGCGGTCAGCCTTTGACCAGAGGCTGCCACTTGAAGAAGGTCGCCGAGCGCCACAGCCACTCGACGGGGCCGTAGTGGAAGCGGCCCAGCCACCAGCGGCTGAAGGCGATCTGGAACGCAAAGATGGCTAAGCAGATCAGCACGTTCACGGCCGGCGAGGTCTGGGCGAACAGCGCCAGGCCGAAGCTGTAGAAGATCAGCAGGCCGAAGAGCGTCTGGGTCAGGTAGGACGTCAGCGCCATCTTGCCGACGTCGGCCAGCGGCGCGAGGCGCCGGGCCCAGCCGGGCCGTGCCATCAGCAGCGCGATGCCGCTGATGTAGAACACGGTGCACGCCGCGTTGTAGGCGTCGATCGCGAACTCGGCGGCGAAGTACGGCCAGCCGCGGTCCTCCAGCTTGAGCGAGAGCGCCATGGCGGCGCCGCCAATCACCAGGCCCAGCAGCAGGCTGACGAGCATGACCTGCCACGAGCGCTTCCAGATGGTCTTGACGGTGGGCAGCATGGCCTCGGCCTTGTCGAACCAGCCGAGGCGCCCGACGAGCATGCCCAGCAGGAAGAAGCCGAAGGTGATCAGGAGACGGCCGCTGGTGAGCTGGTAGTCGATCTTGGTGCCGAACGCTTGCAGGTTGCCCAGCAGCATGTCGACGAAGCCGCTGTTCTTGACGAACTCGAAGTAGGCGGCACCCTCCTTGACGGGGTCGCTGGCGATGAAGTCGACCTTGCCGGTGCGCAGCAGCGCCACCAGCTCGAACACCTTGGTGGGCAGGTTCAGCACCAGCACCGCGCCCAGCACCAGCAGCGCCTTGTTGCTGAGGTGCCGCGCAAAGATCAGCAGGAAACCCAGCGGCACATAGATGGAGAGGATGTCGCCGCGCCACAGCATGTGGTGGACGGCGGCGATCAGCCCCAGGAGGGCCAGACGCCAGCCGAAGCGCAGCGCCACGTTGTCGCCGTGCCTGGCGAGGTTGTTGATCTGGATGGTGAAGCTCAGGCCGAACAGGAAGGCAAAGACCGAGAAGAACTTGCCCATCACGAACAGCACATTCACGCCGAAGGCGATGCCGGTCGGGACGCTCTGGAACCTCTCAAACAACTCCTGCGGCAGCGGGCCCGCCGTGTACCAGGCAACCATGTGGGCGTAGAGGATGCCGAACAGCGCAAAGCCGCGCAGCACGTCGACGGTGATCAGGCGCTCGTGGGGCGGCGTGGCGAGTGGGCGTGTCGGGGCCATGGCATCCAGGGTTGGGCGCGCGTGAGGCGGGCGCGGGCGGGGTCAGTCCTTGACCCGGCGGCACCGTATCAGCGGGCTTCGTGCCGAGCAGCGCGTGTTCGACGAACTGCACAACCGCAGGGACGGACTGCAGATCCGCCGCCATGCTGCCGGCCCCGTGCGGCCCTGCTCAACGGAACAGCCGCTGCGCGAAGTGGAAGAGGTTCTCCGCCCAGCTGTCGCGGTCGTGGCCGTACTCGTCCACGTGCCAGATGTGCGGGATGCCGCGCTCCTTGAGCGCGCGGTGCACGCCCTGCGACACGTTGATCAGCCCGTCCTTGTTGCCGCAGGACAGGTAGAGCAGCGCAAGCTGGTGGCGGGCGGCGTCGGGCGCGGGCAGCAACTGGTCGGCCGGCCGGGTGTTGGGCGCGGACGAGAAGCCGCCCACCCAGGCGAAGCGGTCCAGGTGCGCCAGGCCGAAGTTCAGCGCCTGGCCGCCGCCCATGGACAGGCCGGCCATTGCGCGCTGCCGCTGGCCGCTGGCGACGGCGTACTTCGCTTCCACGGCGGGGATCAGGAACTCCAGCAGATCGCGCTCGAACTTCGCGAACCCGGCCGCGTTCTCCGGCGTGAACACCCGGTCCGGCGGCGGCGCGCGGTCGTCCGCCAGCGCGCGGCCGTTGGGCATCACGACGATCATCGGCATGGCCTGGCCGGCGGCGATCAGGTTGTCGAGCACGGCCGTGGCGCGCACATAGCCCAGCCACTCCTGCTCGTTGCCGCCGATGCCGTGCAGCAGGTAGAGCACGGGGTAGCGCTGCTCGGCCGAGTAGCCCGCAGGCAGGTAGACGCTGGCCTTGCGCTGCGTGCCGGTCACGCCGGACGCGTAGCTGAGCTCCTCGACGCGCCCGGCCGCCACGCCGGCACGCGCATCGGCAAAGCCGGCCGGCGGCGCGGGTTGGGTGCGCACGTCGTCGGCCGCGAGCGTGATGGGGCGGGCGAAGTTGGCGCGGGCCCGGTCGGGGGTGGCCTCCTCGACGCCCTGCGCTGCGCAGGCGGCGGACAGGGTCAGCAAGGCGATGGCGATGAGGGGGTGGGTGCGGTGCATGGGAGGGGTGGGGGTGAGGTCGGCGTGATCATCGCTTGGGCTTGCACCCCGCGCTATCGTGCGCGCACCCTTCAAAGCCATCTCCGGGACCGCACGATGCAACACCGCCTTGCCGCCATCGCTTTGCACCTCGCCGCCCTGCTCGGTAGCACTGCCAGCCACGCCGAGGAAGACCGCGCCGCACCGCGCCGCTACCTCAACACCGCCTTTGCCGAGCATGTGCGCCACGGCAACCTGGTGTTTGCCGAGAACCTGAACAACCTGGACGGCAAGGTCGAGAAGCTGACGATGCGCGTCTTCGAGCCCAAGGGCGACACGGCAGCGAAGCGCCCGCTGCTCGTCCTCACGCCCGGTGGCGGTTTCGTGCGTACCGAGGACTTCTGGATGGACGACTTCGGCGAGGAACTGGCGCGTGCCGGCTACGTGGTGGCCGTCCACCGCTACCGGCTCTCCGACAACATCAACGGGCCGGCCAAGTTCTATGACGCCCTCTTCAAGGCCACGTCGGACCAGAAGGCCGTCATCCGCTACTTCCTCAAAGACGCCGCCGGCCCCAACCGCTTCCGCGTCGACGTGGACAACATCTTCATCGGCGGCCACTCCGCCGGTGCCATCACGTCGATGTACACGGCCTACCTGGATGCCCGCAGCAAGCTGCCTGATGCAGGCAGTGCCGCGCTCAAGGCCAACGGTGGCCTGGAGGGCAACAGCGGCAACGAGCAACAACAGAAGTTCAAGCTGCGCGGCGTCATCAACCTCTCCGGCGCGGTGGTCGATCTCGACATGCTCGACGCCGGCGAGCCCGCCCTGCTCGGCATCCACGGCGACAAGGACGACGTGGTGCCGCTGGGCTCGAACGCGGCCGGTCTGCATGGCTCCGCCACTCTCCACAAGCGCGCCCAGTCGCTGGGCATCAAGAGCGTGCTGCAAGCCGTCGAGGGCGGCGACCACATCGACCCCGCCGACCCCAAGCGCTGCCCCGAGTGCCTGCCGCTGATCAAGCGGTTCATGTTCACCACCATGCAACGCCCTCGGTAGGCCCGAAGATTCAATCCATGGCCAGTTATTGATAAAAAAGAACTTCCCTGTCGGCCAGCGAGGCCAATATGTCTTGCATCCTGGCCAGCACCAGGTCCTGCGAATGAGCACCTAGCTCGCCAGCGAGTCGCTGGTATTGCTGCAGGTGAGTGATGCCCTCATGCGCTTGCAGCAGCTGAACCATGCGCAAACTCAGGCTGTCTGTCGCCAGGACTTCAACGTCATCGTTTCTGTTTCTATACACCAGCAAGTGGTTGGGGCCATGGTCGCGCCTTGTTGGCAAACCATGCTCGTCGAGCATGTGAACGGGATACGAGTACGTCAACCCGACCGCCAGCGGCGAAGCTCTCCATAAAGAGTTTTCCGTAGGCGCCGCCGCATCTTGACGCTCAGGCAGATGAGCGTCGGCAATATAGAGTGCGAACTGAATCCACTCAAAATGCGCCACCTCGACGATAGACGGCTCGTCGGTCGCGAGCGGCTTGCGCACGTGCATCAGGTAGGCCAGGAACTCCTCGCCCATCTCATGCAAATAGGGCGTCCGTAACGTGCACTCGCTGATGAACTCGCGCATCATCAAATCCCATCGGGGCTCTTGGATGACGCGCTTGGTGACCGGAAACATATCCGCGACGGCTTGGCTGATGTTTTTGTAGACGGAATCCCGGTATATCTCCTGGCGCCTGCCCCTGGGCGTGCCCGCATCTCCTCTGCGCAAATAGTCCGTGAAAGCAAGTTGGGTCAGCTGAAAAGGCTTCATCTCATCTCGCCCCGGCTTGCGCTTGAGTCTTCATTATTTGATCCAGCTCATCGAGCAGCGCGCCCAGCGGCGGGATGTTGTGTTCACGCTCCAAGAGCGTTGGCTTCACCCCGAACGATGCATAGGCGGCGCGCAACAAATTCCAGACCTCTTGCGCCACGGGTGCCCCGTGCGTGTCGACGTAGAAGCTCTCTCGTTCGGCGTCGTGACCAGCAATATGGATATAGGCGGTTCTGTCGCCTTGCAAACCGCGCAGGAATTGATAGGCGTCGTAGCCATGATTCGCGCTGTTCACGAAGAGGTTGTTGACGTCCAGGAGCAGCGCGCAATCTGCCTCGCTCAAAACTGCATTGATGAACTCGCATTCCGACATTTCCTGCGCGGGCGCATGGTAGTAGGAAGCGTTTTCTATGGCGATTCGCTCGCCAAGAATGTCCTGGGCTTGCCGTATCCGCGCCGCCATGTGATGAACGGCGTCTTCCGTGAACGGGACCGGCAGCAATTCATGCAGTTGCCCGCCATCGCTTGAATAGCTGAGATGCTCGCTGTAGTAGCGGATCTTGTGGTCGCGCAGAAAACACTTGATGGCCTGCAGCAACTCAAGGTCAAGAGGCGCGGGGCCGCCTAGTGAAAGTGACAGGCCGTGGCATACGAATGGAAACTTTTCGGTGTAGGCGCGCAGTTGCTTGCCGAGGCGGCCGCCCACATTGATCCAGTTTTCGGGTGCAATCTCCAGAAAATCGATGCTGCCCACGTCAAGGTGGGCCAGGCGATCCATTTGGCTCCGGTGCAAGCCTAGGCCTGCACCGTTGATCGGCGCCGAAAAGCGTTCAGTCGTCACTGTTGACCGCAAACCCCAGACGGCAGTTGACGATGCTGTCCAGCGCGAGCGCGCTTTTGGTCGGCCTCCCGTTTTTCGGTGGCCAGGCGAGCAGCTTCTTCGGACGACAGATTCTGCTTGTCGGATTTCTCCGCCGGGTTGGCGCACGCGGACAAGACAACCGTCGCCACAAAGGCCGCATTGACCGCCACTGCCAGTCGGCTGGAAAACAACTTTTTCATTCAATGTCTCCTGGTTTGAACCCCTCACGGAAACAGGGGCAGGAGGCAGTCTCGAAGCGGATGACGTGCGGCGTCGTCTCAGCGGATCGGCTCGGCCGCCGGCAGGTTCAGCCGCCGCCATTCGGACGGCGTCATGCCGCCGATCTTGCGGAAGGCCGTGTTGAAGGTGGACTTGGAGTTGAAGCCGGCGGCGAAGGCGAGGTCGAGCAGCGTGGCCGCGCGGTTGGCGGGGTCGGCCATCAGCCGCTGCACCTGAGTCACGCGCAGGTTGTTGATGTAGTCGAAGAAGTTCAGCCCCAACCTGTCGTTCAGATACTGGGACAGCAATTGCGGCGAGGTGCCGATGCGTTCGGCCAGGTCGGCCAGCGTCAAATCGCTTTCCAGGAAATCCTGGTGGCGAGATACGCGGTCCGCGAGCCTTTGGCCGATGGTGGCGGCCAACTCCTGATTCATGCCGGAGCGCGCATATTTCGGCGACTCGGCCTCGGCGGCGGGCGGGCAGGCTGATTCGACAGGCGGGCTGTCTGCGGCAACGCCGGGTTGCGTGAAATCGGCACCCGGCACGAATACCCCGGCATGGCGCAGCCCGAACCAGCCCACGAAATACAGGATCAACACCCTGTTCAACAAGAGCAGCCAATCCCAGACGCCGTGGAACAAGGCGGCGAGAACCCAGTTCAACATGATCGCCACCACCAGCAAGCTCAACCAGCTGAGCCAGGTGAGATCCCGATTCTTCAGGGACGAGTAGTTCTGCAGCAGCTGCCGGCGGTAAATCTGCAACCGGATCACCGCGGCCACGGCATAGCCCGTGGCCATGACCTCGCAGGCGATGAAGAACGGCCTGAAATCGAAGGGGATATCGAAAACGCTGTGGCGGATGAGCAGGCCCAACTCCACCAGCAACGGCAGGAAATGCCAGGCCTGCCGCCGGCCGTTGCCAAGCCCGATCATGCTTCGCACATAGCAGTGATAGAACGGGCCGACAGCGGCGACAGGCCAGTCCAGCAAGCCGAACCACTCGGGATGCGCCCGGTAGGCCGGCGTGCTGGCAAACGACAGCAGCGACAGCGAGAGCACGCACATGCCCAGCCAGAAGTTCGCGGCTCGCTGGCGCCGCAGGGCCAGCAGCGGAACTGCCATGAAGGCGCCGAGCACGGCGGCGCAAAACGAAAGGATCTCGGGCATCGTGGCGTCGGTCGGCGGGCTCGCCGGTTCGGGGTCGCAAATCTACCCAATTTGGCAACTGCGTCCGCCGGCATCGGTTGCCGCATTCCCTTCACCCAACCTACCGGCCTTGAAGGGGTTGACGCGCATCAAGAAGGCCGCCCGTCGCTCGGCACATGCTGGGCCACCGTCACCAGGAAGGCCTGCCATGCATGTCTACGCCACCGTTCCCATCCTGCTGCTGGCCCTGGCCGGCTGCGCCGCCACGGCGCCCACACCGTCGGCGCACTCGGCTCATGACGGGGCCGGTGCGCCCACCGAGGCCGCCGCCGGCAAAGGCGGCGGCATGAAAGGCAGGATGGACGAGATGTGCAGCAAGCACGCCGCTGAACCCGGCCGAGCGGCCAGTGCGCCGGGCATGATGGCCAAGCATTGCCAGGCCAGGGCGGAGGCTGCGGCGGGGGCGGCTTCGGGGGCCCATTCCCATTGAACGGTGCTCACAGCACCGGTTTCTCAGCCCCCCGCCTTGTTCGGGCTGCGCCAGGCCCGCTCGAAGGGCAGCCGCCACGCATGCGGGGCGATGAGTTGGTGGACGGACTTCGGGCCCCAGCTGCCGGGTTCGTACAGGCGCACGGGCGGCGGCGACTCCAGCAGGGCGGTCGACACCTCCCACAGGCGCTCGATGCCCTCGGCGGTACAGAACAGCGTGTGGTCGCCCTTCATGGCGTCGAGGATCAGGCGTTCGTAGGCCTCCAGCACCTCGCCGGCCAGGCCGGTGTCGTGCATGGCGAACTGCAGGCTCAGCTTGTCGAGCCGCATGCCGGGGCCGGGGCGCTTGCCGTAGAAGCTCAGGCTCATCTTGCTGGCATCGGCGAGGTCGAAGGTCAGGTGGTCGGGCCCCTGCGCACCGACGCCGCTGCCGGGCGGGAACATGCTCTTGGGCGGCTCGCGGAAGGCGATGGAGATGATGCGCTGGCCCTCCGCCATGCGCTTGCCGGTGCGCAGGAAGAAGGGCACGCCCGCCCAGCGCCAGTTGTCGATGTAGCACTTGAGGGCGATGAAGGTCTCGGTCTCGCTCTGCGGGTCCACGCCGGGCTCGTCGCGGTAGCCGCTGTACTGGCCACGCACCACGTCGGCGGGCTGGATGGGCAGCATGCTGCGGAAGACCTTGTTCTTCTCCTCGCTGATGGGCTCGGGCTCCAGCGAGGTGGGCGGCTCCATGGCCATGAAGCCGAGGATCTGGAACAGGTGCGTCACCACCATGTCGCGGTAGGCGCCGGTCTGCTCGTAGAACGCACTGCGCTGCCCCAGGCCCAGCGTCTCGGGCACGTCGATCTGCACGTGGTCGATGAAGTTGCGGTTCCAGATCGGCTCGAACAGCCCGTTGGCAAAGCGGAAGGCCAGGATGTTCTGCGCCGGCTCCTTGCCCAGGAAGTGGTCGATGCGGAAGACCTGGTCTTCGGCGAACACCTCGTGCACGGCGCGGTTGAGCTTGACGGCACTCGCCAGGTCTGTGCCGAAGGGCTTCTCCATCACGATGCGCGCATGGGCCACCAGGCCGGCTTCGCCCAGCACCTTCACGGCCGAGAGGGCCGCGTTGGGTGGCACGCTCAGGTAGTGCAGGCGCTCGCTTTCGCCGCCAATGGCGGCTTCGGCGCGCGCGGCGGCCTCGGCCAGGGCGGCAGGGCCGGCCGCGAGCGGCACGTACTCCAGCTTCGCGGCAAACGCGGCCCAGTCGGCGTCAGCCACCGGGCGATTGAAGAACTGCGCCAGGGCCTGCCGCGTCAGCGCGCCAAAGGCGGCGGTGTCCATGTCATCCAGCGACACGCCGATGATCCGGTAGTCCGGCAGAAAGCCCGCCGTGCACAGGTGGAAGAGCCCCGGCAGCAGTTTGCGCTTGGCCAGGTCGCCGGTGGCGCCGAACAGCACCACCACCTGAGGTAAGCGCGGCCCAACGCCGGGGGAAATCTTTGCCATGTTCGAGGTGCTCCTGCGGTCAGCCACAACGCAGGAAGGGCTAGCAAAGATCGAACCACGGGGCGGCTCGGCGCAGCGGGGCGCAGGTTCGGGGGGCAGGTCTCAAATCCATGTTCCGGCGAGCCCATCCTGGGGTGGTGGCATGGAATGGTCGCACCTCGGGAGGGTTTAGGTTTTTGGACCCCGAACCGCCGCGAACCCCTGCTGACCCCGAACCCGCACGCGTAGCGCGGGCCGCGCAGCGGCCCCTACTTGAGCATTGCCTTGCGAAGACGCAGAGCAGCGGGATGGTCGGGTACTAGATTGAGTGCGCTTTCCAGGGCCGTGAGGGCCTCGTCCCGATCCTTCTGCTTGTTGTACTGATCCGCCGCCTTGACGAACCATTCAGCAGCGGCCAGTTTCGACGGCGTAACGCCGAAGCCGTTTTGGTAGAGCCGAGCAATATTGAAGGTGGCGTCGGCGATTTGGGCGTCCGATGCTCTTTTGAACGCGGGCATCGCGCCTTGCCAGCACTCTTTCGCCTGCTTTGCCCATGAATCGCCAGTCTGCTTGTCAAGCTTGACGCAGTAGTCCCACTGACGAACGGCGAAATAGAACGAGGCGTAGGGATCGCCAGCCTCACCGCGCTTCTGCAGCACCGTGCTGTACGAGATGGCGCGCATGTCGTTGTCATCCATGCTGAAGACGGCGGCCATCATCTCTTCCGGCTTGGTGAGCAACGACATCCGGAACTTCTTAGCCACGTCCAGGCGCTCAAGCTCCTTGTACAGCTCCAACGTTTTCAGCGCCTTGCCATCCCGTTCGTAGCCGTCGTATTTGGCCTTCGCTTCAAGGGCGGCAGGGCTGTTCGGGTCGTACTTGAGGTCTTGTGCCTGAGCGGCGAAGGCGACTGCAAGGAGGGTCAGCGCGGCGATCTTCATGCGCCGAGTATTGCAGTCCGCGCGGCTTACGCGTAGAGGCCAAGCATGGCCATGAAGGTGTAGGAGACCGTCAAGATCACGGCCAGGGCGGAGGGTCTCAAATGCTAGGGCCCTGCCCCCTAGTGGGACTCCCGCCTATCCAACCTGGCTTGGCGCCCGTCTCCGTCTGCTTCCGGTCCCCGGGGCCTATTGCTGACGCAGTCCCAACTGCTGCAAGGCCTGGGCGGGAGTGAGGATCGGGATGTCATCAAAGCGCTGTAGCGAGAGTAGATCGTCGTCGCCCGAGACGATGCAGGCCGCACGGGCACTGCGGGCGAGGGCGAGGAGCTTGTCGTCGTCCGGGTCTCGGCACACCGGCTCGTTCAGGGCGCCGGCTCATGGACCTCAGCCAGCGCCGCACCCGCTGCAACTCCACCAGCAGGGCCGAGCTGCTCAGCAGCGTCAGCCCGCCCGCCTCCAGGTGCAACAAGAGCGCGTGCGGTGGGCCGTGCCACAGCAGCCCGGCCAGCAACACATTCGTGTCAATGACCGCGCGCACGCTGATCCCGCGGCCCTTGCTCCTGCTGCGCCTCCTCAAGCGCGGCGGCGCCTTCGGCTTGCTGAGCCAACGCCGCGCGGTGCTCGGCGCGAGCGGCCTTCACTTCCGCATTGATCTCATCCATTGACATCGGCGCGATGCCCGCTGCGGCCACCCGGTCCGCCAGTTGCATCAACTCGCGCGCCGCCTGCTGGCGATCCAGCGCATCGGCGAGCAGCCGCTGCAGTGCCTGTGGCGTCAACAGCCCTGCATCACGCGCGGCGCGGGCCATCGCATCCGGCAAGTCAATCTGAATGGTCGTCATGCTCAAGCCTCCTGCTATTCGGCGTCGAATATTGACCTTGCCCCGCCACCGATCAGCCAGGAGGCTATCGCGGGGGCCCGGGGCCAAGTCTTTATTCTGAATGCCTAACTTGAACTCCACAGATCCAGCCTGGCCTGCGCTTCCCCTCTTCTTCAAACAAGAAGCCTCGGCCAACCTCTTCTAGCCGCTGAGGAGCGGGGTTGCGAGGGGACGGGGCCGAAGAGCGGCCCGTCGGTGAGCGGGTGCGTCGACGCCGGCTGCGTCAGGTCTTGCCCGTTCCCCCTGGCTCGCCTGATGCCGCGATGCGCAACAGCGCCTCGGCGGTGGACACGATGGGGATGCCTTGGAACTGCTTGAGGTCCAGCAAATGGGCGTCGCCCGAGACGATGGCATCGGCGCGGGCGGCCAGGGCGGCGGCCAGCACCTGATCGTCCGCCGGGTCGCGCACGATGGTGGGCGCGATGGCGGCCGGTGTGACGAGCGTGACCAAGGCCGCATAGCCATCAAACACATCCGCCACCGACAGCCCTCGGCGGGCCAACTGCCCGACGAACTTCTCCCGCATGAGCACGCCTTGCAACTCCGCGAGCAGCGCCGCGCTGCTGAGCAACTCCACGCGAGTGGCCTCGGCCGCATCGATCAGGCGCCCCGGCGTGCCGCCCCACAGCAGCCCCGAGAGCGCCGTGTTCGTGTCAAGAACCAGCCGCACGCCGCTGCTCCGCCCGGTAAGCCTCGATCTCGGCGCCGACTTCCTCGGGCGTCATCGGCGCCAGTGGCTCGGCCGCCAGCGCGGTACGCGCCGCCTGCATGCGCTCCAGCCGCTCGGCACGCAACTGCTCGCGCAAGATGCGCTCCATCTTCTGCGGCGAGAGCAGCCCCGCCTGCGCGGCCTCCTGGGCCAGCGCGTCCGGCAACGTGATCTGAATCGTCGTCATGCTCAAGCCTCCTGCTATTCGGTGTCGAATATAGATCGCCCGCCCAGCCACCGATCGGCCAGCAGGCTATCGGGCTTTGGGCCAGGGGGCCGCGGGCAATTGTCTCGATCGGAAGACGGCGGCGGGCTGACTGCTGCGCTCAAAGCTAGAGCCCTCCACCGCGAGTGCTACCCGCGCAGCCGCCTGTACAGCGTATTCCTGCTGACCCCCAGCCGCCGCGCTGCTTCAGACATATTGCCGTCCACGGTCGCTAGCGTTTCGCGGATGCGGGCCTCGGCCAATTGGCGCAGGTCGCCGCACTGGGGTGCCGCTGACACCGACTCAAGGCTGGCGGCGCCCGGCGCTTCACGCACCTCTTCCCCCACCAGCCCCACCGTCACCACGTCCTCGCCGTCGTCGAGCAGCGCCATCCCCGTCCTCACCACATTCGCCAGCTGCCGCACATTCCCCGGCCAGCGGAAGCGGCTGAACAGCGCCATCACCTCGTCATCCACTCGCAGCGCCCGCTCCGGCGCCTCGGCCTTCAGCAGCCGGGCGACCAGCTCAGCCAGGTCCGACCGCTCCCGCAGCGGCGGCAGGCTCAGCGTCAGGCCGTTGAGGCGGTAATACAGGTCTTCGCGGAAGCGCCCCGCCGCCACTTCGTCCTTCAGCCGCTGGTGCGTGGCGCAGAGCAGGCGGAAGTCCACCGCCACCGCCGCGCCGCCGCCCAGCGGCGTGACCTGGCGGTCCTGCAAAACACGCAGCAGCCGCGCCTGCATCGCCAGCGGCATGTCGCCGATCTCGTCCAGGAACAGCGTGCCGCCGTGGGCTTCGCGGATGCGGCCGGGGGCGCCGTGGCGGTTGGCGCCGGTGAAGGCGCCGGGGCAATAACCGAAGAGTTCGGCTTCGATCAGCGTCTCGGGCAGGGCCGCGCAGTTGACGGCGACAAAGGGCTTGTCGCGCCGCGCGCTGCTGCTGTGGATGGCCTTGGCGAGCAGTTCCTTGCCGGTGCCGCTTTCGCCCTGCAGCAGCAGCGGGATGGCGGGTTTGTCGAGCAGCTTGCGGGCGCGGGCCAGCAGCGCGCTGAAGGCGGCGTCGCCGGTGTCCAGCGCGGCCAGCGCGTCGCGCGGGCGCCAGGGCGCGTCGGCGGCAGGTGCCACGGGCGCGGTGCGGGCGGTGGGCGTGCTGCGGCGCAGCGTCTGGCCGGCCTCCACGCGCAGCCACAGCGGCGTGGCGCCCGGGCGCGGCAGCGCGCGCGGCGCGGCGCCCAGCGCCAGCAGCGCGCGCAGGTCCAGCCCCAGCACGCGCTCCACGGTGGCGGCGCCGATGTCCTGGCGGGTCAGGCCCAGCAGCTCCAGCGCGGCGGTGTTGGCGCCGGTGACCCAGCCGTCTTCGCTCAGCGCCAGCAGCCCCTCTGTGACGGTGCCCAGGCCCTCCATCTGCGCGTGCAGGCGCAGGTGGAGGCCGGCGCGGAAGCGGTCCAGGAACAGCTGGTGCTCGATCATGCGGGCGCCGCTGCGGGCCAGGGCCAGCGTGTGGCGGTGGTAGCTGCGGCGGTCGCCGGAGATGTCGAGCACGCCGAGCAGCTGGCCGGCGGGGTCGGCAATCGGCGCGGCGGCGCAGGTGAGGAAGCCGTTGCGCGCCAGGTAGTGCTCCCCGGCGTGCACGACGACGGGGGCGCCCTCGGCCAGCGCGGTGCCGATGGCGTTGGTGCCACGCCATTGCTCGCTCCACACGGCGCCGGGGCGCAGCGCGACGCGGGCGGCGCGGTCGGCAAAGTGGGCGTCGTCACCGGCGGCGTGCAGCAGCAGGCCGTGGGCGTCGGCCAGCAGCACGAGGCTGTCGCTGCCCTGCACCTGCTCGTTCAGGAAGGCCATGACCGGCCTGGCGTGGGCCATCAGCGCGTGGCGGTGCTCCAGCGCGCGGGCGAGCTGGGCGGCGCTGGCATGGGGCGCGCCTTGCGGGCGGCCTTCGGGCGCGAGGCCAAAGTCGCGGCAGCGCGCCCAGCTGGCCTGCAGCGGGCCGGCGATGAGGCCGCTGGCGACGGCGCCGGTGTCCAGCCATTGGCGGCGGGCCAGGCGGATGCGCTCGGGCGGGGTGGGGGCGGGCGTGGCCATGGTGTCTCCTGCGCGGCCGTCGAGCGGCTCTGAGGCGCAAAGCTTGCGCCAGGACGCGGACGGTAGCCTGACGCGCTTGGCCGTCAAGCGGCTGTGCCGGAATGGCACGTTGTGCAACGCAGGTGTTCCATTTCGGGACAGTGCAGGCGCGGCGCAGGCGAGTTTTCAACGCGCCGCCGGTGCGTCGTCTGCGCAAGCGGCGCTGGCATGGGCATTGCGCTGATGGAAGCGACCCGGCCGTTCAGCGCTGGGCATTCAACCGATTCGGAGACAAAGCCCATGACCGTTTACGCCGCCCCCGGCACCGCCGGCGCCAAGATCGCCTACAAGCCCCGCTACGACAACTTCATCGGTGGCAAGTTCCAGCCGCCGGTGGACGGCCAGTACTTCGACGTGATCTCGCCGATCAACGGCAAGGTCTACACGCAGGCCGCGCGCTCCACCGCCGCCGACATCGACAAGGCGCTGGACGCCGCCCACGCCGCCGCCGCCAAGTGGGCCGCCGTGCCCGCCGCCGAGCGCGCCAACGTGCTGCTGCGCATCGCCGACCGCATCGAGCAGAACCTGGAGCTGCTGGCCTATGCCGAGACCGTGGACAACGGCAAGCCCATCCGCGAAACGCTGAACGCCGACATCCCGCTGTGCGTGGATCACTTCCGCTACTTCGCCGGCTGCGTGCGCGCGCAGGAAGGCGCGTTGAGCGAGATCGACCACAACACCATCGCCTACCACTTCCACGAGCCGCTGGGCGTCGTCGGCCAGATCATTCCCTGGAACTTCCCCATCCTGATGGCGGCCTGGAAGCTGGCCCCGGCGCTGGGTGCTGGCAACTGCGTGGTGCTCAAGCCGGCCGAGAGCACGCCGATCAGCCTGCTGATCCTGGTGGACCTGATCGCCGACCTGCTGCCCCCCGGCGTGCTGAACGTCGTCAACGGCTTCGGCCGCGAGGCCGGCATGCCGCTGGCCAGCAGCAAGCGCATCAACAAGATTGCGTTCACCGGCTCCACCGCCACCGGCCGCGTCATCGCCCAGGCGGCGGCCACCAACCTGATCCCGGCCACGCTGGAGCTGGGCGGCAAGAGCCCGAACGTCTTCTTCGAGGACGTGATGGCCGAGGACGACGCCTTCCTGGACAAGGCCATCGAAGGCCTGGTGCTGTTCGCCTTCAACCAGGGCGAGGTCTGCACCTGCCCCAGCCGTGCGCTGATCCAGGAAAGCATCTACGACAAGTTCATGGAGCGCGCCGTCAAGCGCGTGGCGGCCATCAAGCAGGGCAACCCGCTGGACACCGACACCATGATGGGCGCGCAGGCCTCGGCCATCCAGATGGACAAGATCCAGACCTACCTGGCGCTGGGCAAGGAGGAGGGCGCCAAGGTGCTGATCGGCGGCGAGCGCGCGCACCTGGGCGGCGACCTGGCGGGCGGCTACTACATCCAGCCGACGCTCTTCCAGGGCCACAACAACATGCGCATCTTCCGCGAGGAGATCTTCGGCCCGGTGCTGGCCGTGACCACCTTCAAGGACGAGGCCGAGGCGCTGGCCATCGCCAACGACACGCCCTACGGCCTGGGCGCCGGCGTGTGGAGCCGCGACGGCAGCCGCGCCTACCGCATGGGCCGCGGCATCCAGGCCGGGCGCGTGTGGACGAACTGCTATCACGCCTACCCGGCGCACGCGGCGTTCGGCGGCTACAAGGAATCCGGCATCGGCCGCGAGACCCACAAGTCCATGCTCGACCACTACCAGCAGACCAAGAATCTGCTGGTCAGCTACAGCCCGAACGCGTTGGGCTTCTTCTGATCGCGGCGCCCTGACCGGGCGTTCGTGAACGGCAGATCATGGGGCGGCCTCGGTCGCCCCGCTTTCATTTCGAGGTTGAGCATGACCGAACCCATCCCGCGCGTGCAGGCCAGCGAGGCGGCGCAGGCGTTGATCAGCCAGCTGCGCCAGCAGAACGGCGAGCTGCTGTTCTACCAATCCCACGGCTGCTGCGCCGGCAGCGCGCCGATGTGCTTTGCCGTGCACGAGCTGCCACTGAGCGCCGACGATCGGCTGCTGGGTCGCCTGGGTGGCGTGCCCGTCTACGCGAGCAGCGCGCAGTGCGACTACCTGGCCGGTCTGCAGATGACGCTGGACGTGGCGCCGGGCAACAGCGGCAGCTTCGGGCTGGAGGACGGCTCGGGCCAGCATTTCGTGGCGCACTTCCGGCTGTGGACCGACGACGAGCTGCCGCTGCTGGCGCCGATCACGCCGGTGCCGGGCTGAAGGCCGTCTTCACGGCGCGGCGGGCTGCAGGTGCTTGCCGAGGAAGTTCTCCACCCGCTTGGCGAAGTCCAGCCGCGTGCTCATTTGCTGCCAGCCGTGGCCCTCGTTCTCGTACTCCACGTACTCGGGCGGGTTGCCGGCCTTGGTCATGGCGTCGCGCAGCCGGCGGCCGTGGTCCTTGGGCACGCGCAGGTCCTCCGCGCCGTAGGCCAGCAGCAGCGGCGCCTTGATGCGCGCGGCCTGGTGCACGGGCGAGACCTCGATCAGCCGGGCGGCCTCCTTCTTGGGGTCGCCGATGAGGTCGGGATAGGCGTGCTGGCGGGCAAAGCCGTGCAGGTCGTCGACGACGAAGAAGCCGCCTTCCAGGTGCAGCATCAGGTCGGCCACGCCCACCCAGCTGACGCCGCAGCGGAACAGCTCGGGGTGGCGGATCAGGCCCATGGCCGTGGCGTAGCCGCCGTAGCTGGCGCCCATGACGCAGGCGCGGTCGGTGGCGAGGCCGGCCTTGCGCGCCCACAGCAGCGCGTCGGCCAGGTCGTCCTGCATCGTCAGGCCCCATTGCTTGAGGCCCGCCTTGAAGTGCTCGGCCCCATAGCCCTGGCTGCCGCGGAACTCGGGCTCGATGACCAGGTAGCCGCGTGAGGCCAGGAACTGCGCCATCGGCTCCCAGCGCCAGTAGCCGTTGCGCACCCACGGCCCGCCGTGGGCCAGCACGACGACGGGCGCCGGCTTGCCGGGTTCCACGCCTTGCGGCAGCGTCAGCCACACCGGCAGGTCGCTGCCGTCGCGGGCCTTGATGCGCTGGAAGTCCACGCTCGCCATCTGCTGCGCCTTGATGCCGGGCATGACGACGGAGACGTTCTCCCAGCGCTTGCTGTCAGCGCGATGGAGCAGGTAGCGGCCGGGGTCGCGGTCGTTGTAGGAGTGCACCAGCGCCACCATGTCCGGCGCGCCGCAGCGGCGGCAGGAGATGCTGTTGACGCGGCCGGGCAGGCGCGCGTCCGTCTCTTCCTGGAACTTCTTCATCGCCGGGTCGGTCCAGACCGTCACCTGCGAATCGGCCTGCAGGCTCACGCCCAGCACGCCCTGGCCGGGGTCGCCGTGCAGCAGCCAGCCGCTGAAGTCGAAGCCCGGTGCCTGCACGATGGGGCGCTCGGCGGGCTTGCCGGTGGCGAAGTCGAAGGTGGTCAGCACCGCCTCTCGGGCGGGGCCGCGCGGCTCGGTCACGTAGAGCTGGCCGTCGTCGGACACGCCCATCACCGTGAACGGCGGGTCGACGAGCTTGAAGCTGGCCAGCTGCCGCCATTGCTCCGCGCCCGGCGCCAGCCAGTGCAGCACGCCACGGCCCTCGTCGTCGTAGAGGCTCATGGCCACGCGCGGCTGGCCCTTGCTGTCGAACAGCCACTGCATCACCCGCTCGGGGGGCTTTGGCATGTCCATCTTGCGCACCAGGCCGCTCTGCACGTTCAGCCACTTGGGCTCGATGCGGCGCAGCTGGAAGTCCAGCTGGCCGACGACGACTTCGTCGGCCCGCACGCCGGGCTGCTGCCGGGGCACGGCGAGCAGGCCATGGTCGTAGCGCAGGGAGTCGGACTGCTGCAGGCAGGTCTGGATCTCGCTGCAGATCAGCTCGGTGGTCTTGCCGCTGGCCACCTCGACCGCGTACAGGCCCGGCAGGTGGGTGGTGTGGCGCGCCGGCTCGATCTTGCCGAGGCGGAACAGCAGACGCTCGTCGTTCACCCAGTCGAACCAGACGACGTCCTGCTTGGCGAAGAAGGCCACCACCTTGGCGGGCTCGCTGCCCTGCAGGTCCACCACCAGCAGCGCGGCGCGGCGGTTGTCGTGCACGCGGGTGATGCCGACGTAGCGGCCGCTGGGCGAGAGCTTGACCTCCAGCACGGCCGGGTGGCGGAAGAAGGTCTCGGCCGGCAGCAGCGGTTTGTCGGCCGCCCCTGCGGGCGCGATCCCGGTCAGCGCCATCATCACCACGACCGCGCACGACCGCGCCCAATGAAGCCAACCCATGCTCGCCACGTCAGTCTCCTTGCTTTTTGTGGCGCGGATTATGGGTGGAGAGATAGCGCTGTCCCCTGGTGAAAATCCCCTGCCTGCGGGGCGCCAATGACAAGGGCCGCCTGTTGGGCGGCCCTCGTTGATACCGGTCAAAAGCCGGGGTGTATCAGCGGCGGCGCCGTGCCAGCGGCACGGCGGCCAGGGCCGCGAGCGCCAGCGGCAGCGAGCCGGGCAGGGGCAACTCGTTGCCGGGCGCGCGCATGGCCACGCGCAGGTTGTCCAGCGCGCTCTCCTCGTTGCCACCGTCGCCCTCGTGGGCCTCGGTCCAGCGAAACGAAGTGATGGCGAAGTCCGAGATGACGCCGACGAAGATCGGCGAGCCGTCGCCGCCGGAGAGGAGGATGTCCTCGGTGCTGCCGTCGCTGAACAGGAAGGACAGCAGGCCCTGATCCACTGCAGTGGTGTCGTTCCCAGGGATGGACTCGAAGCTGGCGATGTCCAGCGCAGCCGCAAGGAAGGGCAGTGCGTACTGTCCTTCAAAGTAGCCGTTGCCCACCTGGCGGGCCGGGCCGAAGGCGCTGGCGGTCTTGTCGGCGCCGAACACCTCGACCGGGCCGATGTTGCTGCTCAGCGTGACGCCGGGCAGCACGGCCACGCCGGTCAGGTCGGTGCCGTTGGCGTAGCCGGAGAAGTCCTGCAGTTGATCGGCGCTGCTGAGGGCCGCCTGCCAGCTGGCCAGGCTGGTGTAGACGGTTACGGTGGCGGCGTTGGCCACGCCAAGGGCTGACAGGGCGAGGGCGATGAAGGTGCGGCGCATGGCGGTCTCCGTGGGAATGGGTGCGCCATTGAGCTACCAGGGCCCTGCGGCGCCCACCCCAAGGACTTGGGGGCACCCCCACGGATGCAGGCGCGCGGCCCTCAGGTGCCCGCCAGGCCGACGCCGCCGGTCAGCCGCGGCGGCGGCGGGCCAGCGCGCCGACCAGGGCCAGGCCGCCGATCAGCAGCGCCCAGGTCTGCGGCTCGGGCACGGCGCTTATCTGCAGCGCGACGCCGGTGTCGCCGTAGGTCAGCGTCGTGCGCCACTGGCTGGCGTCCAGGCCTTGCAGTTCGACGCTGTCGAAGCGGCCGCTGACGGCCTCGCCGAAGAGCTGGTAGCTCGAAGCCAGCGGCGTGCCGCCGGCCAGGTTCAGGCGCAGCGTGCCGTCCAGCTGGATGCTGCCGCCCACCATCACGGCGGCGCCGAGGGCGTGGGCGGGGTCGACGACGAACTCGAACGTGGCGCCGTCGGCCAGCGTCAGGTTGCCGCCAATCTGCAGGCTGCCGGGCGCGTAGTCCACCAGCGTCGCGCCGCCGGCCACGCTGACGTTGCCCGTGCCCAGCGCGTGCGTCGATGCAGCGATGAGTTCGCCGCCCTCGACGCTGACGCCGCCGCTGAAGCTGTTGTGGCCGGTCAGCGCCAGGCTGCCGTCGCCCTGTTTGACCAGGCCGCCGGCGCCGTCGATGTCGTTGTGCCAGGCGTCGCGTGCGGCCATGCCGCCGTCGGCCTTGTTCATCGTCACGGTGACGGTGCTGTCGAAGCGGCCATAGCCATCGCCGGCGGCGTACAGGTTGAGGCGGCCCCAGCCCTCGGCGTCGTCGGTCAGCGCGTGGCCGGAAGCGATGGCCGTGGTGCGCAGCACTTCGCGGCGCTGCTCGGCGCTGAGGTAGTTGAGCTTGGTCTCCAGCAGCACCTCGGCGACCTTGGGCACGACGGCGGCGGCGCCGGTGGCGTCGGTCGTCGGCAGGCCGTAGGTCATGCGGAAGGTGTAGAGGTCGCGGTTGGCGCGGTTCGCGGCCACGGCGGCGGCGCCCAGGCCGTCGAAGCGGCCCGTGCTGGCGCCGGCCATCAGCGCTGCGCCCTGGGCGCGGGCCTCGGCCTTCAGCGTGGCGTTGCCGGCCTCGTATAGCTTCGCGGCGGACAGCGCGGTGCCCAGCATGCGGCCGCCGATGACGTCCAGCGGCAGATGCTGGCCGGCGACGATGCGCAGCTCGCCCATCTCGGAGGCGTTCAGCATCAGCGCCGAGAAGCGCTCCGGCGCGGCATAGGCCAGCGCGATGCTGGCCAGGTAGGCCGCGTTGGTGTGGCCGCTGACGAAGCCGCCGTCGCTGGCCGGCGTCGTGCTGCGCACGGCCATCAGCGAGGGCGCGACGACGACGCTGCTGTTGTAGTCGGGGAAGTTGGTCAGCGCGGTCGAGGTGTTAGGCGTGCCGTCGGCCAGCACGCTGGTGTAGTAGCCGGTCGCCTCGGGGCCGCTGGTGCTGACCGTCGCGCCGTCGTCGTTCAGCCGCCAGGGGCGCGGCGAGTTGAAGTAGCTCTTGGACGGGTTGGACGAGGTGTTGCTGCCGCGCAACGTGTTCACCAGCGTGACCATCTTGCCGACGGTGGCCGAGCCGGTGTTGCCGGCGCCGTTGCTCTTGTCGTCGTACTTGGCCGTGTTGGCCAGGCCCAGCGAGTTGATGGTCGTGAAGGCGCCCGCTGCGGTGCGGAAGGCGTCGGCCCGGTCGCCCAGGCCGGCGATGGCCGAGAAGCTCTGGTGGCGGCGGTCGTTGTAGTAGGCGGCCAGCTCCTGCTCGGCCGTGCGGTTCTGTGTGACCTGGATGACGTAGGCCTGGTTGGCCGCCAGCACCGGCGCGCCCAGCGCCGTGGCGGCGCCGTTGTTCCAGGTGCTGCCTGTCGTCCACAGCCGGCTGTAGCCCTGCAGCATGTGCACGGCGGCATTGCTGGCGACAGTCTGGTTGGCCGTCGTGTTGCTGTTGTAGCTGTCGACGAAGACCGAGACATCGGCCTGGGCGGTGGCGGCCAGCGCGGCCAGGCTCAGCAGGCAGAGGCGAAAGGTGGGGGCGAGGGACATGGTGCTGCGTCGCCGGGAAGGCGCTGAATGACGGGGTGCGTCATTGCAGCGCCAGCCGGTGACACGGTCATGAAACGGCGTTTCGATACGCCGCGCTCAGCCTACTTCTGCCCGGTGCAGTTGGCGTAGAAGCTGGTCGTGGCCGGCCAGTCCGAGAACACGCCCAGCACGCCGACCTGCTCGGCCAGCACGTCCAGCACGCGGAAGACATCGCCCTCGCGCTTGATGGCGCTGTCAAACGTCTGGAAGTAGAAGCCGTTGCCGCCGTCGGCCAGGATGCCGCTGCGCTCCAGCGTCCACGTGATGATGTCCAGGCCAGCGGCCTTGGCATCGCGGGCGTAGGGCGAGGGCAGGAGGTTGCCGCTGGTGTCGGCCGTCAGCAGCGCGAACAGCGGCGGCGCGACGATGCGGATGCCGGCGGCGCGGTAGGCCTTGAGCTGCTCGGCGGTGGGCAGGTCGGCCACGACGTTAGCGTCGTCCAGGTAGACGGCCTGGCGGCCGTAGGCGGGCTCGTTGCGCACCCAGTACAGCACGTCGTTGATGTCGAAGCTCTGCGGCCACAGGTCGCGCGGCTGCACGCCAGCGGCCTTGTGCTCGTCGATCATCTTCTGCGCGTAGGCGGCCTGGCTGAAGCCGTCGAAGGGCATGGCGACGCTGGGCGACTTCAGCTCGGGCGTCATCTTCACGCCCAGCTTCTTGAACAGCGCGATGGCTTCCTTCAGCGTCAGCAGCGTGCCGCTGGTGGGGCCGGCGTGGATGTCGGTGCGCCAGTTGGCGGTACCGGCCTGGTACTCAGCGACCGTGCGGCCGCGCGGGTTGAAGGCGTCCATCTTGCCGCGCAGCGTCTTGAACTCGGCCAACGTCAGCTCGCTGGTGCGGCATTCGGCGGCGGCCGGCGCGACGAGGGTGCCGGCGGCGTCGAACTGGGCCGGCGTGAAGGGCTTGATGCACTTGTTCGCCAACGGCGTGGACAGGATGTTGGTCGTCGTGTGCAGGTCGTTCTGCGCATGGCGGCAGACCAGCTCCTTGTCCTTGGTGAAGGTCACGTCGCACTCGACGATGCCGGCGCCGGTGCGCGCGGCGGCTTCGTAGCTTTCCTTGGTGTGCTCCGGGAAGAGCAGCGGCGCGCCGCGGTGGCCGATGGAGAACAGCGTCGGCTTGTAGTCGTCGCGCCTGGCGGCGCAGTGCTGCAGGCGCTTCTTCAGCGGGCCGTCGCTCATCTCCTCGACGAGGAAGAAGGGGCGCGGGCCGAGCTGGACATTGACGCTGTCGCGGTCGTTGCCATGTCCGCGGCGGTCGCCGTCGTAGCCGTTGGCGCAGGCGGGAAGGCTGGCGGCGCCGAGCACGAGCAGTGCAAGGCGGGTGAGGGTGCGGCGCATGGGCTGTCTCCGTTGTGAGCAGCCGCACGCTAGGCCGGGGCCGTGAAGCCGCCGTGACAACGCAGCTTTGCGTTAGGGGGTCAGGTCGGGTGACCGTTGTCCGGCTTGCGCGGGAAGGGCGCGAACATCGCGCCGAGCACCGACGGGATGGCCGCGAACATGACGACGATGAAGTAGGTCTTGTAGCCCAGGTAGTCGGCCAGCGGGCCCGAGATCATCTGCGTCGGCACCAGCGTCAGGTTCATGATGGAGTTAGCAAACGCGTAGTGCGTCATGTGGAACCGACCCGGGGAGATCTGCTGCATCATGTACAGCATGTTGGCGACGAAGCCGAAGCTGTAGCCGAACTTCTCCAGCGTCACCAGGCTGGCCACGGTCCAGAACGAGAGCGAATGCCCCGGGCCCGCCAGCTGTGACAGCACGACGAAGGCCAGGTGCGGGATGTTCAGGCACAGCGCCATGAAGATCAGCGTGCGGCGGTTCAGGCCGTACTTGGCCATGAAGGCGCCGCCCAGCAGGCCCGCGCCCAGGCTGACGACCGTGGCGATGGTGCCGTCGATCAGGCCCTTGTCCTTCAGCGACAGGCCCACGCCGCCATGCTCGGGCGAGGCCTGCAGGAACAGCCCGCCCTCGATCAGCAGCAGGCCCTCGGAACTGCGGTACAGGAAGACGAACATCAGCATGCCCCAGATGCTGTCCTTCTTGAAGAAGTCGACGATGGCCTCGCCGAAGCGGGCGAACGCGGCCTTCATGCTGACGGGCCGGTCGCCGATGCTGCCGGTGGGTAGCACGAACCAGTGGTACACGGCCAGCAGCGCCAGCGTCGCCGCCGACATGGCGATGGCCCAGCTCCAGGCGGCCGTGGTGCTGTAGCCGTGGTCCTCCTTCAGCGAGCCCGCCAGCCAGACGACGGCCGCCGTGCCGAACAGCCGGCCGACGTTCCAGAACACACCCTGCACGCCGATGTACTTGGCCTGGCCCTTCTCGTCCAGCGACGTGATGTAGATGCCGTCGACGCAGATGTCCTGCGTGGCCGAGCAGAAGGCCAGCACCCACAGCACGGCGATGGTGATCTGGAAGTAGTTGGGCAGCGGCAGTGCCACGGCGATGCCGCACAGCAGCACGGCCATGATGACTTCCATCCACAGCACGAAGAACTTCTTCGTCTTGAACATGTCCAGGAAGGCGGCCCACAGCGGCTTGAGCGACCAGGCGATGCCGATGCTGGCGGTGGCCAGCGTGATCTCGCCGTCGGAGTGGCCCAGGTCTTTCAGCATCGTGCCGGTGACCCAGATCACCAGCGCGAACGGGATACCCTCGGCGAGATAGGACGACGGAACCCACGTCAAGGGGTTGCGGATGCGGGCGGGGCTGCTGCTCATGCGGAGTAACCGGGTGAAATTTTTCGAGCCCGGAGACCGCCGGGCGAGGTGACGCGTGGCCCAGTTGGACAACGTTGTCATTTTCGCCTGGTCCAGTGCCCCGGGAGCCGCAAGTCCGCGCGCCTCGAAGGCAGCCACGGCAAGCGTGCCGGCATGCTAGGTTTGAAACCGGCCGTTGCTCATCCAGGCTTACGCGAGTGCGGCGAGGGCGCTGGCCCCCGCAGGCGCGGGGTCGACGGCGGGCTGGCGCGCTTCAGTGGGCGCCCAGCACGGCGCGGACGAACGGGCCCTTGGCCTCCGTGTAGGCCGCCTTGTCGTGGGCGTGCCGCGTCGCCAGTTCGCGCTTGAGCGCCGCATAACGTGCCGCCAGTGCGGCGTCGGCGCGCAGCGCGTCGCGAAACGCCAGCTGGTCGCGCCAGAACGCGCTGCCGCGCACGACGGCATGCAGGTGGACGCGCAGCTGCGCTGGGCCCGCGTCACGCGTGAAGTAGCGGCGCTCGGGCAACTGGGCTTCGTGCTCGGGGCGGTAGCGGTAGCCCAGGGCGGCCAGCGCTTCGCGGTGCGGGGCGATGTCGGCCAACTGCGTCACGCCCAGCAGCAGGTCCAGCACCGGCTTGGCGCACAGGCCCGGCACGGCCGTGCTGCCGATGTGCTCGACCCAGCAGGCCGTGCCGGCGAACGCCTCGCGCAGCGCCTGGGCCACGGCGTCGAACTGCGCCGGCCAGCCAGCATCGGCGTCGACGAGCAGCACTTCGCTCACGACGCGCCGCGCGCTGCGTAGGGCCCGGTGCGCAGCACGTCGGCGACGCCGCGCCGGTTCTGTGCCAGCGCGGCCATGCTGAAGTGGATGTGGCCGCTGCCCGGGGCCAGTCGACGGATGCTGTCGATCTGTCCGACGATCTCGTCTGGCTGCCAGCTCTGCGGCGTGGCGTCGATGCGGCTGGTGAACAGCCCGGGGTGGATCGGGCGGCCGAGCGGGTTCAAGGCCTGCCAAGCCTGCAGCAGCGGCTCGAAGGCCTGAGCCGTTTGCGCGCGCGGCCAGTAGAGCTGCGGCGCGAGGTAGTCCAGCCAGCCCTCGCGCAGCCACAGTTCCACGTCGGCGTAGAGCTTGTCGTACTGGCTGAAGCCGGTGATGCCGGGCGGGCGCAGGTCGGGCCGGGGCAGGCCGAAGGGGCTGATGCCCAGCCGCGTGCCGGGGCGGGTCTCGTGCACGACGGCATACAGCCGCTGCACGAGGCGGTTGACGCTGTAGCGCCGCCAGTCGGCGCGCGCCAGGGTGCCGCCGCCGACGAGGTACTTCTGCCAGCTCGGCTCATCGGGGAAGTCGATGTCCGCCTTGGCGGCGTCCTGCACCGGGTAGGGGTAGAAGTAGTCGTCGATGTGAATGCCGTCGACCGCGTAGCGCGTCAGCAGGTCGCGCACGACGGCCAGCGTGTGCTCGGCGGCGGCGGGCTCGCCGGGGTCTATCCAGAGCTGGTCGCCATAACGCTTCACCCAATCGGGCTGGGTGCGGCTCAAGTGCGTGGCGGCGGGCGCGGACTTGGCCGTGCTGTGGCGGGCGCGGTAGGGGTTGAGCCAGGCGTGCAGCTCCAGCCCGCGCAGCCGTGCCTCGGCCAGCCAGGTGGCTAGCGGGTCGTAGCCGGGGTGCTGGCCCTGTGTGCCGGTGAGGTACTCGCTCCATGGCTCCAGCGCCGATTCGTACAGCGCGTCGGCGCCGGGGCGCACCTGCAGGATCAGCGCGTTCAAGCCCACCTGCACGGCGATGTCGCAGAGGCTGCGGATCTCGGCCTGCTGGGCCTCGGCGCTCAAGCCCTTCTTGCTGGGCCAGTCGATGTTGGCCACGGTGGCGACCCAGGCGGCGCGCCATTCGCGGGGTGGCGGGGGCGGTAGCGCGGTGGCGGCCGGGGTCTGCGCCGGCGTGGGGGCTGCCTCTGGAACGGGAGCCGGTTCAGAGGGCGGCGTCGCGCAGGCCGCGATCAGCGGTACGGCGGCCAGGCCCAGCAGGTCGCGGCGCTTCATGGTGCGTCCTCCGTCTTCTTGCCAAAGCCTTCGGGCACCCTGATCAGCGCGGTCATCACCAAGCTGGGCACCGTCGCCACCAGCACCCACACGAAGAACGGCACGTAGCCGATCGCGTCCTGCAGCCAGCCGCTCCACATGCCGGGGATCATCATCCCGAGCGCCATGAAGCCGGTGCAGATGGCGTAGTGCGCGGTCTTCTGCGGCCCGTCGGCCACATGGATCATGTACATCAGGTAGGCCGTGAAGCCCAGGCCATAACCGAACTGTTCCACGGCAAGCGCGGCGCTGATGACGGCCAGGCTGGTCGGGTGCGTCATGGCCAGCAGCAGGAAGGCCACGTTGGGCACGTGCATGGCGGCCACCAGCGGCCACAGCGCCTTCTTCAGCCCGACGCGGGAGATGACCCAGCCGCCGCACAGCCCGCCCAGCGTCAGCGCGATCAAGCCCACCGTGCCGTAAGCGATGCCCACTTCCTTCGTCGACAGGCCCAGTCCGCCTTGCTCGACGGGGTCCAGCAAGAAGGGCGAGGCGAGCTTGAGCAGTTGCGCCTCGGGGAAGCGGTAGAGCAGCAGGAAGCCGAGGATGACGAGGATGCCGGGCTTCCTGAAGAAGCTGGCGAATACGGCGAAGAAGTCGGCCACCAGCCCGCGCGCGGCGGCGCGGCCGGGGCCTGGCACGTCGGCCGCCGGCCTGGGCAGCACGAACGCATGCAAGGCCGCCAGCACGGCGAACAGCCCGGCCAGCCCCCAGAACACCGCGCTCCAGGCCGTGACGGCCGAGCCGGTGCGCTCGGTCAGCTCACCGGCCAGGTAGACGAGGGCGCCCTGACCCGTGATGTTGGCCAGCCGGTAGAACGTGGAGCGCACGCCGACGAACGCCGCCTGGCTGTGCTGCGGCAGCGCCAACATGTAAAAGCCGTCGGCGGCGATGTCGTGCGAGGCCGAGGCGAAGGCCATCAGCCACAGCACGGCCAGCGACAGCTGGAAGAACTTGTCGGTCGGGATGGTCAACGCCACGCCCGCCAGCGCCGCGCCGACGAAGAACTGCAGCACCGCGATCCAGCTGCGCTTGGTGCCGAACAACTCGGCCAGCGGCGACCACAGCGGCTTCAGCACCCAGGGCAGGTAGAGCCAGCTCGTGTAGAGCGCGATGTCGGTGTTGGAGATGCCCAGGTTCTTGTAGAGCACCACCGACAGCGACATCACCACCACATAGGGCAGGCCTTGCGCGAAATAGAGGCTGGGAATCCAGGCCCAGGGCGAGCGCGTACTCATGCGGACAGGGCGCGGCTGACGCTGCCCTCGGCGGCGTCCAGCAGTGCGCGCGCTTCAGCGGCGCTGATGCCACGCTTGAGCATGACGAGCGCCGTCTTCACGTGGTTGTCGCACTGCGCCAGCGCCGCCTGCGCCTGTGCCTCGCTCGCGCCCGAGGCACGCACCGTCAGCGCCACCGCCCGCTTCACCAGCTTCACGTTGGTCGCCTTCAAGTCCACCATCAGGTTGCCGTAGACCTTGTGCAGCTTGACCATCAGCGCCGACGAGAACGTGTTCAGCGCGATCTTCTGCGCCGTGCCCGCCTTCAGCCGCGTGCTGCCGGAGATGACCTCGGCGCCGGTGTCGAGGAGGACGCCGATCTCGGCCTGCAGCGCCACCGGCGCGCCGGGGTTGTTGGCGATGCCGATGGTCAGCGCGCCCGCCGCACGCGCGGCTTCGATGGCGCCCAGCACATAGGGCGTGCCGCCCGACGCGGCCAGCAGCAGGGCCACGTCGTTGGGGCCGGGGTTCAGCGCGGCGAGGTCAGCGGCGCCTTGTGCGCGGTCGTCCTCGGCGCCCTCGACGGCCACGAACATCGCGCCCTGGCCTCCGGCGATGACGGCCACGGCGCGCTCGCGCGGCCAGGAGAACGTCGGGTACAGCTCCACGCTGTCCAGCACGCCCAGCCGGCCCGAGGTGCCGGCGCCCGCGTACAGCAGGCGGCCCCCGGCGCGGATGCGCGGCAGCGCGGCGTCCACAGCGGCGGCCAGTTGCGGGGCGGCGGCCTTGACGGCCGCGACGGCGGCGGTCTGGTCGTCAATGAAGGCATCCAGCAGCGCCGGCGTGGCGTAGCTGTCCAGGTCGGGATGTCGTGTGCTCGGGGTTTCGGTGTTCAGCATGGGAGGCGCGGCCAGAAAGGGGCCGGTCAGCCGCCGGACTCTATCGCCAGCCCTAGGCCCCCGACGAATGCTGAGCGCCATTGCAGCCATAACGGCAGGTCATCAGAATCTGCGTGCCGGCTGCAAGGAGCCGGCCACGACCTGTGGTGAACCCGATCTGAACCACTTCCTCTTTTGGAGACCCGCCATGAACGCATCCCTCAAGACCGGCCTGGGCATCGCCGCCGCTGCCGCCGCGCTGTTCGCAACCGCCGTGCCCACGACCGCGATGGCGGCCGACGGCGCGGTCAAGTGTTCCGGTGTCAACAGCTGCAAGGGCAGCTCCGAGTGCAAGACCGCCAAGAGCGGCTGCAAGGGCCAGAACGGCTGCAAGGGCCAGGGCTGGGTGCACAAGAAGTCGGCCGACGAGTGCACCAAGGCAGGCGGAAAAGTCGAAAAGTGATCCGGCTGATCTAGCCACCCGACGCCGCCCCCTGGCTCGCCTCGGCGCGGCGTTTCAATCTCAATGCAACCACAGAGGCGCTGAGGCACAGAGTTTTTCGGCTTGCCCGGTCTTCTCCGTGGCTCTGTGCCTCTGTGGTTGCATATGTTTTGACGCCACATGACCCACATCCAAGGTTTCGGCCTCGGCCTGCGCGTCGAGCACTACGCGGCCTTCGAGGCCGGCGTCGATGCGAGCGTGAAGCCCGACTGGCTGGAGATCATTTCCGAGAACTACCTCGTGCCCGGCGGCCCGCCGCTGGTGCACCTGGAGCGCATCCGCGCCGACTACCCGCTGGCCATGCACGGCGTGTCGCTGTCCGTCGCCGGCCCCGCGCCGCTGGACCTCGCCTACCTCCACGAGCTGAAAGCCCTGGCCGACCGGCTGCAGCCCGGCTGGGTGTCCGACCACCTCTGCTGGAGCGCCGACGCGCACAGCCAGTTGCACGATTTGTTGCCCGTGCCGCTGACGCGCGCCGCGCTGGACCACGTTGGTGGGCGCATCGCCCAAGTGCAGGACGTGCTCGGCCGGCCGCTGGTGCTGGAAAACGTGTCCAGCTATGTGCGCTTCGCAGCGGACGAGATGACGGAGTGGGACTTCATCGTGCAACTGCTGCAGCAGACCGGCGCGCGCCTGCTGCTTGACGTCAACAACGTCTACGTGTCCAGCCGCAACCATGGCTTCGACCCGCTGGCCTATCTCGACGCCATGCCCGCCGAGCGCGTCGCGCAGGTCCACCTCGCCGGCCACGAGGACCGCGGCGACATCGTCATCGACACGCACGACCACCCGGTTAGGCCCGAGGTCTGGGCGCTGTACCAGCACGCGTTGAAGCGCTTCGGCGCCGTGCCGACGATGATCGAGCGCGACGACCACATCCCGCCGCTGCCCGACCTGCTTGACGAACTCGCCATCGCCCGCCGCCTGGCCGCCGCGTCATGAGCGTCATCCAGCAACAGCAGCAACTCGCCGCCGCCATCCGCGACGGCGCCGACGCCACCGGCCTGCTGGCCGGCGACTTCACACTGGGCCTGGACGTCTATCGCCACGCCTACCGCGCGCGTCTGGCCGAGGCGCTGGCCGACAACTACACCGTGCTGGCCCGCGCGCTGGGCGACGAGGCGTTCGACGCGCTGGCCCAGGCCTACATTGCCGCCCGGCCCAGCCGCCACCCATCCATCCGCTGGTTTGGCCATGAGCTGGCCAGCTTCATGGCCGAGGCCAGCGATGACCTCGTGCCCCACGCCTGCCTGATCGACTTCGCCGCCATGGACTGGGCGCTGCGCGGTGCCTTCGACGCGGCCGATGCGCCGCTGCTGGACCCCGCCACGCTGGCTGCGCTCGACCCCGACGACTGGGCCGGCCTGGTGCTGCAGCTGCACCCCAGCGCCCGGCGCGTGCGCCTCGGCCATGCCATCGAGCCCGCCTGGCGCCGCCTGCGCGAGTGGGCCCCCGAGTCAGGCGACAACCAACCCGACCTGCCGGAGCCCCAGCCGCACGAACACCTCCTGCTGGCCTGGCGCCAGGCGGGCGAGACGCGCTGGCGGTCGCTCGAACCGCTGGAGGCTGCGCTGCTGCAGGCCGTGTTCGAGGGCGCACCCTTTGCGATGCTGTGCGAGCGTGCTGCCGAGGAATTGGGCGATGCCGAAGCCGCCGCACCGGCCGTCATCGGTGCGCTGCAGCGCTGGCTTGCCGACGGCCTGTTACGCGCAACTTGACCGACTCGCGTGATGGGGCATGGCCGCTTGGCTATCCTGCGCCCACCCGATCACCCGAGGTTCACCATGTCCCGACCCCTGACCGCCCTGCTCACGGCCCTGCTCATCCCCACCGCCCAGGCCGCCTTGAGCGTCGGGGCCGCCGCGCCCGACTTCACGACCGAAGCTGCCGTCGGCGGCCAGCCGTTCAAGTTCCGCCTGGCCGACGCGCTGAAGAAGGGTCCGGTGGTGCTGTACTTCTATCCCAAGGCCTTCACCAGCGGCTGCACCGTCGAGGCGCATCAGTTCGCCGAGGCGACCGACAAGTTCGCGGCCGTGGGCGCCACCGTCATCGGCATGTCCAACGACAACATCGAGACGTTGAAGAAGTTCAGCGTGGAGGCCTGCCGCAGCAAGTTCGCCGTGGCGGCAGACGCGGGCGGCAAGGTCATCAAGGATTACGACGTGGCGCTGAAGATGGTGCCGGGCACGATGGCCGACCGCGTCTCCTACTTGATCGGCAAGGACGGCAAGGTCGCCGCCGTGCATGCCAGCATGAACCCCGACGGCCACATCGACGCGATGCTGAAGGCCGCGCAGGCATTGAAGAAGTGATCGCGGGCCTCGACGCGGCGGCGCTGCTGGCCGCCTATCGGTCCGGCGAGTTGTCCCCCGTCGAGGTCGTGCGGGCCCTGCTCGCGCATGCCGCCAGTCGCGAAGGCGAGTTGCACGCGCTGTGCGCCGTCGATGCCGACACCGCCCTCGCGGCGGCGCGCGCCAGCGAGGCCCGCTGGCGCGCCGGCACCGCGCTGGCGCTGGACGGCGTGCCCGTCACGCTGAAGGAAAACATCGCCGTCCCCGGCGCGGCCTACCGCCTGGGCACGGCCGCCACGCCCGAGGGCGCCGAGGCCGACTTCGAGGCCCCGCCCGCCGCCCGCCTGCGCGAGGCCGGCGCCATTGCCTGGGCGCGCACCACCATGCCCGACTACGGCATGCTCAGCTCCGGCCTGTCCAGCCTCTACGCCGAGCCGGCGCGCAACCCCTGGGATGTGCGCATGACGCCGGGCGGGTCGAGTGCCGGCGCCGCCGCTTCCGCTGCGGCCGGCTATGGCCCGCTGCACCTGGGCACCGACATCGGCGGCTCCATCCGCCTGCCGGCCGGCTGGTGTGGCCTCGTCGGCCTGAAGCCCAGCCATGGCCGCGTGCCCATCAAGCCGGGCTATGCCGGCCGCGTCGCCGGGCCGCTGACGCGCACGGTGGCCGACGCCGCGCTGATGCTCGCCGCGCTTGCCCGGCCCGATGCACGCGACCCGACGCAGCTGCCGCCGGGTCAGGTCTTGCCCCGGCCTGTCGAGCTGCGCGGCCTTCGTGTCGGCCTGATGCTGGACGCCGGCTGGGGCGATGCCGTTCAGCCCGAGGTCGAGGCCGTCATCCGCGCCGCCGCGCTGGCCTTCGAGCAGGCCGGCGCCATCGTCGAGCCGCTGGCCGGCTTCACGACGCGCGGCATGGCCGACGGCATGGACCGCTTCTGGCGCATGCGCTCGTGGCTGGACATCTCGGCGCTGCCGCCCGAGCGGCGCGCCAAGGTGCTGCCCTACATCCTCGACTGGGTGGCCGCCGCAGCCGGCTACGACGGCTCAGCTGTCTTCCACGGCTACAGCCAAATGCAGGCGCTTCGCGAGGCTGCCAACGCGGCCTGCGAACCTTTCGACTTCGTGCTCTCGCCCGTCGCGCCGATGCCCGCCTACCCGGCCCACCTGGCCAGCCCGCTGCACGACCCGGCGCGGCCCTTCGAGCACATCGCCTTCACGCTGCCCTTCAACATGAGCGAGCAGCCGGCGCTGGCCATCAACGCGGGTTACACGTCGGCGGGCTTGCCGATCGGCCTGCAGATCGTCGGCCGCCGCTTCGACGATGCCGGCGTGCTGGCGCTGGGCGCTTTGTGGGAGCGTATGCGCCCGCAGCAGCGCGCCTGGCCTTTCACGGCCTAGCTGGAGGCTCCTGCGCTGGCAGGCCGGCGGCGATCAGGTCGGCATTGACCAGCGCCCAGGCGGACTCGAAGGTGTCGGCCCGTCGCACCGGCCGGCTGCGGCGCCAGATGTCCATCAGCGCCGGCAGGCGTTCGATGCCGGCAATGCCCCGTGGCACGAGAAATACGGTCGAGATGGCGACGATGCCGTGCCGGGTGAAGCTGTCGATGCTGGCGCGAAGCGCGGCCAGCGCGTCGGCTTCCATCTTCAGGTTGGCGCGGATCTCCAGCAGGTCGGCGAAGCGGCGGTCCACCGGCAGCCGCTTACCCGCCAACGCGATGGCGCGCTTCGTGGCCGTCATCAGCTCGGCGTCGAAAGGGCCTTCGGCGACCGACATCATCACGCGACCGTGCACGCCGACGCTGACGCGACCGAAGCTGGCGCGGGCAGTGGGGTGGCGCAAGGTTGGCGAGTTAGGTTCAGGGCTCATGCTGTGCCGGGATTTTGCACGCCGCGACGGCAGGTTCATGCCAGTTCGACCTGCTGCGGTACCCCGGAATCAGGGGTCGCGGCCTCAGGGTGCTGCCGGCTTGCGCGCCGGGCTGTGCGCGGGCGATCATGGCAACACAAGCAGACCGCAAGGAGACGCCCCATGGACCTCGCCACCTGGATGCGCAGTTTCACCATCCGCACCCGCATGCACGGGGCCATTGCGATGGTGTTGCTGATGTTCGCCGTGCTGGGCCTGACCGGCTTGCTGGGCGGCCGGCAGCTGATGGCGCTCAATGTCGACGTGACGACCTACACCGTGCGCGACCTGCAGCAGCTCAGCGCCGTCCGCCAGGCGCTGGCCGACGTGCGGCTGGAGGAGAAGCAGATGGTCATCGCCTACGAGGACGCCGACCAGGTCAAGCAGTTCCGCCAGCGTTGGGACGCCGCCGCCGGGCGGCTCGCGACGGCGCTGCAAGGCCTGGCGCAGGGCCGGCGCGACGACAACAAGGCCGTGGCCGCCGAGGCCTTGAAGTTCCTGCAGGACTACCGCAGCGGCGCCCAGCCGGTGCTGAGCCAGATCGAGGCCGGCGGCTTCGACACCGGCAAGGTGGCCGACCGCATGCTCAATCGGCCCAAGGCGGCGATGGCCGAGATCGAGCAGCGCGTGGAGCGCCTGGCCGGCCTCATCGACGAACAGGCCAAGGCCACCGAGGCCGAGTTCTCCGCCGAGATGCGCCGCATCGCCTGGCGCTCGGCGGCGGTGCTGGGCGTCGTCATGCTGCTGGTGGTGCCGCTGACGCTGATCAACTCCGCCACCATCACCAGCCCGATGCGCTATGCCGGCACGCTGGCCCAGTCCATTGCTGGCGGCGACCTGAGCAACGACATCCGCATCGTCGGCCGAGACGAGGCCGCCCAGTTGCTGCGCGCGCTGGATGCGATGCAGACCAGCCTGCGCGAGCTGGTGCAGCAGGTCCAGACCTCGGCGCGCAGCATCGAGACGGCCAGCGACGAGGTGGCCTCCGGCAACACGGACCTGAGCCAGCGCACCGAGCAGGCGGCCGCCAGCCTGGAGGAGACGACCAGCTCGATGGACGACCTGACCAGCGGCGTGCGCCACGGCGCCGACGCCGCCGGCCAGGCGCGCCAGCTCGCCGCAGGCGCGGCCGAGGTGGCGCGGCGCGGCGGCCAGGAGGTGTCCGAGGTGGTCACGACGATGGCACAGATCAACGACAGCTCGCGCCGCATCGTCGACATCGTCGGCCTCATCGACAGCATCGCCTTCCAGACCAACATCCTCGCGCTGAACGCGGCGGTGGAGGCGGCGCGCGCGGGCGAGCAGGGCCGCGGCTTCGCGGTGGTGGCCAGCGAGGTGCGCGCGCTGGCCCAGCGCTCGGCCGGTGCGGCGCGCGAGATCAAGACGCTGATCGGCGCCAGCGTGGAGCGTGCCGAGGCCGGCGCCCGCCTCGTGCAGCATGCGGGCGCGACGATGCAGGAGATCGTCGAGCAGGTGCAGAAGGTCAGCGACATGATCGGCGAGGTGGCCTCGGGCGCGACCGACCAGAGCGCCCGCATCGGCCAGATCAACGGCGCCGTCAGCCAGCTCGACCACATGACGCAGCAGAACGCGGCGCTGGTGGAGCAGTCCGCCGCAGCGGCCGACAGCCTGCGTCAGCAGACGCAACTGCTGGCCGGCGCGGTGGCGCAGTTCCGCACTTAGAATCCTCACCCATAGCGCCGATTTGTTCCGGATTGCGGGCGCTTTATAAATGCCGCTAAACAGGGCGCTTCGATCAACCGGCGTCCAGCAAGTGGCGCCGGTTTTGTTTTTTTGGAGTGGGCCATGACGGGCCGAAGCGTCGGCGACGTGTCGCCGCAGAGTTTCCATTTCGACGAGCCGCTGCCGTTGCGCAGCGGGGCCAGCCTGCCGGCCTACGACTTGATGGTCGAGACCTATGGCCAGCTCAATGCCGAGCGCAGCAACGCGGTGCTCGTCTGCCACGCGTTGAACGCCAGCCATCACGTGGCCGGCACCCATGCAGGCCAGGCCAAGAGCGAAGGCTGGTGGGACAACCTCATCGGCCCGGGCAAGCCGCTCGACACCGACAAGTTCTTCGTCATCGGCGTCAACAACCTGGGCTCCTGCTTCGGCTCCACGGGCCCCATGCATGTGAACCCGGCGACCGGCCGGGCCTGGGGTGCGGACTTCCCCGTCGTCACCGTGCAGGACTGGGTGGACGCGCAGGCCCGCCTCGTGGAGCGCTTCGGCATCCTGAGGCTGGCGGCCGTGCTGGGCGGCTCGCTGGGCGGCATGCAGGCGCTGGACTGGGCGCTGCGCTACCCCGAGCGCGTCGCCCACTGCATCGCCATCGCGACGGCGCCCAACCTGTCGGCGCAGAACATCGCCTTCAACGAGGTGGCCCGCCGCGCCATCGTCACCGACCCCGATTTCCACGGCGGCCACTTCTACGAGCACGGCGTGGTGCCCAAGCGCGGCCTGCGCGTGGCACGCATGATCGGCCACATCACCTACCTGTCCGACGATGTGATGGCCGAGAAGTTCGGCCGTGAGCTGAAGAACGGCGCGCTGGGTTACTCCACGCAGGAGATCGAGTTCCAGATCGAGAGCTACCTGCGCTATCAAGGTGACAAGTTCAGCGACTACTTCGACGCCAACACGTATCTGCTGATCACACGCGCGCTGGACTATTTCGACCCGGCGGCCGAGCACGGTGGCGACCTGACGCGCGCCTTCGCCACGGCGCGGGCCAAGTTCCTCATCGCCAGCTTCACGACCGACTGGCGCTTCTCGCCGGCGCGTTCGCGGGAGATCGTCAAGGCGCTGCTCGACAACCGCCTGGACGTGACGTATGCGGAGATCGATGCGCCGCACGGCCACGACGCCTTCCTGCTCGACGACCCGCGCTACCACGGCGTGCTGCGGGCCTACTTCGAGCGCGTCGCCGGCAACCTGTGCCCGGCGCTGAACATCAAGGGACTGGCCGTATGAGCTTCGACCCTGCCATCGCGGCGCTGGTGCCGGCGGGTTCCCGCGTGCTGGACCTCGGTTGCGGCACCGGCGAGCTGCTGGCCCACCTCATCCAGCACAAGGGCTGCAGCGGCTACGGCGTGGAGCTGGACGACGCCAACCTGCTGGCCTGCGTGAAGCGTGGCGTCAACGTCATCCAGCGCAACCTGGAGGAGGGCCTGGCCATCTTCGAGGACCAGAGCTTCGACGTCGTGCTGCAACTGGAAACGCTGCAGAACCTACGCAATGCCGAGGCCATGCTCAAGGAGACGGCGCGCGTGGGCAAGCTGGGCATCGTCAGCTTCCCCAACTTCGCGCACTGGCCCAACCGGCTGCAGGTGCTGTTCGGCCGCATGCCGGTCACGCGGGCGCTGCCCTACGAGTGGTACGACACGCCGAACATTCGCGTCGGCACCTTCGCCGACTTCGGCGTGCTGGCGCGCAAGAACCGGCTGAAGATCCTGGACAGCTTTGGGCTGCAGAACGGCGGCGTCGTGCGCACGATGCCCAACCTGATGGCCAGCGTGGCGGTGTTCAAGTTCGAAAGAGAGTAGGCCGGCAGGCGGGCGGGTCGCGACCCGCCGTTTCGGGGCGGGCTACGGAATTTGTCGACGGGTTGGCGCCACCCAACGGCGGGTCACGACCCGCCCTACGCTCAGCGGCCGTGTTCCTGGGCCGCCAGGAGCTGCTCGTTCACACGCCGCGCCGCGCGCAGCACCAGCGTCTCGTCCAGCTGTGCCTGTGGCGCGATCTGGCTGGCCACCTCGTCCAGCTGCTCGCCCTGGTTCAGCAGCGCCCAGGCCACCGTGGAGATGGCGGCCACGCTGCGGCGGGCCAGGCTTTCGGGCATGGTCAGCGTGGCCTGGATCTCGACATGGTGGCGCACGCTGGCCACGGCCGCAGGTGCCAGGCCCCAGCTCTCGCACAGTGCCGCGCCCAGCGCGTCATGGCTGACGCCGAAGGCCGTCTTCTCCAGCTCCACCAGTTCCGCGTCGCGCGGCGCCGCGCGCAGCATGGCGGGGTAGTGCGTCGGCGCATGGCGGTACAGCACCGCCTTGCCGCATTCCTCGAACAGGCCGGCCGAGTGCGCGGCCCAGGGGTCCACGCCCAGCATCTGGCCCATGCGGCCCATCAGCAGGCCGCGCTGCGAGGCGCGGGCCCACACCGACTCCAGCTCGGCTGCGGCCGGGAAGGCGGCGCGCAGGCCCATCTCGAAGGTGATGGCAGCCACCTCGCGCATGCCCAGGTAGGTCAGCGCCTGGTGCACCGTCTGCACGCGGCCGCGCAGGCCGTACAGCGACGAGTTGACCGCCTTCATGACGGCCGCCGCCAGCGCCATGTCCGTTTCGACCAGCGCCGACATGGCCTGCAGGTCGATGTCCTCGGCCGCCATCAGCAGCGATAGCTTGACCAGGACCTCCGGCTGGGTCGGGATCTCGATGTCCAGGTTGCGCAGTTGAGGATCGACGGGCATGGTGATTTGGGGGGCGCGGGGGATGCCAGATGGTAGATCAGCGGAAGAAGGCGTCCCAGGCTGTTTTGAGGATGAGGGCGGCCACGACGACGACGAAGACGCCGCGCACGAAGCCGGCGCCGTGCTTGAGCGCCAGCCGTGTGCCGACCAGGCTGCCGATGACATTGGTGACGGCCATCACGGCGGCCACGTGCCACCAGATGTAGCCCTTGCTGACGAACAGCGAGATCGCGAACGCATTGGTCAGCAGGTTCATCAGCTTGGCGGTGGCCGACGCATGGAGGAAGTCATAACCCAGCAGTCGCACGAACAGGAAGACGAAGAAGCTGCCCGTGCCGGGGCCGAAGAAGCCGTCGTAGAAGCCCACCGCCAGCGCGATGGCACCGGCCACAGCCGTCTCGGCGTGGCCCGTGAAGCGCGGCCGGTGCTCGCGGCCCAGGTCCTTCTTGGCCAGCGTGTAGGCCAGCACGGCCAGCAGCACGAAGGGCAAGGCCTTGCGCAGGCCGTCGGGATTGACGAGGGTCAGCACCCAGGCCCCGGCAAAGCTGCCCGCGCCGGCCAGCACGGCTGCGGGCATCAGGCGCCGCCACGGCAGGTCCACCCGCCGCACGTACTGCCGCGTGGCCCAGGCCGTGCCCCAGATGGCGGCGGCTTTGTTCGTGCCCGCCAGCGTGGCCGGCGCGGCCGTCGGGAAGGTGCTGAACAGCGCCGGCAGCAACACCAGCCCCCCGCCACCCGCCACCGCATCGATGAAGCCCGCGAGCAGCGAGGCGAGGGCGACGATAGCGAGTTCGAGCATCATGAATTCCGTAGTCGGCGGCCGTCGTGCCCCCGGGCCGAGCGCCGGGCCGCTCCCAAGCCGGCCCGTCTGGCGATGTGCGAGCGGGGCACGCCCCGCGAGCATCGCCGTCCCCTCGGGGGACCGACCGGACTTGCCCGCGTTCAGCGCGGCAAGCCGGGCGAGGGGCACCAATAAAAACGGCCACCAAGGGGTGCCTTGGTGGCCGGTCAGATTGTCTTCGGGGTTACGAAGCAACCGTTGTTTGTCTCCTCACAACCCGCCCGGCGGCTCTGGACTTGGAGCCCCGAACCGCGTCGAGTGAAGAGAATGTAGTTGCCCCGCTGCGGTGCATAGAACTGGGGTAAGCCCGGGTTCTCGCCACGCGAAACGGCGTTATCGCCCCAGGATGGTGCAGGCGAACGACCGGCGACCGCGTCAGAATGCCGCCATGAGCCGCCCTTTCCGCCTGCCTGCATCGCTTGGCCTGATCGTGCTGACCGCCTGCGGAGGCGGTGGCGGCGGGGCCGGCGGCACGGGGTCGACAGGGGGTGGCTCGGGCGGCGCTGGCATAGGGCAGACGCTCACGCTGACGCTGCCCGCCAGCGGCCTTGCGCCGGCCGATCTGGCCGTCATCGTGGCCGAGGGCGATGCCGTCAGCGAGGCCGCCGGCGCGGCCTATGTGGCGGCGCGAGGCGTGCCGGCGGCGAACGTCATACGACTCAGGGTCAACACCAGCAGCGACACGATCACGGCCGCCGAGTTCGCGTTGCTGAAAACCAACGTCGATGCGCAGTTGCCCGCCGGCATCCAGGCCACGCTGCTGGCCTGGGGCGCACCGAGCCGCGTCGTCGGTGCCTGCAGCATGGGCATCACGAGCGCGATGACGCTGGGCTTCGACACGCGCTGGTGCAACCCGACGCCGGCCACCAACGTGTGCGCGACCACGGCGGCGTCTCCGCTGTACGACAGCGAATCGCGCCGCCCGCAGGCCGACCTGCAACTGCGCCCGTCCATGCTGCTGGGCACGACGACGCTGGCGGCCGCCCAGGCGTTGATCAACCGCGGCGTCGCTGCCGACGCGACGCTGCCGGCCGGCGAAGGCTGGCTGGTGCGCACGACCGATGTCGACCGCAGCGTGCGTTGGACCGACTTCCAGCCGCTGCCTGCCGCCTGGGGCAGCGCGCTGAAGCTGAACTACGTCGACAACAGCGCCGGCCCGGCCACGGCCAACTCGCTGTCGGGCAAGAGCGACGTGTTGTTCTACCTGACCGGGCTGGCCAACGTGGCCAACCTGTCGACGCTGCAGTTCCGCCCCGGCGCGCTGGCCGACGCGCTGACCTCCTACGGCGGCGTGCTGCCCAACGGGGCGGGCCAGATGCCTATCACCGCCTGGCTGACTGCCGGCGCCACGGCCAGTTACGGCACCGTCGAGGAGCCCTGCAACCTGCAGCAGAAGTTCTCGCGCGCCTCGGTGCTCATCGACCACTACTGGCGCGGTGCCACCGCCATCGAGGCCTACTGGAAGGCCGTGCAGTGGCCGGGCCAGGGCTTGTTCGTCGGCGAACCGCTGGCCCGGCCGTTCCGCGACACGGCCAGTTTTGCCATCGTCGCCGGCGAGTACCAGATCAGGACGCGCTCGCTGCGCCCGGGCAGCCGCTACACGCTGCAATACCGGCTGAACGGCGGCAGCAGCTGGACGACGCTGGCCACGTTCACCGGCGCACGCGGCCAGGTGCTCGACGGCCGCGCGCCGCTTCCGCCGGCCGACGCCGTGCAGATCCGCTGGCAGGGCCCGTGCGCAGACAACGCCGCCAGCGCCTGCACGCTGGCCCAGTCTCCCTGACCCGGCGCGGGCGCTGTCAGCGCGCCAAGGACTGTGTGGCCAGCCGGCAGCGGCTCGCCACGCAGGCCGCGCCGGGGTCGGTCACCAGGGCGCAGTTGGAGCGCATGCCGCTGGCCTCGTTCTCGCGCCGCTGCGCTTGGGCCTGCCGGGCCGCCAGCGCGGCCAGGCGCGTGGCGTCCGTGCCTTCGGTCGACCAGGCCAGATAGCCTGCCGGCCCGCCGCAGGCCTTGGCGCCTACGGCCAGGCTGCGGCATTGGGTGTCGGTGCGGCAGGCGGCCGGGCCGATCAGCTCGCGCAGTTCGCGGCCCAGCCGGACGGACTCGCTCTCGGTGGGCGCCGGCGGTGCGGCGGGCGTCTGCGCGCAGCTGGCGAGCGCGGCCCAGGCGAGAAGACAGGCGAGGAGGCGGTGCGGTGTCATGGCCGCATGGTGGGCCGACGGTCCACGCTTGGCAAGGCTAGGATGCCTGTATGCGTGTGCTGCCGTTGTCGCTGCTGGGCCTGCTCGTCATGGCGCCGACCGTGCTGGCGGCAGATTGCCAGCCCGACGCGGAAAGTGCGACGCGGGTGCTGAACGCGCTGCGCGCCCAGGCCCAGCGCTGCGGCGAGCGCACCTGGCCGGCGGCGCCCGCGCTGCGCTGGCATGCCACGTTGAGCGAAGCCGCCCTGCGCCATGCCCAGGAACTGGCCGCCTTCGACCGACTGACTCACGCCAGTACCAATGGCGCCACGCTGCGCGCGCGGCTGCGCGAGGCGGGCTATGCGATGCGCGTGTCGGGCGAGAACCTGGCCGGCGGCCCGGAGACGCTGGACGAGGCGCTGGCCCAGTGGCTGGGCAGCGCCGCGCATTGCGAGAACCTGATGGCGGCCGACTTCGAGGAGTTCGGCCTGGCCTGCGTGTCCGGCCCGGGAAAGCTGCAGCGCTATTGGGTGCTGCAGCTCGCGGCTCCCGCTAGATCCAGCCCAGGTCGATAGCGCGCAGCACCGCCTGCGTGCGGTCGCGCACGCCCATCTTGGAGAAGATGGCCGAGCAGTGGTTCTTGATGACGCCTTCGCTGTTGCCGAGCAGGCTGGCGATCTCGGTGTTGCTGCGGCCGCTGGCGACCAGGCGCAGCACCTGCAGCTCCTTCGGGCTCAGTGGGTCCGGGTGGTCGGCCGCCGTGAAGGCGCGCTCGCCGCCGCGGGCCTCCATGCGCGTGGTCAGCGACGGCCGCAGCGCCGTGCCGCCAGCATGCACGTCGCGCAGCGCCTGGGCCAGCGTCTCGGGGCTGATGGCCTTCAGCAGGAAGCCCTTGGCGCCGGCGCGCACGGCCTCGTCGAAGGCGGCCGTGTCGTCGAAGGTCGTCAGCAGCAGCACCGGCAGACGCAGCGCGCGCGCGGCCAGCGCGCGGATCAGGCCGACGCCGTCCAGCCGCGGCATGCGCATGTCGGACAGGATGACATCGGGCATGGCCTCAGCGGGCGCGGCGGCCAGCCACTCCAGCGCCTCGGCGCCGTCGTTGGCCTCGCCGACGACCAGCATGTCGTCATGCAGCGCCAACAGCCCCTTGAGGCCCTCGCGCACCAGTTGCTGGTCCTCGACCAGCAGGATCTTGATCACACCCATCGTGGACATCTCAGCTCGATTCGAAACCCCGGGCCGGTACGCGTCACGCGCATCTGCCCCCCCAGTTCTGTCATGCGCTCGGCCATGCCGGACAGGCCATTGCCTACCCGGCTTTCATGCCAGCCGGGCGCGCCCCGGCCATCATCGTCGATGCTGACGGTGATCTCGTCGCCGTCGCCCTGCAGCTCCACCTGCACCCGGCGCGCGCCGGCGTGGCGCACGCTGTTGGTGACGCCTTCCTGCACGCAGCGCAGCAGGGCATGCGCCGCGCGGGGGCCAAGGTCACGCGCAGCGTCGCCCAGCGACAGCTCGATGCGCGTGCTGGCGATGCCCTCGGCCAGCGCCAGCAACGCGGCGGACAGGTCGATGCGCTGCGAGCTGCGCTGCTGCGAGACGGACTCGCGCACATCGGCCAGCAGCTGCGCGGCCACGTTCTGCGCGCGGCCCAGCGCCTGACCGGCGCCGCCTGCGTCTGCCCGCGCCAGCAGCGCGCCGCCCAGCTGCAGCTGCAGGTTCAGCGCCGTCAGGTGGTGGCCCATCAGGTCGTGCAGCTCGCGGGCGATCTGCATGCGCTCGCTGTAGCGCATCTGCTCGGCCAGCAGGTGCTCGCCCGACAGCTGCTCGGCCAGCACCGCTTGCAGCCAGCGGCGCTTCTCGGCCTCGGCGGCGGCCATGCGCCCGAGGCCGAAGGCCAGGCCGTGCAGGGCCAGCATGGAGCTGAGCATGCCGAACTGGTCCAGCCAGGCGGTGGTGGACGCGTAGACGTAGATGCCGGTGTTCAGCAGCACCTGCGCGGCCGCGAAGCCCAGCGCCAGCCGCGCCGGCAGCACGACGGCGGCCAGTGCCGTGACGAGAAAGGGCAGGCCCGGCGTGACGCCGAAGGCCAGCAGGTCGATGAGCAGCAGCCAGGCCAGCCGCCGGTTCGTTGTCGTCGGCCCCTGGCCCTGGCTGGCCAGGCGCCACATCAGCGCCGCGAAGGCCAGCAGCAGACCGACGCAGATCAGCAGCAGCCGGCGGTCGCTCGCGTCGCCGCCGAACTGCCGCCACAGCCAGGCGACCAGGCCGTCATAGGGTTCGGTGCGCGCGCCCAGCAGCGCCGAGCCGGCGCTGACCAGTTCCATCGCGCAGACCACCAGCGCCGCCAGCCGCAGCACGACGCCGGGTTCGGCGAGGCGCGCGAGCAGCCTGTCCAGCTTGGTCATTCGGCGAGGGCTTGCGCGATGACACCGCCGCCCAGGCAGACGTCGCCGTCGTAGACCACGGCGCTCTGCCCCGGCGTGACGGCCCATTGCGGCTCGGGGAAGCGCAGCGTGAGCTGACCCGCCGCGTCGAAGCCGACGCTGCAGCGCGCATCCGCCTGGCGGTAGCGCGTCTTGGCGGCAGCTTCTGCGACGGCGGGCGCGCGGCCGGCGACCCAGCTCAGGTCGTCGGCGACGAGGGCCGGGCTCAGCAGCAGCGGATGGTCATGGCCTTGCACGACGACGAGGGTGTTGCGCTCAAGGTCCTTGGCGGCGACGAACCAGGGCTCGTGCTCGCCACCGCCACGCGGTGCGCCCTTGTCCTTGACGCCGCCAATGCCCAGGCCCTGGCGCTGGCCCAGCGTGTAGAAGCTCAGGCCCACGTGCTCGCCCAGCTTGCGGCCGCGCTCGTCCTTGATGGGGCCGGGCTGGTGCGACAGGTATTTGTTCAGGAACTCGCGGAACGGGCGCTCGCCGATGAAGCAGATGCCGGTGGAGTCCTTCTTCTTCGCGTTCGGCAGCGCGATCTCGGCGGCGATGCGGCGCACCTCGGTCTTGGGCAGGTCGCCAACCGGGAACATCGTCTTGCTGAGCTGAGCCTGCGACAGCCGGTGCAGGAAGTAGCTCTGGTCCTTCAGCGGGTCCAGGCCTTTCAGCAACTGGAACTCGCCAGCAACTTCACGGACCCGCGCGTAGTGCCCCGTGGCGATCTTCTCGGCGCCCAGCCGCATCGCATGGTCCAGGAAGGCCTTGAACTTGATCTCCGCGTTGCACAGCACGTCCGGGTTGGGCGTGCGGCCGGCCTGGTACTCGCGCAGGAAGCTCTCGAACACGCGGTCCTTGTATTCGGCCGCGAAGTTGACGTGCTCGATGTCGATGCCCAGCACGTCGGCCACCGAGGCGGCGTCCAGGAAGTCCTGGCGTGTCGAGCAGTACTCGTCGTCGTCATCGTCTTCCCAGTTCTTCATGAAGATGGCGATGACCTCGTGGCCTTGTTGCTTCAGCAGGTGGGCGGTGACGGCCGAGTCGACGCCGCCGGACAGGCCGACGACCACTCGATGCTTTTTCTCGGAACTCATGGGCGCGATTGTCCCAAACGCTGGTTCGGCCCGCAGTCCTGCAGGCTCATGTCCACTTCGCTGCATCCGCGGGCTGGTTATGTCGAGCGCGGTGTACTACGCTGTCGTTCAACGTAATACTCAAGCCGGCGCCATGGACACCACGCTGACGATCAAGGGGCAGGTCACCATCCCCAAGCACATCCGCGAGCAGTTGCGCCTGGAGCCCGGCGCGAGGGTGCGCTTCAGCGTCAATGCGGCGGGCGAACTCGTCATCCAGCCCGCTCTGCCGGCCCGCAAATCCGCGAAGCCGCGAGACCGCTTCGACGCCGTGCGCGGCAGTGCCGATGTGCCCTGGCGAACCGATGACTTGATGAAGCTGCTGCGCGACGCATGACGCTGCTGGTCGACACCAACGTCCTGATCGACGTGGTGCAGGACGACCCGCAGTGGGCCGAGTGGTCCATCGGCCAGTTGCGGGCACAGAGCCAGTTGCATGAGCTGGCCATCAACCCGGTCATCTATGCGGAGCTGTCGCTGTCGTACTCGACGCTGGAGGCCTTGGAAGAGGCCGTCGCCGGCATGCGGCTGCAATTGCATGAGCCACCGCGTGCGGCGCTCTTCCTGGCCGCCAAGGCCTTCGCCCAGTACCGCCGGCGTGGCGGCGCCAAGGCGCAAGTGCTGCCGGACTTCTTCATCGGTGCCCACGCCGCCGTGAAGCGCTGGCCGCTGCTGACGCGCGATGCGGCGCGTTTCGCCACCTACTTCCCGACCGTCGAGCTGATCAGCCCTTGACCAGTGGCGCCTGCAGCGAGGCATGGCTGTAGACCGCCTCCAGCGGCAACCGCCGGCCGGCCGTGTGGTCGCGCACGCATTGCAGCACCAGCGGGCTGCGGTGCCGCTCCGCGCAGGCGGCCAGCTCCGCCTCGCTCAGCCACAGCGTGCGGCGGATGCCCTCGTCCAGCACGCGGCCGGCAATCTCTTCGCCGACGGAGCCGCTGAAGGCGAGGCGCACATAGGTCACATCCTCTAATCGCGCCGGCCGCAGGAAACGGGCGAGGTAGACGCCCAGAAAAGCCTCCGGCACAAAGGCCCGCATCGTCTCCTCCAGCGCCTCACGGACGACCGCCTCGATCGGGCTTTCGCCCAGCTCCACATGGCCTGCCGGGTTGTTCAGCATCAGGCCTTCGGGGGTTTCTTCCTCGACCAGCAGGTAGCGCCCGTCGCGCTCAATCACCGCCGCGACCGTGACGCTGGGGCGGAACCTCTCTGTGGCAACCATGCTTCTTCCTCTCGCATTCCCGCTCCGGGCGGGCCCGGGCATTGTGTAAGCTGCCTCGCAACCCCAGCCCCCGACAGGAGCTTTCATGCAGATAGGCGTCCCGCGCGAACGCGCGGCCGGAGAGACCCGTGTGGCCGTCACACCCGAGACGGCCAAGAAGCTCAAGTCCCAGGGCCACAGCTTGCGCATCGAGTCGGGCGCGGGCGTCGCCGCCAGCGTGACCGATGCTGCCTACGAGGCGGTTGGCTGCGAGATCGTCGACCAGGCTGCCGCGTTGGCCAGCGAATTGGTGCTGAAGGTGCGCGCACCTGGTGCCGACGAGCTGGCGCTGATGAAGCCCGGCACGGCGCTTGTGGGCATGCTGAACCCCTTCGACCGCGACGGCCTGACGGCGATGGCAGGCGCGGGGCTCACGAGCTTCGCCCTCGAGGCTGCGCCACGCACGACACGCGCGCAGAGCATGGACGTGCTGAGCAGCCAGGCCAACATCGCCGGCTACAAGGCCGTCATGATCGCGGCCGACAAGTACCAGCGCTTCTTCCCGATGCTGATGACGGCAGCTGGCACCGTGAAGGCGGCGCGCGTCGTCATCCTCGGCGTCGGCGTGGCGGGCCTGCAGGCCATCGCGACGGCCAAGCGGCTGGGCGCCGTCATCGAGGCCAGCGACGTGCGGCCCTCGGTGAAGGAGCAGGTCGAGTCGCTGGGCGCCAAGTTCATCGACGTGCCCTACGAAACCGCCGAGGAGAAGGAGGCGGCCGAGGGCGTCGGCGGCTACGCCCGCCCCATGCCACAGAGCTGGCTGGACCGGCAGAAGGCCGAAGTCGCCAAGCGTGTCGCGGCGGCGGACATCGTCATCACGACGGCGCTTATCCCCGGCCGCGCGGCGCCGGTGCTGGTCACCGAGGAGATGGTCAAGGCCATGAAACCCGGCTCCGTCCTCGTCGACATTGCCGCGCCCGCGGGCGGCAACTGCCCGCTGACCGAAGCCGGCAAGACGGTGACCAATCACGGCGTCGTCATCGTCGGCGAGACCAACCTGCCGGCGCTGGTCGCGGCCGATGCGTCAGCCCTCTACGCCCGCAACGTGCTGGACTTCCTGAAGCTCGTCATCACCAAGGAGGGCACGTTCAACGTGCCGCTGGATGACGACATCGTCGCGGCCTGCCGCGTCACGCAAGACGGCCAAGTCACGAGGGCATGACCATGGAAATCGTTGACCCCACCATCATCAACCTCATCATCTTCGTGCTGGCCATCTACGTGGGCTACCACGTCGTCTGGACGGTGACGCCCGCGCTGCACACGCCGCTGATGGCCGTGACCAATGCGATTTCGGCCATCGTCATCGTTGGCGCCATGATGGCGGCGGCGCTCACCGAGACGCCGTTCGCCAAGGGCATGGGCGTGCTGGCCGTGGCGCTGGCGGCGGTCAACATCTTTGGTGGCTTCCTCGTCACGAGGCGGATGCTGGAGATGTTCAAAAAGAAGGACAAGAAGCCGGTCGCCGAGAAGGAGGGCAAGGCATGAGCCTCAACCTCGTCACGCTGCTCTACCTGATCGCCAGCGTCTGCTTCATCCAGGCGTTGAAGGGCCTGTCGCACCCGACCACGTCCATCCGCGGCAACCTGTTCGGCATGACCGGCATGACGATTGCCGTGTTCACCACCGGCGCTCTCATCGTCAAGCTGGCGGGCGAGGGTGCGAGCCTCGTCGGCCTGGGCTGGGTGCTGCTGGGCCTGGTTGTCGGCGGTGGCTACGGCGCCTGGCGGGCCAAGACCGTCGAGATGACCAAGATGCCCGAGCTGGTCGCCTTCTTCCACAGCATGATCGGCCTGGCGGCAGTCGCTATCGCCGTGGCGGCGGTGGCGGAGCCGGCGGCCTTCCGCATCGCCGCGAAGGGCATGCCCATTCCCGGCGGCAACCGCATCGAGCTGGCGCTGGGGGCCTTCATCGGCGCCATCACCTTCACCGGCTCCGTCATCGCCTGGGGCAAGCTGTCGGGCGGATCAAAGTTCCGCCTGTTCCAGGGCGCGCCGGTGGTCTTCAAGGGCCAGCATGCGCTGAACGCGGTGCTCGGCCTGGCGGCGGCCTTCTTCGTGTTCGGCTTCTGGCACTCGCAGTCGGACATCGACTTCTGGCTCATCGTGCTGCTGGGCTTCGCGCTGGGCGTGCTGCTCATCATCCCGATCGGCGGCGCGGACATGCCCGTCGTCGTGTCGATGCTGAACAGCTACTCGGGCTGGGCGGCAGCCGGCATCGGTTTCTCGCTGAACAACAGCATGCTGATCATTGCTGGCTCGCTGGTGGGCAGCTCGGGCGCGATCCTGAGCTACATCATGTGCAAGGCGATGAACCGCTCGTTCTTCAACGTCATCCTGGGCGGGTTCGGCGGCGAAGCCACGACGGCTGCAGCCGGCGGTGCAGCGCAGCGCAACGTCAAGAGCGGCAGCGCGGACGACGCGGCCTTCGTGCTCGGCAACGCCGAGAGCGTCGTCATCGTGCCGGGCTACGGCCTGGCCGTGGCACGCGCGCAGCATGCGGTGAAGGAACTGGCCGCCAAGCTCACCGAGAAGGGCATCACCGTCAAGTACGCCATCCACCCGGTGGCCGGCCGCATGCCGGGCCACATGAATGTGCTGCTGGCCGAGGCCGAGGTGCCCTACGACCAGGTCTTCGAGATGGAAGACATCAACGGCGAGTTCGGCCAGGTCGACGTGGCCATCATCCTGGGCGCCAACGACGTCGTGAACCCCGCCGCCCATGTGAAGGGCAGCGCCATCTACGGCATGCCCATCCTGGAGGCCTACAAGGCCAAGACCATCATCGTCAACAAGCGCTCCATGGCCGCCGGCTATGCGGGCCTGGACAACGAGCTGTTCTACATGGACAAGACCATGATGGTCTTTGGCGATGCGAAGAAGGTCGTGGAGGACATGCTGAAGGCGGTGGAGTAGCTCCAGCTTTGATATGGTGGTCGCATCGACCAGCTTGTTAAACAAATTGGCCGATAAATTGAACATGGTGTTTAATTCAGCCCGCTTGTTCAAAGTTCTGGAGCTGATGCATGGCCGATCAACCCCTGCGCGCCGGCCGCTGGATGCAGCAGCCCACGGGCTATCGGGCCTTTGTCCCAGCGCCCCTGCCGCCCGACCCGCCGCTGCTGATCGACGGGCCGCTGCAGACCCTGCTGTCGCAGGCTGATCGGGACCTGGGTCGACTCGACGCGCTCGCCACGCTGCTACCCAATCCCGACCTTTTCGTCGCCATGTACGTGCGGCACGAGGCGGTGCTTTCGTCACAGATCGAGGGCACGCAGAGCACCCTCGAAGACGTGCTTGCCTTCGAGACCGACGCGATGGAAGCCGACACGCCCAAGGACGTCGAAGAGGTCGTCAACTACGTCCGAGCGATGAACCATGGTCTCGCGCGGCTGGCGGAGTTGCCGTTGTCGCTGCGGCTGCTGCGCGAGATTCATGCGGAACTCATGCAAGGCGTGCGAGGCGGCGACAAGTCGCCAGGAGAGTTCCGCACAAGTCAGAACTGGATAGGCGGCAGCGGCAGCAGCCTGCGCAACGCCGCGTTCATCCCACCGCCACCGCACGAAGTCACGCCAGCGTTGGGACAGCTTGAGCGCTTCATGCATGGCAGTCGGGAAGAGCTGCCGCTGCTGGTGCGCTGCGCTTTCGTGCATGCGCAGTTCGAGACCATCCACCCTTTCCTGGACGGCAATGGCCGCGTAGGCCGCCTGCTCATCACGCTGCTGCTGTGCGCCGAGGGAGCGCTGTCGCGCCCGCTGCTCTACCTGTCCTTGTTTTTGAAGACTCATCGGGCCGAGTACTACGACCGCCTCACCGCTATCCGCAGCCAGGGGCACTGGGAGCCATGGGTCGGGTTCTTCCTGCGCGGAGTGAGCCAGACCGCCCGTGCAGCCACGCAGACGGCGCGCGACATCGTGCAGATGCGCGATACCCATCGCAGCGCAGTCGCGAAGAACGCCCGTGCGCTGGCACTGCTGGACCGGCTGCTCGTGCAGCCCAGCGTGTCTGCCCCTCGTGCTGCCGAATGGCTGCAGTGCAGCTTCCCGACCGCGCTCAAGCTGCTCACCGACTTCGAGTCGCGGGGCTGGCTGCGCGAGGTCACCGGCTACGGCCGCAATCGCCAATGGCGCTATCAGCCGTACCTGGATCTGTTCCATCGCGAGGCTGTCGATGCATCGCTCGCCGAGGCCGCAGCACCGCAAGTGACGGGCAGCGCGTTCTAGGCACGGTCCCCCTAGCGCGCTATCGAATCCCCTGATCGGTGCACTGTCAGCCATCGGTCAGAATCGCCCGCACCCCACAAGAGGAGACAGGCCATGGAGCCGATCTGGCTGAAGCATTACCCCGCCGAGGTGCCGCGCGAAATCAACACGGCGCTCTACCCCAGCCTCGTCGACCTGCTGGACACCGCGTTCAAGAAGCACGCCGCCCAGCCCGCCTACCTGATGATGGGCAAGCGCATCAGCTTTGCCGAGGTCGACACCGCCTCGCGCGCGCTGGCCGCCTACCTGCAGACGCTGGGCCTGGAGAAGGGCGACCGCGTCGCGCTGATGATGCCCAACCTCTTCCAGTACCCGGTGGCCGTGGCCGCCGTGCTACGGGCGGGTTATGTCGTCGTCAACGTGAACCCGCTGTACACGCCGCGCGAGCTGGAGCACCAGCTCAAGGACTCCGGCGCCAAGGCCATCATCATCATCGAGAACTTCGCCTCGGTGCTGCAGCAGGTGCTCAAGAGTGTGCCGACCAAGCACATCATCCTGGCGGCCATGGGCGACATGCTGGGCCTCGTCAAGGGCAGCATCGTCAACTACGTCGTGCGTAAGGTGAAGAAGATGGTGCCGGCCTTTGAGCTGCCCGGCGCCGTGCGCTTCAACGATGCGTTAGCGAAAGGCCGCAGCGCGACCTACCAGGCGCCCAAGCTGGGCCCGGATGACATCGCCGTGCTGCAGTACACCGGCGGCACGACCGGCGTGTCCAAGGGCGCGGTGCTGCTGCACCGCAACCTGGTGGCCAACATCTTGCAGAGCGAGGCCTGGTATCAGCCGGCGCTCAAGAAGATCCCCAAGGGCGAGCAGGTCGTCACCATCTGCGCGTTGCCGCTGTATCACATCTTCGGTTTCAACACGAACATGATGCTGTCCATGCACATGGGCGGCGCGAACGTGCTGGTGCCCAACCCGCGTGACCTGCCGGCGATGTTCAAGGAGCTGTCGCAGCACCGCTTCCACAGCTTCCCGGCCGTCAACACGCTGTTCATGGCGATGGCCAACCATGCCGACTTCGGCACGGTCGACTGGAGCAAGCTCGTCATCTCGGTGGGCGGCGGCATGGCCGTGCAGCAGGCCACGGCCAAGCTGTGGCTGGAGAAGACCGGCTGCCCCATCGTCGAGGGCTATGGCTTGTCCGAAACCTCGCCGTCGGCCACCTGCAACCCGACCGACAGCACGGCCTACAGCGGCACCATCGGCCTGCCGATGCCGCTGACCGAGCTGAAGCTGCTGGACGACGACGGCCATGAAGTGCCGCTGGGCGAGCGCGGCGAGATCGCCATTCGTGGCCCGCAGGTCATGGCCGGCTACTGGCAGCGCCCGGACGAGACCGCCAAGGTCATGACGGCCGACGGCTTCTTCCGCACCGGCGATGTCGGCACCGTCGATGAGCGGGGTTACTTCAAGATCGTGGACCGCAAGAAGGACATGATCCTCGTCAGCGGTTTCAACGTGTACCCGAACGAGGTCGAGGATGTGCTGACGCTGATGCCCGGCGTGCTGGAATGCGCGGCCGTCGGCGTGGCGGACGCCAAGGCCGGCGAGGCCGTGAAGGTGGTCATCGTGAAGAAAGACCCGAATCTCACCGAGGCCGATGTACGGGCCTATTGCGAAGCCAACCTGACCGGCTACAAACGCCCCAAGATCGTCGAGTTCCGCACCGACCTGCCCAAGACGCCCGTAGGCAAGATCCTGCGCCGGGAGCTGCGGGACAAGACCTGATCGCCGTTCTTTGACCCGACCCGCGTGCGGTGTGTCCGCAGCGGGGGGACGCCTCCACCGTGCTCGATCTGCTGCATTCCAAAACTGAAGCTGGCCGCGCTGAAATCCGGGCGCGCGCCGTGCCGTTGTCTCGCGCTGCACGCAACCTGCTGCTCGTGCTGGACGCGAGCAAGCCGGCCGGCGAGTGGCTGCGCCTCGTGACCGGCGCGACCGAGGCCGATCTCGAAACACTGCGTCAGCAGGGCCTGATCGCGCCCCAGGGCGGCGCGCCTGGTGGCACTGCGCCGCCGCCAGCACCGACACCCGCGAAGGCGCCTGCCTCGAGCGCGCCAGCGCCTGCCGCAACCGCATCCGCTGGGGGCTCGCTGCTGCTGGACCGGGCCGCCCTCTACACCTACCTGAGCGGTGCGGCCACCAAGTTGCTGGGCCCCTTCAAGGGCTATGCCTTCGCGCTGGAAGTCGAGCGCGCCGACAGCCTGTCCGACCTGCAGGCGCTCGCGCTGCAACTCGTTGAGCGGGTGCAGAAGGCCAAGGGCGACGCCGCCGCTACGGCGCTGAAGGACACGTTGGGCCTGCGCTAGGAGCCCGTCAGGCCCCTACCCCTGTCGGAAGCAGCGACCGCAGACCGAGCGGTAGCGCGCATTGCCGCCGATCTCCACCTGTGCGCCCTCGGTGACCTTGCGGTTGTTGGCGTCCACGCGCATGTTCATCGTCGCCTTGCGGCCGCAGTCGCAGATGGTCTTCATCTCGTCCATCTCGTCGGCCAGCGCCAGCAGCGTGGCCGAGCCGGGGAAGAGTTCGCCCTGGAAGTCCGTGCGCAGGCCGTAGCAGATGGCCGGCAGGTTGCGCAGGTGGGCCATCTCGTGCAGCTGCTGCACCTGCAGCTTGGTCAGGAACTGCGCCTCGTCGATGAGGATGCAGGCGATGCCCGGGCTGGCGGTCATCAGCGCCTGGAAGTCGGTGCCGGCGTCGAACTGCTCGGCATCGCGCTGCGGGCCCAGGCGCGACGTGACGAAGCCGTGCCCGTAGCGGTCGTCCAGCCGGGCCGTGAAGATGCGCACGCGGTGGCCGCGCTCCTCGTAGTTGTGGGCCACCTGCAGCAGCGCGGTGGACTTGCCGGCGTTCATCGCGGCGTAGCGGAAAAATAGCTTGGCCATGTCGGGGTCGGGTTCGGGGCCACATTGTCCTTGGCGCCAGACCCCGCGCTTGCGGGTAGGGGAAGCCCGTGGTTTCAGGCCGAACTGCGGGCTTGCGAGCTAGCGCTGTCATACGCGGTGTGCATCAATGCACACTTCGTCCTGAACCGTGCGAAGAATGAGCAAAGATTCCGTGACGGCGGTCCGTCAAGATGGCCTTCGCTACCAGTCGAAGGTGGGCGGCTCGCCCTTCCTCGGCAGCGGCCACACCCGCTCCTGCTTCAAGTGCGGCAAGCACCGCTCCCCTGCGAGCCTTCAGTCCATCCGGCTGCTGGGCCGCAACGAGGTGGTCTGCAAGCCGAACTGCAAGACCTTGCCTTAGGCTCCCGTCCAGCCGCCGCCCAGCGCGCGGATCAACCCAACTGTGGTCTGGTACTGGGCCGAGCGCACCTGTAGCGCGGCGCGCTTGTTGGCGAGCTCGCTGCGGCGTGCGTCCAGCAGTTCGAGCTGGCTCACCAGGCCGTTGCGGTAGCGCGTGTCGGACAGGCGCAGCGCCTGGCTGGCGGCGCTGACGGCGCGTGCATTGGCTTCGCCCTGCTGCTGCAACAGCGACAGCGCGCCGAGCTGGTCTTCCACGTCCTTCAGCGCCAGCAGGAACTGCTCGCGGAAGGCTATTTGCGTGCCGTCGAGCTGGGCTCTGGCCGCATTGACGCCGGCTTCGCGGCGGCCGCCGTCGAAGATCGGCAGCGCCGCCAGCAGGCCGACGCCCCAGGTGCTGGCGCCGCTCTTCAGCAGGTTGGACAGCTCGCTGGACACGCCGCCGCCCTGCGCCGTCAGCGCCAGGCTGGGCCACCACGCGGCTTGTGCCACGCCGACGCGGGCCTGCGCGGCCTGCAGCTGGCTTTGCGCGGCGGCGAGATCCGGGCGGCGTTGCAGCAGCTCGCTCGGCAGCCCGGCGGGTACAGTGGGCAGTGCGGTGGACCACGCGACGGGCGCCAGGCGGAAGTTGGAGGCCGGTTCGCCCAGCAGCACGGCCAGCGCCGTTTCCAGCTCCAGGCGGCGGCGGTCCAGCGCGAAGGACTCGGCTTCGTTGGCGGCCAGCTCGGCGCGCACGCGGGCCACGTCGAGGTCGGCCACGTCGCCGGCCCGTGCGCGCTTCTCGGTCAGCGACAAGGTCTCGCCGTAGGCGGCGACGGTGCCGCGGACGATCTCGCGCTCGGCGTCCAGCGCGCGCAGCGCCAGATAGCCGCGGGCGACGTTGGCCTGCACCAGCAGGCGGGCGTCGGCCAGCAGTTGCTCGCGGGCACGCACGTCCAGCGCGCTGGCATTGCGCTCGTGCAGCAGGCGGCCGCCCAGGTCCAGCTCATAGGCCAGGTTCAGACCGGCGTTGTATTGCGTCGTGCCTTGCGCGCCAGGCTCAGCGGCGCGGCCGGCGCCGGCGGCGACGCCGACCTGGGGCAGCCGCGAGGCCTCCGCGCCGCCCAGCGCCGCGCGGGCCTGCGCCAGGCGGTTGGCGGCTGCCTGCACGCTCGTGTTGGCCGCCATGGCGCGGCCGACGAGGTCGTCCAGCACCGGGTCGGCAAAGGGATGCCACCAGCTGGCGGTCAGCGCGGGAGCGTCGTTAGCGGCCGTGGCCTTGTAGGCGGCGGGCGCCTGCAGCAGCTGGGCCGGGTCGACGCTGCCGACCGAGGCGCAGCCCGCCAGCAGCAGCGCTGCAAAAAGTGGGGTCAGGTTCAATTTCATGAATCACTCTCCTTGCGGAAGGGCGGCGGCCGGGTGGGCGACTTGCCCGCCGTGATGGCGCAGCGGCGCATTGCCGGTGAGGCGGCGCACGATGACGTAGAACAGCGGCGTCAGGAACAGGCCGAAGACGGTCACGCCGATCATTCCGGCGAACACCGCGATGCCCATGGCCTGGCGCATCTCGGCGCCGGCGCCGGTGCTCAGCACCAGTGGCAGCACGCCCATGACGAAGGCCATCGACGTCATCAGGATGGGCCGCAGCCTGAGGCGCGCGGCCTCCAGCGCGGCCTGCACCGGCGTGCGGCCGGCGAACTCCAACTCGCGCGCGAACTCGACGATCAGGATGGCGTTCTTTGCACTCAAGCCCACGAGCACGATGAGCCCGATCTGCGTGAAGACGTTGTTGTCGCCGTGGCTCATCCAGACGCCCGTCATCGCTGCCAGCAGGCCCATGGGCACGATGAGCAGGATGGCGATGGGCAGCGTCAGGCTTTCGTACTGCGCCGCGAGCACCAGGAAGACCAGCAGGATGGCCAGCGGGAACACCCAGGCGCCCGAGTTGCCGGCGATCTTTTCCTGGTAGGTCAGGTCGGTCCACTCGAAGCCGACGCCCGGGGGCAGCGTCTCGGCGGCGATGCGCTCGACGGCGGCCTGCGCCTGGCCCGACGAGAAGCCGGGCGCGGCGCCGCCGTTGATGTCGGCGGCCAGGAAGCCGTTGTAGCGCATGGCGCGCTCGGGGCCGAAGCTGGGCTTGACCTTCATCACCGCCGACAGCGGCACCATCTCGCCGCTCGCCGAGCGCACCTTCAGCGCGCCGATGTCCTCGGCGCGGGCGCGGTAGGCCGCGTCCGCCTGCACGCGGACCGAGTAGGTGCGGCCGAACTGGTTGAAGTCGTTCACGTACAGGCTGCCGAGGTAGATCTGCATCGTCTCGAACACGTCCGTCACGGCCACGCCGAGCTGGCGGGCGCGGGTACGGTCGAGGTCGGCAAACAGCTGCGGCACGTTGACCTGGTAGCTGGAGAAGAGACCCGCCAGTTCCGGTGTCTTGCCGGCCTCGGCCATGAAGGCCTTGACCGCCTGGTCCATCACCTCGTAGCCCACGCCACCACGGTCCTGCAACTGCAGCTTGAAGCCACCCGTCGTGCCCAGGCCCTGCACGGGCGGCGGCGGGAACATGACGATGAAGGCGTCCTCGATGGCGCCGTACTGCGCGTTCAGCGAGCCGGCAATCGCGCCGGCCGACAAGTCCTTGGTCTTGCGTTCGTCGAAGGGCTTGAGCGTCGCAAACACGATGCCCGAGCTGGAGCTGTTGGTGAAGCCGTTGATCGACAGGCCGGGGAAGGCGACGGCGTGTTCGACGCCGGGCGTCTTCAGCGTGATGTCGGTCATGCGGCGGATGACGTCCTCGGTGCGGTCCAGCGTGGCGCCGTCGGGCAGCTGGGCGAAGCCGATCAGGTATTGCTTGTCCTGCCCTGGCACGAAGCCGCCGGGCACCGCCTTGAACAGGCCCGCCGTGGCCGCCACCAGCGCGAGGTAGATGACCATCATCAGCGCCTTGCGCGACATCAGCGTCTTCACGCCGCGGCCGTACTTCTCGGAGCTGCTGGCGAACAGGCGATTGAAGCCGGCGAAGAAGCGACCGAAGACCTTGTCCATGCCGCGCGTCAGCGCGTCCTTGGGCGCGTCGTGGCCCTTCAGCAGCAGGGCAGCCAGCGCTGGCGACAAGGTCAGCGAATTGATCGCCGAGATCACCGTCGAGATCGCGATGGTCAGCGCGAACTGCTTGTAGAACTGGCCCGTCAGGCCGGTGATGAAGGCCAGCGGCACGAACACCGCCACCAGCACCAGCGCGATGGCGATGATGGGGCCGGAGACCTCGCGCATGGCGCGGTAGGTCGCCTCTCTAGGCGAGAGGCCCGATGCGATGTTGCGCTCCACGTTCTCCACCACGACGATGGCGTCGTCCACGACGATGCCGATGGCCAGCACCAGGCCAAACAGGCTCAAGGCGTTGATGGAGAAACCGAAGCCGTGCATGACCGCGAAGGTGCCGACGATGGACACCGGCACGGCCAGCAGCGGAATGATGGACGCGCGCCAGGTCTGCAGGAACAGGATGACCACCAGCACCACCAGCGCGACGGCTTCGAGCAGCGTGTGGACGACGGACTCGATCGAGGCACGGACGAACTGCGTCGGGTCGTAGACGATGGTGTAGTCCACGCCCTCGGGCATCAGCGCCTTCAGCTCTTCCATCGTCGCGCGCACGTTCTTGGAGATGTCCAGCGCGTTGCCGCCCGGCGCCTGGAAGACGGGCACCGCGACGGCAGGCTTGTTGTCAAGCAGCGAGCGCAGCGCGTATTCGCTGGCACCCAGCTCCAGGCGGCCCAGGTCGCGCAGGCGCGTAACGGCTCCGTTGGCGCCGCTCTTGACGATGATGTCGCCGAACTCCTCGACCGACTGCAGCCGGCCCTGCGCATTGACCGACAACTGCAGGTCAATGCCCTGCAGGCCGGGCGATGCGCCGACCACGCCGGCCGCCGCCTGCACGTTCTGGCTGCGGATGGCGGCCACCACGTCGCTGGCCGACAGGCCGTGCTCGGCCACCTTCTGCGGGTCCAGCCAAATGCGCATGGAGTAGTCGCCCGCGCCGAACAACTGCACCTGGCCCACGCCCTGGATGCGCGCGAGGCGGTCCTTGACGTTGAGCAGCGCGTAGTTGCGCAGATAGGTCATGTCGTAGCGGTCGTTGGGCGAGGTCAGGTGCACGACCATGGTCAGGTCGGGGCTGCTCTTGACCGTCGTCACGCCAAGGCGCTTGACCTCCTCGGGCAGACGCGCCTCGGCCTGCGAGACGCGGTTCTGCACCAGCTGCTGGGCCTTGTCGGGGTCGGTGCCGAGCTTGAAGCTGACGGTCAGCGTCATCAGGCCGTCGGTGGTCGCCTGGCTGCTCATGTAGAGCATGTCCTCGGTGCCGTTGATGGCCTCTTCGAGGGGCGTGGCCACCGTCTCGGCGATGACCTTGGGATTGGCGCCCGGGTACTGGGCACGCACGACGACCGAGGGCGGCACGACATCGGGGTATTCCGAGATCGGCAGCGCGCGTATCGACAGCAGGCCGCCGATGAAGATCAGCACCGACAGCACACCCGCAAAGATGGGCCGGTCGATGAAGAATTTGGAGAAGTTCATGTGCTTCTTTCTGAAGGCAAAGCCGTCCCCGCAGGCCGGTGAAAACCGGCCTGGTCACAGGGCTTGCTACGGAGGGTGGGGCGCTAGATCAGGAAGTCTTTGCAGCGGCTTGCTGTGCGGCCAGCTCGGGCTTGGCGTCCATCGCCACGTCCTTGGGCGCGAGCACCGAGCCCGGCCGCACGCGCTGCACGCCGCCGACGACGACGCGCTCGCCGGCCTTCAACCCAGTGGTCACGACACGCAGGCCGTTGACGTTGGCGCCCAGCGTCACCGGCCGCCACTCGGCCTGGTTACCCTGGCCGACGACGATGACATAACGCTTGTCCTGGTCGGTGCCCACGGCGCGTTCGTTGACGAGCAGCGCCGCCTCGTTCTTTGCCTGGCCCATGCGCAGCTTCGCGAATTGACCCGGCATCAGCGCACCGTCCTTGTTGTCGAACACGGCGCGCACGCGCAGCGTGCCGCTCCTGGCGTCCACCTGGTTGTCGACAAGCTGCAGGCGGCCGGTGCTTGCCTTGTCGCTGCCGGCCAGCATCTCGACGGGAATGCGCTCAAGGCCGCGGCGCTCCGTCGCACCGCTCGGCAGCGAAGCCAGCGCCTCGCGCACGACCTTCTCGTCGGCATCGAAGCTGGCGTAGATAGGGCTGACCGACACCAGCGTGGTCAGCACCGGCGCACCGGCACCGGCGGCGACGAGGTTGCCCTGCGTGACTTCGATCTTGCCGACGCGGCCGGCCACCGGGGCACGCACCTGCGTGTAGCCCAGACTCAGCTGCGCTGACTGCAGCGCCGCCTGCGCCGCGCGCAGGTTGGCGGCGGCCTCGCGTGCGGCGTTGTCCTTCTCGTCGAACTCGCGACGGGCCACGGCGCGGTCTTCCCACAGCGCCTTGGCGCGTGCGGCCTCGCTTTGCGAATAGGTCACGCGCGCCTGGGCCGCAGCCACCTGCGCCTCGAAGCGGGCCACTTCGGCCTGGTAGGGCGCGGGGTCGATGGTGACGAGCAGGTCACCGGCCTTCACAAGGCTGCCCTCGCGGAAGTGGATCTGCTGCACGGCGCCCGACACGCGGGCGCGCACGTCCACGCGCTCGACGGCTTCGAGCCGGCCGGAGAACTCGTTCCAGGCGGCCACGTCCTGGCTGACGACTTGAGCGACCGAGACCGGTGTGGCCGGCGGCGCGGCGGGGCCGGCGTTGGCCTGCGCGGGCTGGCCGAACTGGCCGAAGCCGATGGCGCCAAGGGCCAGCAGACCAACGGCGCCGGCAATGACAGCGGTGCGGCGGTTGAGGAAAGAGGCGGACTGCATTTCGTGTTCTCCCAGGGGTTTCAAGCAGAAGGTGATGCGAGCGCCTGGCGCGTGGCCTGGCTCAGGAATTCGTGGATGGGCGCGAGCACATAGCCCGTTGCGATGGCCGGCAGCGTCAGCTCCCTGGCGACGCCGCCGTGCTCGCGCAGTGCGGCGGCATAGCGGCGCGATTCGTCGTTCAGCGGATGGCCGGCGACGCTGAGGATCAGCGCCGGCGCCAGGCCCGCCAGGCGGCTGGCGTTCAGCGGCGCGGCGTAGGGGTGGTCGGCGCGCGTGCTGTCGCCGAGGTAGGCCTGCCAGCCCTTGGCGTAGATGCACTCGCAGCCGCCGCATTCGCCTTCGCGCATGGAGGCGCTGCCCAGCACCGGGTCCAGCATCGGCGAGATCAGCAGCTGGCCAGCGAGGTGCGGCGCGCGCTGGTCACGCGCCATCAGCGCCAGCGCGGCGGCGATGTTGCCGCCGGCTTCCTCGCCGGCCACGAACAGCGCGGTCTGCGCGCTGCCGGTCAGCTTCGGCGCCTTGGCGGCCACGGCTTGCAGCGCCTCGAAGGCGGCGGCCAGGCCGGCCGGGAAGGGGTGGGCGGGGGCTAGTGGGTAGTCCAACGCGACGACGTCGGCGCCGGCCTCGGCCAGCAGCCGGCTGCGCGCGGCGGCGGCCTCGGTTGCGCAGTCGGTGAAGGTGCCGCCGTGCAGGAACAGCAGCAGCGCGCGTCCGCCGCCGTCCAGCGGGCGTTGGGCGGCGTAGTGCTGGGCTGTCAGGCCGGGAGCAGGGCCCAGGCGCAGCGGGGAAGGAATGGCGATCTTGTCCATGACCCGAAAGATAGAGATTGATGTCCCATAGATAAACGACCTGCAAACGGACTCACTTTTCCCCTGCGTGGAACAATCTTGCTTTCCGCATCCCTTTGGCACGCCCATGGACCGACTCACCGCGATGCAAGCCTATGTCCGGGTCGTCGAGGCCGGCACCTTCACCAAGGCCGCCGACTCGCTGGACCTGCCCAAGGCCACGGTGACGCGCCTGATCCAGACGCTGGAATCGCACCTGCGCACCAAGCTGCTGAACCGCACGACGCGCCGCGTCACGGTCACGCCCGACGGCGCCGCCTATTACGAGCGCGCGGTGCGCCTGCTGGGCGACCTGGAGGAGCTGGAAGGCAGCATGAGCCAGGCGCGCGTGACGCCGCGTGGCCGCATCCGCATCGACGTGCCCGGCGTGGTGGGGCGGGAAATGATCATTCCCCACCTGCCGGATTTCTACGCCAAGTACCCGGACATCCAGATCGAGCTGGGCGTCAGCGACCGCACGGTGGACCTGATCAGCGACAACATCGACTGCGTCATCCGCGGCGGCGACCTGACCGACCAGAGCCTGGTGGCGCGGCGCATTTCGGAGTTCCGCTTCATCACCTGCGCGACGCCCGAATACCTGCGCCGCCACGGCACGCCCGCGCATCCGCGCGAGCTGGGCGAGGCGCCGCACCGCATGGTGGGCTACTTCTCGGCGCGCAGCGGCAAGGTCATGTCAGACACCTTCCGCCGGGGCGACGAAACGGTGGAGGTGGTGGGCAACCACGTCATCGCGGTCAACGACGCCAATGCCTACCTGAATGCCGGCCTGGCCCACCTGGGCGTGGTGCAGGTGACCTGCTTCATGGCCGCGCCGCTGATCAAGAGCGGCGAGCTGGTGCGTGTGCTGGAGGAGTGGGACGCCGAGCCCATCCCGGTCTACGTCGTCTACCCGCCCAACCGCCACCTCAGCAGCAAGTTGCGGGTGTTCGTGGACTGGGTCGTCGAGCTGCTCGGGCGCGAGGCGCTGGGCGGGATGAATCTGCGCTGTACGAACTAGGCCTAGACCCGACGGTTGACCGCTTGCTACTCACCGAAGGTCTTCGCGCGTCAACACCTTGTTCGTTGCGGGGCGTTCAACACTTCGAAGATCGCCGCTGCACATCCGCGGGTCCGGCGCTTCGGGCCACTGGCTGCGTTGCTCCTCCTTGTGAGCGGGAGCCCACTGCGTCGTCGCGCCTTGCCAGCCACCCGCCTCGCCAGCCCCTCGGATGCGCCCAACCGCCGGATCTAGGCCGCGCTCAGGCTTGCTCGGGCTCCGCCGTCGCCACCAGTGCGGGGGCGAAATCAGCCGTGGCGGGCGCCGGTGCGCTGATGGCCAACAACATGCCCGCCGCCAACGCCACGACGGCCGTCGCGGCGGTGATGAGCGTGAAGAGGGGGCGGGCGGTGTTGTTCATGGTGACTCTCCTGGGCCGGCCGCCCTCGTCAGGTATGGGGTGTGCCGACAGGTTGTCACTTTAGGAATTGCGGGCCGGGAGAAAAAGCGGGCGAGGGAGAACGGCGAGTTGCTGGGAACGGAACAATGCAGGCCAAATGAAGCCCGACAACGTCTCCTCTTGGGAAGTCAACGCAGCGGAGTTCGCTTGGCAGGCGGACGATGTGTTTGGCCGCATCGCCGGCCGCTACGACCGGTTGTGCGATCTGTTCAGCCTAGGCATCCACAGGCTGTGGAAGCGGCGCGTGGCGCAGGCCATCGCCCGCGAGACCTGGGGCACTTTGCTGGACGGCGCCACCGGCACGGGCGACATCATCCTGCGCGTGTTGCCGCAGGTGGTCGGCCAGCGGCGCACGATCATCGCGTCGGACATCAGCGCCAAGATGCTTGCCATCGCGGCGCACCGTCTCGGCGGCCACCGCGACTCGGTGGACTTGAGGCAACTCGACGCCGAGGCCATGCCGACGATTGCGAGCGGCAGCGTCGATGCCTATTCGATGTCGCTCGCGCTCAAGATCTGCAATCGCCGGCTGGCGATGCAGGAGGCGTGGCGCGTGCTGCGCCCGGGTGGGCGGTTGATCGTGCTGGAGGCGTCCAACATTCCGTGGGCGCCGTTGCAGCGGGCCTACCTGCTCTACATGTCGCTGTGCATGCCGCTGCTGGGCTGGCTGGCGACGGGTGGCGACGCGTCGGCCTACAAATACCTGTTACACGGTATCCGCGATTTCCCGACCGCCGAGGCGCTTGCGCAGGAGCTGCGCGTGCAAGGCTTTGAAGATGTGGCGTTCGAGCGCCTGTCGCTGGGCATCGTCGCCATCCACACGGCCCGCAAGCCTTCGCTGTAGCCGGCGTCAGTCGGCCTGCGGTTTGGGCGCGGCCGGGCGGCCCCGCCCACGCTCTTCCAGCCAGGCCTTGGCCGTCGAGAAATGCCCGCAGCCGATGAAGGGCCGGGGCGGCTTCAGTGCCGACAGCGGCGACGGGTGGTTGGCCTTCAGCACCAGATGGCCTTGGCCGGCGGCCTCGATCAGCGGCGCCTTGGCCTGGGCGTAGGCGCCCCACAGCATGAACACCTTGGGGGCCGGGTCTTGCGCCGCTGCCTTGATCAGCGCGTCGGTCAGCGCTTCCCAGCCCTGGCCCGCATGGCTGGCGGGCTGGCCGTCTTCCACGGTCAGCACGGCGTTCAGCAACAACGTGCCGCCCTCGGCCCAGCGCACCAGGCTGCCGTTGGGCGGGAAGGGTTTGCCGAGGTCGCGCTGGATCTCCTTGAAGATGTTGCGCAGGCTGGGCGGCAGCGGCACGCCGGGCGGCACGCTGAAGCTCAAGCCCTCGGCCTGGCCGGGGCCGTGGTACGGGTCCTGGCCGAGGATGACGACGCGGGTCTGCGACAGCGGCGTCAGCGTCAGAGCGCGCAACGGCTCGGGCGGGTAGATGGTGGCGCCGGTGGCGGCGCGTTCTTCCAGAAAGGCTTCGAGCCGCTGACCTGCAGGCGAGGCGGCCCAGGCTTCGACGACCGGCAGCCAGTCGGTGCTCGGCAGTCGCAGCGGGAGCTTCATGCGAACAGCGTCGCCAGCGCCGCGCCAGGATCTGGCGCGCGCATGAAGGCCTCGCCGACGAGGAAGGCGTGCACGTCGGCGTCGCGCATGCGCTTCACGTCCGCCGCGCCGAGGATGCCGCTCTCGGTCACCAGCAGCCGGTCTGCCGGCACGCGCGGCAGCAGGCCCAGCGTGGTGTCCAGCGTCACGTCGAAGGTGCGCAGGTTGCGGTTGTTGATGCCCACCAGCGGCGTCTTCAGCGTCAGCGCGCGGTCCAGCTCATCGCCGTCATGCACCTCCACCAACACGTCCAGGCCCAGCGCATGGGCGGCGGCTTCGAGGTCGGCCATCTGCGAGTCGGCGAGACATGCGGCGATCAGCAGGATGCAGTCCGCGCCCATCGCGCCGGCTTCCATGACCTGGTACTCGTCGACCATGAAGTCCTTGCGCAGCACCGGCAGTTCGCAGGCGGCGCGGGCTTGCTGCAGATAGGCGACGGAGCCCTGGAAGAAGCGCTCATCGGTCAGCACGCTCAAACACGCCGCGCCGTTGCGGGCATAGGTCTCGGCGATCTCGGCGGGGCGGAAGCCCTCGCGCAGCACGCCCTTGCTGGGGCTTGCCTTCTTCACCTCGGCGATGACGCCGGCGTGGCCCGCCGCGATCTTGCTGCGCAAGGCGCGCTCGAAGCCGCGCTGCTGGCCCTTGCGGCCCTCGGCTTCCTCGCGCTGCGACGCCAGCGAGCGCTTGTGCTTCGCCGCCGCGATCTCTTCCCACTTGACCTCGACGATCTTGTTCAGGATGTCAGCCATCAGCTCTTCCCCAGCCCTTGCGTCGCCTTCACGAAGGCATCCAGCTTGGCACGCGCCGCGCCGCTGTCCAGCGCCTGGCGGGCGCGGGCGATGCCGTCGGCCAGCGTCGGCGCCACGTTGGCGGCGTACAGCGTCGCGCCGGCGTTCAGCAGCACGATGTCGCGCGCCGGGCCGGTCTGGCCGTCCAGCACGCCGATCAGCATCTGGCGCGACTGCTCGGGGCCTTCCACCTTCAGGCTGCGGTTGCTGGCCATTGCGAAGCCAAAGTCCTCGGGGTGCACCTCGTACTCGCGCACGGCGCCATTGCGCAGCTCGCCCACCAACGTCGTCGCGCCCAGTGAGATCTCGTCCATGCCGTCCTTGCCGTAGACGACCAGCGCGTGCTCGGCGCCCAGGCGCTGCAGCACGCGTACCTGGATGCCGACGAGGTCGGCGTGGAATACGCCCATCAGGATGTTGGGCGCGCCAGCCGGGTTGGTCAGCGGGCCCAGGATGTTGAAGATGGTCCGCACGCCCAGCTCGCGGCGCACCGGCGCGATGTTCTTCATCGCCGGGTGGTGGTTGGGCGCGAACATGAAACCGATGTCGCACTCGGCGATGCTCGCGGCCACCTGGCGCGGCGTCAGCTGGATGTTGGCGCCCAGCGCCTCCAGCACGTCGGCGCTGCCGGTCTTGCTGCTGACGCTGCGGTTGCCATGCTTGGCCACCTGCGCACCGCCGGCTGCGGCGACGAACATCGAGCAGGTCGAGATGTTGAAGCTGTGCGCGCCGTCGCCGCCGGTGCCGACCACGTCCACCAGATGAGGCAGCGGCCCCAGCGGCACCTTGTTGGACAGCTCGCGCATGACCTGCGCGGCGGCGGTGATCTCGCCGATGGTTTCCTTCTTCACGCGCAGGCCGGTCAGCAGCGCCGCCGCGATGACGGGCGACATCTCGCCGGCCATGATGCGGTGCATCAGCGTCAGCATCTCGTCGTGGAAGATCTCGCGGTGCTCGATGACGCGGGTCAGGGCTTCGTTGTCGGTGATGGGCATGGCTCAGGCTTCCAGGAATTCGCGAGCAGAGGCGATGGCGTGGTCGATACCTTCGGCATCGACGTCCAGATGGGTCACGAAGCGCAGGCCGATCAGGCCGGTGGCCAGCACGCCGCGCGCCTTCAGGTGCTCCAGCAGCGCGGGCGTGCGGCCGTCGCTGACCTGGGCGAAGACGATATTCGTCTGCGGTGGCGTGACCGTGACACCGGGCAGCGTGGCCAGCCCTTCGGCGAGCCGTTTCGCGAGCGCGTGGTCGTCGGCGAGGCGGTCGACGTGATGGGTCAGCGCATGGTCGGCAGCCGCCGCCAGCAGGCCCACCTGGCGCAGGCCGCCGCCCACCATCTTGCGCACGCGGTAGGCCTTGGCGATCAGGTCGCGCGAGCCCACCAGCATCGAACCGATGGGCGCGCCCAGGCCCTTGCTGAAGCAGATCGAGACGGAGTCGAACGCCCGCGCCAGGTCGCCCACGCTGCGGCCGGAAGCCACAGCCGCGTTGAACAGGCGCGCGCCGTCCAGATGCGTGGCCAGGCCACGCGCACGCGCCAGCTCGCAGGCGGCGTTCGTGTACTGCGTGGACAGCACCTGGCCACCCCAGGTGTTCTCCAGCGCCAGCAGCCGCGTGCGCGCGAAGTGCACGTCGTCCGGCTTGATCGCCGCGGCGATGTCTTCCAGCTTGAGCGTGCCGTCGGGCTGGTTGTTCAGCGGCTGCGGCTGGATGCCTCCCAGCACCGCCGCGCCGCCGCCCTCGTAGCGGTAGGTGTGAGCGAGCTGGCCGACGATGTACTCGTCGCCCCGGCCGCAATGGGCCAGCAGCGCGCAGAGGTTGCTCTGCGTGCCGCTGCTCATGAAGAGGGCGGCCTCCTTGCCGAGCAAAGCGGCGCCGCGCTCCTGCAAAGCGTTGACGGTCGGGTCGTCGCCGAAGACGTCATCGCCCACCTGTGCGGAGGCGATGGCCGCCAGCATGGCCGGAGTGGGCTTGGTGACCGTGTCGCTGCGCAGGTCGACGATGGCTGGCTCGCCACCGCCAGACGACGGGGCGTAGTCGCTCACGGCCGCAACTCCAGGAAGTTGCGCAGCATCGCGTGCCCATGCTCGCTGAGGATGGACTCGGGGTGGAACTGCACGCCCTCCAGCGGCGTGGCCGTGCCGGCCAGTTCGCGGTGGCGCACGCCCATGATCTCGCCGTCGTCGCTGCGCGAGGTGATCTCCAGCACCGCAGGGCAGGTCGCTTCCTCGATGACCAGGGAGTGGTAGCGGATGACGCTGAAGTCCTTGGGCAATCCGGTGTAGACGCCGCGCTGGTCGGTCGAAAGCAGGCTGGCCTTGCCGTGCATCTGGCGCTTGGCGCGGATGATGCGACCGCCCAGCGCCTGGCCCATGGCCTGGTGGCCCAGGCACACGCCGAGCAGCGGCTTCTTGCCGATGAAATGCTGGATGGCTTCCACGCACACGCCCGCCTCGTTGGGCGTGCAGGGGCCGGGCGAGAAGACGATGTGGTCGGGGTTCAGGGCCGCCATCTCGGCGACGGTGATCTCGTCGTTGCGGACAACCCGCACGTCGGCACCCAGCTCGCCGAAGTACTGGACCAGGTTGAACGTGAAGCTGTCGTAGTTGTCGATCATCAAGAGCATTTAGAAGCCCTCCTCAACCAGTTCGGCGGCGCGCAGCAAGGCGCGTGCTTTCGCTTCCGTCTCTTGCCATTCCAACTCAGGCACCGAGTCAGCCACCACACCGGCCGCCGCTTGCACATACAACATGCCGTTCTTGATGATGCCGGTGCGGATGGCGATCGCCAGGTCCATGTCGCCGGCAAAGCTCAGGTAGCCGCAGGCACCGCCGTAGATGCCGCGCTGCACGGGCTCCAGCTCGTCGATCAGCTCCATCGCCCGCACCTTGGGCGCGCCCGTCAGCGTGCCGGCGGGGAAGGTGGCCTTCAGCACATCGAGCTGGCCGACCTCGGGGCGCAGCACGCCCTCGACGTTGGAGACGATGTGCATGACGTGCGAGTAGCGCTCGATGGTGAAAGCCTGCGTGACCTTGACGCTGCCGGTGCGGGCGATGCGGCCGATGTCGTTGCGGGCCAGGTCGATCAGCATCAGGTGCTCGGCGCGCTCCTTCGGATCGGCCTGTAGTTCGGCCTCCAGTGCCAGGTCGCGCTCCGGCGTCGCGCCGCGCGGGCGGGTGCCGGCCAGCGGGCGGATCGTGACCTTGCGGCTGCCGTCGCTGGCGTGCTCCTCGCGCACCAGGATCTCGGGGCTGGCGCCGACGATCTGGAAGTCGCCCAGGTCGTAGAAGTACATGTAGGGGCTGGGGTTCAGCGCCCTGAGAGCCCGGTACAGCGCGATGGGCTCGGCCTTGTACGGCTTGGAGATGCGCTGGCCCACCTGCACCTGCATCAGGTCGCCGGCGGCGATGTACTCCTTGGCCTTGGCCACGGCGGCCAGGTAGTCGGCCTTGGCGAAGCCGCGCGTCACCGCGTGCGCCTCGGTGCGCTGCACGCGCGGCACGCTCACCGAGTAGGTCAGCTTGTCGCGCAGCAGCGAGAGCTTTTTCTTGGCGCGGAAATAGGCCTCGGGCTGGCGCGGGTCGGCCCAGACGATGAGGTACAGGCGCCCGGACAGGTTGTCGATAACGGCGACCTCTTCGGTCAGCAGCAGCACGATGTCCGGCGTGCCCAGGCTGTCGCCCTTGTGGTCGCGGTCCAGGCGCTTCTCGATGGCGCGCACGGCCTCGTAGCCGAAGTAGCCCGCCAGGCCGCCGCAGAAGCGCGGCAGGCCGGTGGGGATCTTGGGCTTGATACGGTCCTGGTAGGCGGCGATGAAGTCCAGCGGATTGCCCTCGTGCGTCTCGACGATCTGGCCGTCGGTCAGCACCTCGCAGTGCTGGCCCGTTGCGCGGATCAGCGTGCGCGCCGGCAGGCCGATGAAGGAGTAGCGCCCGAAGCGCTCGCCGCCGACCACCGACTCCAGCAAAAAGCTGTTGCGGCCATGGCCGGCACCGGCGCAGAGCTTGAGGTAGAGGGACAGCGGAGTTTCGAGATCCGCAAAGGCCTCGCTGATCAGCGGGATGCGGTTGTAGCCCTCGGCGGCGAGGCTCTGGAATTCGATTTCAGTGATCACGGCGTCAAACCTTGAATGGACAGCTTCAGGGCTTGGCGTGCAGCCCGAACGGGCAACGCGAGTGAGAGCGCGTCAGGGCGCGCCAAGCGGCATCAAACGGCGGTGGCCCAGGGACGCCAGGGCCAGGCTCCCCGGTCGCTCGACCCCGTGATGTGCTTGCGCGTGATGAACATGATGCGGGCGAGTGTATTTCAAGCCGGGCCATACTTCGTGCCGCGAAGGCGCCGTTATTGCGCCACGAATACGGAGACGGACATGCGTGCATTCATCGTCGCGGCCCTGTTGGCTGCGGGCAGTTTGAGCGGAGCAAGTGCCTGGGCCCAGACGGTCGAGGTGGCGAATGTGAAGTACGAGCCGGGCATCGACCTGGCCGGCCAGAAGCTGCAACTCAACGGCGCCGGCGTGCGCTACAAGTTCGTCGTCAAGGTCTATACGGCCGGGCTCTACCTGACGACCAAGGCCGGCACGCCGCAGGAGGTGCTGGCCGCGCCGGGCCCCAAGCGCATCCATATCCACATGCTGCGCGACATCGACGGCAATGAGCTGGGCCGGCTGTTCACCAAGGGCATGGAGGACAACGCGCCGCGCGAGGAGTTCGTCAAGTCCATCAACGGCGTGCTCAAGCTCAGCGAGATCTTCGCCAGCCGCAAGCAGCTCAACAACGGCGACAGCTTCTACGTCGACTACGTGCCCGGCCTCGGCTCGACCGTGTTGCTGAACGGCAAGCCCATCGGCGAGACCATCAAGGAGCCCGAGTTCTTCACGGCGCTGCTGCGCATCTGGCTGGGCGACAAGCCGGCCGACGCGGCGCTGAAGGATGCGCTGCTGGGCATCAAGAAGGAACGCCGGCGCTGATCGCGTCCAGCCGGTCCACATGCTGATGGGCCGGAACGGCGCGGATGTCCTCGCCGTGGTTGTAGCCGTAGGTCACCAGCACCAGCGGGCAACCGGCCGCGTGCGCCGCCTCGGCATCGTTGCGTGAGTCACCCACCATCCAGGTCGCCGACGGCGGCGTGCCCAGCGCTTCGCAGGTCTTGAGCAGCGGCAGCGGGTCGGGCTTCTTGCGCGCGAACTCGTCGCCACCGAAGACGTGCTGGAAGTAGCCGTCCAGCCCCTTGCGCTTGAGCAACTCCCGCGCGGGTGCGCCGGGTTTGTTCGTCAGCACCGCCAGCGGGATGCCCCGCGCGCGCAGCGCTTCCAGCCCTTCGACGACGCCGGGGTAGATGGCCGCGTGCTCACCGTTCACTGCCGCGTAGTGCTGCTGGTAGAGCAGCCAGGCGCGCTCGAACAGCTCGGGCTGAGTCCCCATATCAGCGCCCACATGGGCCAGCGTCGTGCGCACCAGGTGCTCGCTGCCGCGGCCGATGGTGTGCTCGATGAAGTCGCGCGTGACGCCCGGCAGGCCGAGGTCAGACAGCACGAGGCCCAGAACGGCGACGAAGTCGCCCAATGTGTCGACCAAGGTGCCGTCGAGGTCGAGGATGCAGGCCTGCATGGGTGGGTGGAGGTGGGGAGAGGACATCAGGTTGATCACGTCATGAAACACCGGCTCACTACTATCCGCCATCTGCCACTCCGCAAGATGCAACTGCCAACATGGACAAGACCTTGAAAGCGCCCGCGACCGTCGCCGCCTGTGCGGCGCAAGAAGCTGCCCTGGTCTTCGACCGCCTCAACGCGGCAGACGCGATGGCCATCGGCCAGGCCATCCTCGCCCTGTCGCTGGAATGGTTTCCGGGCCGGCCCATCGCCATCCACATCGAGACGGAAACCCACCCGCTGTTCGTCTACTTCATGGACGGCACGACGGCCGGGAATGCCGACTGGGTCAACAAGAAGAAGAACGTCGCCCGCCGCTTTGGCCACAGCTCGTGGATGGTGCGGCAGCAGTTCATCGAGCGCGGCGTGGACTTCAACAAGGACACGGGGCTGGACCCGGAACTGTTCCGCGCCGAGGGCGGCGCCGTGCCGCTGATGATCCGCGGCAAGGGGCGCATGGGCATGCTGGTCGTCTCGGGCCTGGAGGGCTGGGAAGACCACGTGCTGGCGGTGGGCGGGCTGGAGCTGTGGCAGAGCAGGAACGTGGGCTAGTTACGTTCCTGACGAGCCGGTGACTGTGGCTCCTTCGCCCGGGTGAAGCGAGAGCCGCTGGGCCCGGCACTCGGCGTCGTTCTTGATGACGTAGATCGCGCGCTCGCCGCCCAGTTTCTCGATGGCTGCATGAAAGACGATGGTGCTGCCGTCGCTGGAAATCGAGAGGTTCACGAGGTCGACCCACTTGCCTGCGACGTCGCACCTCTTGCGTGGCCCATTGAACAGCGACAGGCCCGCCGCGTAGTAGCTGTTCCGGTCATTGACGGTGAAAAGTTCGGTCCGAGCGCAGACCCACGGATCACCATCGGCGCAGCGCATCACGAATGTCGATGGCGTGAGCAACTGATTGATGCCGCTTGGGACATCGCCGTGAACGGTCAGGAATGAGGTGGGACTCGTCGGAACGGTTTGAAAGAGATTCCCGCCCACGGCACTGATCGGCGCTCCGCGGCGAAGGAACGGCTGCAGGCTCAACTGGCGGCCTTGGCCGTCGCGCAGCCGTTTCCAGGTGCTCGCGTTGCCATCCGATTCCAGGAAGACGTGGTCGCTCTGGCGGGTCTCCTTCGCGAAGGCCAGGCCGAACTGGTTCTTGTAGAGGGATGTCTGGTGGCCGGAGGTCAGGTGGACTTTGAGCAGTTCGCCGCGGCCCTGTTCATGGGTTGTCACCAGCAGATGCTGTTTGTCTTCAGTGAATTCAATGGATCGCAGGTTCGACGGCACCAGCAGCTTCCGCCGCGATGTCACGACCGCGCCGTCCAGCTCCAGCAATCGGCCGTGCGGTGCGCCTTGGTGATCGTTCCAGAACGCGAACAGCCGCTTCCCGTCGGGGCTGATGGCGAGCTGCGTGCTTGCGGGGAAATCGCCGGCGTACGGGGGCTGACTGGCACAGCCGAACAACGCCAGCAGGGCCACGCTCGTGGACTGGGCAACCTTGCGCGCTAACTGTGATGGCATGCGATTTCCTCGTGCAGCAAGAGCCGGGGCGCAGGTCGCCTGCCCCGGCGACGGGTCAGGCTTTCAATAGCCCATCCGCCTTGAACATCGCCTTGATCCCCCGCACCGCCTGCCGGATGCGCGACTCGTTCTCGATCAGCGCGAAGCGCACATGGCCATCGCCGTGGTCGCCAAAGCCGATGCCGGGCGACACGCAGACCTTGGCCTTCTCCAGCAGCTGCTTCGCGAACTCCAGCGAGCCCAGCGCGCGGTAGGCCTCGGGGATGGGCGCCCAGATATACATGCTGGCCTTGGGGCAGTCGACCTGCCAGCCGGCTTCAATGAGCCCCTTGTAGAGCACGTCGCGGCGGCGCTGGTAGCTGGCGCAGATGTCCAGCACGCACTGTTGGTCGCCTTCGAGTGCAGCGATCGCCGCGACCTGCAGCGGCGTGAAGGTGCCGTAGTCGTGATAGCTCTTGATGCGGGCGAGTGCAGCGACGAGGTCGCGGTTGCCGACCATGAAGCCGATGCGCCAGCCGGCCATGTTGTAGCTCTTGCTGAGCGTGAAGAACTCGACCGCCACGTCCTTGGCGCCGGGCACCTGCATGATGCTTGGTGCCACATAGCCGTCGTAGACGATGTCGGCATAGGCCAGGTCGTGCACGACGAGGATGTCGTGCTTCTTGGCCAGCGCCACGACGCGCTCGAAGAAGCTCAACTCCACGCACTGCGCCGTCGGGTTCGATGGGAAGCCGAACACCATCATCTTGGGCTTGGGGTAGCTGCCACGGATGGTCTTCTCCAGCTCGGCGAAGAAGTCGACCTCGCTGCTGACCGGAATCGCGCGGATGTCCGCCCCGGCAATGACCGCGCCGTAGATGTGGATGGGGTAGCTCGGGTCGGGCACCAGCACGGTGTCGCCGCGGTCCAGCGTCGCCAGCATCAGGTGGGCCAGGCCTTCCTTGGAGCCGATGGTGACGATGGCCTCGCTGTCCGGGTCGATGGCCACACCGTAGCGGCGCTGGTACCAGTGCGAGATCGCGCGGCGCAGCCGCGGGATGCCCTTGCTGGCCGAGTAGCCGTGCGTGTCGGGCCGCTGCGCGACCTCGGTGAGCTTGGCGACGATATGAGCCGGCGTGGCCCCGTCGGGGTTGCCCATGCTCATGTCGATGATGTCTTCGCCGCGCCTGCGGGCCGCCAGCTTCAGCTCGGCGGTGATGTTGAAGACGTAGGGCGGGAGGCGGTCGATGCGCGCGAAACGGCGCTTGCCGCCGGAGGCGGAAGAGGAGGGGGAAGTCATTGGCAGTGTCACGTGAGCGCCCGGAACCGTCCGAGCGACGTGGGCGGCTTGGCGCCGCACCGGGGCTGACTGTATCGGTTCCTAGAATGCGGCGATGACAGCCCCAGCCGCCCCCATCGTCTGCATTGGCGGCTTCAACGTCGACCGCAAGCTGCGCCTGCTGGCCGATCCGCTGGACGGCTCGTCCAACCCCTGCGAGGCGCATGAGACGCCCGGCGGCGTCGTGCGCAACGTGGCCGAGAACCTGGCCCGCCTGGGCCTGCCCGTGGCGCTGATCGCGGCGGTGGGCGACGACGCGGGCGGTCGCATGCTGCTGGAGCAGGCCGCGCGGGTGGGCATCGCCACCGAGGCCGTGCTGAAGCTGCGCCGGCAGGTCAGCGACAGCTACACGGCCGTGTTGTCGCCCGACGGTGGCCTGCACCTGGGCCTGGCCGCCATGCCGCTGGTGGAGAGGCTCAACCCGTGGGCGCTGGAATCCAGCAAGGCTCTGCGCGCGAGCGCGGCGCTGGTGGTGGCCGACGGCAACCTGCCGACCGACGCCTGGCCGCTGCTGCTGGGCGAAGCGCAGGCCAGTGGCATCCGGCTGGTCGGCGTGGCCGTGTCGGAGGCGAAGATGGACCGCCTGCCCGAAAGCCTCACCGGCCTCTACCTGCTGATCCTGAATGCCGGCGAGCTGTCCACCGTGGCCGCGGACCCCGCCGAGGCCTTCGCGCGGCTGCATGCGCGCGGCGTCGGCTGCGTGCTGGTGTCGCGTGGCGAGCGCGGCCTGCTGCTGAGCCAGGCCGCGCGCGGGTCGCGCGAATGGCCGGCGCCGCAGGTCGACGTCGTCGACGTGACCGGCGCGGGCGATGCGCTGGCGGCGGGCGTCTGCGCCGCGCTGCTGAGCCACCCGGACGATGCCGACGCCGCCGCCCGCCTGGGCCTGGACCTGGCCGCGCTGACGCTGCAGACCGAGGACAGCGTGCACCCTGAACTGAACCCGAACTTTCTCAGCGACCGCTGAACCACCGATGAACGACCTGATCCAACTCTCGCCCGAAGTCGCTGCCGCCCGCGCCGAAGGCAGGCCCGTCGTGGCGCTCGAATCCACCATCATTGCCCATGGCATGCCCTGGCCGCAGAACCTGGAGACGGCCCGCGAGGTGGAAGACGTCATCCGCGCCGAGGGCGCCGTGCCGGCCACCATCGCCGTCATGGGCGGGCGCGTCCGTGTCGGCCTGACGGAAGACGAGTTGCGCCAGCTCGCCCAGGCGCCCGACGCGATGAAGCTCAGCCGCCGCGACCTGCCCTATGCCATCGCCACCGGCCGCCTGGGCGCCACGACGGTGGCCGCGACGATGATCTGCGCCCACCTGGCCGGCATCGAGGTGTTCGTCACCGGCGGCATCGGCGGCGTGCACCGCGGCGGGCATGAAAGCTTCGACATCTCGGCCGACCTGCAGGAGCTGGCGCGCACGCCGGTGGCCGTGGTCTGCGCAGGCGCCAAGTCCATCCTGGACCTGGGCCTGACGCTGGAATACCTGGAGACGCACGGCGTGCCGGTGCTCTCCATCGGCCAGGACAACTTCGCCGCCTTCTTCACGCCGGACAGCGGCCTGAAGGCCGACTGCCGCATGGACGAGGCGCGCAGCCAGGCGCGTTTTATTCGCGCAAAGTGGGCGTTAGGTCTGGCGGGCGGAGTGGTCGTCAGCAACCCGGTGCCGGCGGCCCAGGCCATGCCGCGCGAGGAGATCGACGCGATCACGACGCAGGCGCTTGCCGAGGCCGCGCAGCAAGGCGTGCAGGGCAAGGCTATCACGCCCTTCCTGCTGGCGCGCATCAAGGCGCTGACGGGTGGCCGCAGCCTGGCGACCAACATCGCGCTGGTGCGCAACAACGCGGCGGTGGGTGCGCGGCTGGCGCTGGCGCTGGGTGACGAGCGCCCGAAGACCTGATCAACCCAGCTTCAGCCGCCCCTCGCGGCTCTCGGTCAGCAGCCGCTGGGCGGCGCGCTCGATCATGCCGATGACCACGTCGAAGCCCTGGGGCGGGCCGAAGTAGGGGTCGGGCACGTCCTGGCCGGCCAGTTCGGGCACGAAGTCGGTCAGCAGCCTGATTCGGGCGTGGTGTTCGGGTGCCGCCTTCGCGCGCAGCGCATCGGCGTGTTCGGCTTCCATCACCAGCACCAGGTCGTAGTCGCCCAGGCTCTCGGGCTCTGCGCGGCGCGAGCGCCATTTGCGCTCCAGGCTGTATTTGTGCCGCGCCAGCGCGGCGGCGGCGCGTGCGTCCACCGGCCCGCCGCGCGGGTCGGCGTGCACGCCGGCCGAGACGATGGTCTTGAACACATCGCCCAGCTTGGCCTTGAAGATGGCCTCGGCCATGGGCGAGCGGCAGATGTTGGCGGTGCAGATGAGCAGGATGGAAGCCATGGCTCAGGCTTTCGCAAGTTCCGTGCGCATCGCGGCTATGACGGCTTTGTAATCAGGCTTGCCGAAGATGGCCGAGCCGGCGACGAAGGTGTCGGCGCCCGCCGCAGCAATCTCGCGGATGTTGTCCACCTTCACGCCGCCGTCGATTTCCAGGCGGATGTCGCGACCGCTCTTGTCGATGATCTCGCGCGCTCGCTTCAGCTTGGCCAGCGCGCTGGGGATGAAGCTCTGGCCGCCAAAGCCCGGGTTCACGCTCATCAGCATGATGAGGTCCACCTTGTCGATGACCCACTCCAGCACGTCCAGCGGCGTGGCGGGGTTGAAGACGAGGCCGGCCTGCTTGCCTTCGCCCTTGATGAGCTGCAGCGTGCGGTCCACATGGGCGCTGGCCTCGGGGTGGAAGGTCACCAGGTCCGCACCCGCGCGGCAGAAGGCCTGGGCCAGGCTGTCGACCGGCTGCACCATCAGGTGCACGTCCAGCAGGGCCGGCGTGCCGTCGGGCTTGACCGCGTGCTTGCGCAGCGCCTCGCAGATCATCGGCCCGAAGGTCAGGTTGGGCACGTAATGGTTGTCCATCACGTCGAAGTGAATCCAGTCGGCGCCGGCGGCCAGCACGTCGCGGACCTCCTCGCCCAGGCGGGCGAAATCGGCGGACAGGAGGCTGGGGGCGATGCGGTAGGTGGGAGCGGCGGCCATGGGCCGCGATTTTAGGAGGCTGTCGGGCTTGGGGCTGGCGCACCCAGCCCCAAGCCCGACAGCCTCCTAAGGCCCCAGGCCCTTGAAGCAGCTCGCCACCAGCCAGTCGACGATCTGCGCGTCGCTGTAGTTGCCGCCGGCGCGCATGACGCCCAGCACCGGGTCGCAGGCGCGGGCGAACAGCGTGTAGAGCACCAGCTCGGGCGGCAGTGCCGGGTCAAGCTGGCGCTGGGCCTGGGCCTCGGTGATCCAGCTGCCCAGCTCGTCGGAGACCTGCATCAGCCGCTCCATGTAGGCCTTGTTGCCCACCAGCGTCGCGCGCAGCGTCGAGTCCTGCGCCGGCAGCAGCGGCATCTGGCCGGCCAGTTGCTGCTGATAGGCCCAGCGCGCCACGCCCTGCAGCCGGCCCAGCGCGTCCAGGTCCAGCGCACGCAGCCGCGCCAGCTCGTCCTGGGTGCGCGCCAGCACCTGCACCATCGCCGCCGCCGCCAGCTCTTCCTTGGATGTGAAGTGCTTGTACAGGCTGGCCTTGGCGATGCCCACGTCGGCGACGACCTCGTCGACCGTCATCAGGTCGAAGCCCTTCTCGGCCAGCAGCCGGCTCACCGACGCCACGATGGCGTCTTCTCGAGCCTGCAGCACTTGTTCTCGAAACCTGGGGCGTGGCGTCGTCATGGGAGTGATTCTAGACGGCTTCGTTACAAGCGAGACTGTCTGAGTCAGTTTTGAATCGACAAGTAATGAAATAGACCACAAAGTTGACAACGTGAACTGTGTAGTTCAAATTTGCGCCTGACGAGTTTTTCGCGAGGGCGCGATGCTGAACTGGATTCGAGAGCTGGCACTGCCGCCGATGGCCCGGTTGATGCCGCACGGCGCGGGCGGTGCATCGCCTGTTGCTGCGGCGGGGCCGACGCTGGACTGGCTGGCGGTGGCCGCCGCGCCGCTGCAGGCGCTGGCGCGCGGCCCGCAGCGGGTGACGCTGTTCGCGCCGACGGACGCGGCACTGCGCCAGGCCGGCGTGTCGCCGCAGCATCTGCCGCCGGTGGGGCTGCAGCAGTGGCTGGCGCGCCATCTGAGCGTGGTGGACGACCCGACGGCGGCGGTGCTGCCCATGCTGGACGGTAGCCTGCTGCGACGCGATGCCACGGCAAGCTGGCGCGACGCCAGCGGCCAGCGAGTCGTCGAGCTGCGCGCCGAATCCGGCCCGGGCGACCTGCGCCTGCTGTGGGTGGACCGCCCGCTGCAGCCGGCCTCGGCCAGCCTGTGGCAGCAGATCGCAGCCGAACCCGGTCTCGGCCGCTTCGCTGACGCGCTGGAGCGCACCGGCCTGGCGCCGCTGCTCGGCTGCACGGGGCCGTTCACCGTGTTTGCACCTTCTGACGCCGGGCTGGACCGCGCCGCCGCCAGGCTGGGCCTGAGCCGCCGGGCGCTGTGGTCCGACAACGCGCAGCTGGGCCGGCTGCTGCGCCAGCACGTGGTGCCGGGGCGCTGGGCCAGCCTGGAACTGCCCTGGGGCGGCCAGTTGCGTAGCTGGGCCGATGCGCCGCTGCACCTGTCTGCGCTGGGCCATGTCCGCGCCGGTGGCGACCTTGCCCAGCCGCTGGCCGTCGGCAGTGACCAGCCCTGCAGCAACGGCGTGCTGCACCGGCTGCACGACGTGCTGCTGCCGCCGGACTGAGCGGCCGGCGTTTCACCGTTTCCCTCCCTCCGGGGCCGCTCTCGCTGCGGCCCCGTGGCTTCCTTCGCTCAATTACAGGAGACCTTCCCATGTGGACCACCTGGCTTCAACGTCTCGGCATCAGCCTGTCCATCAGCCTGCTCGCGGCCTGCGGCGGCGGTGACGACCCCGATCCCAACGTCGTGGAAGTGGCTCAGCGCGACGCCAACTTCAGCGTGCTGGCCGAGGCCGTCGTCGCGGCCGACCTGGCGGGCACGCTGTCCGGCCCCGGCCCGTTCACCGTCTTCGCGCCCACCGACGCCGCCTTCGCCGCACTGCTGACCGAGCTGGGCGTCTCCAAGGCGCAGCTGCTCGCCGACAAACCGCTGCTGCGCACGGTGCTGCAGTACCACGTGCTCGGCAGCAAGGTGGAGCGGTCCGCTGTGCCGCTGGGCAAGCCCATCACGCCGCTGGAAGGCGGCATCTTCAAGATCGACTCGGTGGGCGGCAACCTCGTCATCACCGACGGCCGCAACCGCACCGCCCGCATCACCGCGACCGACGTGGCGGCCACCAACGGCGTGGTGCATGCCATCGACAAGGTGCTGCTGCCGGCCGACAAGACCGTTGTCGCCACCGCGCAGGCGTTGCCCGACTTCAGCATCCTCGTCGAGGCCGTCGTGGCGGCCGACCTGGTGCCCACGCTCAACGGCACCGGCCCCTTCACCGTGTTCGCGCCCACCAACGCCGCCTTCGCCAAGCTGCTGACCGAACTGGGCTTGACCAAGGAACAGCTGCTGGCCGACAAGCCGCTGCTCACCAAGGTGCTGACCTACCACGTCGTGGCCGGCCGCGTGCTCAAGGCCGACGTGCCGGTGGGCACGCCCATCACCACGGTGCAGGGCAACACCTTCACGGTCGACGCCACGCTGGCCATCACCGACCGCAACAGCCGCAAGGCCGCCATCACGGCCACCGATGTGCTGGCGCGCAACGGCGTCATCCATGTGATCGACACCGTCATCCTGCCCACGCTCTGAGTTCCTCCCCCCGGCGAGCCTGGCTCGCCTTGTCCTTCCCACCTGAAAGTCCAACCACCATGAAGAAGTTTTTTGCACTGACCGCCCTCTCGCTCGCCGCCCTCGGCGCCCAGGCCAAGGACATCGTCGACACGGCCGTGGCCGCCGGCAGCTTCAAGACGCTGGCCACCGCGCTGCAGGCCGCCGGGCTGGTCGACACGCTCAAGGGCCCGGGCCCGTTCACCGTGTTCGCGCCGACCGACGCCGCGTTCGCCAAGATCCCCAAGGCCGACCTCGACGCGCTGCTCAAGGACAAGGCCAAGCTGACCGCCGTTCTGACCTATCACGTCGTGCCGGGCAAGGTCATGGCCAAGGACGTCAAGGCCGGCAAGGTCAAGACCGTCCAGGGCAGCGAGCTGACCATCACGACGATGGGTGGTGTGATGGTGGACAACGCCAAGGTCACCGCGACGGACATCGCCGCCGACAACGGCGTCATCCACGTCATCGACTCTGTTGTGATGCCGAAGTGATCTTGAGTTACGCGGGGCGCTGAAACGCCTCACGCTGCCGCTGGGCTTCGGCCCAGTGGTGGCAGCCCGGCTGATGGTCGTTGATCAGCCCCATGGCCTGCATCAGCGCGTGCATCGTCGTCGGGCCGACGAACTTCCAGCCGCGCTTCTTCAGGTCCTTGGACAGCGCCTCGGAGCCCGGCGACTGCGACAGGTTGTGGGCCACCGAGTTCTTCGGCGGCTCGAAGCGCCACAGGTAGGCGCCCAGCGAGCCGGTCTCGGCCACCAGGTCCACGCAGCGCCCGGCGTTGTGGATGGCCGCCTCGATCTTGCCCCGGTGGCGCACGATGCCGGGGTCGGCCAACAGCCGGGCCACGTCCGCCGCGCCAAAGCGGGCGACCGCGTTGAAGTCGAAGCCCGCAAACCCCGCGCGAAAGGCCTCGCGCTTGTTCAGGATGGTCCGCCACGACAGGCCGCTCTGGAAGCCTTCCAGGCACAGCTTCTCGAACAGGCGGAAGTCGTCGGCCACCGGCCGGCCCCATTCCTCGTCGTGATAACGCAGATAGGTGGCGTCGCCAGGAGCGGCGGCGCACCAGGCGCAGCGTGGCCGGCCGTCGGGGGGGAGATAAAGAGGCTTCATCGGTACTTGTCGCCAATCTGCCGCAGCACACCGTCGCGCTCCAGCTTGCGCAGCGCCTGCGTCAGTCGTTCCTCGACGGCCGCCGGCAGGTCGGCGCGCATCGCCAGGAACTGCGGCTCTTCCTGGAACACGGCACGGCCGATCTTCATCCGCTCGCCCAGCCCGCTGTCGGCGATGTGGTGCCGCAGGTTGATGTCCTGGCCGTACATGACATCGGCGCGGCCCATGTTCAGCATCTGCAGCGCCTCTCGCTCCGAGCCCACCTCGGCGATGGCCACGTCTGCCGCCAGCAGGTGGCGCGCGATGGCCGTGCCGCGCGCAACCAGCACACGCTTGGCGCGACTGGCGGTGGCCAGCTCCGCCAGCGTGTCGAGATGACGCGTGTCGTCGGCGCGCTGCACGACGACGTGGCGAATGACGTACAGCGGCACCGGCGCGTAACGCCACTGCCGCTCGCGCTCGGGCGACTTCAGCAGGCAGAAGAAGGCGTCCACCTGGCCCTCGGCCAGCAGGCGCTCGACGCGCTTGAGCGGCACATGCTGCGCCAGCCCCGTGAAGCGCAGGCCAGGCTCCGCTTTCTCGACCGCGCGCAGAATCTCCATGCACAGCCCCGGCTTGTGCGGCCTGCCGGTAGGGTCGTACTTGACGGCCGCACCGGCCTGCTGAACGGTACGCAGGCTCATCTCCTGGGCCGGCGCAGCCAGGCACAGGAAAGCGGTCAACAAGCCGAGCCAGCGTTGCCCCGGCATCACGCACCCTCAGTCATCCGAAGAGCATAGCGACAATCACCCCATGCCCAACCCCAGTTTCAGCTGCAGCGTCGCCGTGCAAGCCTTGCCCGAGCAGACCCACCTCGAGCAAGGCCTGTACGCCTTCAGCTACACCGTCACCATCGAGAACACCGGCGATGTGCTGGCCCAGCTCATCGGCCGGCACTGGGAGATCACCGATGCGCGCGGCCAGGTGCAGGTCGTCGATGGCCTGGCCGTCGTCGGCCACCAGCCGGTGCTGGCCCCCGGCCAGAGCTTCCAGTACAGCTCCTGGGCCCAGATCGGCACGCCGCAGGGCTCGATGTGCGGCCGCTTCCTCTGCGTGACCGAGGGCTGCGAGATCTTCCATGCCGAGGTGGCCGAGTTCCTCCTGGCCGACAGCGCGAGCTTGCATTGAAGCCCCTCGCCCAGTCTTGCGGCGCTGTACGCGCGCAAACCTGGTCGGTCCCCCGAGGGGACGGCGACGCTCGCGGGGGGGCCCCCGCTCGCACATCGCCTGACGGGCCGGCTTGGGAGCGGCCCGGCGCTCGGCCCGCGAGAACCGTGGACAAACAAGGTGTCTAGTCGGAGCTGGGACCTCACCGCGCTGCTGAACGCGGCCGACCCGCAGGCCGCGCTGGCCGAGCGCAACCTGTGGCTGGCGCGGCTGCTCGAATGGCTGCGCCACGCGCCGCGCGAGGAGGTGTCCGGCGGCCTGGGCACGCCGCTGCCGCTGGTGCGCCTTAAGCACCTGCTCAATGTGCTGGAGCGCCACCCCGAGCATGCGCGCGCCTTCGCGGGCGTCATCGCCGGCGTGTGGAACGATGTTGACGCCGTCAGCCTGTTCGCCGAGGTGGGCTTTGCGCCGCGCATGGCGCTGTGGGGCGAGTTCCTCGGCCGCCTGCGCCGCCGCCTGCTGCCGCAGACGACCGACACGCGCGACCTCGCGGCGCTGTTCGAGCTGTTGTTCGGCGACGAGAACGACGAGGACTGGATCGCCGCCATCGACGACGAGTTGCTCGGCCGGCTGAGCCTGCTGTTCGCCGCCGCGCCCGACGGCGGCTGGCGTGTCGAGGCGCGCGCGGCCATCACCGTGCTCATCAGCAACGTGCACGCCGCCGGCCTGGCCGGGCCGTTGCGCGTGCGCATGGACGAGGCGCTGTTGCAGGACAAGCCCTTTCACCAGCTGCCCGCCGCCTGGGCCGCCGTGGAGCATGCGCAGGCCGGCGCGGAGGTCGACCGGGCCGCGCAGGCGTCGGCGATGCAGTACCTGCATGCACTGCTCGACGGCTGCCGCGCGGCGGCGCTGACGGTGCCCGAGCACCTGGAGGTCCACGGCGTGTCGGTCGACCTGATGTTCGCCGTCGAGCAGCTGACTGCGCGGCTGGACCGCATCGAGGCGCTGCTCGCCTGCCTGCTGTCGCAGCAGCCGCAGCGCGAGCTGCTGCGCCTCGTGGCCGGCCTCGTGCACGTCGTTCACGAACGGCGCAGCCTGCGCACGCTGTTCGCACGTCACTACTCGCTGCTGGCCCGCAAGGTGGCCGAGCGCAGCGCCGAGACCGGCGAGCACTACATCACCCGCAACCGCGCCGAGTACCGCGACATGCTGCAGCGCGCGGCGGGCGGTGGCGCCGTCATCGCCGGCACCACCTTCGCCAAGTTCTTCATTGCGCTGCTGGGCTTCACGGCCTTCTGGGGCGGCTTCTGGGCCGGCGTGAACTACGCGCTGAGCTTCGTCGTCATCCACCTGCTGCACTGGACGGTGGCCACCAAGCAGCCCGCCATGACGGCGCCAGCCCTTGCCGACAAGCTGCTCGTGGTCGACAGGGACGACGGCCTGCAGGGCTTCGTCGACGAGGTCGCCCACCTCGTGCGCTCGCAGGTGGCCGGCATCATCGGCAACCTCGCCGTGGTCGCCCCGCTCGTGCTGGCCGTGCAGGGGCTGTGCTGGCTGGCCTTCGGTGCGCCGCTGGTGGGTGAGAAGGACGCGCATTACGTGCTGCATTCGCTCAGCCTGTTCGGGCCTTCGCTGCTGTTCGCCGCCTTCACCGGCACGCTGCTGTTCGCGTCCAGCCTCATCGCCGGCTGGGTGGAGAACTGGTTCGTCTTCCACCGCCTGGACAGCGCCATCGCCTGGAACCCCGGCATCGTCGCGACGCTGGGCCAGGCGCGCGCACAGCGCTGGTCGCATTGGTGGCGGGCCAACATCTCCGGCCTGGCGGCCAACATCAGCCTGGGCCTGATGCTGGGCCTGGCGCCAGCGCTGCTCGGCTTCATCGGCCTGGACCTGGAGGTGCGCCACGTCACGCTGTCCACTGGCCAACTCGCCGCCGCCGTCGGTGCGCTCGGTTACGGCGTCATGGCCACCTGGGCCTTCTGGTCCTGCGTGATCTGCATCGCCGGCATCGGCGTGCTCAATCTCGGCGTCAGCTTCTTCTGTGCCTTCAAGGTGGCGATGCGCTCGCGCGGCGTCAAGCTGGCGGACCGGCGGCGCGTCTACGCCGCCATCCGCGCCCGGCTGCGGCACCAGCCCTTGAGCTTCCTGATTCCTCCGCGCTAATCGTCCTTGCGCTCGCCGTTCTTGCGGCCCGAGAACATGGTCCACCAGATGATGAAGACGATGATCAGCAGTGCGCCGAGGGCTTCGAGGAGGAGCAGCAGCATGGCAGGGTGGGCGCGTGGGGGACTGGCCGCGATTCTAGGAATGCTGGCGGCCTGCTCCGCGCCGCCGCTGCATCCGCAGCGTCCGGTGGCCCCGTCGCCTCAGCCTGTCGCACAGCGCTGGGTCGCCGTGGACTGGCAGGACCTGCCCGGCTGGGGCAGCGACGAGCTGCTCGCCGCCTGGCCCGCGCTGCTCGGCAACTGCCAGCGCCCCGCCGCCGGCTGGGCCGAGTTCTGCGCCCGCGCCGCGCTGCAGACGCCCGCCGACGCGACCGAGGCGACGCTGTTCCTGATGAAGCATCTGCGGCCCTGGCGCGTGGCGTCAGGCAGTGGCGACACCGGCTTGTTGACCGGCTACTTCGAGCCCCAGCTCCCGGCCAGCCGCACGCGCCAGGGCGCCTTCCAGTGGCCGCTGCATGCGCTGCCCAGCGACCCGGCGCTGCGCCGCCTGCCGCGCCGCGACATCGACAGCCACCCGCGCTTCGCGGCGCTGGAGCTGGCCTATCTGGACGACCCCTTTGCGCTGCTGCAACTGCAGATCCAAGGCTCGGGCCGCCTCGTCATGCGTGATGCGACCGGCGCCGAGCGCATCAGCCGCGTCGCCTTTGCCGGCCACAACGACCAGCCCTTCGAGTCCGTCGCCCGCACGCTGCTGGCGCGCGGTGAGCTGCGTGACGCGAGCTGGAAGGGCCTGAGCGACTGGGCCCGCAACAACCCCGCCAAGGTGCGTGACGCGCTGGCCGTCAACCCGCGCATCGTCTACTTCCGCGAGGAGCCGCTGACCGACGCCGGCCAAGGCCCGCGCGGCGCCCAGGGCGTGGCGCTCATGCCGGGCCGCTCGGTTGCCATCGACCGCTCGTTCATCGCGTTAGGCACGCCGTTGTGGCTGGACAGCACCGAGCCGCTGTCCACCACGCCGCTGCGCCGCCTGGTGCTGGCGCAGGACACGGGTGCCGCGATCCAGGGCGCCGTGCGCGCCGATCTGTTCTGGGGTTGGGGCGACGAGGCCGCGCTGCAGGCCGGCCGCACGAAGCAGCCACTGCGGCTGTGGGCGCTGCTTCCTCAAGGCGTTACTCCGTGACCTTCACGCCCTTCCAGAACGCATAGCGGCCCTTGATCTCGGCCGCCGCAGGCAGCGGGTCGGCGTAGTACCAGACGGCGTCCGCGTTCATCTCGCCGTTGACGAACAGGCTGAGGTACTGCGCCTGGCCTTTCCAGTGGCAGCCGCTGCGGTGGTTGGAGAAGGTTGTGTACTCCTTCTTCAGCGACTCGGGCGGGAAGTAGTGGTTGCCTTCGACGACGACCGTGTCGTCGCTTTCGGCGATGGTCACGCCGTTCCAGACTGCTTTCATGTGGGGTCTCCTTGAGAATGGCCTCGATGAGACGCTATCACTCCCACCTCGGCCGCGACATCGTGATGACATCGGGCAGCGCCCGCGACCTCACCCCCGGCCAGTTCGGCCTGCTTGCGGTGGACGGCGGCGCCGGCGGCTGGTCGGTCGTGCACAAGGGGCCGGAAGGCGAGGTTGTCGAACTGAACAACGAGATGCACTTCGAGACGCCTGAGGACGCGCTGGCGTTCGTGAAGGAGCTGATCGACATGATGGCCACCGGGGGTGAGCAGCCATGACGCCGCAGGCCGTTGCGCTGGCGTTGCTGCTGCCCGCCATGGCGCCGTGGGCCGTGGCAGCGGGCGACGCGGCGGCCGGCCGCAAGGTTTTCGCCTCCTGCGCCAACTGCCATGCCGTGGGGCCGGCTGCGCGCCACGCCTTCGGTCCGCACCTGAACGCATTGGTGGGTCGCAAAGCCGGGTCGTCGCCGGGCTATGCCTATTCCGCCGGCATGAAGGCCTCGCGCCTGGTTTGGAACGAGGCCACGCTGACCGCCTTCCTGCGCGACCCAGGCGCCGTCGTGCCCGGCACCAAGATGCGCTACTGGGGCCTCGGCATGAACCAGCGCAAGGTGGCGGACCTGCTGGCCTATCTGGCCGCCACTCAGGGCGGATGAAGGAGCCGATGTCATGCACCACCCCCATGCCCCACTGACCCTCTACGGCGCCGAAGCCTCCGGGGCGGTCGCCGTCGAAGCCGCGCTGACGCTGCTGGGCCTGCCCTACACGTTGATCGAAGGCGCGACATGGGCCGAGGAGGCCGCGCGCGATCGCGTGGCCACCAGCAACCCGATGCGCCAGATCCCGACGCTGGTCATGCCCGATGGCGAGGTCATGACCGAGAGCGCGGCCATCCTGATCTACCTGGCCGACCTGGACCCGGCCGCTTCGCTGGCCCCGGCGCCCAACGATCCGAAGCGGCGGCAGTTCCTGCGCTGGATGCTCTATGTGTCATCGGCCATCTACTCGCTGCACTGGATCAAGCCCGACGTGAGTCGCATCGGCGCGCCGCAGGCAGCGTGCGAGTCCGTCATCGAGGCCGTGCACGAGCGCATCGCCTTCTGCTGGGCCAACATGGACGGCCAGCTCAACCCCGGCCGCTACCTGCTCGGCGACGAGCTGACCGTGCTGGACCTGTACGTGGCCGTCGTGTCTCGCTTCGGCCCGTGGCGGGAGCGGTTTGCCGAGGTGGCGCCGCGCATGCTGGCGGCGGTTCACCATGTCGACGCGGAGCCGAGGTTGGCGGCGTTGTGGGCCGCGCGGTTTCCGGAGGATTGATACGGTGATTTCCGAACGCTTCAACGTCTTTGGCGGCCTGTTCGATATCGAGCGAACCGGCGGCGGTTGGTCCGTGCTGTCTGTCGGCAACGACGGCAAGCGCTCGCCGGCCCACTTCGTCATCCCGGAGTTGGTCGCCGACGATGAACTGGAGCAGTTCCTGTTCGACCTGTTCCATGAGCAGGCGGGCTACAAGAAGGGCGGGATCTTTCGCGTTCAGCGCTAGATCAAACCTGCCCACCCGCCTTGGACCCCTTGCCCTGCAGCACCGGCGCATCCGGCATGCCGAGCAGGTCCGCCGCCAGCGCCTCGGCCACCTCGATGCCGTCGACGCCGGCGCTCATGATCCCGCCCGCATACCCGGCGCCTTCACCTGCCGGGAACAGCCCGCGCACATTGACGCTCTGGTAGTCGCGCCCGCGGTTGATGCGCAGCGGCGATGACGTGCGCGTCTCCACGCCGGTCAGCACCGCGTCCGGGCGGTCGAAGCCGCGGATCTGGCGGGCAAATGCCGGCAGGGCTTCGCGGATCGCTTCCAGGCAATACGTCGGCAGCGAGCCGTTGCCCTTGGCCTGCAGGTCCGTCAGCGTCACGCCCGGCTTGTAGCTCGGCACCACGTCGCCGAAGGCCTTGCTGACCTGGCGCTTGATGAAGTCGCCCACCAGCGAGCCCGGTGCCAGGTAGCCGCCGCCGCCCAGCTCGTAGGCGCGGCTTTCCCAGAGGCGCTGGAAGGCCATGCCGTCCAGCGGGTTCACGGGGCTGCCGTCGCGCTTGCCGTCCTGCCGGTAGTCCTCGGGCGCCAGGCCCACGACGATGCCGGCGTTGGCGTTGCGCTCGTTGCGCGAGTACTGGCTCATGCCGTTGGTGACGACGCGGTGCTCTTCGCTCGTGGCGGCCACCACCGTGCCGCCGGGGCACATGCAGAAGCTGTAGACCGAACGGCCGTTCCTGGCGTGGTGGACGAGCTTGTAATCGGCCGCGCCCAGGATGGGGTTGCCGGCGTTGGCGCCGAAGCGGGCCGCGTCGATCAGGCTCTGCGGGTGCTCGATGCGGTAGCCGATGGAGAACGGCTTGGCCTCCATGTGCACGCCGCGCGCATGCAGCATCTGGAAGGTGTCGCGGGCGCTGTGGCCTAACGCGATGACCACGTGGGTGGTGTCGATCTGCTCGCCGGATTCCAGCGTCACACCTCGCACGGCGCCGTCCTCGATGAGCAGGTCGGTCATCTTCTGCTGGAACCGGATCTCGCCGCCCAGCGCCTCGATGTCGGCGCGCATCTTGATGATCATGCTGACGAGGCGGAAGGTGCCGATGTGGGGCTTGCTGACGTACAGGATCTCGTCCGGCGCGCCGGCCTTGACGAACTCGGTCAGCACCTTGCGCGTCAGGTGGCGCGGGTCGGTGATCTGGCTCCACAGCTTGCCGTCGGAGAAGGTGCCGGCGCCGCCCTCGCCGAACTGCACGTTGCTTTCGGGGTGCAGCTTTTGCTCGCGCCACAGGCCCCAGGTGTCCTGCGTGCGTTCGCGCACGGACTTGCCGCGCTCCAGCACGATGGGCCGCAAGCCCATCTGCGCCAGGATCAGCGCGGCGAACAGGCCGCAGGGGCCGAAGCCGACGACGACGGGGCGCGGGCCGGTGTGCTCACCCACCTGGGCCAGGAAGTGGTAGCCGGTGTCGGGCGTGGGGCGCACCTGGTGGTCGCCGGCAAAGCGCGCCAGCACGGTGGCTTCGTCGACGCCATCGGCCAGCTTGCAGTCCAGCGTGTAGACGAGCTGGATGTCGCTGCGCTTGCGCGCGTCGTAGCCACGGCGGAAGACGTGGATGGTGGCCAGCTCGGCGTCGGTGAGCTTGAGCCGCGCCAGCACGGCGGGGCGCAGCGCGCCTTCGTCATGGTTGAGCGGCAGGCGGAGTTCGGTGATGCGGATCATGGTTTGGTCGATATCTAGCCGACAAAAACAAACAGGCCCCGCAGGGCCTGTGTGGTGAACCTTCAGGCGGTCAGCCCGAAGATCAGCCCGAATGCGGGCGCTTGCCCGGGTTCTTCTTGGAACGGGTGTGGGCACCGCGCTCCAGGCTGCTCAGCTGGCCCTTGCCGGCGGTGAAGGTCACGCCCTTGGGGGCTGCGGGACGGGGGGATGCGCGGCGGTCCGCTTCGGTAACGATCTTCTTGCCCATGATGGCTCCAGTAAAACTAGCCCACAACAGGGGCAAAACTACGAAAGGCGCGGATTTTAGCCTGCGGACGCGAGCCAGCCCTCGAAGGCCGTCAAGTCCATCGGTTTGGCCAGCAGATAGCCCTGCAGCTGGTCGCAGCTGCAGCCCTGCACGACCGCCAGCTCGGCCTCGTTCTCGACGCCCTCGGCCGTCACCGTCAGGCCCAGGCCCTGGCCCACGCCGACGATGGAGCGCAGCAGTGCCTCGCGGCGCGGGTCGGTGTGGACGTCCTGGATGAAGCTGCGGTCTATCTTCAGTTCATCCACCGGCAGGTGCTGCAGGTAGGCGAGGGACGACTGGCCGGTGCCGAAGTCGTCGATGGCCAGGCGCACGCCCCAGGCCTTCAGTGCATGCAGCACGGCGATGGGGTCGGTGCCGCTGGACATCAGGCCGGTCTCGGTCACCTCCAGCTGCAGCTGGCCAGGGTCCACGCGGTACTCGGCCAGCATCGCGGCCAGCCGCGCGGGCAGGGTCTGGTCCTGGATGTCCAGCGTCGAGATGTTGACGGCGATATAGATCGGCGCGAGACCGGCCGCCTCGCGGTCGGCCAGCGTGTGCACCGCGCGGTTCAGCATCCAGTCCGTGATCTGGCGGATGCGGCCGCTGCGCTCGGCAAAGGGGATGAAGTCGGCCGGCGGCAGCCAGCCGCGCTGCGGGTGCTGCCAGCGCACCAGCGCCTCGGCGCCGACGATGCGGCCGGTCTTCAGGCAGCGCTTGGGCTGCAGGAACTGGCGCAGCTGGTCCTGCTGGATGGCGGTGTGCAGGTCGGACAGCAGGCTCAGGTGCAGCGTGCGCGCGGCCTCGGCGCCGGGGTTGTAGACCGTCACGGCCTGGCGCAGGCGCTTGGCCTCGAACATGGCCTGCTCGGCGCGGCGCAGCAGCGTCTCGGTGTCGGCTGCATGCTCGGGCCAGTGCGCCACACCCAGCGACACCGACAGGTCCAGCGACTGGCCCTGCCATGACAGCTTGTGCTCCACCTCCTCGCGCAGCTGCACGGCCAGCGCCGCGCCGTGCTCTGCGCGCAGCACCGGCGACAGCGCGGCAAACGTGCCGCCGGCCAGGCGCCCGTAGGCGGCCACGCCCTCGAACAGCGCGCCGAGCTTGTCGGCCGCGCCGCGCAGCAGCGCATCGCCGGCATCGAAGCCCAGCAGGCTGTTGACGGCCTTGAGCCTGTCCACGTCGATGCAGATCAGCACGGCCAGCTGCTCGCCCTCGGGCAGGCTGGCCAGCAGGCGGTCGCCGTCGGCGATGAAGCGGGCCCGCTGCGGCAGGCCGGTCAGCAGGTCCACGTCGGCCAGGCGGCGCAGCTCGGCTTCGCGCTCGCCGACCGCGACGGCCATGGTGTTGATCGCAGTCGCCATGTGGCCCAGCTCGTCGGCGCCGTCGACCTCGATGCGATGGCCGTACTGGCCCTGGGCGATCAGCTCGGCGCCGTCCTCGGCGCGCTTGAGCGGATTGACGATGGAGCGCGTGACGCCCACGGCCAGCAGCGCGCCGGCGACGAGGGCGGCGGCGCACAGCACCAGCACGCCGGTGCGGTCGACGTCGATCTGCTCGCGCAGCTCGCGCGCCTTGGCCGTGCCGGCGCGCTCCTCGCTGGAGGCGAGCTGCTGGATGGCGCCGACGAACTGCGCCAGCGTGAACTCGGTGTCGCCGCCCAGCAGCGCCCGTGCGGCCGGGAAGTCGTCCTGCTCGATGAGCAGGCGCACCTCCTCGTAGCTGGTGCGGTACTCGGCCAGGCGCTCGCGCGCCTCGGCCAGCCGGGCGCTGCGCGGCCCCGGCGGCAGCACGAGGGCCAGGCGCTGCATGGCGTCGTCCAGCCGCGAGTTGGCGGCCTCGATCTCGGGGTAGGAGGCGATGCGCAGCTCGTCGTCCGGGCTCATCAGCACCAGCAGCTTGCGCGCCACGGCCTCGGCGTTGCGGTTGATCTCGTTGACGGAGTCGCGGACGGCGGCCTGCTCGTCGACGATCTGGTTCAGCGTGTCGGACAGCCCCGTGAGCCGGTGCAGCGACAGCGCCGCCAGGCCCAGCAGCAACAGCAGCAGCACCGCGAAGGCCAGGCCCAGCCGGGTGCGGATGCGCAGCCGGGACAGCCGGCGTTTCATGCCGGCGCCGTCACTTTCATTTCGCGGCCCACTGTCCCAGAAGCAGACGCGCGGTGGCCACGTTGGTGGCGCAGGGCACGTCGTGCACGTCGCAGGCGCGCACCAGGGCGTTGATGTCGGGTTCGTGCGGCTGCGGCGTCATCGGGTCGCGCAGGAAGACCACGCCGTCCAGCTCGCCAACCGCCAGCCGCGCGCCGATCTGCAGGTCGCCGCCCAGTGGGCCGCTCAACATGCGCTCGATGACCAGGCCGTGCGCCTCGGCCAGGCGGCTGCCCGTGGTGCCGGTGGCGATCAGCTGGCAGCGCCGCAGCAGCGGCAGGAAGTCGGCGGCGAGGGCGATCATGTCGTCCTTCTTGCCGTCGTGGGCGATCAAGGCGAGTCTCATCGGGCGGGGCGGATGTTGCAAAGCGGCCACCTTACACGCAGTCCGCAGCGGGCGGTGCGAAGTAGTTGGCAGTTCGGGGAGCAGGCTCCCTTCGCTGTTGTTCCGCTCAGGGCTGAATCGACACGCGCAGCTGCAGCTCGCGCTCCGGCTGGCCGGCCGCGTCGCGGCTGCTGACGGTGCCGGCTGGCGCCGGGGCTGCCGTGCCGCCCGAGCGGGCCGCCGTCTGCCAGCGCCCCATCGGCAGGCTCAGCGTGGACTGGAAGCCTTTGCCGCCGTCCTCCACGTCGAAGGTCACGCGCACCGGCGCCGCGCCACCGGGCCAGGTCGGCGTGACCATGAAGCTCTGCGTGACCTGGCGCTGCTGCGCCGTCGGGCTGGCGTAGATGCGCCGCGTGGCACCGCTGGGGGTCAGCTCGACGGTGGTGTCCAGCCACTGCAGCGGGTCGCGCGTCGTCAGCCGTGCGCTGGCGCGTTCGCCGTTCTGCACCAGCAGGCGATGCGTCGGCACCGACACGGCAGGCACCGTGGACGTGACGACCCCGGGCCCGCGTGGCGACACCGTGCCCGCCGTGCCGACGACGACCGCACCGTCACGCACGCCGGCCTGGGCCGCGGGCGGCAGGGCGCTGTCCACCCAGCGCAGCTCGACGAGCAGCTGGATGTCCGGCGGCGCGGCGCTGGCCAGGGCGGGCAATGTCAGGAGGAGCAGGGCGGACAGATGGCGGCGTTTCATGATGCGCGCCAGCATAGGCGCCTCACGGCCCGCTGCGTGGCCAGGCCCAGGCGCGGTAGGCGATGAAGGTCGTGAGCGACACCTCGATGACGGCGAAGTAGACGTAGTACGCCCAGGCTTGGGTGACAAAGGCCATGACCAGCGTCAGCAGGATGACGACGGTCATCAGCGAGCCCGACACCATGTTCGCCCATCGATTCGCCCGGGCATTCAGTGTCAGCGACGCCAGCACCATCAGCGCCGGCACGGACATCAGCACGGCCACGCCCAGCTTCAGCCCCTGGGTGATCGGGCCTAGCGGCCCCATGTTGCCTTTGAGGATCTCGCCCAGCAGCCACTTGTCATAGAGCCCGAGGATGTCGGCATAGATGTAGCAGAACATCGCCGTGACCCAGAGCGCCGAGAGCTGCGCCTTGATGTCGACCCGGGTGTCTTGCAGCACTGCTGCCGTCGTATCGATGGCTTTCACGTCTTTCCTCGTTGTTGCTGGAGATTCACACCGGCCGGCGCGCGACGATGAAGGCAATGGAGCGCTTGGCGCCCACGTCGGGCTGGCGCAGGTCGACGAAGCCGGCATCGCGAATCTCGCGCGCCAGGCGCTGGCTGTCGAAGCCGTCCACGTGAGGTGCCTTGCCCAGCCAACGCATCGTCCGCAGCACCGGTTTGAGCAGCGGCCAGCTCCAGCCCAGGCAGGTCGTCGACGACACGAAGTAGCCGCCGGGCTTCAGCAGCCGGTGCATCTGGCGCAGCGCGGCGGGCCGGTCCGTCACCAGGTGCAGCAGGCTGTAGGCGCAGACGACATCCAGGCTCGCGTCGGCGAACGCGCTCAGGCCGGCGCCCAAGGCGCCCAGGTGGAATTCGACGTTGCGCACCTGCTCCGTGGCCGCCTTCTGGCGGGCGATGTCGATCATGCGGCTGGAGGCATCCAGTCCATGCACCGCCTGCGCGTGCGGGGCCAGGCGCAGTGCCAGCGAGCCGGTGCCGCAGCCGATGTCCAGCACGACGCTGTGCTGGCCGATCAATGACGCGGTGACGTCGATCTTGCGCTCGAACGACTGCGGGTTGGCGACGGGCTGGCGGGCGTAGCGTTCCGCGATGCCGTTCCAGAACTCAGGATCTGCCATGGCCAAGACTGCCGTGAAACACGGCGGCGATGCTAGGCGGGCTGCGCGCCGTCGGGGCGGTCTGAATCGGCACCGGCCGGGTGCGAAAAGCAGCCACGGCGGCCGTCGAAGAGCGGCTGCTGGTCTGCGAACACCTGCGCCACATGCCGGCGGACGGTGCGGATGCGGGCGTTGTCGCGCAGGTCGGGATGGCTGAGCAGCCACAGGTCGGCCACGTGGCGGATGTCGGCCTGGGCGAGCCGCAGCAATTGCGGCTCGCCGTCGCCCACATAGGTCGGCAGCATGACCAGGCCCAGGCCTGCGTGGGCGGCGTCCACCATCAGTTCAAGCGATGAGAAGACACCCCAGCAAGGCAGGTCGGCATGGCTGGACTGGGCGACCAGCGCCGCCTGCGCGTCGGCAGGCTCGAAGCCCAGCCAGCGCGTTGGCAGGCGGTCCGCATGCGCCCGCGCCGCATAGTTGGCGATCACCAGCGGCACGAGCGGCTGCGCAATCAGGTGGCTGGGTGGCTGCACGCCGCAGCGCAAGGTGCGCACGGCGATGTCGGCCTCGCTGCGGCTCAGGTCGAAGGCGCGGGTGTCCACGTTGATGGCCAGTTCGATGCCGGGGTGCGCCGCGCACATGTCGCGCAGCCCGGCCAGCAGCAGGCGCGCCACGTAGCCGTCGCAGCAGGTCAGCGTGACGCGGCCGGCCAGGCGCTCGTCGGCGCCCGCCACACCGCGCGCGAGCGCCGCCATCTCCTGTTCGACGCGTTCGGCGCCCGGCAGCATCTGCTCACCCGCCGCGGTGAGGACATAGCCGTCCCGGGTGCGATCAAACAATCGCGTGCCGAGTTGCGCTTCCAGCGCCTCCACGCGCCGCAGCACCGTCGAGTGGCTGACGCCCAGGCAGCTGCCGGCAGCCCTGACGGACTTCATGCGCGCCAGCGTCAGGAAGTGGAGGATGTCGTTCCAGTCCATGGGCCGCAGCCTACCGGCTGCGCCGGAGCAGCTGCGGCCCGAACAGGTTGATTGCCAGGCCGGCCATCACCAGCGCGGCGGCGGCCAGCTTCCAGCCGGGCAGCGCCTCGGCCAGCAGCAGGGCGCTGGCGCCCATGCCGAAGATGGGCACCAGCAAGGCCATCGGCACGATGCGCGCGGCCGGGTGGCGGGCCAGCAGCCAGCTCCAGCAGCCGTAGCCGAACAACGTGTTGGCAAAGCTCTGCCACAGCACGGCCACCCAGGTGCCGGCGTCGGCGGCCACGAGCGCCGTCGTGACGCGCTCGGGCCCGTCGACCAGCAGCGCCAGCACCAGCAGCGGCGGCACCGCGAAGGCGCTGCTCCAGACGACGTAGGCGAGCATGTTCACTCGCCCCGCGCGCTTGCCGACGATGTTGCCGCAGGCCCAGGAGAAGGCGGCGGCCAGCACCATCGCCAGGCCCAGCGGCGTGGTCGTGCCGTCCGTGTGCAGCACGATGACGGCGATGCCGCACACGGCCAGCGCCAGGCCCAGCCACTGCGCGGCCAGCACGCGCTCGCCGGCCAGGCGCACGGCCAGCAGCAGCGTGAAGAACACCTGCGTCTGGATGACCAGCGAGGCCAGCCCCGGTGAGATCTCGCTGCGCATGGCGAGGTACAGCAGCCCGAACTGGCCCACGGCCACGAACAGGCCGTAGCCCGCCAGGTTGCGCCAGCCGACGGCCGGCCGCGCCAGGAAGAAGCAGGCCGGCACGAAGGCGATGGCAAAGCGCAGCACGGCGAGCAGCATGGGCGGCAGGGTGTCCAGCGCGTACTTGATGACGACGAAGTTGCTGCCCCAGATGGCGACGACGGCGAGGGCGAGCAGCAGGTGGCGCAGGGGCAGGTGGGTGGTCATGGGTTCAGGTGATGGCGGGCGGCGCGAGGTGCCGCCCGGGCTCATGGGCCTTCGCAGATGCGGTCGCGGCCCTCGGCCTTGGCCTGGTAGAGCAACTGGTCGGCGCGCTCCAGCGTTTGCGCCAGGGTATCGCCTCGGCGGTGGCCGGTCAGGCCGATGGAGACCGTGACCGAGACCGGCATGCCGCTGCCCATGTCGATGCGCTGCGCGGCGACCTGCAGGCGCAGCCGCTCCATGCCCACCAGCGCCAGCGGCATGGCGGTGTCGGGCAGCAGCACGAGGAACTCCTCGCCGCCCCAGCGGGCGATGACATCGGTGGCGCGCAGCGCCGCCTGGCCGGTCTGGGCGAAGGCGCGCAGCACGGTGTCGCCTGCCGCGTGGCCGTGCTGGTCGTTGATGCGCTTGAAGTGGTCCAGATCCAGCACGGCGATGCAGAAGTCGTGCCCTTGACGCAGCGAGCGCAACAGTTCCTGGTCCATCAAGGCCTGCATCTGGCGGCGGTTGGGCAGGCCGGTGAGTTCGTCGCGTGTGGCGATGGCGTGCAGCTGCGCCAGCGCGCGGGCCAGCTCCTGGCGCTGGTCGGCCAGGCGGTGGCGGATGCGGCTCAGCCGCGCCGTCAGCACGGCCACGGCGGGCAGCATGCAGGCCAGCATCAGGAAGTGGATGCGCTCGAATTCCGCTGGGTAGGCCTCGGGCCGCAGCCAGGACATGGTGGCCATGACGGCGCCGAAGAGGACCAGTGCGTAGGCCGCGAGGCCGTAGGCGCTGCGCGCGCGCAGCTGGAACATGCCGAACATCTGTACCAGCGTCAGCACCGGAAAGACGGCGCCGCGCAGCGGGCCCACCTGCGCATAGGCCAGCGCGGCGGCGCTGAGCGCGAAGGCGATCTGCACGGTGGTCAGCGAAGGGTCGGCAAAACGCAACGACCAGCCGCTGCGGATGGCGGCGTAGACGAGCGCCATGCCGCCCACGGCGTAGACCGTCCAGGCCCAGGTGAGCGCGCCGGCTTTGCCCTGCGTGAGGGCCACGCCGTGATGCAGCATGACGACGCTGACGGCCATCAGCAGCATGGCCAGCGAGGTCTGACGCAGGCGCAGGCGCTGGGCGGGCTCAGTGCCCAGCCATCGATCGCCCAGCCTGCGGAGGTGCGACTTCGCCATGGCCGCAGCCTAACGCGATCGCCGTGCCAGGTCTTGCTGTTTGGCGGTGCGCGCGGGCGCGGTCATCCGCCAAGGTGGCCGAGCGGCAGCACGCCGCTGGCCTTGACCTCGCCGAGCGAGAAGCTGGTGTGGATGTCCTTCACGTTGGGCAGCTTTAAGAGCGTGTTGATGGAGAAGCGAGAGAAGGCGTCCAGGTCGGTCACCATGACCTGCAGCTCGAAGGTGCCGGTGCCCGAGATGTAGTGGCAGGCGATGACCTCGGGCAGCAGGCGGATCGCGTCCTCCAGCGCCTTGGTGGCCGTGGCGGCGCTGCGCTCGGCGTCCACGCGCACGAAGGCCAGCACGCCCAGGCCGATCTTGCGGCGGTCGATCTCGGCGCGGTAGCCGGTGATGTAGCCCTGCTCCTCCAGCCACTTGACGCGCCGCCAGGTGGGCGCGGCCGACAGGCCGATGCGCTGGGCCAGCTCGGCGTTGGACTGGCGGGCGTCGCGCTGCAGTTCGGCCAGGATGGCGATGTGGTAGCGGTCGAGGTCGGCGGAACTCATGGTTTGCCCTTGGCGACGAATCAGCGATGTGAATTGAATTGAATTCTGCTTGATTGCGAAAGGATCTTGCCGTGTGCGCATGTTCTGAGCGCAAACGGGAAAGCACCCGTTACCCCCGTTTCCCTACACTGACCGGCCCGGCCATACTGGCCACACGCCCGCGCGCCAGGCCCCACAAGGGCCACCACGCCGAGCTGCCAATCAGGAGCTAGATCCGATGAACGCCCCCCTGCCTGAGCACGTCCTGCGCGCCCTTCAAACGGTCTCGCTCGACGACAAGTACGCGCTGGACTCCGGCCGAGCCTTCATGAGCGGCGTGCAGGCGCTGGTGCGACTGCCCATGCTGCAGCGCACGCGCGACGCGCTGGCCGGTTTGAATACGGCGGGCTTCATCAGCGGCTACCGCGGCTCGCCGCTGGGCACTTACGACCAGGCGCTGTGGGCGGCCAAGAAGCACCTGGCCAAGCAGCACATCGTCTTCCAGCCGGGCGTGAACGAGGAGCTGGGTGCGACGGCCGTGTGGGGCACGCAGCAGCTGGACCTCTTCCCCGAGAAGGCCAAGTTCGACGGCGTGTTCGGCCTCTGGTACGGCAAGGGCCCGGGCGTGGACCGCTGCATCGACGTGTTCAAGCACGCCAACATGGCCGGCACGTCCAAGCATGGCGGCGTCATCGCCATTGCGGGCGACGACCACATCGCCAAGAGCTCGACGGCCGCCCACCAGAGCGACCACGTCTTCAAGGCCGTGGGCTTCCCGACCTTCTTCCCGAGCAGCGTGCAGGACATCCTCGACATGGGCTTGCACGCCTTGGCGATGAGCCGCTTCTCGGGCCTGTGGGCGGGCATGAAGACCATCCAGGAGATCGTCGAGAGCTCGGCCTCGGTCAGCGTCGATCACGACCGCGTCAACATCATCCTGCCCGAGGACTTCCAGATGCCGCCCGGCGGCCTGCACATCCGCTGGCCCGATCCGCCGCTGGAGCAGGAGGCGCGGATGATGAACTTCAAGTGGTACGCGGCACTGGCCTACATCCGGGCCAACAAGCTCAACCACAACGTCATTGAGGGGCCGAACGATCGCTTCGGCCTCATCACCAGCGGCAAGGCCTTCAACGACACGCGCCAGGCGCTGCACGACCTGGGCCTGGACGACGACACCTGCCGCCGCGTCGGCATTCGCCTGCACAAGGTCAATGTGGTGTGGCCGCTGGAGGCGCAGATCACGCGCGAGTTCGCCAAGGGCTTGCAGGAGATCCTGGTCGTCGAGGAGAAGCGCCAGATCATCGAATACCAGGTCAAGGAAGAGCTCTACAACTGGCGCGCCGACGTGCGCCCCAATGTGCTCGGCAAGTTCGACGCCGGCGACGCCGAGGGCGGCGAGTGGAGCGTGCCCAACCCCAGCGAACACTGGCTGCTGCGCCCGCAGGCCGACCTGACGCCGGCCCTCATTGCCCGCGCCATCGCCAAGCGGCTGAAGAAGCTGGGCGTGGACGCCGACATCCGTGCCCGCCTGGATGCGCGCATGGCGGTCATCGACGCCAAGGAGGCCGCGTTGAAGTCCGAGGAGCAGACCGCCGGCGGCGCCGACCGCACGCCCTGGTTCTGCTCCGGCTGCCCGCACAACACCAGCACCCGCGTGCCGGAAGGCAGCCGCGCGGTGGGCGGCATCGGCTGCCACTACATGGTCACCTGGATGCCCGGTCGCAAGACGGCCACCTTCACGCAGATGGGCGGCGAGGGTGTGCCCTGGGTGGGCCAGGCGCCGTTCACCGACGAGAAGCACATCTTCAGCAACCTCGGCGACGGCACCTACTTCCACAGCGGCAGCCTGGCCATCCGCCAGAGCATCGCGGCGGGTGTGAACATCACCTACAAGATTTTGTATAACGACGCGGTTGCGATGACCGGCGGCCAGACCGTGGGCGAGCGGCCCGAGGGCCACACGGTGCTGCAGATCATGAACAGCGTGATCTCCGAGGGCGTGAAGAAGCTGGTCATCGTCACCGACGAGCCGGCGAAATATGAGGGTGTCGCCCTGGCGCCGGGGGTCACGGTGCACCACCGCGACGAGCTGGACGACATCCAGCGCCAGTTCCGCGAGATCGAGGGCACCTCGGCCATCATCTACGACCAGACCTGTGCCACCGAGAAGCGCCGCCGCAGGAAGCGCGGCAAGCTGGTGGACCCGGCCAAGCGCGTCGTCATCAACGAGCTGGTCTGCGAGGGCTGCGGCGACTGCTCGGTGCAGTCCAACTGCCTGTCGGTCGAGCCGGTCGAGACCGACTTCGGCCGCAAGCGCCAGATCAACCAGAACAGCTGCAACAAGGACTACTCCTGCGTGAAGGGGTTCTGCCCCAGCTTCGTCACCGTCGAGGGCGGCGAGCTGAAGAAGCCCAAGAAGGAAGGCCGCAAGAGCCCGTTCGACGCAGCGCTGCCGATGCTGCCGATGCCGGTGGTGCCCAACCCCGAGAAGGCCTGGGGCATCGTCGTCGGCGGCGTGGGCGGCACGGGTGTCATCACCATCGGCCAGCTGCTGGGCATGGCGGCCCATCTGGAAGGCAAGGGCGTCATCACGCAGGACGCGGCGGGCCTGGCGCAGAAGGGTGGCGCGACCTGGAGCCACATCCAGATCGCCAACGAGCCCGAGGCCATCTTCTGCACCAAGGTCGGCACCGCAGAGGCCGACCTCGTCATCGCCTGCGACGCCATCGTCGCCGCCAACAAAGCCACGCTGGCCGTCATGCGCGAGGGTCGCACCTATGTCGCGCTGAACACGCATGGCTCGCCGACGGCCACGCTGGTCAACGACGCGAACTGGCGCTTCCCCGGCGCGGCCTGCGAGGCGGCGGTGGGCAATGCGGTGGGCCGTGACCACCTGGGTTCCTTCGACGCCGAGGAAGTGGCGGTCAAGCTGGTGGGCGACTCGCTCTACACCAACCCGCTGATGCTGGGCTACGCCTGGCAGCAGGGCCGTGTACCGCTGAGCTACGACGCGCTGATGCGCGCCATCGAGCTGAACGGCGTGCAGGTGGACAACAACAAGGTCGCGTTTGAGTGGGGCCGGCGCTGCGCGCATGATTTGCCGGCCGTGCAGGCGCTGTATGCGGCGCAGCAGGTCATCCAGTTCGTCAAGCGTCAGGGCCTGGACGAGATCGTCGCCAAGCGCGTGGACTTCCTGACGGGCTATCAGAGCGCAAGCTATGCGGCCGAGTACAAGGCCTTCGTGGAGAAGGTGCGCGCGGCCGAAGTGCCGCTCAACTCTAGCCGCTTGACCGAGGCCGTCGCCCGCTACCTGTTCAAGCTGATGGCCTACAAGGACGAGTACGAGGTGGCGCGCCTGCACACCGACGCGGCCTTCACGGCCAAGGTCGCCGGCATGTTCGAGGGCGACTACAGACTGGTCCACCACCTGGCGCCGCCGCTGCTGGCGAAGAAGAACAGCAAGGGCGAGCTGGTCAAGCGCCCGTTCGGCCCCTGGATTCGCCCCGCCTTCGGCCTGCTCGCCAAGCTCAAGGGCCTGCGCGGCACGGCCTTTGACGTGTTCGGCTACACCGAGGAGCGCCGCATGGAGCGCCGCTGGATCGCCAACTACCGCGCCGGTGTCGACAAGGCGTTGGCCGGCCTGTCTGCCGAGACGCTGCCCACCGCCGTCGAGCTGGCGCGGGTGCCCGAGGACATCCGCGGCTACGGCCATGTGAAGGCCCGCCACGAGACGGCGGCACGGGCCAGGTGGGACGCGCTGCTGGCCAAGCTCTGAGCAACTGCATGGCAGGCTCAGGTGAGGCGTGCGCGCCTCACCTACAGTGCCGGCCATGCGCCGCCGCCTCACCCTGCAATTAGGTCTGCTGCCCGGGTGGCTCGCGGCCGCCCCGGCCGAGCCGCTGCTGCTGCGCTCCGCTGCCCAGGCCGGGTTCGCGCACAAGTACAACCCGGGCGCCCCGGGGCCGCAGGGCTTCTGCATCGACTACATCCAGGCGCTGAAGCGCGTCGATGCGGGGCTGGACTTCTCCGGCCTGCAGCAGATGTTGCCGACGCCGCGCATCGAGCAAGACCTGGCGGCCGGCCGCATCGACGTGTTCTTCGCCATGCTGAGGACACCCGAACGCGAGGCGCTGTACCGCTTCGTCGACAGCCCGCGGCTGTATGCCATCCACCACCAGGTGGCGGTGCTCACGTCGGACGCGCAGGCCGAGCAGGTGCGCGGCTTTGCCGACCTGCGCGCGTTGCGCGGCGAGGGGCGCGTTCTCACCACCAAGGGCAGCGGCTATGCCGACTTCCTCAGAGGCGAGGCCGGCCTGGACGTCGATGACGGTGCGACCAGCCTGGAGCAGAACCTGCGCAAGCTGCTGAGCGGCCGGGCGCGCTTCCTGTACGACTCGGAGTCGCTGCTGCAGCGCACGATACAGGCCATGGACTTGCAGGCGCAGGTGCGCATCCTGCCGACCGTCTTCCGCCGCCAGGACCTGCTGCTGGCCTACACGCCCGGGCTTCCGGCGCAGCGCCTGGCCCGCGTCGTCGCCGCGATGCAGGCGCTGGAGGCCAACGGCGGCGCGGCCAGGCTGAGGGCGGCCTACGGGCTGCGTTGACCTTAGCATCGGGCCTCACCCGGGAGTTGCCACCGTGCCGCATCGTCCATCGCTCGTCCTGCTGGGTCTGGCCGCTGCGCTGGCGGCCGGGTCCGCCGCTGCCGATCGCACCGTGCGCGGCTGCGCGCATCCGGCGGCCCAGCCCATGAGCTGGGCGCACCAGGGGCAGCTTCACGGCGTCTGCGTCGAGGCGGCGAAGCGCGCGTTCGCGGCGGCGGGCTGGACGCTGCGGGTCGACGACGTGGGCCCCTGGTCGCGCTGCCAGGCGCTGGTCGAGCGCGGACAGGTCGATGCCATCGTCTGCGCCTTCGACACCCCGAGGCGGCGCGAGTACGCCGCAGTGGTCGAGCCGGCGCTGGCGCGCAACGAGGCGGCGCTGTTCGTGCGCCGTGACAGCCGCTTGCGGTTCGAGCAATGGTCCGACCTGAGCGGGCTGCGCATCGGCGTGGGGCACGGGGTCAGCCTGGGGAGCGAGGTCGACCGCCAACTGGCCCGCCACGCCCGGGTGGACAACGCGCTCAGCGAGACGATGAACCTGCGCAAGCTGCTGGCCGGGCGGCTGGATGCGCTCGCCACGGCGCGCGAGGCCGGCGAGCAGATGCTGCGGGCGCACGGCTGCGAGCAGCAGGTGCGGGTGCTGCCGCGCACGCTGGGCGGCGCGCCGCTGTACCTGCAGATAGCGCGTCAGTCGCCCGCCGTCGCGGCCTTGGCCGGGGTGCGCGGCTACCTGCAGCGGCCCGAGTACGCCGCCGAGCTGCAGCAGCTGCACGCCCAGCAGGCCGAGCTTTACCGCCGCCAGAACCCGGCGCCGCTGCAAACTTCCTGCAAGCCCTGAGCGGCGCGAAAGCCAGGCTTCACCAGTCAAGAGACGGGGCGCCGGCGCCCGCGCCTAGACTGGGCCGCGTCATGCCCGCCGCTCCGCCGCCCCAGACCGCCTCCAATCGCCGCTGGCTGGGGCTTGCGCTGGCCGTGCTGGGCGCCATCGGCTTCTCCGGCAAGGCCATCATCGTCAAGCTGGCCTACCGGCACGGCGTGGACCCCATCACGCTGCTGATGTGGCGCATGCTGCTGGCGCTGCCGTTCTTCCTGGCCATGGCCTGGTGGGCGGGCCGGGGCAAGCCGGCGTTGACGCGCCGGGACTGGCGCGACATCGGCGTGCTGGGCTTCAGCGGCTACTACCTGGCCAGCTACCTGGACTTCGCCGGCCTGGCCTATATCTCGGCCAGCCTGGAGCGCCTGATCCTGTACCTCAACCCGACGCTGGTGCTGCTGATCTCGGTGGTGTTCTTCAAGCACCGGTTGCAGGCGCGGCAGGTGATTGCGATGGCGATCAGCTATGCCGGCGTCGTCGCGGTGTTCGCGCACGAACTGAGCTTCGACGGCGCCAACACGGCCATCGGCACGGCGTTGGTGTTCGCCAGTGCGGTCAGCTATGCGATCTACCTGGCGCTCAGCGGCAAGGTCGTGCAGCGCCTGGGGTCCATGCGCCTCGCGGGCCTGGCCAGCAGCGTGGCCTGCGCGCTGTGCATAGCCCAGTTCCTGCTGCTCAAGCCGCTGTCCGCCGCCGCCGTGCCCGAGCTGGTGCTGTGGCTGTCGCTGCTCAACGCGACGGCCTGCACGGTGGCGCCGGTGCTGATGGTGATGCTGGCCATCGCCCGCATCGGCGCGCCGCTGTCGTCGCAGGTCGGCATGGTGGGGCCGATGAGCACGCTGATCATGGGCGTGCTCGTCCTGGGCGAGCCGATGAACGCATGGATCGCCGTCGGCACGCTGCTCGTGCTCGGCGGCGTCACGCTGGTCAGCCGTAAAGCACCTTAGGCAGCCACAGGCCGATGGCGGGCCAGAGGTAGAGCATGACGATGGCGATGACCTGGATGGCCATGAAGGGCAGCATGCCAACGAAGATCTGGTTCAGCGTCACATGCGGCGGGGCGACGCCCTTCAGGTAGAAGGCCGCCATGGCCACCGGCGGGCTCAGGAAGGCGGTCTGCAGGTTCAGCGCCACCAGCAGGCCGAAGAACAGCGGGTCCACGCCGAAGTGGTCCAGCAGCGGGATGAAGATGGGCATGAAGATGACGATGATCTCCGTCCACTCCAGCGGCCAGCCGAGGATGAAGATGATCATCTGGCTGAGGATCAGGAACTCGGTCTTGCTGAGGTTCATGCCCAGCACCCATTTCTCCACCAGGTCCTGCCCGCCCAGCAGCGCGAAGGCCGCCGAGAAGATGGCCGAGCCGACGAACAGCCAGCACACCATGGCGCTGGTCTTGGCGGTCAGGAAGACCGACTCCTTCACTTCGGTCTGCAGCCGCGCCTGGCGATAGGCCATCAGCGCCCACAGCAGGATGCCGCCACCGGCGATGGCGCCCAGGGCCGGGCTCACTGCAGTTGCGGTGAGCCCCTCCTTGTGCGCCACATACCAGGCGATGCAGCCCAGCAGCGGCAGCCACAGCAGCAGCCAGACGATGAAGACCGGCCGGCGCTGGCCGGGCTCGCGCTTGTGGATGACCGAGTAGATGGCTGCCAGCACATAGCCGCCGAAGGCGCCCACGGCTGCCGCCTCGGTGGGCGTGGCCAGGCCGAAGACGATGGAGCCCAGCACCGCCAGGATCATCACCAGCAGCGGGAAGAAGCTGGTCAGCAGCAGCTTGAAGATCTCCAGGCGCTGGAAGCTGAGCATCGCGTAGAAGGCAAACAGGCAGGCCGCCGAGACGGCCCAGCCCACCCAGCCGTTGCCGCTGGGTGCCGGCGCGCTGGCCGCTTCGGCTGGCGGCTCGGCGATGTCCGCTGCGGCAGGCTCGTTGGCGACGGCTTCGGCGCCTGGAGGCTCGGCGACGCCGGCCTCTTCTTCACGCGGCGGCTCGGCCAGCCCGTCTGCTTCCGCGGGAGGCTCGGCCAGGCCGCCTTCGCTGGGCTGAGGCGCCTCCACGCCCATGGCCTGCGGCGCGTCGGCCGACGGCAGCTCGACCGCCCTCGGATTGTGCGCATGCAGCCAGCCGACGCCGGCGATCAGCAGCACCAGGGCCACCGGCAGCAGGGCCACGCCCAGCTGCCGTAGCACCGGGGCCTTGTCGCGCTCGCGGCCCAGAGCCTGCAGCAGCGCCGGCAGGGCCAGCCGCACGCGGCCCCCGCTGAGGCGCGCGGCCAGGCCGGGCAGGTCGACATGGCGGGCCTCGGCCGACAGCGGCGGCATCAGCGCCGGCTTGAGCTTGGCCAGCACGACCACGTAGAGCACGTACAAGCCCGCCAGCATCAGGCCGGGGAAGAAGGCGCCGGCATACAGCTGCACCACCGACACGCCCGCCGTGGCGCCGTAGACGATGAGCATGACCGACGGCGGGATCAGGATGCCCAGACAGCCGCCGGCCGTGATGGCGCCGGCCGACACGCGCACGTCGTAGCCGCCCTTGAGCATCTGCGGCAGCGCCAGCAAGCCCATCAGCGTGACGACGGCGCCGACGATGCCGGTCGCGGTGGCGAAGATGGCGCAGGTGAAGATGGTGGCCACCGCCAGCGAGCCGGGCACGCGGGCCATGGCCAGGTGCAGGCTCTTGAACAGCTTGTCGATCAGGTTGGCCCGCTCGACCAGGTAGCCCATGAAGACAAACAGCGGGATGGAGATGAGCACGTCGTTGCCCATCACCTTGAAGGCGCTCTGCACCATCAGCGCCATCATCTTGCCGGTGTCGAAGTCGTAGGCCAGCCAGGTGAAGAGCATGCCCATGCCCATCAGCGTGAAGGCGGTGGGGAAGCCCAGCATGATGGCCACGACGACCAGCGCCAGCATGGTGAGGCCAAGGTGGCCGCGGGTCAGCTGCTCGGCACTGAGCAGCACGAAGCCCGTGCCGGCAATGATGAGCCCCATCAGCACGAAGCCGAACCAGAGTTCCTTGCGGATCTTCATGACCGCGCTCCGTCTGCGTGGACCATCTGCTTGAGCTTGTCGACGTCGACCTCTTCGACGTCCTGCTCACGGCTGGGCCAGTGGCCCTGCTGCAGGCATTGCACGCAGCGCACGATCTCCACGACCCCCTGCAGCAGCAGCAGGCCGCCGGCCAGCGGAATGACGGCCTTGAAGGGGTAGACCGGCAGCGGTGTGGCGCTGAAGGTGGACTCGCGGATGGCCAGCGCATCCTGGAAGAAGGTCCAGCCGGCCCACGTCAACGCGACGATGCCGGGCATGAAGAACACGATGTAGAGCAGCAGGTCGATGGCCGCCTGCGTGCGCGGCCTGAAGAAGCCGTAGAGCACGTCGCCGCGCACATGGCCGGCCTTGGCCAGCGTGTAGGCGCCGGCCATCATGAACAACGTGCCATAACCCATCAACTGGGCGTCCAGGTTCCAGTCGTGCGGCGTGTTGAGGATGTAGCGGGAGAACACTTCCCAGCTGATCAAGGCGGTCAGCGCCACGATCAGCCAGGCAAAGGCCTGGCCTATCCAGGTGGACAGGCGGTCCACGGCGAGCAGCAGTTTTTTCATGTGCGGTCAGGAAAAAGGGGCGCGAGGCCCCTTGGTGTCACCGGGTGTCAGGCCTTCTTGGCCGGGGCCCGGAAGTAGTGATTCCAGGCCATCTTGTAGTCCACCGTGTAGTCGTTCTGCCAGCCGCCCGCGCGCAGGGCAAAGGCCTTCTGGCTGTCCAGCACCTTCTTGAACAGCGGGTTCTCGGCGGCCTTGGCTTTGGTGACCTTGTCCCAGGCGGCCAGCTGGGCGCGCAGCACGCTGTCGGGCGTCTTGTAGAACTTCACGCCGGCCTTTTTCAGCTCGTTGTAGTCGGTGCTGTTGCGCTCGATGGCCTTCCAGCTCATGTCGGCGCTGGCGGCCTGCACGGCGTAGTCGATGACGGCCTTCAGTTCGGCCGGCAGGCCGTCGTACTTCGCTTTGTTGAACAGGATCTCGAACTGCTCGCCGCTCTGGTGGAAGCTCTGCAGCATGCAGTTCTTGGCCACGTCGGCAAAGCCCAGCAGGCGGTCGGACGACGCATTGTTGAACTCGGCCGCATCGATCAGGCCGCGGTCCAGCGCCGGCACGATCTCGCCGCCGGGCAGCGGGTTGACCGCTGCGCCCAGTTCCTTGAACACGTCGACCGCCAGGCCGACGGTGCGGAACTTCAGGCCCTTGAGGTCTTCCGGCTTGCCGATGGGCTTCTTGAACCAGCCCAGCGGCTGCGTGGGCATGGGGCCGTACAGGAAGGACACGACATCGATGTTCAGCGCCGCATAGATCTCGGCCAGCATGGCCTTGCCGCCGCCGTAGTTGTGCCAGGCCAGCAGCATGTTCGGGTCCATGCCGAAGGCCGGGCCCGAGCCCCACAGCGCCAGCGCGGTGTTCTTGCCGTAGTGATAGGCCACCACGCCGTGGCCGCCGTCCAGCGTGCCCTTGTTGACGGCGTCCAGCAGCTGGAAGGCCGGCACCACCGAGCCGCTGGGCAGCACCTCGATCTTCAGGCGGCCGCCGGCCATGTCGTTGACCTTCTTGGCGAAGTCCTGGGCGTACTCGTGGAAGATGTCTTTCGCCGGCCAGGTCGACTGGAAGCGCAGGCTGGTGGTCTGCGCGGTCGAGATCATCGGCATGGCCAGCGCGCCGGCTCCGGCCGTCGTGGCGGCGGCTGTCTTGATGAAGCGACGACGTGCACTGGGTTTCTGGGTCATGGGCTTGTCTCCAATTTGAAATATTTGACTGCGCCTTCAACGAATCGTGCGGCTGGGCGCCCCGCCGACGTGCCCGACTGTCTGGCCGCGCCCTTGTCCGGCGCAACTGGGTCAAACCCAGTGGTGCGGCGGGTCATTTCAAAAGCAGGGCGAACAGGGGCGATTCAAAATCGCTGAACAATGGCGACAACCCGGGTGAACCGCCCGCCGGTCAGCGAGGAACACACTGCGAGCCATGATGAGCACTGCCACCCGCTACACCCCCGTCGCCGTCGTGCTGCACTGGCTGATGGCGCTGGCCATCATCGGCACCTTCAGCGTCGGCTTCTACATGGCCGACCTGGCGTTCTCCATGACGCGGCTCAAGCTCTACAACTGGCACAAATGGGCCGGCGTCACCATCCTGGCGCTGGCCGCCGTGCGCCTGCTGTGGCGCCTGACGCACCGCCCGCCGGCCGACCTGCCCATGCCCGCCTGGCAGGCGCGCGCCGCACATGCCACGCACACGCTGCTCTACGTCACCTTCTTCGCCGTGCCGCTGCTGGGCTGGGCCTACAGCTCGGCGGCGGGCTTTCCCATCGTCTGGTTCGGCGTGCTGCCGCTGCCCGACTTCGTGCCCAAGGACAAGGCGCTGGCCGACACGCTGAAGGAACTGCACAAGTTCGCCGCCTACGGCTTGGCCCTGCTCGTGCTGGCCCATGTCGGCGGCGCCCTCAAGCACCGCTTCATCGACCGCGACGGGCTGCTGGCCCGCATGTCGCTGCGCCGCTCCTGAACAGGAATCCCACATGACCAAACTTCTCTCTGCACTGCTCCTTGCCGCTGCACTTGTGCCTGCCCAGGCCGCCACGCTGCAGCCCGCCAAGAGCGACCTCAGCTTCACCTTCAAGCAAATGGGTGTGCCGGTCGACGGCAAGTTCACCAAGTTCGACGCTCAGCTCGACTTCGATCCCAAGAAGCCCGAGGCCGGCAAGATCGCCTTCACGGTGGACCTGGGCAGCGTGTCGCTGGGCGACGCTAGCTTCGATGCCGAGGTCGTCAAGGCGCCGTGGTTCGACACCAAGCGCAACGGCAAGGCCACATTTGTGTCCAGCGGCATCAAGCCCACCGGCGCCGGCAAGTACGACGTGGCCGGCAAGCTGACCATCAAGGGCGCCGTGCGCGACATCGTCGTGCCCATCATGCTCGCCAATGGCGTTGCCTCGGGCGCAGTGCCCATCAAGCGTCTGGACTTCAAGATCGGCGACGGCGAATGGGCCGACACCTCGGTCGTCGCCAACGATGTCACCGTCAAATTCAAGCTGTCCTTTGCCGGCATCTAAGCTGGTCTTTCACTTTTTCCTTCCCCACCCCCGGAGCCCTCACCCATGAAGAATGCCCTGCTGCTCACCGCCCTGCTCGCCGCCGTTGGCGCCGCCCAGGCCCAGAGCGCCACCTACGCCATCGACCCGACGCACACGCAAGTCGTGTTCGAAGCCAAGCACTTCGGCGTCAGCACCAACCGCGGCCGCTGGGACAAGAAGGAAGGCACCGTCACGCTGGACAAGGCCGCCAAGACCGGCAAGGTCGAGTTCACCCTCGACATGGCCTCCATCTCCACCGGCATCGGCCCCTTCGACGGGCACCTGAAGAGCAAGGACTTCTTCGCCGCCGAGGAGTTCCCGACAGCCAAGTTCGTCGGCGACAAGTTCACCTTCAGTGGCGACAAGCTCGCCAGCGTGGCCGGTGAGCTGACGCTGCGCGGCGTGACCAAGCCGGTCACGCTGACCGCCTCCAGCTTCGGTTGCTACGAGAACCCGCGCCTGAAGCGCGAGGTCTGCGGCGGCGACTTCGAGGCCACCATCCTGCGCAGCCAGTGGGGCATGAGCTACGGCCTGCCCGGCATCCCGGACAGCGTGCGCCTGCTGATCCAGGTCGAAGCCATCAAGCAGTAAGCGCTGCCGACCTCCCGCTCACGAGCCCGCTTCGGCGGGCTTTTTGCTGGGCGGAAGGCGCTATCCGTGACGTATTCCCGCAGGCGTCACACGGGCGTCACGCCACGGCTAGCGGCCTGTCGGGCATCCCTGCAGTTCGTCACCCGCACCGGCCGGCGCGTCGCTCCGGCGCCACGCCGCCTTGAGCGCCTGCTTACAGTGGCCCCAACGACAAGAAAACGGCCATGAGTACCTCCTTCACCCCCAGCCCCCAGCAGAAGCTCTGGCTCGAGCGCTGGCAGCGCTTTTCCGCCGCAGTGCTGCGCTACTTCCATGCCTACGCCGGCTGGCTTGTTGGTATCAGCTGGAAGCGCTTCGTGCTGTTGTCACTGGCGCTGCTGATCGGTATCAATGTGCTGAAGAACCTGCCGCCCTTCACCTGGCGCATCAGCGAACAGGTCGAGGAGCAGGACCCCGGCGACGCGCGCCGCCAGCTCAAGAAGGCGGCCGAGAAGGCCAAGCAGGCGGCCGAGCAGGCCAGGAAGGCCGCCAAGAGCGTGCCCTACGAGGTGAAGATCGACGAGCGCGGCGTGCACATCCGTCCCGTGCCGGCCGCGTCCGGCGCCAGCGCCGCCGACGGCGCCGCTCCCGCCATCGAGATCGACTTCCCAAAGAGCGCCAAGCCCGAGGACATCGGCGCCGCGCTGGACGAGGCCAAGGACAAGCTGCAGCAGCTCAAGCACGACGCCGAAGAGGTGCGCCAGGCGCAGGAGCAGGCCGCCGACGCGCAGCGGGCGCTGGAGGAAGCGACCGCCGAGTTCAGCGAGGCGAAGGCCGAGTCCCGCCGCAAGATCACCGTCATCCGCATGGGCGACTCGCTGGTCGACCTGGCCATCCTGTGGGTGCTGGCGTCCGCCGTCATCAAGGCGATGTACAAGGGCCGCATCCAGGCCGAGGTGAAAGCCGCCCAGGCCACCGAGACGGCCGAGAGCGAGGCGCTGAAGCGCCAGGTCGTCGAGGCCCGCATGGCCGCGATGCAGGCCCAGGTCGAGCCGCACTTCCTGTTCAACACGCTGGCCAGCATCGACCACCTCATCGAGACCGACCCGCCGCGCGCCAGTCAGATGCAGAAGAACCTCATTGCGCTGCTGCGGGCCTCCATGCCGACGATGCGTGAGGCCAATGCCAGCGGCGCGGTGCGCGACCTGGGTCGCGAGCTGGCCGTCATCCGGCCCTATCTCGAAATCCTGAAGGTGCGCATGGAAGAGCGCCTGCAGACCGAGATCGACGTGCCCGAGGGCCTGCTGTCCGCCGAGTTCCCGCCCATGATGATCCAAGGCCTGGTGGAGAACGCCATCAAGCACGGCCTGGAGCCCAAGGCCGAGGGCGGCAGCCTCAAGGTCAAGGCCGAGATCCTGCACGGCAAGCTGGCCGTGACGGTCGCCGACACCGGCCTGGGCTTCGGCCGCGCCGCCACCAGCGGCACCGGCGTGGGCCTGGCCAACATCCGCGAACGCCTGCAACTGCTGCACGGCAGCAAGGCCAGCGTCACCGTCACCGAGAACCAACCCAGCGGCACGGTCGTCACGATCACCGTGCCCTACCGCAGCCGCAACGACGAAGGAGTCGCATCATGAAGACCTTGTTCAAGATCCTGTTCATCGCCACCGGGCTGATGGTGCTGATGGCGATGTTTGGTGGCTTCGCGCTGCTCAACCACCACGGCTCCGACATGCACATCGTGCTGAACGACGACGAGCTGTTCTTCGGCGGCAGCGACTTCGGCGACTGGCTGGGCGCCAGCATCGGCCTGTTCGTCGCCGGCCTGGTCTGCATCGTCGTGCTGCCGCTGGTGCTGCTGCTGGGTGTGGCCTTGCCGCTGCTCATCGTCGGGGGTGTGCTGACGCTGATCGTCGGCGGCCTGCTGGGCGTCGGCGCGCTGCTCGGTTCGCCGCTGATCCTGCTGGGCCTGCTGCTCTTCATCGTGCTGCGCAACCGCCGCCGCGCGAACAGCGCGGCGCGCAGGGAGCCGGTTTGAGCTAGTAGCATCGTCGGCATGAGCAATGCACCCATCCGCGCCGTTCTGGCCGACGACGAACGCCTGATGCGCGAACAGCTGCGCAGCCGCCTCACCGAGGTCTGGCCCGAGCTGGAGATCGTCGCGGAGGCCAAGAACGGCCTCGAAGCGGTCGAGCTGACGCGAGAGCACAAGCCCGACCTCGTCTTCCTCGACATCCGCATGCCCGGCCTCACGGGCGTGGACGCGGCCCGGCAGATCGCCCAGCTGCCCGAGGACGACGACTGGCTGGTGCCCGAGATCGTCTTCATCACCGCCTACGACCAGTACGCGGTCGAGGCCTTCGAGCAGGGCGTGGCCGACTACGTGCTGAAGCCGGCAGAGCGCGAGCGCCTGCAGCTGACCGTGGCGCGCATCAAGAAGCGCCTGGCCCAGCGCGAGGCGCCGTCAGCCGACTTCAGCGACAGCGCCCCGGTGCCGCTGCAGCAGCTGCTGCACAAGCTGTCCGGCCAGATCAACCCGTCCGCCAAGCCGCAGTACCTGCAGTGGATCCAGGCGACGGTCGGCCAGGCCATACAGATGATCCCGGTGGAGGACGTGCTGTTCTTCATCAGCGACGAGAAGTACACCCGCGTGCAGACGGCCAAGGTCGAGGCCTTGATCCGCAAGCCCATCAAGGAGCTGGTCGACGAGCTGGACCCGCAGCTCTTCTGGCAGATCCACCGCTCCACGCTCGTCAACGCCCGCGCCATCGACGGCATCACGCGCGACTTCCGCGGGCGGCAGCTGGTGGGGGTGAAGGGGCTGACGGAGAAGCTGGAAGTCAGCCGCAGCTATACGCACTTGTTCAAGGGCATGTGACTGCGCCTTGAGTGCGGGCCGAGCGCCGGGCCGCTCCCAAGCCGGCCCGCAGGCGATGTGCGAGCGGGGCATTCCCCGCGAGCATCGCCGTCCCCTCGGGGGACCGACCAGGCTTGCCGCGTTCAGCGCGCAAGCCTGGGCGAGGGGCTCACTTCTCTACAAAGGCCCGCTCGATGACGTAGTCGCCCGGCGTCGTCGTGCTGCCTTCCTTGAAGCCGCGGATGTCCAGCATCTCCTGCATGTCCTTCAGCAGCGCCGGGCTGCCGCACAGCATGATGCGGTCGTTCTCCGGGTTCAGCGGCGGCAGGCCCAGGTCGGCCTGCAGCTTGCCGGTCTGGATCAGGTCGGTGATGCGGCCCATGTTCTTGTAGGGCTCGCGCGTCACGGTCGGGTAGTACAGCAACTGCTCGCTGGCGAACTCGCCGAGGAACTCGTGCTGGTGCAGGTCCACCGTGAGGTGGTCGTGATAGGCCAGCTCGGCCACCTCGCGCACGCCGTGCACGATGACGACCTTTTCGAAGCGCTCATACGTCGCCGGATCGCGCACGATGCTGATGAAAGGCGCCAGGCCCGTGCCGCTGCCCAGCAGGTAGAGGGTCTTGCCCGGCAGCAGGTAGTCGATCAGCAGCGTGCCCGTGGGCTTGCGGCCGACGACGATCTTGTCGCCCGGCTTGATGTGCTGCAGCTTGGACGTCAGCGGGCCGTCCGGCACCTTGATGCTCAGAAACTCCAGCTGCTCCTCGTAGTTGGCGCTGACGATGCTGTAGGCACGCAGCAGCGGTTTCCCGTTCTCGCCCTTCAGGCCAATCATCGTGAAGTGGCCATTGGAAAAACGCAGGGCCTGGTCGCGCGTCGTCGTGAAGCTGAACAGGCGGTCGGTCCAGTGGTGGACGGTCAGGACGGTCTCTTCGTGGAAGGCACTCATGGGCGGTGTTCTTGACGGGGTTAACCCCGGGATTTTCGCCTGGAAGTGATATTCGGTCGTCGCCTAAGGGTCAACCGTTCGTTTCGATGCGCAGAAGCCTCGCTCCGACGCCCTGGCCGCCGGCCTTGTCCTCGGGGTTGTAGAGCGCGCAGGCCTTCAGCGACAGGCAGCCGCAGCCGATGCAGCCCGTCAGTCGCTCACGCAACTGCTGCAGCGCGGCGATGCGCGCATCCAGCAGCGGCGCCCAGCTGGCGGACAGTCGCGCCCAGTCGGCCTTGGTGGGCGTGCGCCCATCGGGCAGCGTGGCCAGCGTGGCCTTGATCTGCGGCAGCGTCAGCCCGACTGTTTGAGCCGCACGGATGAAGGCGACACGGCGCAGTGCATGGCGCGGGTACTGCCGGTGGCCGCCCGAACTGCGGCTGCCGGTGAGCAGCCCCTCGGCTTCGTAAAACCGCAAGGCACTTGTCGCGACGCCCGCGCGCTGGGCCAACTGGCCAATCGTCAGCAGCGTGGTGCTTGACTTCAAGTTCACTTCAACTTCGAGCATGGCGGCCATGTTCCCACGGACGAGGTTCCCGTGCTGATGAAAACCATTGCCCCCGCCAGCATCGCCCAGCTGCACCACCTGCTCGACGCCGGCCAGGCGCTGTCCGCCACCTACCGCGGCCAGATGAGCAACCATCTGCCGATGGCCCAGCAGGCGCTGCTGGAGCTGGGCGCATCGGCCGCGCGGCTGCAGGCCTTCACGGAGGCCGGCGAAGCCCCGCTGGAGCCGCGCATCGCCGCGCGGCCGGCGCGCATCACTATCGAGAGCGACCTGGGCCGGGCGGACAGCGACGCCGCCTGGCGCGCCCACTTCACGGCGCGCATCGCCGAGTTGGGTTCGGGTGCCGCGCTGCTCGAGGCGTTGGCGCTGCTGCTGCCCGGCACCGGCGCCATCGCCTTTCACGGGCTCATCCGCACGGGCCACGCCGTGCTGGCCGGCCACGAGGGCGAGCTGGCCGCTGGTCTGGCGCACTGGGCATCGCACTTCATGCCGCTGGCGACGACCGATGACGGCCCGCCGCTGGACCTGCCCGACTGGCTGCAGGCGCTGGCGACGCTGCCGCGCCCCGCCTACCCAAGCAGCACCCTCATCTCCGGTCGCATGCAGGCCTGGCGCGGCTCACCCGATTTCGCCGCCATCGCCGGTCGCCTGCGCCACGGCCCCGACACGCTGCGCGAGCTCGCGCTGCTCGCCGCCCGCACCTACGCCGCCACCCGCAACTTCACCGTGCTGCACCTGCTGACGGCCAGCCACGCGATGAGCGTGCTGCAGCCTTGGTGGCCGACGCCCGACCTTGCGCGCGGCTTCAGCGTCGCCGCCGCAGCCGGCCTGCTCGCCAGCGGTGCCACGCCGGCCTTGACGCTGGACCGCCCGCTCAGCCGCCCCTGGCCGGCGCTGGTCGCCGCGGCCTGCGCCCAGGACGACGCCCACGTCATCAAGCTCACCCACGCCGCCTGGCGCCTAGGCCGGCGCTGGCCCGACCCCGCCTGGCGCCGCGCCGTCGAGCGCGCCATTCCAGTTTGATGGAGGATTGTTTCCAGTAAACTGGATTGCATGACCAAGGACAACATCACCGAGCTCATAGGCCGCCGGCTGCGCGAGCTGCGCGCGGCGGCCGACCTGTCGCTGGACGCGCTGGCGCACAAGAGCGGCGTCAGCCGCTCCAACATCTCGCTGATCGAGCGCGGCCAGAGCAGCCCCACGGCCGTCGTGCTGGACAAGCTCGCATCGGCGCTGGGCGTCAGCGTCGCGTCGATGTTCGAGGTAGGCCCCGCGCCCGCAGCGCCGTCGCCGCTGGCTCGCGTGGCCGACCAGCCGGTGTGGAGCGACCCCGCCTCGGGCTACATCCGCCGCAACGTGTCGCCCCCCGGCGTGTCGCCGCTGCAACTGGTGGACGTCATCTTCCCCGCCGGCCAGCGCGTCGCCTTCGAGACCTCCGAGCGCGACACCGACATCCACCAGCTCGTCTGGATGATCGACGGCGTCATGGAAATCGCCCACGGCGCTGAGCAGTGGCAGCTCAACCCGGGCGACTGCCTGGCCGTGCGCCTGGACGCGCCCATCCGCTTCCACAACCCCGGCAGCAAGCCGGCCCGCTACCTCGTCGCCCTCACCGGAGCCCGGCCATGAGCGTTGTTGTCATCCGCGAACTCGACGCCGCCGAGGCGCTGGCCCGCGTGGTCGAACTGGCCGAGGTGCTCCGCGATTGCGTCGAAGGCGGCGCGTCGGTCGGCTTCATGCTGCCGCTGGCTTCAGGGCGCCCGGAAGCCTTCTGGCGCAAGGTCGCCGCGGGTGTCGCGGCCGGCGAGCGCCACCTTTTCGTCGCTGAGGACGAGGCCGGCCGCATCTGCGGCACGCTGTCTCTCGTTGTCGACATGCCGGACAACCAGCCGCACCGCGCGGACGTCAGCAAGATGCTGGTCCACCGACGCGCCCGCCGCCAGGGTCTGGCCGAGCGGCTGTTGCGTGCGCTGGAGGCGAGGGCGCGTGAGCTGGGCAAGACGACGCTGGTACTGGACACCGTCACCGGCAGCGATGCGTCGCGGGTCTACGAGCGGCTGGGGTGGCTCAAGGCGGGGGATATTCCAAACTACGCGTTGATGCCGGATGGGCCGTTGTGTTCGACAACCTACTATTTCAAGCCCATCTGACGGCCCGACGCGAGCGATCATGGAAATGCTGCTTTTTGCCTTGGATGTTGACGATGGCTGGCCGCCTGTTGCGGCAGAAGGCGTTTGGTGTGAGCGAGACGGAGACTTGTACTCACTCAAGAACGTTCCGCTCTTCATCCGTGGTCTTGCGGTCGGCGATGTGTTCCGCGCCCAGCATGACCCTGTCAACGGGCAGATTTTCGAGTTCGAACTGGTGAAGTCGTCAGGGCACTCACTGGTTCGGGTGTTGAACAACGATTCCCTTGACTTCTCACTGCCGGAGAAGCGACTGCTCGAAATGGGATGTTCGTTAGCTACCTTCGAGAAGTTCTCGATGTTCGCCATCGATGTGCCCGCAGAGGTGGGGCGCGATGAGATCAACGCGATAGTTGATTCGCTCGAAGAAGAAGGTTTTGCGCTGGCGTTCCCGGTCTGGCGGCACGAACCCGCTTAGTGCGGGCCGCGACCCGCACTACCTGAAGCCGATGCCGCGCCTCTCGCGGACCTCCGGCTTCGCCCGATGCTCCGCCTCCAACTGAGCCAGGAACTCATCCGGCGTGAAGGCCTCGCCGAGGATCTCGACCTGATGCCTCACGGCCGCGAAGTCGCCATGCGTCAGGCAGTCCATCGCCAGCAGTCGTGAGCGCTGCTCATCGTCCGGCGCAACCCCCGCCTCGCGCTCGAACATCGTCACTCGCTGCTCTGGCTTCAATGCCTTGAACCGGATCTTGAACGCGAAGCGCCGCAGCGCCGCCTCGTCCAGGTCGTCGAAGAGATTGGTCGTGCAGATGAACAGCCCGCTGAAGCGCTCCATGCCGGCCAGCATCTCGTTGACCTCACTCACCTCGTAGTTGCGCTCCGCCCGCTTGCGGCTGCGGAGGAAGCTGTCGGCCTCGTCCAGCAGCAGCACGGCGCCTTCGCTCTGCGCCGTCTCGAACATGCGCGCCATGTTCTGCTCGGTCTCGCCGACGAATTTGCTGGCGATGTCGCTGGCGCGCTTGACCATCAGCGGCCGGCCCAGCGCCTGCGCGATGTGCTCGGCAAGGGCCGTCTTGCCGCTGCCGGGCGGGCCGTAGAAGCACAGCTGGCCCCGGCCCTTGCGCTGCAGCGCCTCGACGATGCGCGGGATCTCGAAGCGGCTTTCGCAGTTCAGCAGGTCCAGCGCGTAGCTCGTCACGCAGGGCCGCGCGACGCTGCCGCCGTCGTCGCGGCCCAGCGCCTTGTCGGCGTTGAGCAGTTGGCGCTCGATCAATTTCTCGGCGTCATCCGCCGCACCGGCCAGTTGCGCAAAGCGCACGGCGGTGCGGATCTGCGCCGGGGTGAGCCCCGGCCGCTCGGCCAGCTTGGCGACAAAGGCCTCGCTGACGACGACCTCGCCCAGGGACTTGGCCACCAGGCCGCGCCGCGCGCCGGGCGGCGGTGACTTCAATTCAAGGTGGTACTGGAAACGGCGCCGGAAGGCCGGGTCGATCTGCTCGATGCGGTTGGTGACCCAGATGACCGGCACGGGGTTGGTTTCCAGGATCTGGTTGACCCAGGCCTTGCCGCTGACCGAGTTGCTTAACGCCCCCTCGGCGCTGGCGTCCAGCCGGCTCAGCAGCGAGGCCGTGTCGCTGGACAGGGGAGGGAACACGTCCTCCACCTCGTCGAACAGCAGCGCGACATTGGCGCTGGCCTTCAGGAAGACCTGGCTGATCTGCAGCGAGCGGTAGCGGTCGCGGCCGGACAGCGAATTGCCGTCGCGGTCGGCGTACTCGACCTCGTACAAGTCCAGCCCGGCGGCGGCGGCGGCCACCTTGGCCAGCTCGGTCTTGCCGGTGCCGGGCGGGCCGTAGAGCAGCACGTTGACGCCGGTGGCATGCGTCGCCACGGCCCGGCGCAGCAGGCCTTGCAGCAGGTCGAGGTCTTCGGCGACGAACTGGAAGTCGCCGCTGGCCAGCGCGCTCGGCGTGGCCGGCCGGGTGAACACGGCCATCAGGTCGTGCGGGCCCTGGTATTCGCGCATCAGCACCGGCGGCAGCTGGTCGCTGACCTTCATCAGGTCGGCCAGGTCGGTGATGTTGTGCTCGGAGATCAGGTTCTCGACCATGCCGATGCGCTCCAGCCGCGAGCCGGCACGCAGCGCCTCGGCGACTTCGCGCTCGTCGACACCGGCCACCGCCGCGATGGCCGCGAAGGCCTCCTGCGCCGTGTTGACCTTGAACTCCACCAGCGCCCCGCGCAGCTCGCGCTGGTAGCGGGCCAGCGTGCCGTACAGCAGGATGGCGCGCTCGGCCGGGTTCAGCTGCAGCAGCGTGCCCAAAGCGGCGATGTTCTTCTCCACCAGCGTGGACTCGCGCTTGAGCTGGCGGTCCAGGTGTTCGCAGGTGGTGGCCAGCAAGGCCATCATGTCCTTGGGCGCGTCCTTGACGTATTCATCGAGGTAGAAGAACAGCGTGCCTTCGGAGAAAGGGCCGCTCCACTGGCCGAAGCGGTCGAGGAAGGCCTCGTCGGACAGCGCCTCATGACCGCGCCACAACTCGTTGCCGGTGCAACGCTGGGCCAGGTAGGCGCGCAGCCTCTGCAGCACGCGCGTGGGCCACACGAGGTGGCGGCCGGTGAAGGACAGCAGGCCGTTGAAGTCGCGCCGCAGGTTGAAGCGGCCGGCGTGCCGCACAGTCAGTGTCAGCACAAACTGCGAGCACATCCGGTCCAGCACCGGGGCGCTGTCCAGGCCGGGCGAGGGCAGCACGGTGCCGGCTGCCCGGAATGTCTGTGCGGCGGCTCGCTTCACCATCGAATGGGCTCCTTGCGCGGCCTGCAGCGGCCGGCGTTGACCCATCTTGTATCAGGGTTGGCGGCAGATCAACGTCAAAACCGCCCCCTAAACGTTCAGTGCATCACGACCGGCTGCTGGCCCATCACGGCGTAGCGCTCGATGAAGGTGTCCAGTTCGTCCTCGGAAGGCTCGCCGCCGTCGATGAGGGCTTGCACGCCCTGCTGGAAGGACTCGGCCAGCGCGCCCTCGATGAAGATTTCCTTGCGGGCGAACTTGTCGACGATCTCGAAACCACCGCGGTTGATCAGCGGCCCCGCCTCGACGGCCTGGGGCACGTCGGTCGGCACGTCGAACTGGACGACGATGAAGCTGTCGGAGTTGTAGAGCATGTGCATGGCGTTCTCCCTGGTGCTTCAACTGCGGGTGGGGCCTGGGGTTTCAAGCCCTGGTGGGTACAGATACTGGCAGAACCGGGGTCTGATCGGGTCAACCCCGGCGCCTGCATCATGTAGGAAGCGTCAGGAGTTCACGTCGACCAGGGTGATTTCATACCCCCGCGTCTCGGGGTCGCCCTGGCGCAGCCGCACGGGCCAATAGCCGCGCGCGGGGTCAAGCCACAGATCGATGCCCGGGTCATACGGCCCCAGCGATTGGCGGCGCAGATGGATCATGCCGGCGTCATTTGGCCCGGCGTCGACCGCCTCGAAGGTCCATTCACGCAGCTCTCCGCGCAGGCCGGCCACCCAGATGCGCCAGCGGCCGCCCGGCGCCGGGGCGGCCTGCACCAGCGCGGCCAGTTGCAGCCACCAGGAGAGGCGGTCCTGCGCGCCATCGGGCAGCGCGTGCTGCGCCGGGCTGGCCGAAAAGCTGACGCGTCGGCCGTCGGCGTCGAAATTGACGGCCTGGCGGTCCCGGCCGTCGCGCTGCAGCGCGAAGCGCTCGGGCGCCAGCCCGGTGCCGCCGGTGCGGCCCAGGCTCTCCCAGGCGGGCAGCGCGCGGTCGCCGATGCGCCGGCTCAGTCGCAGGCTGTAGCGGCCATCGGGCTGGGGCTGCCAGTCCAGCAGTGCCTCGCCGTCCTGGCCGCCCTGGCGCAGGCGGTAGCGCCAGGCGGCCGGGCCGGCCAGGCGCAGCGGCGGTGAGTCGGCCGCAGCTGCGTCGACAGCTTGCGGCGCTGCCAGCTTGCCCGGGTGGGTCGAACGCGGCCGGGCCGTGGGCGGGGTCGCGGCCGCAGGCTCGGGCAGCGCCACCGACACGGTGGGCGGCAGCAGGCGCGCGATGCTGACCGCCTGCGCCGGCCGGGGCGCGTCCACGCGCGTGCGCTCGCCACCCAGCAACACCGCATGGGCGAGCACGCTGGCCGCCAGCGCCAGCCAGGCGGCTCGGGGCAGGGCGGGGCGGATGGGCATCGCACAATGCTGCCATCACCCGCATCTCCCGCCATGAAACTTGCCAGCTACGCCGACGGCTCGCGCGACGGCCACCTCGTCGTGGTGTCGCGCGACCTGACCCAGGCCCACTACGCCACCGGCATCGCCACCCGCTTGCAGCAAGTGCTGGACGACTGGGGCTTCATCGCGCCGCAGCTCGAGGACCTGGCCGTGCAGCTCAACCACGGCAAGCTGCGCCACGCCTTCAACTTCGAGCCCGACAAGTGCCTGGCGCCACTGCCGCGTGCCTATGGCTGGGCGGTCGTCGATGCCGGCGGCGGCGTGCGTCGCGAGGCGGGCAGCTTCGCGTCGCCGCACCAGCCGCTGCGGGCCGCCGCGTGCTGTGAGCCGGCGCTGGCTGCCATCGCCGGCGACCTGGCTGCTGCCAGCGATGCCGCAGCGGCGCTGGACGCGCTGCGCCTGCTGGGCTTCGCCATCGACTGGCGCATCGACGGCGAGCTGATCGCCACTCAGGCTGCGCCGGTGGTCGTCACGCCCGACGAACTGGGCGACGCCTGGGCCGCCGGCCGCCTGCAGGCCCGGCTGCATGCCTTGCACAACGGCGCCAAGCAGGTGCCCAGCGACGTGGCCGCCGCGCCCGGCGAAGCGCTGGCCCGGCTGGCACGTCTGCGGGCCCTGCGCGCCGGCCAGGTGGCGGGCGTGGCCCTGGGCGCGCTGGACCTGAGCCTCGCCCCAGGCGACAGCCTGCACCTGGACCTCAAGACCGCCGCCGGCACCAGCCTGTTCGGCGCCATCGACCTCGACATCGCTCCGCCCGCCCCATGACCCCTTTGCCGATCATCATCGACACCGACCCCGGCCAGGACGACGCCATCGCCCTGCTGCTGGCCGCCGCCAGCCCGGAGCTGGAGCTGCTGGGCGTGACCACCGTCGCCGGCAACGTGCCGCTGCGGCTGACCACGCTCAACGCCCGCAAGGTCATGGAGCTGGCCGGCCGCGCCGATGTGCCCGTCTGCGCGGGCGCCGACCGGCCGCTGGACGTGCCCCTGGTCACCGCCGAGCATGTGCATGGCGACACCGGCCTGAACGGCGTCGACCTGCCCGAGCCCGCGCTGCCGCTGGACCCGCGCCACGCGGTCGACTTCATCATCCAGACGCTGCGCGAACGCGAGTCCGGCACCGTGACGCTGTGCCCGCTCGGCCCGCTGACCAACATCGCGCTGGCGCTGCGCCAGGCGCCCGACATCGCGCCGCGCATCCGCCGCATCGTGCTGATGGGCGGCGGCTTCTTCGAGGGCGGCAACGTGACGCCAGCGGCGGAGTTCAACATCTACGTCGACCCGCAGGCGGCGCACGAGGTCTTCACCAGTGGCGTACCCGTCACGATGGCGCCGCTGGACGTCACGCACGAGGCGCTGACGACGGCCAGACGCATCGAAGCCATCCGTTCGCTGGGCAACCGCGCTGGCGCCGTCGTGGCCGCATGGATGGAGTTCTTTGAGCGCTACGACGAAGAGAAGTACGGCCAGGACGGCGGCCCGCTGCACGACCCCTGCGTCATCGCCTGGCTGCTGCGCCCCGAGCTGTTCACCAGCCGCGACTGCAACGTGCGCGTCGAGACGCAAAGCGAGCTGACGCGCGGCATGACCGTCATCGACTGGTGGGGCGTGACCTGCCTGCCCGCCAATGCCCAGGTGCTGCGCCACGTCGATTCGGACGGCTTCTTCGCGCTGCTGACCGAGCGGCTGGCCCGGCTTGGCTGACGAGCGCTCTTCAGGGAGCAAACCCCTGTCGACGCCGTTTCTGTCGAATGTGAAAATTCACGACCTTGGGTTGTGAGCCGGACAGAGCGTGGCGCTCTGCCGGGTGGGAGAAATCGTTGCCGAGCCGAGAAAAACTGCTGGAGGTGATCGCCATCCAGACCGAGGTGACCCGGTTGGGCCTGGATCTGGGCGGCGTCATGAACCTGGTCGTGCAGCGCACGCTCAGCCTGGTCGGGGCCGATGGCGGCGTCGTCGAACTGGCCGAGGGCGAGGACATGGTCTACCGCGCTGCCGCCGGCATGGGCAGTGGTGCCGTGGGGCTGCGGCTCAGGCGCGGTGCCAGCCTGTCGGGCCTGTGCGTGCGCGACGGCCGGGCGCTGCGTTGCGACGACGCACTGACCGACCCGCGCACCGACCGCGCCGCCTGCGAAAGGCTGGGCGTGCGCTCCATGGTCGTCGTGCCGCTGCGGCATGGCGGCGAGACGGTGGGCGTGCTGAAGGCCCTGTCGGCCCGGGTCGCGCACTTCGATGAGCGCCATGTCGTGCTGCTGGACATGCTGTCCGAGCAGGTCGGCGCGGCCATGTATTTCGCGAGCCGCTATGCGCCGCACGAACTCTTTCACAAGGCCACGCACGACGGCCTGACCGACCTGCCCAACCGTTCGCTGTTCCTGGACCGGGTGCGCTCCTCGCTGGCGCAGGCCGTGCGCGACGGCAAGCCGCTGGCCGTGCTGATGCTGGACATGGACGGCCTCAAGCCCATCAACGACCGCTTCGGCCACCGCACCGGCGACGCGGCGCTGCAGGAGTTCTCGCGCCGGCTGAGTGCTGGCGTGCGTCAGTCCGACACGGCGGCGCGGCTGGGCGGCGACGAGTTCGGCGTGTTGCTGCGCCCGCTGGCGGCGGAGGGCGGGTTGGAGGCCACGCTGGGTCGGCTGGCCCAGCAGATCAACGGCAGCTTCGAGTTCGAAGGCCGCCTGCTGCGCGTGGCTGCCAGCGTGGGCGCCGCCTGCTTCCCCGAGGACGGCGCCGATGCCGCCCAGCTCATCGAGCTGGCCGATCAGCGCATGTACGGCCACAAGCGAGCCCTTCAACACGCAGCGGCATGACTCCGGGCGGTGGCAAGATCGCCGCAGTTTGACCGGAGACCGCCATGCAACGTCGCATCATCCTCGCCAGCGCCCCCACCCTTCTGCTGCTGCAGCGCCCGGCTTGGGGCTTGAACCTGACCGAGGGTGACGCCAACGCCGGCATCCGCACGGCGCTGGAGCGCGGCGCCGTCGCCGCCGTGGCGCTGCTGGGCCGGCAGGACGGCTTCCTCGGCAACCCGCTCGTGAAGATCGAGCTGCCCGGCTACCTGAAGGACGCGGCCAAGCTGCTGAAAGCCACTGGCCAGGGCGCCCGGCTGGGTGAACTCGTCACCGCCATGAACCGTGCCGCCGAGGCCGCCGTGCCGGCGGCCAAGCCGCTGCTGGTCAGGGCCGTGAAGGACATGAGCGTGGAGGACGGCTTGAAGATCCTGCGTGGCGGTGACGATTCGGCGACGAACTTCTTCGCCGGCAAGACCCGCGAGCCGCTGCACGCGCAGTTCCTGCCCATCGTCACCAAGGCCACCGAGAAGGTGGCGCTGGCCGACAAGTACAACGCCGTCGCGAAGAAGGCCTCGGGCTTCGGCCTCGTGCGCGGCGACGACGCCAACATCCAGCAATACGTCACCGGCAAGGCGCTGGACGGCCTCTTCCGCCTCATCGGCGAGGAGGAGAAGAAGATCCGCCGCGACCCGGTGGGCACCGGCAGCGCGATCCTGAAGAAGGTGTTCGGTTCGCGGTGAACTGACGCTGCTGCGGTAGGGGCCCCAGCGGACCGGCTACATCGCCGACAATCCTGGCCCTTGCCTGTTTGCTGCTGCCTCGGTGGCTTTGCGATGAATTCCGATCTTCCCGATCCCGTCACTCCGTCCGAAGAGCCGGCAGCCGCTGCGCCCGCGCCCGAGGCCACGCCCGAAATCGAGAGCCCTGCCGAGAGTTCTGCCGAGGCTGCGGCTGAAGCCGCACAGCCCGCCGCAGCCGCACCGTCCGCGCCCGCTGCGGACGCCACGGCCGAGCTGAAGGCGCTGTTCCCCGCGCTGTTCACCGGCCGTCCCAAGCCCGTCAAGCTGCGCGTGCAGGCCGACATCCAGGAGCGCGCGCCGGGCAAGTTCAGCAAGGCCCAGCTCAGCGCCTTCCTGCGCCGCCACACCGGCAGCACCGGCTACCTGATCGCGCTGACCCAGGCCAAGACCCGCTTCGACCTCGACGGCAACCCCGCCGGCGAGATCAGCGAGGAGCACCTGGCCGCCGCCAAGGAAGAGCTGGCCCGCCGCAAGGCCTTGCAGCAGGAGCGCCAGCAGGCCGAGCAGGAGAAGCACCAGCTGGAGTTCCAGCAGCGCCGCAACCGCGCGCAGCTGCTGTGGGATTTCGAGCGCACGACGCTGACCGAGGCCAACTTCTGCGTGCTCAAGGGCGTGGTGGCCGAGGAGCTGCCGGGCCTGCTGGAGATCGCGCGCAAGGAGCGCGCCGAGGCACCGCCCGAGCCGCCGCGTGAACAGTTCCGTGAAGCGCGCCGCGATGACCGTCGCCCCGGTGGCGGCCGTCCCGAGGGCCGCGGCCCTCGTCGCCCGGACCAGCGCTCGGAAGGCCGGCGCGACCAGCCTCGTGGCGAGCGTCCCCCGCGTGGTGATCGCCCGCCGCGTCATGAAACTGGCCGCCCGCCGCAGCCGGGTGGCAAACCCGCGCCTCAGCAGATCGAGCAGCCCGTCGCGTCCCAGATGGCTCAAGCCCTCCAGGCCGCCACCCGGGCTGCCAAGGCCGAGCCGGCCGCCGATCAGCAGCCAGCCGCCAAGGAACAGGCGCCCGATTGATCAGGCGGAATACCGCTGTTCCAGGTAGGCGAGCAGGGTGCGCAGGGTCTGCGCTTCGCCGCCCACCGGCCGCCCCGGGCGGGCCGCGTCGTTCCAGGCGAACAGGTCGATGTGCAGCCAGTCCTGCTGGGGCGGCAGGAAGTCTTCCAGGAACAGCGCTGCGTTGATCGCGCCGGCCAGTGCACTCTTGCCCGTGTTGACGAGGTCGCCGATCGAGCTCTCGATGCCTGCGTGGTACGGCGCCCACAGCGGCATGTGCCACAGCGGGTCGTCCAGCTTCAGGCCCAGGTCCACCAGGTCGCGCGCCGTGTCCATGTGCTTGGCGAACAGCGCCGGCAGCTGCGCGCCCAGGGCGACGCGGGCGGCGCCGGTCAGCGTGGCCAGGTCGATGACGAGGTCGGGCTTGCCTTCGGCCGCATACGCCAGCGCGTCACTCAGCACCACCCGGCCCTCGGCGTCGGTGTTGCCGATCTCGATGTGCAGGCCCTTGCGCGTCTTGATGACGTCGCCCGGCCGGTAGGCATTGCCCGAGATCGAGTTCTCCACCGCCGGGATCAGCAGCTGCAGCTGCACCGGCAGCTTCAGCGCCATGATGAGCGTGGCCAGGCCCAGCGCGTTGGCGGCGCCGCCCATGTCCTTCTTCATCTGGCGCATGCCGTCGCCGCCCTTGATGTTCAGGCCGCCGGTGTCGAAGCAGACACCCTTGCCGACCAGCGCCAGCCGCGGGTGCTTGGGGTTGCCCCAGTTCAGTTCGATCAAGCGAGGTGAGCGCATGCTCGCGCGGCCAACCGCATGGATGCTGGGGAAGTTCTTCTTCAGCAACGCATCGCCGACCGTCTCGCTGTACTTGGCACCGTATTGCTGGGCCAGCAGCTTGGCGGCGGCGGCCAGCTCGGCCGGGCCCATGTGCTCGGCCGGCGTGTTGACGAGGTCGCGCGTGGCCGTGATGGCGGCAGCCACGGCCAGGCCGCGCTCGGCATCGGCGCCGGGCTTGAGCCACAGCGTCGCCGGTTCGCGCTTGGCCGGCTTGTAGAGGTCGAAGCGGTAGCCGCCCAGCTCCCAGGACATGGCCGCGCTTTCGGGCAACAGCGCCAGGCCGGCGTCGTCCAGCCGGTAGTCCCCGGCCGGCAGCGCCAGTGGCAGGCTGCTCAGCGCGAAGGGGTGGGCCGCGTGCGCGACACCGGCAAAGACCTGGGCCAACCGGCCGTCGGCGCCCGGCAGCAGCGCGTGGCTGTCGGCCGCGCCGACGAAGCCGACGGTGGCCAGCCAGGCGCGGGTGGCCTCAGGCAGGCCGGGCGCCAGCGCCTGGAAGGCAGCGCGGTCGACGACGGTGATGGGCGTAGCCTTGGCCGGGGGAGATTTCTTCAGCTTGACGGTCATCGGTCAGCTCCTGGAGTTCGAAGCGGGCATTGTCGGGACCTGGAAGTGCAAACAAGTGTGAACGGCCTGTCAACCGCACCTGGGAACCTGGCGTTGTGCCTCCCAATCGCGCAGCACTCTGTGCGAGACGGTCGAAAGGCCAGACAGCCACCATGAAGATCCAGACCCGCCAGGAACATTCGCACCGCCGCCTGCCCGTGCCCGAGATGGCCCATGCCTGGAGCGCCGAGGAATCCGTCGAGAAGGGCCGCAAGCACGAGGCCTTCGACACCGGCTTCTACAGCGGCGAGCGCCGTGGCCTGGCCCGGGCCCAGCGCTTCGACCGCAAGCGCTGACCGCCGGCTCGGCCCGGTAACCCCCTTCCCAGCCCGCCGTCCGGCCCCGGACGGCGGGTTTCCTTTTGTGTCGTTCTGCCCGTTGCCGTCACTCTCTCGCCGCCGGCCGCGCCGGCTGGCCGGCGAGAATGGCCGTCATGAAAGCCGCCCGCCGCTCCATCGCCTTCATCTCCGGCGCCCTGCTGTTCTCCATGTGCATCGGCGCCGCCATGAAATACGCCAGCATTGGCCTGCCGCGTCATGTCTATCTGTCACTGGGCGGCCGCAACAGCCTGCAGGTCATGCTGGGCGAGGCGCTGGCCATCGTCGCCGTGCTGTTCGTGGTGGCGCTGGTCTGGGGCTATCTGACGCTGCGCCCGGAGCGGCGCCGCCACCGCCCCTATGTCTCCTGGATGATGGCCGGCGTGGGCACGGCCTGGGCCGGCTGGCTGATCTACGGCGCCTTCACCTTCGCGCTGGAGCCGCGTTCCTACTCGGCGCCGCTGCAGACCATGCTGCTGTCGTCCAGCGCCGCGCCGCTGTTCGGGTCCCTGAACGTCCTCGGCGTGGTCGGCGGCGTCTGGCTGGCCGGCATGCTGGCGACGCGCAAGCAGCTGAGCCTGCCCACCACCCGCTCGCGGCGCCGGCCTAGCAAGAGCGCGGCTGCCGCCGAGGCGGAGCATGACAGCGTGCTGTCCACGCTCGACCCGCACGCTGCCCTGCCGCCGCGTTGAGGGCCTGCCCGCGCTGCGGGCGCCCGCCGCCCACCTGCCTTTGCGCGACGCTGCCCGCACCGCCCATCGCACACCGCACCGAGCTGCTGATCCTGCAGCACCCCGCCGAGTCCGGCCATGCGAAGAACACGGCTGCCTTCCTGACGCTGGGCCTGCGGGCCGCCCGGCTGCTGCGCGGCGAGACCTTCGATGCCGCGCTGGCCGGCCCCGGCACGGCGCTGCTCTACCCCGGTGAAGCCACCGCGCCGCCGCCGGCTGAGCTCACGCGGCTGATCCTGCTGGACGGCAACTGGCGCCAGAGCCGCCGCCTGCTGGCCGCCAACCCCTGGCTGGCCGGGCTGCCGCAGGTGAGCCTGCCCTTGCTGCCCAGCCGCTACGCCATCCGCCGCGCTCACCGGCCCGGGCAACTGTCGACGCTGGAGGCCGGCCTGCATGCGCTGGCGCTGCTGGAAGGCGAGCCGGAACGCTTCGAGCCGCTGTGGGCGGCGTTCGACGCTTTCATCAAGGCCGGCCTTTACAGAAGGGAAACGGGGATCACCTAGCATTTCGGGATGCCCTCGTTCCTGCGTTCCCTTTTTGCCGCCCTGCTGGCCGCGCCGCTGCTGGCCCTGGCCGCCCCCCCGGAGGCGGCTACCGACCATGTCAAGGCCCGCCTCGTCGCCAGCCAGGCCGCCGTCGCGCCGGGCCAGCGCTTCACGGTGGCTCTGGAGCAGGACATCAAGTCGCACTGGCACACCTACTGGCTGAATCCGGGCGATTCCGGCCAGGCCACGTCCATCGCCTGGACCGGCGCCGAGGCCGGCCCCATCCAGTGGCCGACACCCGCCGTCCAGCCCATCGGCCCGCTCGTCAACTACGGCTACGAAGGCCGCGTGGCGCTGCTGGTCGACCTGACCGTGCCGGCGGATGCCCAGCCCGGCGGCCGCTTCCAGCCCGTGGCCGAGGTGCGCTGGCTGGTCTGCAAGGATGTCTGCATCCCCGAGCAGGTCACCCTGGGCCTGGACCTGCCGGTGGCCGCGCGGGGTCAGGCCGGTGCCGATGCCGCACAGATCGACGAGTGGCGCGGCGCCATCCCGAAGCCGGCGCCGTTCGCGGTTCAGCTCAAGCCGGCGGCGCAGGGCGTGCAGCTCAGCGGGCCGGTGGCAGGCGTCACCAAGGCCTATTTCTTCGCCGACACCTGGGGCGCCGTCGCCCATAGCGCGCCGCAGGCACTGAAGGCCGAGGGCGGCGGCTGGGCGCTGGAACTGCCCGCCGGCGACGACCCGGTGAAGCCAGGCCAGCCGCTGTCCGGTGTCATCGTGCTGACGACGGCCGCTGGCCAGCAGGCCTGGACCGTCTCCGCGCCCATGCCCGAGGGTGCCGGCAAGGGCCCCGGGCCGGCCGACCTCGCCGCGCCAGCCGCCGCTGCGCCCACGGCCGCGCCGGAAAGCGACCTGGGCGTGCTGACGGCGATGGCGCTGGCGCTGGTCGGCGGGCTGATCCTGAACCTGATGCCCTGCGTGTTCCCGGTGCTGTCCATCAAGGCGCTGGCGTTGGTGGGCGGTGGCAACCACAAGGCCGAGGGCCTGGCCTACACGGCCGGCGTGCTGGCCAGCTTTGCACTGCTGGCCGCCGTGCTGATTGCGCTGCGGGCTGGCGGGCAGCAGGTGGGCTGGGGCTTCCAGTTCCATTCGCCGGTGTTCGTGGGGGTGGTGGCCTACCTGCTGTTCATCGTCGGCCTGAACCTGTCCGGCCTGTTCGACATTGGCGGCGGCTTCACCGGCGTCGGCTCCAACCTGGCCGCGCGGCAAGGGCTGGCGGGCAGCTTCTTCACCGGCGTGCTGGCGGCCGTCGTCGCCACGCCGTGCACGGCGCCGTTCATGGGCGCGGCGCTGGCGTTCGCGCTGGCGCAGCCGGCGGCGGTGCTGCTGGCGGTCTTCCTGGCGCTGGGGCTGGGGCTGGCGCTGCCCTTCCTGGTGCTGGCCTTCTGGCCGGCCGCGCAGCGCTGGCTGCCGAGGCCCGGTGCCTGGATGGACAAGTTCAAGCAGTTCCTGGCCTTCCCGATGTACGCGGCGGTGGTCTGGCTGCTGTGGGTGCTGGCGCAGCAGGCCGGGCCGGACGGCGTGGCGTTGGCGCTCATCGGTCTGGTGCTGATCGCCTTCGGCCTGTGGTGGCGCAACGCCAGCGGCGCGAGCACGTTGGGCACCGTGGCGGCGGTGGCGGGCGTGGTGCTGGCGCTGGGTCTGTCCGGCGCGATCAAGCCGGTCGATGCCGCCACGCCTGCGGCGTCGGCGGCCCACGAGGCCTACAGCGCCGAGCGCGTCGCCGAACTGCGCGGGCAAAACAAGCCGGTGTTCGTCAACATGACCGCGTCCTGGTGCATCTCCTGCCTCGTCAACGAGCGCGTGGCGCTGTCGCGGCCCGAGGTGAAGGACGCCTTCGCCAAGGCCGGCATCACCTACCTGAAGGGCGACTGGACCCGCGAGGACCCCGCCATCACCGCCGTGCTCAAGGCCCATGGCCGCTCCGGCGTGCCGCTCTACCTCTACTACGCACCGGGCGCCGACCAGGCCCAGGTGCTGCCGCAGATCCTTACCCCCGGCCTCGTCATCGAGGCGATTTCCACCCCCACCAACCCCGCTCCCAGGAGTTAGCCATGACCTTGCTTCGCCGCAGCCTGCTCGCCGCCGCCCTGATCGCCCCGGCCCTGGCCCATGCCGCCGCCAACGTCGACGCCCCTGCACCCAGCTTCAGCGCCATGACGGCGGACGGCAAGACCGTTTCGCTGGCCGACTTCAAGGGCAAGACCGTCGTGCTGGAGTGGACCAACCACGACTGCCCCTACGTGAAGAAGCACTACGGCGGCAACATGCAGAACCAGCAGAAGGCCGCTGCCGCGCAGGGCGTCGTCTGGCTGCAGGTGATCTCCTCCGCACCCGGCCAGCAAGGCCATGTGGACGGTGCCACCGCGCAAAAGCTCAACGCCGACCGCGGCGCCGCGGTCGCCGCGACGCTGCTGGACCCCAAGGGCGAGATCGGCAAGGCCTATGGCGCGCAGACCACGCCGCACATGTATGTCATCGCGCCCGATGGCAAGCTGGCCTACAAGGGTGGCATCGACAGCATCGCCACTGCCAAGGCCGACGACATCGCCAAGGCCGACCCCTACGTGACCCAGGCGCTGGCCGCCGTGGCTGCGGGCAAGAAGGTCGAGAAGGCGTCGACGCGGCCTTACGGCTGCAGCGTCAAGTACGCGAGCTGACAGTCAGTCCCGACGCTGGCGGCGCCGCGCCGCCAGTGCGATGCCGGCCATCCCCAGCGCCATCAGCGCGGCGCTGGCAGGCTCCGGCACCGGCGCCGCGACCTGGCCGATGGCGAGGTGGTTCATCGCGAAACCGTAGGCCGGGCCGGTGATTTCCACGCGGTCGAAGGCCGTGGCCGAATGGGCGCCGATGAAGGTCACGCCCGAGTTGCCCTGCCAGCCGGCCGAACCGCTTGCCGAAACGCTGCCCAGCAATACATCGTCCGCATACAGGCGCAGCGTCATGACGTAGCCGCCCGTGATGTTGCCGATCGCCCCGGCGCCGAAGTCGTGCAGCGGGGTGGCGAAGTCCAGGCGAACCCCTTCGATGCCGCTGGCGAACAGCAGGTTGTCGTACCAGGCGAAACCGGGGCCGTAGAACGCCGGCGTGGTGCGCACGAGGCGCGCGTCGCTGCCGGCGTACATCTGGCTGGCCGTGAAGCCGACCGCGCCGAAGCTGCCGGTGAACGTCGTGTACGAGCCCGGCGCGAGGGCCGAGAAGTCGTAGACGGCCGTCAGCGGTGCCGCATCGGGCAGGGTGGCCACCTGGGCACTGGCGGCCAGAGGCGCCAAGGCCAGGGTGGCGAGCCACTGAGCGGCACGGCGCAGGCCGTGGGGTCGGGTCTTGCTGCGGGCAGGCAGGCAAGGGAGGGCGGCAAATGTCGTGGTCATGGAAGCTCCAGTTGGGGTGGTCGACATCCATAGACGCAGGGCGCCGCGACGAAACGGCGCACGAGGAAATCCGCTGCCCCGCAGTCAAGGGGGGTGCTAGAACACCGACAGCCCCGTCTTCGCGACGAACAGCTCCAGCGCCTGCCGCCCCAGCAGCGAGTTGCCCGTCGCGTCCAGCGCGGGCGACCAGACGCACAGCGTCAGGCGGTCGGGCACCACCGCGACGATGCCGCCGCCCACGCCGCTCTTGCAGGGCAGGCCGATGCGGAAGGCGAACTCGCCGGCCGCGTCGTAGGTGCCGCAGGTCAGCATCAGCGCATTGACGCGCCGCGTCTGCGCGCTGCTAAGCACGGGCACGCCGGCCAGCGGGTGGCGGCCGTCGCGGCACAGGTAGCCGGCGGCGCAGGCCACCTGCTCGCAGGTCATGGCAATGGCGCATTGCTGGAAGTAGACGTCCAGCACCGTGGCCACGTCGTTGTCCAGCGTGCCGAAGCCCTTCATGAAATTGGCCAGCGCGGTGTTGCGAAAGCCCGTGTCGGCCTCGGACTGCGCCACCTCCGCGTCGATGCGGATGGGCTCGCCGCACAGCCGGCCCAGCAGCGCCAGCAGCTCGACGTTGGCATCGCCCAGCGACACGAGCCGGTCCGCCACGGCGATGGCGCCGGCATTGATGAAGGGGTTGCGCGGGATGCCGCGCTCCGTCTCCAGCTGCACCAGCGAGTTGAACGGGCTGCCCGAGGGCTCGCGGCCGATGCGGTCCCACAGCGCCTCGTCCAGCGAGCGGATGGCCAGCGTCAGCGAGAACATCTTGGACATGCTCTGGATGGAGAACGGCACGGCGCTGTCGCCGGCCTGCGCCACCTCGCCCTCGCAGGTGCGCAGCGCGATGCCGAACTGCAGCGGCGACACGCGGGCCAGTGCCGGGATGTAGCTGGCGACCTTGCCACCCGAGGTGCCGAGCAGCGGACGCAGCTCGCTGTTGATCTGGTCGAGGATGAGTTGGAGATCCATGACGCGGATTCTGGTGCCGGGACAATCGTGCTGATGCAAGCCCTGCTCGACGCCATCGCCACGCTGGCCTTCCCAACCGACGCCCAACGCCTCTTCCACGGCCGGGGCGGCCTGTTTCCCGGCTGCGAGCACCTGACGCTGGACGCCTACCCGCCCGTGCTGCTGCTCACCAGCTTCGAACCGCTGGCCGAGGAAGCGCTTGCCGCCATCGGCGCAGCGATCACCGCGCGCTGGCCCGAGGCGCCCTGGGTCTACCAGTGCCGCCAGGAAGGCGGCCGCACCGAGACGCGGCTGATGGCCGGTGCCGTGCCCGAGCCGCACGTCGTCACCGAGGCGGGTGCGCGTTACGTGGTCCACCTGCTGCGCGGCCAGAACCACGGCCTCTTCCTCGACATGGCCGAGGGCCGGCGCTGGGTGCGCGAGCAGGTGCAGCCGGGTGACAAGGTGCTCAACCTGTTTGCCTACACCTGCGCGTTCTCGGTCGTCGCGCTGCAGGCCGGCGCGGCCGAGGTCGTCAACGTCGACATGGCCGCAGGCGCGCTGGCGACGGGCCGCATCAACCATGAACTCAACGACGTGAAGACGGGCGCCAAGTTCCTGGCCCACGACATCTTCAACTCCTGGGGCAAGCTGACGCGTGGCGGGCCCTACGACCTGGTCATCTGCGACCCGCCCAGCTTCCAGAAGGGCAGCTTCGTCGCCACCAAGGACTATGCGCGGCTGGCGAGGCGGCTGCCCGCGCTGCTGGCGCCGGGCGGGCGGGCGCTGCTGTGCCTGAACACGCCCAAGCTGGGTGAGGCCTTTCTGCGCGAGGCGGTCGAGCAGAACGCGCCCGAGCTGCAGTTCGCCGGGCGCCTGGCCAACCCGGCGGCCTTCGAGGACCAGTCGGCCGACCGCAGCCTGAAAGTGTTGATGTACCGGCTGTAAGAAGTTCCGCGGCGCCGTCACTATCTGCTGCATGACCGCGACAACGCCGCAAGACCAGCTGTACCGCCAGGCCATCGCCGCCCATGGCGGCGAGCTGGCACGCTGCTGCTTCGGCTACGAGCGCGACCCGGCCCTGCGCCAGGAGCTGCAACAGGAGCTGCACCTGGCGATCTGGCAGAGCCTGGCCGGCTTTCGCGGCGACTGCTCGCTGCGCACCTGGGTCTACCGCGTGGCGCACAACGTCGGCGCGCGGCATGTGCAGCAGCACGCGGGCAAAACCAAGATTAGCCAGATGCTGGAGCTGGACGAGATCGTCGAACTGGCCGACGAGCGGCATGACCCCGGCCACACCGAGCGGCGGCTGGACCTGCAGCGCGTGCTGGCGCTGGTGCACCGCTTGGCCCCGCTGGACCGTGAGCTGATGCTGCTCTACCTGGAGGAGCTGGACGCCGCCAGCATCGCCGACATCACCGGCCTGTCGGCCCGCAACGTCGCCACCAAGATCCACCGCATCAAGGCGCTGCTGGCCAGCCAGATGAACGCCACGAGGAGCCCGCGATGAACACGCATCTGCCTGAGGACGATGCACCCGGCTTGTGGCGCGCGCAGGCCGTGCCGCCGCTGCAGCCACTGCCGACCGAGCAACTGGCCGAGCAAGCCGCCAAGCTGCAGCGCAGCGTGTCGCGACGCAACCGGCGCGAGACCGTCGTTGCCGTGCTCATCGCGCCGGTGTTCCTGTTCTACGCCTGGGTCTTCCCGCACTGGCTCACCAAGCTGGGCGCGCTGCTCTGCGTGGCGGGCCTGGGTGTGCTGCTGTGGCAGCTGCATCGCCGCGCTGCGGCCCGACCGCTGCCCGAGGTGCTGGCCGGTAGCCTGCTGAGCTTCCACCGCAGCGAACTGGCTCGCCAGCGTGACGCGCTGCGCTCGGCCTGGCTCTGGTACGTGGCACCGCTGGTGCCGGGCATGGTGCTGTTCCTGTGCGGCCGGCAGATCGAGATCGGCGTCTGGCAGCCCGGCGTGTTCGCTTTCGTCGCGCTGGTGACGGGAGGCGTCGTGCTGCTCAACCTCTATGCCGCGCACAAGCTGCAAGGCCAGATCGACAAACTGGACCAATTGACCCGAGAGGACAAGCCATGAAACGCAAACTGCTGACCGCCCTGCTGTGCCTGCCCGCCCTGGCCGCCGCGATGCCGGACAGCGACGCCGCCGTCGAGCGGATGCTAACGACACGTTTAGACGGCGACCGCAGCGGTGCCTGCGTGCAGGCTGCCGTCATCGACGCGGGCAAGGTCTGGCGCGCCAGCCGCTGCGCCGGCACGCGCAAGGACGGCGCACCGGCGCCGGATGCGGCCTTCGAGATCGGCTCGGTCACCAAGACCTTGACCGCCGCGCTGGTGGCCGGGCTGGTCGACCGCGGGCGCTGGTCGCTGGACGACCCGATCGCTCGCCATCTGCCCGAAGGCACGGCCGTGCCACGCCAGGGCGAGCGCCAGATCCTCGTGCGCGACCTGCTGACGCACGGCAGCGGCCTGCCCGCGTTGCCGCCGGGCTTCCAGCCCGCCAACCCGGCCGATCCGTATGCGTCGCTCACCGAGGCGCAGTTGCTCGCTGCATTGCAGAAGGTGCAGCTCGCGCGGCCCATCGGCAGCCAGGCCGAGTACTCCAACTTCGGCATGATGGTGTTGTCGCTGGCCGTGGCGCGCAGCCTGGGCGGCGACCTGGAGGCCGCGTTGCGCGAGCAGCTCTTCAAGCCGCTGGGCATGTCGACGGCCTACGTGACCAAGCCCACCGGCGCCGCACCCGCCCCCGGCCATCTGCCCGACGGCACGTCCGCGCCGGCCTGGGGCAGCGCGACGAACCTGGCCGGCGTCGGCATGGTCAAGGCCACGCTGGCCGACATGGTCAGCTACGCGCGCGCCCAGCTGGGCGACGGCCCGCCGGCGCTGGTCGCCCAGCTGCGCCGCACGCAGCAGCCGTTGGCACATGGTTTCGGCATGAACTGGATGCTGCGCAACCTGCAAGGCCGTGCGCTGGTGATGCATGAGGGTGGCACCGGCGGCTTCTCGTCGCTGGTACTGCTGGAGTCGGCGGCCAAGCGCGCTGTCGTGGTGCTGGCCGACACGGCGCTGACCGACCTGGGTGGCCTGGGCGACATCGGCAGTGCGCTGCTGGGGTTGCAGACGCCGCTGCAGCCGCGCCGTGCCGTCGAGGCGCCCGCAGCGCTTCGCAAGGCCCTGGCCGGCGAGTACGAGCTGGCCGGCATGCGCCTGAAGATCTGGGAGGCCGACGGCCGGCTGATGGCGCAGGCCAGCGGCCAGGGCGCCATCGAGCTGCGCCACGACAGCCGGGGCGACTTCTACCCGCTGGGTCTGTCAGCCCTGCTGCGCCCCGAGCCGGCCGCCAGTGGCCAGCCGGTCGCGCGCTTCTCCTGGCACCAGATGGGCGGCACGATGGAAGGCCGCCGCGTGGGCCTGGTGGAGGCGCCGCCCACCATCACCAACCCCGCCTGGCGCGACTGGGCGGGCGAGTTCCAGCTGGCACCGCAGTTCAGTCTGAAGGTGTTCGAGCGCGACGGCAAGCTGATGGTGCAGGGCAGTGGCCAGCCGGCCATTGCGGCCGAGGTGACGGGCACGGACCGCATCGCGATCAAGGCGGTCGGCGCTGACGTCGAGTTCGAGCGGGGTGCCGACGGCAAGGTCGTGGCGGCCGTGCTGCGCCAGGGCGGTCAGACGCTGCGCGGGGTCAAGAAGCCGTAGCTGGCGCAATTCTTCTATACCGCCTCGCCGCCGCTGACGATGCTCCGGCCACTTCACCAAGGAGTGGTCATGGACCTTCAGATCAACGGCCGGCGGCACGCGGTGGCGGCGGAATGGCGGGACGAATCGCTGCTGCATGTGCTCAGGGAGCACCTGGGCCTGGTGGGCACAAAGTTCGGCTGCGGCATGGGCCTGTGCGGTGCCTGCACGGTGATGCTGGACGGCGTGGCCACGCGCAGCTGTGTGCTGCCGGTCAGCGCGGCGGCCGGGCATGAGCTGACGACCATCGAGGGGCTGGCCGGCGCAGACGGCACGCCGCACCCGCTGCAGCGCCAATGGCTGGAGCACCAGGTGCCGCAGTGTGGCTATTGCCAGGCCGGTCAGCTGATGAGCGCGGCAGCGCTGTTGAAGCAGAACCCGCGCCCTGACGCCGCCGCGTGCGAGGCGGCGATGGCCGGCAACCTGTGCCGCTGCGGCACGCAGCAGCGCATCCGTGGCGTGCTGATCCAGGGGCTCGCATGAGCGCTGTACTCACCCGCCGCGGGGTGCTGCAGCTGTCCGGCGCCGGCTTGACGGTCGCGCTGTTCGCCGGCTGCGCGCTGCCCGTCATTCCCAAGCGGCCCGCACCCAACCTGGACGACGCGCTGGGCTGGATACGCCACGAGGCCGGCCGCTACACGCTGTGGCTGCCGCGCGTCGAGATGGGCCAGGGCGTGCTGACGGCGCTCAAGCAGATCGCCTGCGCCGAGCTGGGTGTGGGCTGGGATGCGGTGGACGTGAAGCTGCCTGGCACGGGTGACATTGCCCGCGTGAAGGCCACCGTGGGCAGTGACTCGATGAAGGACTTCGTGCTGCCTCTCGCCCAGGCCTGCGCACTGCTGCGCGAGGCGGTGGCGTGCGGTGGGTTTGCTTCGGCGGACGACCCACCGCCCGCGCTGCGCTGGCCCACTGCGGACCGGCCGGACCTGCGTCGCCCACCGCTGGAGCAGGGCGAGGCCATCGTCACGGGCCGGCCGCTGTTCGTGGCCGACGTGCGCCGGCCCGGCATGGTGTTCGGCCGCGTGCTGTACGCACCGCAGTCGCCCGAGTTCGCGTCGTCGCCACGTGCCTTCGACGAAGCCGCCGCGCGGGCACAGCCGGGCTTTGTCGCCCTGGTGCGTGACGACTTGCTGGAGCAGGGCCAGGCGCTTGGCCTCGGCATCGTTGCAACGACGCCCGGCGCGCTGGACCGCATCGAGCGCGCGCTGGCCGTGCAATGGCAGGCGGAGGAGATCAAGGCCGACTGGCGCGAACTGCTGGACATCGACACCCGGCTGGCCAGCGACCCGCGCCTGACCCATGCCGTGCACGATGACACCGTGCCGCAGGCCGGCGCCTGGGATGTGGACCTGCGCTTCGACATCCCGCCCGCCGCCCACGCCGCCATGGAGCCGCGCGCGGCCGTCGCCGAGTTCGCACCCGACGGCAGGCTGCAGCTGTGGGTGGGCAGCCAGGACGTGTTCTACCAACGCGACGTGGTGGCCAAGCGCCTGGGCCTGGACGACGACCAGATCACCGTGCACAGCCATCGCGTGGGCGGCGCGTTTGGCGGCAAGACCATCTGCACCGTCGAGCTGGAGGCCGCCGTGCTGGCGCGCGCGGCCGGTCGGCCGGTCAAGGTGCAGTGGACACGGGCGCAGGAGTTCGCCCAGGGCTTTCACCGTGCACCGTCCAGTCATCGCGTTAGGGTGCGGCTCAAGGACGGCCGGCTGCAGCACTGGTGGCATGGCTTCGTCAGCGCGCACATCCTGTTCACCAACGCGGCCATGCCGCCGTGGATGCAGGCCGTCAGCCGCTTCGTGGGCGATGCCGGCGTGGCGCGCGGCGCGAAGCTGCCCTACCGCGCCGCCGTCCGCGAGACGCGCTTTGCGCTGCAGCGGCTGCCGGTGCTGGCCGGCCCCTGGCGCGGGCTGGGCGCAGGGCCCAACCATTTCGTCACCGAGTCGGTCATCGACGAATGCGCCCGCCTGGCCGGGCAGGACCCGCTGGCCTTCCGGCTCGCCCACGTCGAGGACGCGCGGCTGGCGCGCGTGCTGAGGCGTGTCGCGCAGATGGCGGGCTGGTCCGAAGGCTCGCGCTTGGGCCTGGCCTGCGGCATCTACAAGGATATGAGCTATGCCGCCGTCGTCGCCGAGGTGGCCGTCGCCGCCGACGGCGCCGTGCGCGTGACGCAGATGTGGTGCGCGCATGATTGCGGCCGCGTCATCAACGCGAGCCAGGTGCGCGCGCAGTGCGAGGGCAACCTCGTCTGGGGGCTGGGCATGGTGCTCGTCGAAGCGTTGCGCTTCGACGGCGGCAACGTGGCGGCGACCAGCTTTGCCGACTCGCCCATCCCGCGCTGGGGCGATATCCCGGCCCTGCACATCGACCTGGTCGACACGGGTGAGCCGCCCACCGGCGCCGGCGAGACGGCCATCGTCGCGGCCGGCGCGGCTATCGCCAATGCCATCCGCGCGGCGGGCGGCACCCGCGTGTTGTCGCTGCCCTATCGGCCGGCGCCGGACGGGCGCCGCAACAATGCGGGCCTGTGACCCTGCCCGCCGTGCCACCGGATTTCGCCAGCGCCGCCATGCTGCGCGTGCTCGCCCAGGGCATGCGCGAATTGGGCCTGTCGCCGCCCGCCGCGACGCCTGAAGGTGCGACCGTGGACCTGGGCGCCAAGCGCGCGCTGCTGACCCACGCCGTGCAGGCGGGCGGCCTGGACTGCCTGGCCCTGCTCGGGCGCGGCCTGCACCGCTTCACGCACGAGCCCATCCATCGCGCGCTGGCCACGGCCCGCGATGCGCGTGACCTGTTCGAGCGCTGGGCGAGGCTGGAGCGCTACATCCACTCGCGCCACCGCGTGCAGGTCGTCGCCGTAGTCCCGCGCGAAGCCCGGCTGCGCCACGTGTCGCTGCGCGCCGGGGCGCCGCCACATCCGGCCGAGGACCTGGTGGTGCTGGGCGTGCTGGTGGCCTTTCTCGAGGCCTGTGGTCACCGGAGTCTCATGGCCTGGGCCGGCGCGGCGCGCGTCTATCCCGACTGCGACGGCGACGCGCTGGCTCGTGCCGTCGAGCAGCGCACGAGTCACGAATGGCGCATCGCCTGGGCCGCACAGGTCGAGCCGCCTGCGCTCGAAGCCGCCGCGCCGCATCGCCTGGCGCCCGACGAAGCCTGGCCCGACGGCGTCAAGGCGCTGTTCGACCGCCTCGTCGCCCGCCTGCCCGCCGCGCCCGGCATGGACGCGCTGGCTGCCGAACTGGGCCGCGCCCGCCGCAGCCTGCAGCGTGAACTGCAGCAGCAGGGCACGGGCTTCCGGCCGCTGCTCGCCGAGGCCCGCTACCGCGCGGCGGGCTGGTGGCTGCTGCACGGCGGCAGCGCGCTGGCCGAGATCGGCTTCCTGTGCGGCTATGCGGACCAGTCGCATTTCACCCGCGAGTTCCGCCGCAGGAGCGGCATGACGCCGGCCGACTACCGGCGGGACTTCAGGGCAGCCAAAGCATGACTGGCGCCGGGCGAATGACTCGGGCACCTTATGCCGCGCTTGCCTGGGCTACGCTGGCGCGACACCAATCGGAGTGATGCATGTGGGTGTTGCACATCTTGGCGGGCCTGTCAGCCCTCGTGCTCGGCCTGAGCTCGTTTGATGCCTACCAGCACGGCAGGCTCTCGCTGGGCGGCGCTTTCGTCGGCGTTGTTGCTGGTGCGCTGATGCCCTATGGCGCGGCGGTGATCTGGGCGTTGCTGGTCGTTCCCGTGGGTTTCTCGGGCGCGGCCATCCGCAAGCTCGCCCGGCGTGCGCATGGAGGTTCAAGGCCAGCAGGCGCCGACGCGAACGCGCAGGGAATCTGGCTGAAGGCATTTCGTGAGGACTGCCTGATCCGATACTGCCCGTCGTCCGGGGAATGGCAGCTCGATGCCGATGCTGGACCTGGCAGGCCTGAGCCAAGTGAAGCCGGCTGCGGCGATCTGAGGCGTGTCGGGCTAGTGACGCGCCGGACCTGCTTTGTTGCGCTGTTCGTCGACGAGGGCGGCCGTCTATGCCTGCATCTCGACGGACATCCCTTCGATCTTTCCGACGGACTCACACGCGTAAAGCGCCGTGGCTGGATACCGTTCATCAAGACCTTCGAGGTCTGGCATCGGGAGCAATTGGCTTTTCATTGCCACTACGCCTGGGCCGACCTGAACGAGTGGCCCGACGACGAGGATGTCGACATCTTTCTGAGCATCGCAGCGCTCACGAACGATGCGACTCGGCGGGAGCGATTGGCGTGGTTCTGGACGCAGAGGCGAGCGGGCGTGCCGATCACCGAACTCGTCGCGTGGGAGCAGAGGCCGCAGCAGGGGTAGGCGTCAGCCCAGCCGCCCCAGCTCCTTGAGCAGCTTCTCCCGCGCCGCCGCGTCGCTCACCGCCTCCGCCAGCCGGTTGAAGAACACCGCCCGGCTGTCCGTGCCGCTGGCGGCGCGCTTGACCAGCACCTTGGCGATGGGCCCCACATGCTGGGCCAGCAGCGGCACGGCCTTCTCCATCACCGCGTCGTTCAGCGGCCCGCCGATGGCCGTGCCGCTGCCGGCCGACCCGGCCGACCCCCTGGACCCCGGCGCCGCGCCGCTGGTGCCGCCCGCCGTCTTCACGCTGCCGCCGGTCACGAGGCTGGCCTGGCCCAGGAAGGCGTCCCGCGCACGCGGGTCGGTGACCTGCTCGGCCAGCCGGTTGTACAGCTCGTTCAGGTCGTGGCAGTCGCGGGCCGCGCGACGCACCAGCACGCTGGCCAGCGGCCCGACGTAGCGGGCCAGCGACTGCTCGGCCTGCGTCAGCTGGGCCTTGTCCCAGTGCGAGGGCACCGGCGTGCCGGCCGAGGCGGTGCCCGTCGACGGCGGCGCGAAAGTGGGCGGCGACAGCGGCGGCCGGGCCGGGCGGGGCGGGGCCATCAGCAGGGTGCGCTCCCAGCTGCTGTCGTCGATGCTGCGGCCCACGCCGTCGATCAGCGCCTGCTTGAATTCCTCTGCGCTCGCGAAGCGCTCCTCGGCGCGCTTGGCCAGCGCCCGGGCGATGATGGCGTCGAACCAGCCGGGGCGGTCGGCGCCTTCGACCATGGACGGCGGCTCGGGCAGCTCGTTGACGACCTTGTACATGAGCGCCTCGGTCGTGCCCGCGAAGGGCGCGCGGCCGGTGAGCAGCTGGTAGAGCACGACGCCGGCGCCGTAGATGTCGACGCGCCGGTCCATGGGCTTGCCGAGGAATTGCTCGGGCGCCATGTGACTGGGCGTGCCCACCATGTAGTGCGTCTGCGTGAGGCTCTGCGACTCGATGCGGGCGATGCCGAAGTCCGCCACCTTGAGCCGCCCCCCGGTCGTCATGATGATGTTGGCAGGCTTCACATCGCGGTGCCAGACGCCCTTGTCGTGCGCATGCGCCAGCGCGTCCAGCAGCTGGCTCATGATGCCGGGGATGTCGGTGTCGGTGAAGCGCACCTTGGCGCTCAGGTAGCTGGCCAGCGAGCGGCCCTCGACGAACTCCATCGCGATGAAGGCGACCTGCTCGGTGCGGCCGAAGTCGTAGACGGCGACGATGCCCGGGTGGCCCAGCCGGCCGGCGGCCTGGGCCTCGTTGCGGAAGCGCGAGGCCGGCGCGCCGGGGCTGTCGTCATCCGCATCGAGGTTGGTGCGGATGGTCTTCAGCGCGACGGTGCGCTGGATGTCGGGGTCGAAGCCCTTGTAGACGACGCCCATCGCGCCTTCACCGAGGACCTCGGTGATGCGGTACTTGCCGAGCTGAGTTGGGTGCTTCGTCGTTGCCATGGAATGGGATGAGCCGCGGTCAGGCGTCCAGCAGCTTCATCGCCTGCACGACGCTGGCGCGCATGCGCGAGAAGGAGTCGGACAGCGTGGCGATCTCGTCGCGGCCCGAGGTCTTGAACTCGGGCGCGTCCAGGTCGCCCTGGCTGACGCGGTCGGCCAGCGCCGACAGCCGCGTGACGGGGCGCACCACCAGCATCCACACCATCAGGTTCAGCACGATGCCGACGACGACGAACACGCCCACGAGCGAGCTGATGAAGACCTGGAAGACCTTGTCGGCGCGCTGCAGCGGCACGCCCAGCGGCACCGAGACGATCTGCGCACCGATGACCTCGTTGAGGTTCCAGCCGAAGCCGTTGGCCGGCCCGTACTTGGCCACCATGGTGGCCGGCGCGGCGTCCACGCTGCTGTGGCAGGCCAGGCAAGCGGGGTCGGTGATGCGCAGCGGGCGGGCGATGTACAGCGACGGGCCGGCCGGCGTGTCGCGCGTGCCGACGGTCTCCTTCAGGTCGGCGGCGCTCCTGAATTGACCCACGATGTCGGCCTCCCAGCTGGTGGCACGGTCGCGCGGGTTGGTGGGGTTGAGCGTCGCCTCCTTGTAGGCGAACTCGGGGTGCTTGGCCAGCAGCGTGCCGAGCACCTCGGTGGCGGAGTAGCTGGGCACCGTCTGCGGCAGGAACTCATGCGCCATCTGCGCGTCCAGCAGCGGCTTGATCTGTGTGTTGGTGTAGGCGCGCACGGCCAGCGCCTTCTCCATCAGCATGCGGGCGCTGCCGACGACCTCCTGCTGGGCGTTGTCCTGCAGCAGCTGGCGTGCGATGTAGCCACTGACGGCGATGCCCAGGCTCATGACGAGCAGGTAGACCAGGTTGAATTTGACGAGCAGTTTCATGGCGACCTCGTAGGGGCGGCAATGTTAGTGCCGGGCCGTGTCCACCGGCCTTCGTGAATGCTCGCGTGCGGGGTGGCGACGGGCCATAAAAAAGGGCGCCCGGCCGAAGCCGGGCGCCCTGACGCGGTGCAAGTGGGAGCCAATCCCGTCAACCCTTGATGCAAACCACCTGCTTGAGGGTGTGGACCACGTCCACCAGCTCGGCCTGCGCGGCCATGACGGCGTCGATGTCCTTGTAGGCCGCGGGCGTCTCGTCGAGCACGTCCTTGTCCTTGCGGCACTCGACGCCCTCGGTCGCGGCGCGGTGGTCGGCCAGCGTGAACTGGCGCTTGGCGTCGCCGCGGCTCATCACGCGGCCGGCGCCGTGCGAGCAGCTCTCGAAGCTGTCCGCATTGCCTTTGCCGCGCACGATGTAGCTGCGCGCACCCATGCTGCCTGGGATGATGCCCAACTGCCCCGCCTTGGCGCTCACGGCGCCCTTGCGGGTCAGCCAGACCTCCTGGCCGAAGTGGGTTTCCTTCTGCACATAGTTGTGGTGGCAGTTCACCGCCTCGATGTGGGCCTGGAAGTTCTTGTGGATGACGGTCTTGGCGGCCTCGATGACGCGCTTCATCATCACCTCGCGGTTGGTGGCTGCGAACTTCTGCGCCCAGCCCACGGCGCGCACGTAGTCGCCGAAGTAGCGGCTGCCTTCCTCGAAGTAGGCCAGGTCACGGTCCGGCAGATTCGCCTGATGGCGCAGCGCGTCCTGCTTGGCCAGCTCGATGAACATCGTGCCGATGAAGTTGCCCACGCCGCGCGAGCCCGAGTGCAGCATGAACCACACGGCGCCCGCTTCGTCCAGGCAGACCTCGATGAAGTGGTTGCCACTGCCCAGCGTGCCCAGGTGCTGGAGGTGGTTGGTCTTGGCCAGCTTGGGGTAGTCGCGGCAGAGCTCGGTGAACTCGCGCTCCAGCTGCGCCCAGGCCGTGTTGACCGAGCCGGGTGGCTTCTGCCAGGCGCCGGGGTCGCGGCTGCCGGGCTGGCGACCGTGGGGCACGGCCCGCTCGATGGCCGAGCGCAGGGGGCCGAGGTTGTCGGGCAGGTCCTCGGCCCTCAGCGTGGTCTTGCAGGCCATCATGCCGCAGCCGATGTCCACGCCGACGGCCGCCGGGATGATGGCCTTGACGGTGGGAATGACCGAGCCGATGGTCGCGCCGATGCCGAAGTGCACGTCCGGCATCGCGGCGATGTGCCTGAAGACGATGGGCAGGCGGGCCGCGTTGTGCAGCTGGCGCTTGGCCGAGTCTTCGACCGGCACGCCCTGCGTCCACATCTTCAGCGGCACGCCGCCGGGGACGTCTTCGTGAATGTGTTGATGTTCCATGGTTGTTCTTTCTGAAATGAGGCCCCGCCGGTTTCCCGTCAGGGCCGTGCTCAACGGAGCTTCACCAGCCCGTTGAGCACCTGGTCCAGACCTCCGAACACGGAGATCTTGTCGATGCGCTCGGCCACGCGTTCCAGCGTTTCCAGCTCCTTCAGGCGCAGGGCGACAGGGTTGTCCTCCATCACCTTGGCCGTGTTGAGCAGGGAGCGCGTCGCCGCGGTTTCCTCGCGGCGGCGGATCACGTTGGCCTCGGCCGCCTTGCCGGCCTCCACCACCTGGGCCAGGATGGTTTTCATCTCGCCCGGCAGCACGATGTCCTTCACGCCCACGCCGTCAAGCTGCAGGCCGTAGCCGGCCAGCTTCGCGGTGACCTGGGCGGTCACGACTTCGTCGATGACCGACTTGTTCTCCAGCAGCTCGTCCAGCGTGCGCGTGCCCACGGCCGCGCGCAGGCCGAACTGCAGCTCGCGGTAGAGGTGGTCGGCCGGCTTGGCCAGTTGCTCGAACGCGCGCAGCACGTCGATGTAGCGCCAGGTGGCCGACAGGTTGAGCCGAAGCGCCACCTTGTCACGGGTCAGGATTTCCTGGCCCGTGACTTCGAGCGCTTGCAGACGCAGGTCCACCAGCTCCACGGCGACGTTGCGGTTGAACTTCCAGAAGGCGTAGGCACCTGCAGTCAGCAGGCGCTCCACCTTGCCGTCCACGCGCAGCAGGCCGGCGCCGGTTTCCGGCACCTCGACCTGCAGCACGCAGGCCAGGCCGGTCACCGCACGCGGGCGCAGTTGCGGCTGCGCCAGTCGTGCGGCCAGGGCTGCAGGCAGCTCGGCAGACGCGCGCAGGTCGATCACCTCGACCTGCACGTCCACCAGGCCGCGCCAGTACAGGCGCCGCGTGGCGGGCGGCAGCACTTCGACGAGCACGCCGTTCTCGGTGCGCAGGCCCGCCCCGTGCTCGTTCAGCTCGACGCGCAGGAACTCCGCCTCGACCACCTCGGGCTCCTTGGCCAACAGGTAGTCGGTCAGCGGGTGCACGAACGCCGGCTGGCTGATCGCGAAGAGCTCGACCTTGAGCTCGTCCAGGCCGGCGAACAGCCAGTGCGTGCCGGGTTGCAGCACGCGCTCGAAATCGCCATTGCGCAGCAGCAGGCCGCGCTCGTTCTTCTTCACAGTCACACGCTTGATCGTCATGGTGTTCTCCTTGTGGTGACGCGTGGTGAGGAAATGCAGACGCAGCCCTGCCGCGGTGCGGCGCGCCCTGGTTTGGGATGGGCCGCAAGGCGCAAACCGCAGCCATAGCGCGGGCTATGGCGAGGATTTGCAACGCGGCGGACCGCCCAAAGCAGGGGGGCGCTGCGCGCGGAAGGGCTGGGTCTGCGTTTCCATAGGGTGCCGTTACAGCAGCCCGTGCGGACGTCGGATGCCAGGGTCTGGAAGCACGGTGCGCGTAGAACGACTCCTTGTTAGAAGGCGCTTTCGGCTGGCCGTGATTGCAGCGCCCCGCTTGCCCGGCGCGCGAGCGCGGGCCGCTGATGCGCGGGTCCGGCCAAGGCCGTGGCGCACGTTCGGCGGGGTGGTCTTGCGACCGGTTTTGGATTGGCGTGAAAGGCCAAGCTTGGAGCGGGAGTCGAACCCGCGACAGACGAATTGCTAGTTCGTTGCTCTACCCGACTGAGCTATCCAGTGGTCGTGAAGTTGGGAATCGAACCCAATGCCTTGCGGCCCAACCCTGCTTCACGGGGCATCCGTCGATTCCGGCAGGCGCGGCATACGCCGAGACGACGGGCGGACCCGGTCCGGCGCACCGGTGGGGCTTTGGAACCCCAACCTGTGAGCGCTCTGCTTTCCTCGGCAGATTCGTTGGCGCCTGGGCTTGTCAGCTCAGGCGCGATCCTCTCGGCAGGCGCGCGGCCAGCCAGTCGTGCACGTCGGCGCGGATGTGCCGGCCCTTCAAGATGAAGTCCTCGAAGCGGCTCGGCACGAAGGGCGCAAACAGCAGCGGCATGCGGGCCTCGTCCGGCGTTCGGTCGGCCTTGTGCGAATTGCAGGCGCGGCAGGCCGCGACCGTGTTCATCCAGCTCAGGCGGCCGCCACGGCTGGCGGGCACGATGTGGTCTACCGTCAGCACGCGGGCGTCGAAACGCTCGCCGCAGTAGGCGCAGGTGCAGCGGTCGCGCTTGATGACCTTGGCCTTGCCGTAAACGGGCGTCAGCTCGAAGAGGTTGATCCTGGACGCGCCGCGAAGCGCCACGATGGCCGGCACCTCCAGCCGCGACTGGCGGCCCGTGGCGCTGTTGAAGCCGCCGCGCAGCACGGCCAGCGGCTCGGTCCCGGCCGACCAGACGATGGCGCCGGTGGCGACCAGGCTGGCAGCCTGCTCCACCGAGATCCAGGCCTGGGGCAGGCCGGTGATGTCCAACTGCAGAACGTCGTGCATGGCGGCCTCCTTTCCTTGGGCTGGGCACGGTGGATGAAATGAGGGGCAGGGGCGGCAGGCCTTGAACCTGCAACCGACGGCTTCAAAGGCCGTTGCTCTGCCGATTGAGCTACACCCCGGCTGATGGATGGCGAGCTAACGCCGATAGTGATGACGGTTCACGCCGTCAAAAGCAGCCGCTGCTGAGGCAGCAGCGCTTGAAACGACCTCCGGGCGCCGCAAGGGCAGGGGTCGTTGCGGCCGAGCTTCTCCACCAGTTCCTTGTGGCCATGCACAACGCGGTCGCCGCGCTTGACCTGGGTTTCAGACGGGAAGCCCTTGCGGCGCTTGCTCATCGGTTCGAAAGCTGTGGCTGGGGTTCTTCTTCATGATGTGCTCCTCGGTTGAAGACGTGGCGCCGCCAGCGGGTTCCGACCCCGCGACCTCCGGTTCGACAGACCGGCGCTCTTCCATCTGAGCTATGGCGACATGGACTGAAAAGGTTGTCGGTAACGGGTTCCGACGCCGCCCAATCGTTGCGGCCGGTTTGCGCCCCTCGAAGCGTGAGTTCGCCGAGAGGCTTCGTTGAATGGCTGGCCATGCAGGACTTGAACCTGCAACCTTCGGCTTTGGAGGCCGTTGCGCTGCCAGTTGCGCCAATGACCAAGAGGGTATTGGTGCCCCGTGCGAGAGTCGAACTCGCCTCTTCAGCTTGAAGGGCTGAGGACCTCACCGGAAGTCCAACGGGGCTGGGTGATGAAATGGACTCGACGCTCGGATTCAAACCGAGGAGGGCATGCGCCAGCGGCTTTGCAGGCCGCCGCCTTCGATCGCTTGGCTACGTCGAGATGGGTGGTGCCTCGTGAAGGACTCGAACCTCCAACCCCTGGCTTCGTAGGCCAGTGCTCTATTCCATTGAGCTAACGAGACAAGAAAGAAAGCTGCCATCTCGGCTGTGTCCACACGCGACGCGGCTGGTTTGCGCAAACCAGAGATGCATCGCTGCACGCGACAGGCGGCCGCCCGAGCGCACATGCACACCGGGCCGGCCGATGCTTGTGCGTGGGCACACCCGAGATGGGGCAGGGCGGCCGAGGACGAACCTCGGCGCCTGCCGGTTGTGAGTGCCGAGCCGATGTGTTCGGCCGGTACTCGATGCAGGTTGTGAAAGAGCAGGCGCTGCGCGTGCGCAGCGGCGCCGAGGCAGCCCCGGCGGCGAAAGCAAAACAAAAGGCCCGGTTCCTTGCGGAAACCGGGCCTCAGAAGAGCGTGGAAGGGCGGCGTCAGCCGGGACCTTCTCCCGATGGGTGGGTGTCATCACGTTCACGACCGCAGTCGTGGGCATAGGCGACCGATGCGGGCTTGCCCGCCAGTTGCCATCCCTGAACCTGGGTCAACGGCATGGCATCGCACCGACTCAGGGAGCCGGTGAGGTCGATGACGTTGAAGAGATGGCGGTTCATGGCAGGAGGCGAAGCGTTTCGGTCGTGGTTGGTGTTGATGGGGTGCCCAACGGCTGTTGAGCGAATCCATGCATTGTGAAAACTGTTCACGCCTTGGTCAAGCGCGGCGCACCACCTAGAATGCATGTGAAGTGTTTTAACAACACTCAGCCAATCGCCTTCATCACGTGTCCAGCCCCGCCACCATCCGCCGGCTCAACGCCCTCGCGCTGTTTCAGGGCTCTGTTGAATTTCAAGTGGGTTGCTGGGCGTGCGGGTTGATCGAGTGGAAGTCGAGCTTGCCCGCGATCAGGAAGATGACCGTCTTGATGGTCGACAGCCGTGTGAAGCCACGCGCGCGTCGCT
>NZ_JBIGHV010000005.1:0-563025 GCF_043555835.1 Pelomonas parva | reverse complement strand
CCCTTGAGCTGCTGGGTGGTCAGCGACTGGATCTGATTGGTGGACAGCGCCTGGACCTGTTCAGTCGTGAAGGCGTCGATGTTCTCGGAGGTGATGCCGCGGATGGCGGCCGTGGTCAGCACGGCCAAGTCGGCGGTCTCGATGGCGGCCAACTGCTCGGAGGTCATCGCACCCACCTGGGCGGACGACAGCACCTTGAACTGGTCGGTGCCCAGGGCCTGCAGGTCGGCCGTTTCCATGTTGGCGATCTGAGCCGTGGTCAGGCTGGCGATTTGGGCCGTGGTCAGCGTACCGACCTGTTCGGTGGTCAGCGCGTTGAGCTGCTCGGTGGACAGCGCGCGGATCTGGGCAGTGGAGAGCGCGCGCAGGTCTTGCGTCTCCAGCGCGGCCATCTGTTCGGTGCTCAGGCCCTTGAGCTGTTGGGTGGTGATCGACTGGATCTGAGCCGTCGTCAGCGCCTGGATCTGGTCGGTCGTGAACGAGTCGATGTTCTCGGACGTGATGCCGCGGATGGCGGCCGTGGTCAGCACGGCCAGGTCGGCAGTCTCGATGGCGGCCAGCTGCTCGGAGCTCATCGCGCCGACTTGGGCGGACGACAGCACCTTGAACTGGGCCGTGTCCAGGGCCTGCAGAGAGGCCGTTTCCATGTTGGCGATCTGCGCCGTGGACAGGCTGGCGATCTGGGCCGTGGTCAGCGTGCCGACCTGTTCGGTGGTCAGCGCGTTGAGCTGCTCGGTGGACAGCGCACGGATCTGCGCCGTGGACAGGGCGCGCAGGTCCTGCGTCTCCAGCGCGGCCATCTGCTCGGTGGACAGGCCCTTGAGCTGTTGCGTGGTGATCGACTGGATCTGCGCCGTGGACAGCGCCTGGATCTGCTCGGTGGTGAAGGCGTCGATGTTCTCGGACGTGATGCCGCGGATGGCAGCCGTGGTCAGCACAGCCAGGTCGGCCGTCTCGATGGCGGCCAACTGCTCGGAGGTCATCGCACCGACCTGGGCGGACGACAGCACCTTGAACTGGTCGGTGCCCAGGGCCTGCAGGTCGGCCGTTTCCATGTTGGCGATCTGCGCCGTGGTCAGGCTAGCGATCTGGGTCGTGGTCAGCGTGCCGACCTGTTCGGTAGTCAGCGCATTGAGCTGCTCGGTGGACAGCGCGCGGATCTGGGCCGTGGACAAGGCCCGCAGGTCCTGCGTTTCTAGCGCGGCCATCTGCTCGGTGCTCAGACCCTTGAGCTGCTGCGTGGTGATCGACTGGATCTGGTTGGTGGACAGCGCCTGGATCTGGTCGGTCGTGAACGCGTCGATGTTCTCGGACGTGATGCCGCGGATGGCGGCCGTGGTCAGCACGGCCAGGTCGGCGGTCTCTATGGCGGCCAGCTGCTCGGAGCTCATCGCACCGACCTGGGCGGACGACAACACCTTGAACTGGGCCGTATCCAGGGCCTGCAGGTCGGCCGTTTCCATGTTGGCGATCTGCGCCGTGGTCAGGCTGGCGACCTGAGCCGTGGTCAGCGTGCCGACCTGTTCGGTGGTCAGCGCATTGAGCTGCTCGGTGGACAGCGCACGGATCTGGGCGGTGGAGAGGGCGCGCAGGTCCTGCGACTCCAGCGCGGCCATCTGCTCGGTGCTCAGGCCCTTGAGCTGCTGCGTAGTCAGCGACTGGATCTGGATGGTGGACAGCGCCTGGATCTGGTCGGTCGTGAACGCGTCAATGTTCTCCGACGTGATGCCGCGGATGGCGGCTGTGGTCAGCACGGCCAGATCGCCAGTCTCGATGGCGGCCAGCTGCTCGGAGGTCATCGCACCGACCTGGGCGGACGACAGCACCTTGAACTGGGCAGTGTCCAGGGCCTGCAGGTCGGCGGTCTCCATGCCGGCGATCTGTGCCGTGGACAGGCTGGCGATCTGGGTCGTGGTCAGCGCGCCGACCTGTTCGGTGGTCAGCGCGTTGAGCTGCTCGGTGGACAGCGCACGGATCTGGGCGGTGGAGAGGGCGCGCAGGTCCTGTGTCTCCAGCGCGGCCATTTGCTCGGTGGACAGGCCCTTGAGCTGCTGCGTGGTCAGCGACTGGATCTGGGCCGTGGACAGCGCCTGGACCTGTTCAGTCGTGAAGGCGTCGATGTTCTCGGAGGTGATGCCGCGAAGCGCCGACGTGCTCAGCTGACCGAGGTCTGCCGTTTCGATCGCCGCCAGTTGCTCAGAGTTCAGCGTGCCCAGCTGGCGGGAACTCAGCACCTTGAACACGTCGCTGCCCAGCGCCTGCAGGTCGGTGGTCTCCAGTGCCGAGAACTGCTGCGTCGACAGGCTGCTGATCTGCGCAGTGGTGAGCGCGGCGGCCTGCTCGCTGCCCATCGCCTGCACTTGCTCGGAGTTCATGCCCAGCAGTGCCGCGGTGGACAGTCGGGCGATGTCTTCGGTCTCGAAGAACGCGAACTGGTCCGTGCCCAGCGACTTGATCGCGAAGCTGGACAGGCTGCTCACCTGGCTGGTGGTCAAGGCCTTGATCTGGTCGGACGAGAACGCTGCCCAGTCTTCCGTGCCCAATGCACGCAAGGTCGCGGAGGTGAGGCCGGCGATCTGGTCGCTGGTGAGGCTGCTGATGATGGAAGGCATGTTCTCGTTACCTCAGGTTGGCGCGGCTTGGCGTGCTGACGGGTCTTGCCGATGCAGATGGCACTGAACCCGACGCTCGAAGGCGAACGGCGGGTCGAAATGGGACTTAGGGATGGCGGGATCTATGGGACGGATTTCGGCAACACGTTCGCCACCTTTAACTTTCGCGCGCATCTGGTGCAGCACAAAAGTGCAGGTGGTGGATTTGTACCGTCGGAGGTCGCGCTGGTATCGCCGATGGGGTGCACGGAAATTCCTCAAGCGTTAACTATTCGTTGCAATGCTAGGTCTCAGCCTTATCGGCGTTGCTTTGAACAGCTTGAGCTTCGACAGCCTGTTTTTCGCTATCAAATGGCCGTCCCGCAGCTCCAATAGCGTCGCCTAGGGAAACCCTGAGCATTAGTTCATGCATGTCACAACTCTGATCCCGGCCTACAAGACCAAATACCTCGTCGAATTGCTGACGGGCCTGGTCACGCAGACGCACCTGCCCAAGCGAGTCGTCGTTTCGGACGACAGCCCCAACGGGGAGTTCGGCACGCTGCTGCGTTCGCCGGCCATGGCGCTGGCCATGCGCAAGCTGCCGATCGAGATCCATCAGGGCCCGCGCGCGGGCGCCTACGAGAATTTCAAGCACCTGATCCAGCTGTGGGACGGCTCCAGCGAGTTCTGCCACCTGATGCTGGACGACGACGTTCTCTACCCTGACTTCTATTTGCGCCACATGATGGCGCACGCCACCGGCCACCACCCCTGCAGCATCAGCGCGCGCTGGAACAGCAACGAGCGCGGCCAGCCGGTGGAGGGCATGCCCATCCCCAAGGCGGTCTGGTTCTCCAACGACCGCACGCTGTTGCTGGACGCCACCGTGCTGTTTTCCACGACCCTGCCCGAATGCCAGAACTGGCTGGGCGAGTTTTCCAACTGCGTGATGCGCAAGGAAATGGCAGAACTGCTGTTCAAGCCCGAGTTCGGCGGCGTGTCCTATGCCGGCCTGTGGGACCTGGGCGCCTTTCTGGCGGCCAGCCTCATCAATCCGGTGGCCTACATCCAGGACCGGCTGGGCGCCTTCCGCGCCGGTGGGGAAGGGCACTCGGCCCAGATGCTGGGCAAGCACATGAAGGCCGCCCACCTGGGCTATGGGGCGCTGGCGCTGGGTGCGACGCGCATCGGCCGGCTGGGCGCGGAGCAGGCGCGGCAGTGCTATGCCGGCCTGCATGGCGCTCTGCACAACCGCTACGCGCAGGAGCCCGATGTGGCCCCCTTCGTCGACATCATGCGTCGCCTCAGCCAGGGCGACGCCACTGCCGAGGCCGAGTTCCTCCAGCACTGGAACACCTTCCTGTCCAGCCACAAATTCTGATCGGCCGCCCATGGACCCCCGCCAGATTCCCGTCGTCGTGGTGTCGTACAACTCGCCGGAGCTGATACGCAACCTGTTGGCCTCGCTGCGGCGCTTCTATGCCAACCCGGTGCACATCGTGGACGGCTCCAGCGCCGAGCACGTGGACGGCATACGCGCGGCGGTGGCGCCGTTCGACGGCGTGACGCTGCATGTGCAGGGCTACAACATCCACCACGGGCCCGGCATGGCCTGGGCCGTGCAGACGCTGCCACTGGGCCCCGTCGCGCTGTTTCTGGACAGCGACATCGTCGTGCTGCGCGACGGCTTCATCGAGGCGCTGCTGGCCGAACTGCAGCCCCAGCACTACGGCGTCGGCGGCGTGGCCTATGTGAACCGCGAGGGCTTCGACATCCCGTATGCCTACGGCGCCGTGCCCTATCTGCACCCGCCCTGCATGCTGTGCAACATCGAGGTCATGAAGCAGTGGCCCATGCCTGTCAAGCATGGCGCGCCCATGGTGGCGCCCATGCTGGCCCTGCATGACGCCGGCAGGTCCGAGCTGCTGAAGCACCTGGACTGGACGCTGAACGACGTGACGCCCGGCACCGACAAGGTCTACATCGACCACGTGGGCCGGGGCACCGTCATGAACACCCAGGGCTACCACCTGGACGAATGGATGGCCGAGGTGCGCGCCAGGCAGGCCGCCGAGGCCAAGGCCGCCGCCGAAGCGCAGGTGGCCGCCGAGCCGCGCGGCTACAACCCCTTCGTGCTGGCGCTGATCCCGGCGCAGGTGACGCGCGTCGTGGAGGTGGGCTGCAGCACCGGCGGCCTCGCCCTGGCGCTGAAGGCCAGGCGACCCGACGTGCATTTCGTCGGCCTGGAGCTGGACGCCAAGGCGGCCAACATCGCCCGCCAGCGCTGCGACGAGGTGCTGCAGGTCAACATCGACGAGGCCGGCCCGGAGTTTTTCGCGGCACTGCAGGGGCGCGACTGCTGGGTGTTCGGCGACGTGCTGGAGCATCTGCGCGACCCCTGGCGGGTGCTGGCCGAGGTGGCCAAGGTGCTGGCGCCCGGCGGCTGCGTCGTGACCAGCATTCCGAATGCCCAGCACTGGAGCGTGCAGGCGCGGCTGAACATGGGCGCCTTCCAGTACGAGGCCACCGGCCTGATGGACCGCACCCACATCCGCTGGTTCACGCGCCAGACCATGCTGCAACTGTTCGACGGCGCGGGCCTGCGCGTGGAGGCCGGTGTGCCCTGCATGGTGGAGGAGCCGCCGATCCGCGAGCAGGCGCTTGCCGGCGTGCGCCAGATGGCGTTGGCGCTGGGGCGCGACCCCGAAGAGGCGGTGCGCGACGCCTCGCCCATGCAGTACGCGATGCGCGCCGTGCGGGCCTGATCAGCGCGCCTGCGCCGTCGCAGCCAGGCCGTTCTCGAAGTGGGTGCGCATCAGCCGCGCGGTAGCCTCGGCATCGCGGGCCATCAGCGCCTGCATCAGCGCGCGATGCTCGCCCAGCGACTCGGCCAGCCGGCCCTCGCGGAACAGCGAGTGGTGGCGGTTCAGCTTCATCAGCCGGCGCAGGTCGTTGACCATCTGCTGGCGCCAGCGGTTGCCTTCGATCTGCAGGATGCGCAGGTGGAACTGCTCGTTGGCGGCGAAAAAGGCGTCGCGGTCGGGCAGCGCGGTTTCCAGCGCTTCATGCAGGGCGGCCAGCTCGGCCAGCTCCACGTCGCTCGCCAGCGCGGCCACGCGTGATGCGGCGTCGCTCTCCAGTAGCGACAGCAACTGGTAGGCCTCGCGCACGTCGCGCTCGCTCATCTCGGTCACATAGGCGCCGCGGCGCAGCTTCATCGTGACCAAGCCTTCGGCGGCCAGCACCTTCAAGGCCTCGCGCAGCGGCGTGCGGCTGATGCCCAGTTCGCCGCACAGCTTCAGCTCGTCTATCCAGGCGCCCGGCTCCAGCTCGCGGTCCAGGATGCGCTGGCGCAAGCGGTCCGCCACCTGTTCGTACAGAGCCAGGCTGGCAAGCGGGGCGGCGGTGGAGTCGGAAAGGCCGGCTGAAGGCATGGGCGCCGAGTGTAGGCTCAATCTGAATTCATAATTATGAATAACGGAGCAGCTATGATGCCGCGCCAGTTACAGGAGAGTTTCGATGTCGGACGCCAGCCAGAACGCTGAGGGCCGGGGGAACGCCCCGGAGTTCAAGACTGCCACGCTGGAGCAATGGGCCAAGGCCGCGGCCAAGTCGGCGCCCGGCGGCGACTTGGCCGCGCTGAGCTGGACGACGCCCGAAGGCCTGATCGTCAAGCCGCTCTACACGGCGGCCGACACCGCCGGTCTGCCGCATGCCGACACGCTGCCCGGCTTCGAGCCCTTCCTGCGCGGCCCGCAGCCCACCATGTATGCGGTGCGGCCCTGGACCATCCGCCAGTACGCCGGTTTCTCCACCGCCGAGGAGAGCAACGCCTTCTACCGCAAGGCGCTCGCCGCCGGCGGCCAGGGCGTGTCGGTGGCCTTCGACCTGGCCACGCATCGCGGCTACGACAGCGACCACCCGCGCGTGACCGGCGACGTCGGCAAGGCCGGCGTGGCCATCGACTCGGTGGAGGACATGAAGATCCTGTTCGACGGCATTCCGCTGGACAAGGTGTCCGTCTCGATGACGATGAACGGCGCCGTGCTGCCGGTGCTGGCCGGCTACATCGTCGCGGCGGAAGAGCAGCGTGTGGCGCAGGACCAGTTGGCCGGGACCATCCAGAACGACATCCTCAAAGAGTTCATGGTCCGCAACACCTACATCTACCCGCCGGCGCCGAGCATGCGCATCGTGGGCGACATCATCGAGTACACGGCCAAGCAGATGCCGAAGTTCAACTCGATCAGCATCTCGGGATACCACATGCAGGAGGCCGGCGCCAATCAGGCGCTGGAACTGGCCTTCACGCTGGCCGACGGCAAGGAGTATGTGAAGACGGCCATGGCCAAGGGCTTGGGCGTCGACGACTTCGCGCCGCGGCTGTCGTTCTTCTGGGCCATCGGCATGAACTTCTATCTGGAGATCGCCAAGATGCGTGCGGCGCGGCTGCTGTGGTGCCGCATCATGAAGGGCTTCGGCGCGACCAACCCCAAGAGCCTGATGCTGCGCACCCACTGCCAGACCTCGGGCTGGAGCCTGACCGCGCAGGACCCGTACAACAACGTCGTGCGCACCACCATCGAGGCCATGGCGGCGGTGTTCGGCGGCACGCAGTCCCTGCACACCAACTCGCTGGACGAAGCCATCGCGCTGCCCACCGAGTTCAGCAGCCGCATCGCGCGCAACACCCAGCTCATCATCCAGGAAGAGACCCACATCACCAGCGTCGTGGACCCCTGGGCCGGCAGCTACATGATGGAGAAGCTGACCCAGGACATGGCCGACCAGGCCTGGGCGCTGATCGAGGAGGTCGACGCGATGGGCGGCATGACCCAGGCCGTGGACTCCGGCTGGGCCAAGCTGAAGATCGAGGCCAGCGCGGCCGAGAAGCAGGCGCGCATCGATTCCGGTGCCGACGTCATCGTCGGCGTCAACAAGTACAAGCTGGCCAAGGAAGACCCCATCGACATCCTCGACGTGGACAACGTCAAGGTGCGCGACGGGCAGATCGAACGCTTGAATCGCATCAAGGCGACGCGCGATTCGGCCGCCGTCCAGTCGGCACTGGCTGCATTGACCCAGGCCGCCGAAACCGGAGAGGGCAATCTGCTGGACTTGTCCATCAAGGCGATGCGCCTGCGCGCGACGGTGGGTGAGGTGTCCGATGCGCTGGAAGCCGTCTACGGCCGCCACCGTGCCGACACGCACAAGGTCAGCGGCGTCTACGCGGCGGCCTACGACTCGGCCGAGGGCTGGGCCAAGTTGCAGGGCGAGATCGCCGCCTTCGGCGACGAATACGGCCGCCGGCCGCGCGTGATGATCGCCAAGCTTGGCCAGGACGGCCACGACCGGGGCGCCAAGGTGGTGGCCACCGCGTTTGCCGACCTTGGCTTCGACGTCGACATCGGCCCGCTGTTCCAGACGCCCGAGGAATGTGCCCGCCAGGCCATCGAGAACGACGTGCACGCGGTGGGCGTGTCCACGCTGGCCGCCGGCCACAAGACGCTGGTGCCGGCCATCATCGAAGAACTCAAGAAGCAGGGCGCCGACGACATCATCGTGTTCGTCGGCGGGGTGATTCCTGCGCAGGACTACGACTTCCTGTTCGAGGCAGGCGTCAAGGGCGTCTACGGCCCCGGCACGCCGATTCCGGCCAGCGCCAAGGATGTGCTGGAACAGATTCGCATGCGGGTGGCCGCCTGATGACGCCCACGCTGGCGCCCGTCGCCGACGCGGACTTCGAGGCCATGCTGGCACTGCGCATCCCGGCCTTGCGTGAGAGCCTGGAGCGGTTGGGCCGCTTCAGCCCGGACGTTGCGCGGGCGCGGTTGCAAAGCCAGTTCCGGCCCGAATGGATGCGGCACCTGGTCGTGGACGGCGAGCGCGTCGGCTACTTCACCGTCGAGCCGCGCGATGGCGAACTGCGGCTGCATCACCTGTATCTGGCGCCGGCCATGCAGGGGCAGGGCATAGGCGCCTGGGTGCTTGACCAGATCAAGGCGCAGGGCCTGCCGATCGCGCTGGCCGCGTTGCGCGACAGCCGCGCCAACGACTTCTATCGCCGCCATGACTTTCGCGTCGTCGAGGAGCAGGCCTTCGACATCGAATACCGCTGGGAGCCCGCAGCGTGAGCGATCTTGCTGAGCGGCTCAAGGCCGGCGAGCGCCGCGCGCTGGCCAAGGCCATCACGCTGGTCGAGTCCACGCGGGCCGACCACCGCGAGCAGGCCGACGCGCTGCTGACAGCGCTGATGCCGGCCACCGGCAACGCGCTGCGGCTGGGCATCTCCGGCGTGCCGGGCGTGGGCAAGAGCACCTTCATTGAGGCCTTCGGCCTGCTGCTGTTGGCCCTTGGCCACCGCGTCGCGGTGCTGACGGTGGACCCGTCCAGCAGCGTGTCGGGCGGCGCCATCCTGGGCGACAAGACGCGCATGGAAAAGCTGTCCATGGACCTGCGCGCCTTCATCCGCCCCAGCCCCAGCAGCGGCACGCTGGGCGGCGTGGCCGAGAAGACGCGCGAGGCCATGCTGCTGTGTGAGGCGGCGGGCTACGACATCGTCATCGTCGAGACTGTGGGCGTGGGCCAGAGTGAGACCGCGGTGGCCGGCATGACCGACCTCTACCTGCTGCTGCAGCTGCCCAATGCAGGCGACGACCTGCAGGCGATCAAGAAGGGCGTCATGGAACTGGCCGATCTCGTCGTCATCAACAAGGCCGACCTGGACCCTGCTGCCGCGATGCGCGCGCAGGCCCAGATCACGTCCGCGCTGCGGCTGCTGCCCACGCACGCCCACGCGGCGCCGCGCGTACTGCAGGTCAGCGCGCTGAAGGCCGACGGCATCGCGGCGCTGTGGGAGGCGGTCACCGCGCAGCGCGATGCCCGCCAGGCCAGCGGCGCTTGGGGCGCCAGGCGCCGCGAGCAATCGCTCGCGTGGATGTGGGAGCGCATCCAGGCCGGCCTGCGGCAGGCCTTCGTCAGTCATCCCGGCATGGCCGAGCGCCTGGAGGCCGCCACGGCCGACGTGCGCGACGGCCGCACGCCCCCCTCCACGGCGGCGCGCCAGTTGCTGGCGGCCTTCCAGCTTCGGAGCAACTCATGATCACCGGCCTGAATCACATCAACCTGCGCGCACCGGCCGAGCTGCTGGCCACGCTGCGCGACTTCTACCGCGATGTGCTGGGCCTGACGGTCGGCCCGAGGCCGGGATTCGACAGTGACGGTTACTGGCTCTATGCAGGCGGTCACGCCATCGTCCACCTGTCCACGCAACGCGCCCACGAGACGGTGCGGGGCCCGGTGAACCCGGCCGCGCCGACGACCTACGACCACACGGCCTTCTTCGGCACCGACCACCAGGCCATGGCCGCCCACCTGGCCGCCCTGGGCGTGACCTTCCACGAATCACGCTCGGACGTCACGCGCCAGCACCAGTTCTTCCTGCACGACCCCGCCGGCAACGGCGTGGAGATCAACTTCCCGTTTCAAGGCTGAACCCCATGCACGACATCCTGCAAGCACTCGAAGCCAAGCGCGCACTCGCGCGGCTCGGCGGCGGCGAGAAGCGCATTGCCGCCCAGCACGCCAAGGGCAAGCTGACCGCCCGCGAGCGGCTGGAGCTGCTGTTCGACGAGGGCAGCTTCGAGGAATGGGACATGTTCGTCGAGCACCGCTGCGTGGACTTCGGCATGGATGGCAACAAGATCCCCGGCGACGGCGTCGTGACCGGCTACGGCATGATCAACGGCCGCCTGGCCTTCGCCTTCAGCCAGGACTTTACCGTCTTCGGTGGCGCGCTTAGCGAGTCTCACGCCGAGAAGATCTGCAAGGTCATGGACCAGGCCATGAAGGTCGGCGCCCCGGTCATCGGACTGAACGACTCGGGCGGCGCGCGCATCCAGGAGGGTGTCGCGTCACTCGGCGGTTACGCCGACGTGTTCCAGCGCAACGCGATGGCCTCCGGCGTCATCCCGCAGATCAGCATGATCATGGGGCCCTGCGCCGGCGGCGCGGTGTACTCGCCGGCGATGACGGACTTCATCTTCATGGTGAAGGACAGCAGCTACATGTTCGTCACCGGCCCCGAGGTCGTGAAGACCGTGACGCACGAGGAAGTGACGGCCGAGGAGTTGGGCGGCGCGACGACGCACAACACGCGCAGCGGCGTGGCCGACCTGTCATTCGAGAACGACGTGGAAGCGCTGCTGATGCTGCGCCGCTTCTTCAACTACCTGCCACTGTCCAACCGCGAGAAGGCGCCGTGCCGCCCCAGCGGCGACCCGGCTGCGCGCCTGGACTACTCGCTCGACACGCTGGTGCCCGAGAACGCCAACAAACCCTATGACATCAAGGAGCTGATCCTGAAGGTCGTGGACGACGGCGACTTCTTCGAGCTGCAGCCCGACTACGCGAAGAACATCGTCACCGGCTTTGGGCGCATGGAGGGTCAGACGGTGGGCATCGTCGCCAACCAGCCGCTGGTGCTGGCCGGATGCCTGGACATCAAGAGCAGCATCAAGGCCGCGCGCTTCGTGCGCTTCTGCGACGCCTTCAGCATCCCCGTGCTGACCTTCGTCGACGTGCCCGGCTTCATGCCCGGCACTTCTCAAGAGTACGGCGGCATCATCAAGCACGGCGCCAAGCTGCTCTACGCCTATGCCGAGGCTACGGTGCCGAAGATCACCGTCATCACGCGCAAGGCCTATGGCGGCGCCTACGACGTGATGGCCTCCAAGCACCTGCGCGGCGACGTCAACTTCGCCTGGCCCAATGCCGAGATCGCCGTGATGGGCGCCAAGGGCGCGGTGGAGATTATCTTCCGCGAGGACAAGGGCGACCCCGCCAAGCTGGCCGCTCGCGAGGCCGAATACAAGGCCCGGTTCGCCAACCCCTTCATCGCCGGCAGCCGCGGCTTCATCGACGACGTCATCCAGCCGCACGAGACGAGGAAGCGCATCTGTCGCTCTCTGGCGATGTTGAAGGACAAGAAGCTGGAGAACCCGTGGCGCAAGCACGGGAACATGCCGCTGTGACGCCATGCGCATGGCCCGAATCGGAGCCGCGACGCGTCGCGCGATGCCTCGTGGTCCGCACCACACCCCCTCTGGGTGCTGGGCGGCTTCTCATATTTAATGGCTCTCCATTGAGCGATTAAGTGTGAAAATTGCATTCAACAGCTCATATGAGAGCGATTGATGATCGATCTGCTGCCTGCTCCCGCCGTCTGCATCCAGCTGGGGCAGCGCCTGCGCGCGCTGCGGCTGCTGCGCAATCTCGGCCAGGCCGAACTGGCGGCGCGAGCGGGCTGTTCGCTGTCGGCTGTGCGGCGGCTGGAGGCGCAGGGGCAGGGCAGCCTGGAACTGGTGGTTCGCGTGGCCCAGGCCCTGCAAGCCGCAGAAGGCCTGGGCATGCTGTTCGAGCTGCCTGCGTTGACCAGCATCGCGCAGGCCGAGGCGCTGGCCGGCAGCCCCTCGCGCCGCCGCGCCAGCCGTCGCACCGCCGGAGCACCCAAGTGACACTGGCCAAGCTGCGCGTCGTCGACTGCGGCTGGGGCGAGCGCCTGCCACTCGGCACCTTGGCCGAAGCCGGTGGGCGGCTGCTGTTCGAGTTTTCTCCCGAAGCCATTTCGCGTGGCATCGAGGCATCACCCCTTCGCGCACCTGTGCCGCGCCCGGGCGCGCAGCCCGTGGCCGTGACCGGCCCGGCTCACAGCTACGGTCTGCCCGGCTTCATTGCCGACGCGCTGCCCGATGGCTGGGGCCTGCTGCTGATGGACCGCGCGTTGCGCCGGCGCGGGCAAGACCCGCGAACCGTCTCCGTGCTGGATCGTCTCGCGATGGTCGGCGACCGAGCGCCAGGCGCGCTCGCCTTCGAGCCGGCAGACGATGCAGATGCCGAAGGTTGGCCAGCGCTAACGCTGGAACAACTGGCACTCGACACCGCCGCCGTGCTCGCCGACGAAGGCCTGCATAGCCCCGAGCAGCAGTTGCAACGTCTGTTCCGCCTCGGCGGCTCCGCGCAAGGCGCGCGCCCGAAGGCCTTGCTGCGCTGGCACCAGCGGCAGTGGCGAGCAGATGGCCCCGGCGCCGAGGGCGAGCCCATCCTCGTCAAGTTCCCGGCGCCGGGCGAACACGCGGAGACCTGCGCCATCGAGCAGGCCTACGCCGAACTGGGCCGACTCGGAGGCATCGCCATGCCCCCAACGGCCTACCTTGCCCTGCCCAGGCCTCACGCCGCCTTCGGCACGCGTCGCTTCGACCGCGTGGGCACGTCTGCAGGCGAACATCGCGTGCCGCTGCTGAGCCTGGCCGGCCTGCTCGACGCTGACTTTCGCCTGCCGTCGCTGGACTACGCGACCTTGATGCTGGCCACGCAGCGCATCACCGGCGACTACCGCGAGGTCGTGAAGGCCTTCGAGCGTTGCGTCTTCAATGTGATGGCACACAACCGCGACGACCACGCCAAGAACTTCGCCTTCACGCGCGACGCGGCCGGCCAATGGCGCCTGTCGCCCGCGTTCGACCTGACCTTTTCCTTCGGCCCGGGCGGTGAGCACACCACCAGCATTGCAGGTGAGGGCCGCGCGCCTGGCAATGCTGACCTGATGCGCGCGGCTGAGCAGGGCGGCTTGAAGCGCGCCGATGCTCGGCGTGTCATCGCGCACTGGCGCGAGGTGTTCCAGGCGCTGCCGGGGCTGTTGTCCGACGTTCCCGTCCGTGCTTCCACGCGTCGCCAATTGCTGGCCCAGCTTCCCTCCATCTCTACAGAGTGAGACCTGCAATGTTCACCAAGATCCTCATCGCCAACCGGGGTGAAATCGCCTGCCGAGTCATCGCCACGGCGAAGAAGATGGGCATCGCCACCGTCGCCGTCTACTCCGAGGCCGACAAGGACGCCCGCCACGTCGACCTCGCCGACGAGGCCATGCTGCTCGGCCCGGCGCCTTCGCGCGAGAGCTATCTCGTCGCCGACAAGATCATTGCGGCAGCCAAGAGCACCGGCGCGCAGGCCATTCACCCCGGCTACGGCTTCCTGTCCGAGAACGAGGACTTCGCGCGCCGCGTAGAGGAGGAAGGCCTGGTCTTCATCGGCCCCAAGCACGCCAGCATCGCGGCGATGGGCGACAAGATCGCGTCCAAGAAGCTTGCACTGGCGGCCAACGTCAACACGATCCCCGGCCACAACGAGCCCATCCTGTCGGCCGAAGAGGCCGTCGGCATCGCGCAGCGAATCGGCTACCCGGTCATGATCAAGGCCAGCGCGGGCGGCGGCGGCAAGGGGCTGCGCGTGGCGTTCAACGACAAGGAGGCCTTCGAGGGCTTCACGTCCTGCCGCAACGAGGCGCGCAACAGCTTTGGCGATGACCGCGTCTTCATCGAGAAGTTCGTCGAGGAGCCGCGCCACATCGAGATCCAGGTGCTGGGCGATTCGCAGGGCCAGGTCGTCTACCTGTGGGAGCGCGAGTGCTCCATCCAGCGCCGCCACCAGAAGGTCATCGAGGAGGCGCCGTCGCCCTTCATCAGCGAGGCCACGCGCCGCGCCATGGGTGAGCAGGCCGTGGCGCTGGCCAAGGCCGTCAACTACCAAAGCGCCGGCACGGTGGAGTTCGTCGTCGGCAAGGACCAGGGCTTCTACTTCCTGGAGATGAACACGCGGCTGCAGGTGGAGCACCCGGTCACGGAGTGCATCACCGGGCTGGACCTCGTCGAGCAGATGATCCGCGTCGCGGCCGGTGAGCCGTTGTCGTTCACGCAAGACCAGATCAAGCGCGACGGCTGGGCCATCGAATGCCGCATCAACGCGGAAGACCCGTTTCGCAGCTTCCTGCCGTCCACCGGCCGGCTGGTGCGCTATCAACCGCCCGAGACGACGATGGTGCAAGCCGAGCCGCAGCGCTTCGGCGTGCGCGTGGACACCGGCGTCTACGAGGGTGGCGAGATCCCGATGTTCTACGACTCGATGATCGCCAAGCTCATCGTCCACGGCCGTGACCGCACCGAGGCCATTGCCAAGATGCGCGAGGCGCTGAACGGCTTCGTCATCCGCGGCGTGTCCAGCAACATCCCCTTCCAGGCCGCGCTGCTGGCCCACCCGGACTTTGCGAGCGGCGACTTCAACACCGGCTTCATCGCCCAGCACTACGCAGGCGGCTTCAAGGCCGAGGACGTGCCGCATGACGACCCGCTGTTCCTGGTCGCGCTGGCCGGATTCATCCGCCGCAAGGCGCGCGAGCGGGAGGCCGGTATCACCGGCCAGTTGCCGGGCCATGAGGTGCAGATCGAGCATGACTACATCGCCGTCGTGAACCTTGGCGGTGGCCACACCGAGCGCCACGCGCTGCACATCAGCGAGTTCGGCGGCGCGCTCGGCGAAGCGCTGGTGCAAGTGGGCGACAGGCCGTACCGCATCGTCAGCCGCTCGCGGCTCAATGACGTGCGCATCACCGGCACCGTCAATGGCCAGCCCTTCACGGCACAGGCCGAGCGCGGCACAGCGAAGAACCCGCTGGCCTACCGCGTCCACCACGGCGGCCTGTCCATCGAGCTGACCGTGCTGAGCCCGCGCGCGGCCGAGCTGCTTGCGCTCATGCCGTACAAGGCGCCGCCCGACACGAGCAAGCTGCTGCTGTCGCCCATGCCGGGCCTGCTGGTGCACCTGGCCGCGCAGGTCGGCCAGACCGTGCAGGCGGGTGAGCGGCTTGCCGTCATCGAGGCGATGAAGATGGAAAACATCCTCAGCGCGAGCCAGGATGTGACGGTGGCCGAGGTGCTGGCCAAGCCGGGCGAAAGCTTGTCGGTGGACCAGCCCATCCTGCGCTTTGCCTGAAGCCAGCGTCGCCATCGTCGGCGCGGGCGTTGCCGGTGCGGCGGCGGCCGTGCGTCTGGCCGAGCGCGGCATCGCCGTCACGCTCTATGAGGCCGTGCCCGAACCGCGCCCCATCGGCGCCGGCCTGCTGTTGCAGCCCACCGGCCAGCGCGTGCTGGCGGCCATGGGTCTGCTGGACGAAGCGCTGGCGCTGGGCGTGCGTGTGGACCGGCTGTTTGGCGACACGCCCTCGGGCCGGGCCGTGCTGAACATGAGCTACCAGCGCTTTCATCCCGAGGCCTACGGGCTGGGCATGCAGCGCGGTGCGCTGATGGGGCTGCTTTGGAAGCGTGTGCGCGAGCTGGGCGTGCCCTGGCATTGCGGCGCGGCGGTGGAGGGCTTCGAGCAGGACGCCGGCGGCGTGACCCTGCGCCTTGCCGGTGGTGAAACGGTTAGGCACTCTGCATTGATCCTCGCCAACGGCAGCTTCTCAAAGCTGCGCGAAGGCATGAAGGTCGCCCAGCGTGCGCGCCTCTTCCCCTGGGGCGCCGTCTGGACCGTGCTGCCCGCGCCGCCGGGCTTTCCGCAGATCGAACTGCGCCAGCGCTTCCGCTCGGCCTCGCAGATGCTGGGCCTGATGCCCGTAGGCAAGGCGGCCGCAGACGATGCAGACAGAGGCATCAATCTGTTCTGGAGCCTGCCGGTGGCCGAGCTGGACGGCTGGGAGAAGCGCATCGGCCTGGGTCATCTCAAGCAGCAGATGGCCGATCTCTTTCCCGACGTAGCGCCGTTGCTCGCCGGCCTGCACGACGCCGCCCAGCTGCGCGAGGCGCGCTACGCCGATGTGCACATGACCCGCTGGCACGATGGCCGCGTGCTGGCCATCGGCGACTGCGCTCACGGCATGAGCCCGCAGCTGGGGCAGGGCGCCAACATGGCCCTCATCGATGCGCACGAGCTGGCGGCCGAGGTCGGTGGCGATTGGCCGCAGACCTTGGCGCGCTACACCCGTCGGCGCCGCGCCCACCTGCGCTTCTACGCCCAGGCCAGCCGTGGCCTGACGCCCATGTTCCAGTCCCACGCCGTCGTCGCGCCCTGGCTGCGTGACCGCTTCTTCGGCTGGGGTGGCCGGCTGCCCTACATCCATCAACAATCCATCGCCACGCTGGCCGGCTACAAGACGGGCTGGCTGTGGGGGCGGCTCAAACTCTGAAGACCACCATGACCGACACGCGCCCCTTCCGCATCCTTGGCCTGCAGCAGATCGCCATCGGCGGTCTTGACAAGGCCAGGCTGCGCCACCTGTGGGTGGACCTGCTGGGGGTGCCGGTCACCGGCAACTTCCGCAGCGAGCGCGAGAACGTCGACGAGGACATCTGCACGTTGGGGCAGGGCGCCCATGCCGTGGAGGTGGACCTGATGCAGCCGCTGGACCCGGACAAGAAGCCGGCCGTTCATGCGACGCCGCTGAACCACGTCGGCCTGTGGGTCGACGACCTGCCCGCTGCCGTGCAGTGGCTGGAGGCGCAGGGCCTGCGCTTTGCGCCGGGTGGCATCCGCAAGGGCGCGGCCGGTCATGACATCTGCTTCGTCCACCCCAAGGGCAACGACCAGTTCCCGTTCGGCGGCGAGGGCGTGCTGATCGAGCTGGTCCAGGCGCCGCCCGATGTTGTCTCAGCGCTTCAAGCTGCCCGATAGCTCGACGAGCCGCTCAAACTCCGCCCGGTGCCCGTAGCGGTCGCCGCTGCGTGCGTCATGCGCCAGCGCGGCAATCTGCGCCGGCCCGTAGTCGCCGATCTGCGTGCTGCCGCGCAGCCACTGCCCCCAGGCCGCCACGGCGACGGCGAAGCGCAGGTCCGCGTCCGCCTTGGCCAGCGCCGGCCAGGCTGCGGCCTTGGTGATGGGCAGTTGAACGAGCTTGCTCTCCGCCTGGCCCGGCTGCTTGTAGCGCAGCTTCAGCCAGGCCAGCTCCTTCGCGTGCGGGTCGGCGGACTTGGCGTCCTTGACCTCGCCGTAGCGCAGCGGGTCCACCGTGCCCTTGGCGCCGGTGGGGATGATCTCGTACAGCGCCGTCACAGTGTGGCCGGCGCCGATGTCGCCCGCGTCCACCTTGTCGTCGTTGAACTGCTGGCGCGTCAGGTTGTTCAACTCGTAGCCGATGAGGCGGTACTCCTGCACCAACACCGGGTTGAACTCGATCTGCAGCTTCAGGTCCTGGGCGATGACGGCCAGCGTGCTGGTCATCTCGTTGACGAGCACCTTGTGCGCCTCCTGCAGCGTGTCCAGGTAGTGGTAGCTGCCGTCGCCCACGTCGGCGAGCTTCTTCATCAGCGCCTCGTTGTAGTTGCTGTCGCCCACGCCCAGCGCCGTCAGGCTCACGCCGCGCTTGCGTTCACCCTCCACCAGGGTCTTCAACTCGTCCGCGCTCGTCACGCCGATGTTGAGGTCGCCATCGGTGGCCAGCAGCACGCGGTTGATGCCTTCGCCGATGAAGCCGGCGCGGGCCTGCGCATAGGCCAGGCGGATGCCCGCCTCGCCATAGGTGCCGCCACCGGCGTTGAGCGTGTCGATGGCGGCGTGGATGGCGTCCTTGCGGTCGCCCGGCGTGGCCTCCAGCACGACGCGCGTGCCGCTGGCGTAGCTGACGATGGCGACGCGGTCCTGTGCCCGCAGTTGATTCGTCAGCAGATGCAGCGCCGAGCGCACCAGCGGCAGCCGGTCCTGCGGGCCCATGGAGCCGGACACGTCGACGAGAAAGACCAGATTGGCCGGCGGCAGGCTCTGCTTGGCCAGGTCCTGCCCCTTGACGGCGATGCGCAGCAGGCCGCGCTCGGCGTTCCATGGTGACGCGACGAGGCGGGCATCGACGGCGAACGGCGTGGCCGCGTTCGCGGCCGGTGCGGCGTAGTCGTAGCCGAAGTAGTTGACCAACTCCTCCACGCGCACCGCGTCGCGTGGGGGCAGGGCGCCGCGGTTCAGGAAGCGGCGCACATTGGCGTAGCTGCCGGTGTCGACGCTGGCGCTGAAGGTCGAGACCGGCGCCTCGGCGACGCGTTGCCAGGGGCGGTCGTCGAAGCGGGGGTACTGGGCCGTGGACGGCGGTGGCGCGATGGGGCGCGGGGGCGCGGGCATGTAGGCCGGCGCCGAAATGGCCATGCGGGGCATCGGCACCTGCTTCGCCGCGACCGGGCTGGGTGCCGGCGCCGCCTCGATGCGTTCCAGCTTGGGCGCCGTCGCTGCGTCTGGCGGTTGGGCTGCAGGTGCCTGGTTGTTGAGTTGATGCCCGCAGCCATTCAGCCCGAGGGCAATGAGCAAGGCAAGGGCGAGCCGGCGCGGGCTCACGGTGTGGGTCATGTCGAACTCCCTTGGGCAGTGAGCGCCCTGGCCACGCAACGCGCCGCTCGCCGATCGCGCCGACCTGCAGGACCCCGGGCAAACCCGAGCCATGCTGAGTGACGAAGCACCACTTCCCCAACCGCCGCTTCTGCCGCGCCTGACCTGCCCGTAATCTCAACACTGCAAATCTTGCGCGTGCTGCGCTGGGCTGACCGGCCCGTGGCACACCGGGAGGCGGGGTGGTCACGAGCGGCCCCGTGGATTCGGTCGCAAGGCTTTGCTTGGCCGCTCGGGGTCAGAATCTGCGCCTTCGCCTTTCCTGCCCACCCGATGCGCCATTTCTTGTTCTTGCTGGCCTGGCTGCCGACCTTCGCGCAGGCTTGGGGCAACCACAGCCCCATGTGCTACCGCGCCTTCGAGCGCATGCCCGAGGTCGCGAGCGCCGCCGCCGTGAAGGCCGAGCTCCTGGTCGATTTTCTGCGTGACCAGGAAGCCGCGATTGCCCGCACGCTGGACGCACAAGAGGCCTGGGCCCGTGAGCACCTGAAGGGCCACGCGCCAAGACCCGATGCGCTGCGGTTCGTGGCCGACGCCCGTCGCAGCGATGCTGACCGCCGCGCCGCCTTCCTGCGTGCGCTGCGCCTGTCGCCACACAGCAAGCTCGCGCTCTACCTGCAGGTCGACCCGCGCGACCCCGACGCCAGCCGCCCGCCGCTGGACGTTGTGCAGGTCAGCGCCGTTCCCAACAGCAAGGGCGCGACGCAGCGTTTCGTCACGCTGCAACCCGGCGATGCCGTCACGCCGCTGGCCGTGCTGGCCTCGGCCTGCGACGAGCCCGACTACGGCCATGACCTCAACCTTTTCGACGACAACCCGGGCGCGCCTTCGAACCCGTCCTACGGCTTCGGCAAGCAGCCCTTCGGCAACCCCGCCGTCGCCATCGGCTCCCAGGCGCCCTTCCACATGGGCTTCTTCCACCAAGGCGCCATCTTCAACACGCTGGCGCCCAGCTTCGCCCGCACCTTCACCGAGCTGCGCGTGCAGCAGTACGGCGGGCTGGCGGTGCTGGCCTGGCAGACCGGCCATGCCTACTGGGGTTGGCGCTTTGCCGGCCTGGCGCTGCACCACGTCGAGGACCTGACGCAGCCCTATCACGCCAGCGCCGCCCCCGGCGCCACGCTGGGTCACATGATGTGGGTCAACCTCAAGGCCCAGCTCGGCGCACCGGCGGATCGCCAAGGTCTCGTCGTGCTGCAGAGCAACCGCCACTTCGTGCTGGAGCAGTTCCAGACCCGCTGGATCATCGACGCCGCCCGCAAGCGGCAGGACGGCCCGCTGGAGACCGCGCTGCGGGACGCTGCACGCGACGCGCGCTATCCACCCTGGAGCCCGGCCTATGTCCGCGACGTGGTGGCTGCGGAGGCCTTCGCCGCCGGTCCGGCGACCGACGCGGCCGTCGTCATCGGCGCGCCGGCAAAATTTGTCACTGACCCCAATTTCGACTTTGCCGCCAACGAGTCCCAGCTCGGCCCGGCGCTTGCCCGCGACATGCAGGGGCAGCGCGACTCGCTGCAGGCGCGCATCGCCGAGCTGCTGGGCCATTTCGGCGCCCACAGCCGCAACGTGTTGCGCGGTTTGCTGAAGCAGGTAGACAGCCCAGCGACACGTTGAAGTTCGTCTTTGGCGAAATCACTATCGCTTTCTGGCGCAGAATTGCGTTCTTCGCGAAGGCTATGCTGGAGTCAAACGATCATGCGCCACGATCTCACCACCCTCAACCTCGTGCTGGCCATCGAGCAGACTCGCTCGATCACGCGCGGCGCTGCCCAGGAGCACCTGGCGCTGGCGGCCGCCAGCAAGCGGCTGTCTGACCTCGAAAGCCGCCTGGGCGTGCAGCTCTTCGAGCGCCGCGCCAGGGGTGTCGAGCCCACCGAGGCCGGTCGGGCGCTGGTGCGCCACATCCGCTCGCTGCATGCCTCCCTCTATGCGCTCGAAACCGAGGTCATGGAGTTCTCGCGCGGCATCAAGGGCCATCTGCGCATCGCCTCCAACACCAGCGCGATCGCCGAGTGCCTGCCGCCGTATCTGGTCGAGTTCTCCCAAGCCCATGCGCAGATCCGCATCAGCCTGGAGGACCTGACCAGCGCCGAGGTGCAGGCCGCCGTCGCTGAAGGCCGCGCCGATGTGGGCATCTTCACCGCGCCCGTGCTGGACAACCGCGTGCAGACCTGGGTCTTCGCCCGCAGCCGCCTCGCGGCGCTGGTGCCGCTCAAGCATCCACTGGCCGCCCGAGAGGCCGTCAGCTTCGACGACTTGCTGGCCTATGACCTCATCGGCCTGCATGCAGGTGCCAGCGCCCAGGAGTTGATGCGCGAACAGGCCGCCGCACGCGGCCAGACGCTGAACGCCCGCCTGCAGGTGCGCGGCTTCGACGGCATCGCTCAACTGGTCGAGTCGGGCCTGGGCGTGGCCGTGCTGCCCGAACAACCCGCCGAGCGCTTCACCCGCGTCTTCGGCGTGCGCTGCCTGCGACTTGAAGAGTCGTGGGCCGAGCGCGACTATTACCTGGGTGTGCTGCGCCAACAGCGCTTGCCCACCGTGGTGCAACGCTTCGTGGACACCCTCATTCCTCGCGAGAAGCAATGACTTCAAGAACGCTTTACGACAAGCTCTGGGACGAGCATGTCGTGCACTCCGAACCGGATGGCACGGCCTTGCTCTACATCGACCGCCACCTCGTGCATGAGGTGACCAGCCCGCAGGCCTTCGAAGGCCTGGACCTGGCCGGCCGCAAGGTGTGGCGCCTCAGCGCCAACCTTGCCGTCAGCGATCACAACGTGCCGACGACGGATCGTTCGCAAGGCATCGCCGACCCCATCTCCAAGCTGCAGGTCGACACGCTGGACGCCAACTGCGACCGCGTCGGCATCACGCAGTTCAAGATGACCGACAAGCGCCAGGGCATCGTGCACGTCATCGGCCCGGAGCAGGGCGCCACGTTGCCCGGGATGACCGTCGTCTGCGGCGACAGCCACACATCCACCCACGGCGCCTTCGGTGCGCTGGCGCATGGCATCGGCACCAGCGAGGTCGAGCATGTGCTGGCCACGCAGACGCTGTCGGCCAAGAAGGCCAAGAACTTGCTCGTCAAGGTCGAGGGGCAATGTCCCCAGGGCGTGGGCGCCAAGGACATCGTGCTTGCCATCATCGGCAAGATCGGCACGGCCGGCGGCAATGGCTACACCATCGAGTTCGCCGGCTCCGCCATCCGCGCGCTGAGCATGGAAGGCCGCATGACGGTGTGCAACATGGCCATCGAGGCCGGTGCCCGCGCCGGCCTGATCGCCGTGGACGACACGACGATCAACTACGTCAAGGGCCGCCCGTTCACGCCCACCGGCGTGGAGTGGGACCAGGCCGTCGCCTACTGGCGCACGCTGCATTCCGACCCCGGCGCGCACTTCGACAAGGTCGTCGAGCTCGATGCCGCGCAGATCCGCCCGCAGGTCAGCTGGGGCACCTCGCCCGAAATGGTGTTGGCCGTGGACGACCGCGTGCCTGACCCCGAGAAGGAAAAGGACGCCGTCAAGCGCGGCGCCATCGAGCGGGCGCTGACCTACATGGCGCTGGAGCCCAACAAGGCCATCAGCGACATCCATGTCGACAAGGTCTTCATCGGCTCCTGCACCAACAGCCGCATCGAGGACATGCGCGAGGCTGCAGCCGTCGTGAAGCGCGTCGGTGGGCGCCTGGCCAAGAACATCAAGCTGGCGCTCGTCGTGCCGGGCTCCGGCCTCGTCAAGGCGCAGGCCGAGGCCGAGGGCCTGGACCAGGTCTTCAAGGCTGCGGGCTTTGAATGGCGCGAGCCCGGCTGCTCCATGTGCCTGGCGATGAACGCCGACCGGCTGGAGCCGGGCGAGCGTTGCGCCTCCACCAGCAACCGCAACTTCGAAGGCCGGCAGGGCGCGGGTGGGCGCACCCACCTTGTCAGCCCGGCGATGGCTGCAGCCGCCGCAATGACCGGCCATTTCGTTGACGTTCGCACCCTGAGCTGATCATGGACAAGTTCACCATCCACAAGGGCCTCGTCGCGCCCATGGACCGCGACAACGTCGACACCGACGCCATCATCCCCAAGCAGTTCCTGAAGTCGATCAAGCGCAGTGGCTTCGGCCCCAACCTGTTCGACGAATGGCGCTACCTGGACCACGGCGAGCCCGGTCAGGACCCGGCGAGCCGCAAGCCCAACCCCGACTTCGTGCTGAACCAGCCGCGCTACGCCGGCGCCAGCGTGCTGATCGCGCGCAGCAATTTCGGCTGCGGCTCCAGCCGCGAGCACGCGCCCTGGGCGCTGCAGCAGTACGGCTTCCGCGCCATCCTGGCGCCCAGCTTCGCCGACATCTTCTTCAACAACTGCTTCAAGAACGGCCTGCTGCCCATAGCCCTGTCGGAGAGCGCCATCGCGCGCCTGTTCGACGAAGTGGCCGCCTTCCCCGGCTACCAACTGACCGTGGACCTGCCGCGCCAGGTCGTCGTGAAGCCCGACGGCGCCGAACTGCCTTTCGACATCGAGCCTTTCCGCAAGGAATGTCTGATCGGCGGTCTCGACGAGATCGGTCTAACTCTCCAGCACACCGACAAGATCCGCGCCTACGAGGCGCAACGCATTGCCAGTAAGCCCTGGCTGGCCAACCGAGTGATTTGAGATGAAGAAGATTGCAGTACTGCCGGGCGACGGCATCGGCCCGGAAATCATGGCTGAGGCCGTCAAGGTGCTGAACGCGCTGGACCTGCCCTTGCAACTCGACTGGGCCGACGTCGGTGGCAAGGCCTATGACACCAGCGGCCACCCGCTGCCTCCCGCCACGCTGAAGCTGGCGCAGGAAGCCGACGCCGTGCTGTTCGGCGCGGTCGGTGACTGGAAGTACGACAAGCTGGAGCGCTCGCTGCGCCCCGAGCAGGCCATCCTCGGCCTGCGCAAGGCCCTGGGCCTCTTCGCCAACTTCCGCCCCGCCATCTGCTATGAACAGCTGACGCACGCCTCGTCGCTGAAGCCCGAGTTGGTCGCAGGCCTCGACATCCTGTTGATCCGCGAACTCACCGGCGACATCTACTTCGGCCAGCCGCGCGGCCGCCGCACGGCCGTGGACGGCCACTTCCCCGGCGCCGACGAAGCCTTCGACACGATGCGCTACTCGCGCCCCGAGATCGAGCGCATCGCCCACGTCGCCTTCCAGGCGGCGCGCAAGCGCAGCAAGCGCCTGACCAGCGTCGACAAGGCCAATGTGCTGGAGACCTCGCAGTTTTGGAAGGACATCGTCATCGAAGTCCACGCCCAGTACCCCGACGTCGAGCTGGATCACATGTACGTTGACAACGCCGCCATGCAGCTCGTCAAGGCGCCGAAGAAGTTCGACGTGGTCGTAACCGGCAACATGTTCGGCGACATCCTCTCGGATGAGGCCGCGATGCTGACCGGCTCCATCGGCATGCTGCCGTCCGCCTCGTTGGATGCCAACAACAAGGGCCTCTACGAACCCAGCCACGGCAGCGCGCCGGACATCGCCGGCAAGGGAATCGCCAACCCGCTGGCTACAATCCTGTCCGCTGCCATGATGCTCAAGTTCTCCCTCAACCAAGCCGACGCTGCCGCTCGTATCGAGCAGGCCGTGCAGTCCGTGCTGGCCCAGGGCTTGCGCACCGCCGACATCTGGTCCGAAGGCACCTCGAAGGTTTCCACCATCGAGATGGGCGACGCTGTCGTTAAAGCCATTACGACCACGAAAACCATCAAGAGCTAAAGCTCCGTCTCGTCTCGCCCCTCCAAACCCGGCGAACGAGCCGGGGCCCGAAGTGGATGGGGTTTGGTGAACGACAAAGGAATGATGATGACGACCTTGGTAGGCCTCGTAGGCTGGCGCGGCATGGTGGGCTCAGTGCTCATGGAGCGCATGACCGCTGAGCGCGATTTCGACCTGATCGAGCCGCTGTTCTTCTCGACTTCCAACGCCGGTGGCGCTGCCCCGGCCCAGGCCAAGAACGAGAAGACGCTGCAAAACGCGTTCGACCTCGAACAGCTCAAGCGCTGCGACATCATCATCACGGCCCAGGGCGGCGACTACACATCCGAGGTCTACCCCAAGCTGCGTGCTGCGGGCTGGGCCGGCCACTGGATCGACGCCGCCTCCACGCTGCGCATGGCGGACGATGCCGTCATCATCCTGGACCCCGTCAACCGCCCGGTCATCGACCAGGCGTTGAGCAACGGCGGCAAGAACTGGATTGGTGGTAACTGCACGGTCAGCTGCATGCTGATGGGCGTGGGTGCGCTGTACAAGGCCGGCCTCGTCGAGTGGATGTCCACGCAGACCTACCAGGCCGCTTCCGGTGGTGGTGCTCAGCACATGCGCGAACTGCTGACGCAGTACGGCACGCTGAACGCCGCCGTGAAGCCGCTGCTGGACGACCCCAAGAGCGCCATCCTCGAGATCGACCGCCAGGTCATCGCCAAGCAACGCTCGCTGTCGGCCGACGAGACCGCGAACTTCGGCGTACCGCTGGGCGGCTCGCTCATCCCCTGGATCGACAAGGATCTGGGCAACGGCATGTCCAAGGAAGAATGGAAGGGCATGGCCGAGACCAACAAGATCCTCGGCTCGGACGGCATCCCCGTCGACGGCTTCTGCGTTCGCGTCGGCGCCATGCGCTGCCACAGCCAGGCGCTGACGTTCAAGCTGAAGAAGGACGTGCCGCTGGCAGACATCGAGGCCATGATCGCCGCCGACAACGCCTGGGTGAAGCTGGTGCCCAATACGCGCGAAGCCACCATCCGCGACCTGACCCCCGTGGCCGTCACCGGCACGATGACCATCCCGGTCGGCCGCGTGCGCAAGCTGGCGATGGGCCCCGAGTACGTCGGTGCCTTCACCATCGGCGACCAGCTGCTGTGGGGCGCGGCCGAGCCGCTGCGCCGCATGCTGCGCATCCTGCTGGAGCGTTGAGCCGTCTTACAGACGCTTACCTCGTGAACTAGGGTTCACCCTGGCGTTGAAATTGGAAGCAAGCGACACATCAGGTACCCCTTGAGCATTTCCGCGTATATGCTTGATGCCGTTGTGTTTTTGATTCAAAACTCGACGCAGGTCATGACGTGCAAACCAGTGTGCAGACCAGGTTCGTGCAGCGCGTGCTGAAGATCGAGACAGGCGGGGCCCATCGGCCCCGCCTTGTTGCTTTGGGGAATGCCTTGAAAGACCACATCCGCGACGCATTCGAGGGAGTCCGCCCGACCGGGTTCGCCCGCCACCATCTTGCCTTCGCTGCCGCGCTGCTCATGGCCGCTGGCGGTGCGCAGGCGCTGGGCCTGGGCCGGTTGAACGTGCAGTCGTCGCTCGGCGAGACCATGCGTGCCGAGATCGACATCACCAGCCTGACGCCCGAGGAGGCGGCCACGCTGAAGGTGCGCGTCGCGCCGGCCGATGCCTACCGCACCAGCGGCGTCGAATACAACCCAATCCTGAGTTCCGCCCAGGTGCAGATCGCACGCCGCGAAGGCCGCACGGTGCTGCGGGTCAGCAGCGACCGCGCCGTGCAGGAACCCTTCGTCGACGTCATCCTTGAGCTGACCTGGTCCACCGGCCGCCTGGTGCGGGAGTACACGCTGCTGTTTGACCCGCCGAGCCTGCCCAAGCCGGCGCCGGTCGTCACGGCCCCGCCGGCCCTGGCGGCGGCTCCTGCGCCTGCGCAGCCGGTGGCTGCCGAAGCGGTGCCAGCACCTGCGCCCGCCGTGGCAACGGCGCTGCCACGCAACGGCTCCGCGTCGGCCCCGTTGGCACGTCCGCCGGTCGCTGCGCCCGTGCCGGTCCGTCCGCCGGTCACCGCTGCCGCCGAGTACCGCGTGCGCCCGGGTGACTCGCTGTCCAGGGTGGCCCGCCGCACCCAGGTCAGCGGCATCTCGCTGGACCAGATGCTGGTTGGCCTGTTCCGCAACAACCCCGATGCCTTCATCGACGGCAACATGAACTTGCTGAAGTCGGGTGCCGTGTTGCAGGTGCCGTCCGGTGACGCGCTGGCTGCGGTGCCCGCGCCGGAGGCGCGCCGCATCATCCTGGCCCAGAGCGCCGACTTCGCTGCCTACCGCCAGCGCCTCGCCTCCGCCGCGCCGACCTTGCAGAACAACGAGAGCGAGCGCCAGTCCAAGGGGCAGGTGCAGGCTGCCGTCGAGGACCGCAAGCCTGCCGCCGCGCCCACGCCCGACAAGCTGACGCTCAGCAAGGCCGGCCCGGCCAGCGCCGCCGAGACCAAGCTGTCCAAGGAGACGGAAAAGAAGGATGCCGCTGCCCGCGTCGCCGAGCTGACGCGCAATGTCGAAGAGTTGAAGAAGCTGTCCAGCGCGGCCAAGCCGGCAGCGCAGGCTGCCTCCGTCGCGACGGCGCCGGCGTTGCCCGCGCCCGTGATCGCACCCGCCGAACCCGCCTCCGTTGCGGCTACCGAGCCTGCGCCTGTGGCCGCGGCGAGCGTGGCGGCATCCAAGCCGATGACGCGCGCCAGCGCACCGCTGGCACCGCCGCCCGTTGCGGAGCCGCCGGGGGTCATCGAGAAGCTGTTCGACAGCCCGTTCGTCGTCATCCTGGCCGGTGTCATCGTGTCGGTACTGGGCGGTTTCGGCTTGTACCGTCTGCGCTCGCGCCGCCCGGCCAACGCGCCCGAGACCGGCTTCCACGAAAGCCGCCTGCAGCCCGACTCCTTCTTCGGCGGCACCGGCGGCCAGCGTGTCGACACGCGTGACGCGCAGAACAGCGGCCAGTCGTCGATGAGCTATTCGCTCAGCCAGCTCGACGCCATCGGCGACGTGGACCCGGTCGCCGAGGCCGACGTCTACCTGGCCTATGGCCGCGACCTGCAGGCCGAGGAAATCCTGAAGGAAGCGCTGCGCGCCAACCCTGGGCGCCTGGCCATCCGCCTGAAGCTGCTGGAGGTCTACGCCAAGCGCCGCGACACCAAGGGCTTTGAGCAACTGGCCGTGCAGCTCTATGCCGAAACGCGCGGCTCCGGCGAGGACTGGGCCAAGGCCCAGGAGCTCGGCCGCGGCATCGACCCGGACAACCCGCTTTACCAGCCTGGCGGTGCACCCGCCCATGTCGAGGACGGCCCCGAGCTGCGCCCCGAGCCGATGAATGCCAGCACGCTGCCGCAGACGGCACTGCCCAGTACGGCGACGAAGGCGGCCGCGTCTCACCTCAGCACCGATGCGCTGTCGCGTGCCGGTTCGGACACCGGCCCGGTGAGTGGCTTCGATCTGGCGCTGGACCTCGACCTCGACGCCCCCGAGCCGGTTTCGCCGATCGCGATGGCGTCCACCCAGGCTTTGCCGGCCTCGGTCGAGCGCGCACCCCTGACGATGGACTTCGACGTCTCCAGCCGCGGCACGCGTACCGCGCCGCCGGCCCCCGACCTGAACTTCGACCTCAGTGGCATGGGTGGCCTGCCGGCCATCGCCGAGCCAGCGAGCGGGCCGACGACCGTGCCGTCCAACGACCTGGACTTCGACCTCGGCGAGCCGACCCAGCCTGGGGAGGCGGACCCGCTCGCGCTCGAAGCGCTGGGCGACGACGACGGCGACCCGCTGGTGCGCCAGCTGGAACTGGCCGACGAGTTCCGCCAGATCGGCGACACCGAGGGTGCCCGCGAGGTGCTGCAGGAACTGATCCAGCGCGCCAGCGGCTCGCTGCGTGACCGCGCCCAGGCGATGCTGAACGACCTTCGGTAAGTTCAGCCGCGATACTTGGACGCCCGGCCTTGGCCGGGCGTTTTTACTTTGGACCTCATGAGAGTCGCACTAGGAGTCAGCTACCGCGGCGGCGGCTACAACGGCTGGCAGAGTCAGCCCGATGGCCGCACCGTGCAGGACGCGCTCGAGAAAGGCCTGTCCGCCTTCGCGGCCCAGCCCATACGCACGATCTGCGCCGGCCGCACCGACGCGGGCGTGCATGGCATCAACCAGGTCATCCACTTCGACACCGAGGTGGCGCGCGAGCAGTTCTCCTGGGTGCGCGGCAGCAACCGCTACCTGCCGCCCGACATCGCCATCCAGTGGTGCCGCTTCCCGGGCGACGCCTTCCACGCGCGCAGTTCCGCGCGGGGGCGGCGTTATGCCTACCTGCTGCTGGAGTCCGCCGTGCGCCCGGCCATCGAGTCCGGCCAATGCGGCTGGGTGTTTCGACCGCTTGACCAGACTGCGCTGGAGGCGGCCGCAGCGCGCCTGATCGGCGAGCACGATTTCTCGTCCTTCCGCTCGTCGGAATGCCAGGCGGCCTCGCCGGTGAAGACGCTGCGCGAGATCCGCGTGCAGCGGCGCGGTGCCTACTGGCGCTTCGAGTTCGAGGCCAGCGCCTTCCTGCACCACATGGTGCGCAACCTCATGGGCTGCCTGCTGGCCGTGGGCAATGGCACGCGCTCGGCGGACTGGGTGTCTGAGGTGCTCGCCGCGCGCGATCGCAAGGTGGCAGCGCCGACCTTCGCCCCGGACGGTCTCTATTTCCTCGGCCCGACCTACGATGCCGAGCTCGACATCCCGCGCGAGGTCGCGGCTTTGAACTGGCTTCCATGACACGAATCAAGATCTGCGGCCTCACCCGTGAAGCCGATGTTGAAGCTGCTGTTGCGGCCGGTGCGGATGCCATCGGCTTTGTCTTCTACGCCAAGAGCCCACGCGCCGTGACGCCGGAGCGGGCGAGGGCGCTTGCCAAGCTGCTGCCGCCCTTCGTGACGCCCGTGGGCCTGTTCGTCAACGCGACCGATAGCGAACTGCAAGCGGGCTTGGCGGCCTTGCCGAACATGCTGGTGCAGTTCCATGGCGACGAGGCGCCTGCCGACTGCGTGCGCGTCAACAGGCCTTACCTGCGCGCGGCTGCCGTGTCGCCGGGCTTCGACTTGGTAGACTTCGGCTCTCGTTTTTCCACCGCTCAGGCCATCCTGCTCGACGCGCCTGTCGAGGGCTACGGCGGTGGCGGCAAGGTCTTCGATTGGTCACTCATTCCTCCAAGCGTCAGCTCTCGCCTCGTTTTGTCTGGTGGGTTGAATGCAGCAAACGTCGCCGATGGCATCCGCCAGGTGCGGCCCTGGGCCGTTGATGTGAGTTCCGGCGTGGAGGTGTCCAAGGGCATCAAGAGCGCCGACCTGATCCACGAGTTCTGCCACGCGGTGCGCCGCGCAGACGCAGAACTTTCCCGATAGAGGAAGACCATGTTCCAGTACGACCAGCCCGATGCGACCGGGCATTTCCGCCATGCGGGCACCACCACCTTTGGCGGCAGCTTCGTCTCCGAGACCCTCGTCCACGCGCTGGACGAGTTGAAGGACGCCTACGCCCACTACCGCAACGACGCGGAGTTCATCGCCGAGTACAAGCGTGAGCTCAAGCACTTCGTCGGCCGCCCGAGCCCGATCTATCACGCCGACCGGCTCAGCCGCGAGCTGGGCGGTGCGCAGATCTACCTGAAGCGTGAGGACCTCAACCACACCGGTGCGCACAAGATCAACAACGTCATTGGCCAGGCGCTGCTGGCCAAGCGCATGGGCAAGCCGCGCGTCATCGCCGAGACCGGCGCCGGCCAGCATGGCGTGGCCACGGCGACGATCTGCGCCCGCTACGGCCTGGAATGCGTCGTCTACATGGGCAGCGAGGACGTCAAGCGCCAATCGCCTAACGTCTACCGCATGAAGCTGCTCGGCGCGACCGTCGTGCCGGTGGAGAGCGGCAGCAAGACGCTGAAGGACGCGCTCAACGAGGCGATGCGCGACTGGGTCACCAACGTCGAGAACACCTTCTACATCATCGGCACCGTGGCCGGCCCGCACCCCTACCCGATGATGGTGCGCGACTTCCAGCGCGTCATCGGTCTGGAGTGCCTGGAGCAGATGCCCGAGATGACCGGCCGCCAGCCGGACGCCGTCATCGCCTGCGTGGGCGGTGGCTCCAACGCCATCGGCATCTTCCACCCCTACATCCCGCATGAGTCGGTCAGGCTCATCGGCGTCGAGGCCGAAGGGCAGGGCGTGGCCAGCGGCAAGCATGCGGCCACGCTGACCGCCGGCAGCCCCGGCGTGCTGCATGGCAACCGCACGTATCTGCTACAGGACGCGGACGGCCAGATCATCGAGACGCACTCCATCTCCGCCGGCCTGGACTACCCCGGCGTCGGCCCCGAGCATGCCCACCTGAAGGACATCGGCCGCGCCGAGTACGTCGGCGTCACCGATGCCGAGGCGCTGTCCGCCTTCCACCGCCTGTGCCGCACGGAGGGCATCATCCCGGCGCTCGAATCCAGCCACGCGGTCGCGCATGCCATCAAGCTCGCGCCGACGTTGGGCACGGACAAGGTGCTGCTGATCAACCTCAGCGGCCGTGGCGACAAGGACATCGGCACCGTGGCCGACCTGTCGGGCGCCGCCTATTTCGACCGCCCGTCGCAAGCCGGCGAGAAGGTCAAGCAATGAGCCGCATCAAGACCACCTTCGACCAGCTCAAGGCCGATGGCCGCAAGGCGTTGATCCCCTTCGTTACCGCCGGTGATCCTTATCCCGAAGCCACGGTCGACCTGCTTGTCGCGATGGCTGAGGCCGGCGCCGATGTCATCGAGCTGGGCGTGCCGTTCTCCGACCCGATGGCCGACGGCCCCGTCATCCAGCGTGCCGGCGAGCGGGCGTTGAAACATGGCATCGGCCTGCGCAAGGTGCTGGGCTATGTCCGCGAGTTCCGCGCGCGCAATGCCAAGACGCCCATGGTGCTGATGGGCTACGCCAACCCGGTCGAGCGCTACGGCCTGGACGCGTTCGTCGCGGACGCCAAGGATGCGGGTGTCGATGGCATCCTCATCGTCGACTACCCGCCCGAGGAGTGCGAGGAGTTCGCCGCCAAGCTGCGTGCGGCCGACATGGACGCCATCTTTCTGCTCGCGCCCACGTCCACCGAGGCACGCATGGCGCAGGTCGGCAAGCTCGCCAGCGGCTACGTCTATTACGTGTCGCTGAAAGGCGTGACCGGCGCCGGCCACCTGAACACCGCAGCCGTCGCCGAGGCCGTGCCGCGTATCAAACGGCATGTCAGCACGCCGGTGGGCGTGGGCTTTGGCATCCGCGACGGCGCGACGGCGCGGGCGGTGGCCGATGTATCGGACGCCGTCGTCATCGGCTCCAAGCTGGTCGAGCTGCTGGAGCGGCAGCCAGCCGATAATGTGGCCCTCACCGGCGCGGCCTTCATCCGTGAAATCCGCGCGGCACTCGACAAGGACTGACACATGAGTTGGCTCGACAAACTCCTCCCGCCCAAGATCCAGCAAGGTGACCCGGCCGACCGCCGAACCGTCCCCGAAGGCCTGTGGATCAAGTGCCCGAGCTGCGAGACGGTGCTCTACAAGACCGACCTGGAGCAGAACATCAATGTCTGCCCCAAGTGCTCGCACCACCACCGCATCGGCGCCCGCGCCCGACTGGACGCCTTCCTCGACGCGGAAGGCCGCTACGAGGTCGGCCAGGAAGTCATCCCCGTCGATGCGCTGAAGTTCAAGGACAGCAAGAAGTACCCCGACCGCCTGAAGGAAGCGCTGGAGAACACCGGCGAGACCGACGCGCTGGTCGTGCTGGGCGGTGCCGTCATGAGCGTGCCGGTGGTCGCGGCCTGCTTCGAGTTCGACTTCATGGGCGGCTCCATGGGCTCGGTCGTCGGCGAGCGCTTCGTGCGCGGTGTCGAATCGGCCATCGAGCAGAAGACGCCCTTCATCTGCTTCACCGCCACCGGCGGCGCGCGCATGCAGGAAGGCCTGCTGTCGCTGATGCAGATGGCCAAGACCAATGCGTCGCTGACGCGCCTGGCCAAGGCCAAGTTGCCCTATATCAGCGTGCTGACCGACCCGACGATGGGCGGCGTGTCTGCCTCGTTCGCCTTCGTGGGCGACGTCGTGCTGGCCGAGCCCAAGGCGCTGATCGGCTTTGCCGGCCCGCGGGTCATCGAGAACACCGTGCGCGAGAAGCTGCCGCCAGGCTTTCAGCGTGCCGAGTTCCTGATGGAGAAGGGCGCCGTCGACATGATCGTGGACCGCCGCCAGCTGCGCGAGACCATCGCCCGCCAGCTCGCCATGCTGCAGCGCCAGAGCGCGGACGCCGTCGCCTGAACGTCGCCCGCAGAGTTCCGAGCCAGGCCCTGGAGCCTGGCTTTGTTTTTTTGTGATCCGCCATGACGCTTGAAGACTGGCTCGCCCACTGCGAGCGCCTGCATCCCAAGACCATCGACATGACGCTTGACCGCGTCGCGACGGTGCGCGAGCGGCTGGGCATTGCCTTCGAGGCGCCCACCGTCGTCGTTGCCGGCACCAACGGCAAGGGCTCGACCTGCGCGATGCTGGAGTCCATCGCGCTGCAGGCCGGCTACCGCGTCGGGCTCTACATCAAGCCCCATCTCGTGCACTTCCAGGAGCGCTGCCGCGTCGGCGGCGAACCCGTTCGAGCCGAGTCGCTGGAGCCGCATTTCGAAGCCGTCGAAGCCGCGCGCGGCGACATCACGCTGACCTATTTCGAGTTCACGACGCTGGCCATCATGCGGCGCCTGCAGCATGAGCCGCTGGATCTGGTCATCCTTGAAGTGGGTCTGGGCGGTCGGCTTGACGCGGTCAATGTCATTGACGCCGACTGCGTCGTCATCACCAGCATCGACCTCGACCACACCGAGTTCCTCGGCAACGACCGCGAGAGTGTCGGCCGCGAGAAGGCCGGCATCATGCGCGCCGGTCGGCCGGTGGTCGTCAGCGATCCGGTGCCGCCTGCGTCGCTCGGCGCGCGTGCCGCAGAACTCGGTGCCGACCTGCGCCAGCTCGGCCGCGACTTCACCTTCAGTGGCGACCGCACCCAGTGGCAATGGGCTGGCCGCGCCAAACGCTTCTCCGGCATGGCCTACCCGGCACTGCGCGGCGTGAACCAGTTGCTGAACGCGTCCGGCGTGCTGGCCGCGTTCGAGGCGCTTGCGGACCGCCTGCCCATCAGCGCCCAGGCCGTGCGCACGGGACTGGCGCTGGTCGAGCTGCCGGGCCGCTTCCAGGTGCTGGCCGGCCAGCCGGCCGTCGTGCTGGACGTGGCCCACAACCCGCACGCCGTCGCTGCGCTGGCGCAGAACCTCGACCAGATGGGCTTCTTCCCCCGCACGCACGCCGTCTTCGGCGCGATGGCGGACAAGGACCTGGGCGGCATCCTGGCGCGCATCGCGCCGCTGGTGGACGTCTGGCATTTCACCGATCTGCCCATCGCGCGCGCCGCCACTGCCGAGCAGCTGGAGAAGGCCTTTCTTGCCGCAGGCCTGAAGACGCCGCCCGGCGTGGCGACCTACACCCACGCCAACCCGCTGGACGCACTGCACGCCGCAGCGGCCGGGGCGACCACGGCCGATAGAATCCTGGTCTTCGGTTCCTTCTACACCGTGGGCGGCGTGCTCCAGCAGGGCCTGCCCCGCGTGACCGCCGGCACGGCCGAGCCCAAGCCTCCCACCCTCCACTGAAGCCACGTCGCCGATGGGCCTGTTTTCCTTCCTCAAGCGCGATGACGCAGCCTCTGCGGCGGCGCCCAAGAAGTCGGCCAAGTCCGGCGCCAAGGCCAGCGCAGCCGACGACGTGCTGGTGCTGCGCGTGCGCGCCCGCCGGCGCCTCATTGGCGCTGCCGTGCTGGTGGCGGCCGGTGTGATCGGCTTCCCGCTGATCTTCGAGACCCAGCCGCGGCCCATCCCCGTGGACCTGCCCATCGAGATTCCGCGCAAGGAGACCGCGCCGCCGCTGACCGTGCCGACGCGCGAGCCGCTGAGCCAGGTGGAGCCTGCGCCCCAACCGACGCCCGCTGCCAGCGTCGAGCTGCCGGTCGAGCACAAGGTGGCCGAGAAGCCCGTGGAAAAACCGGCCGACAAGCCCGCCGAGAAGCCGGCAGACAAAGAGCCCGTCAAGGTCGTTGACAAGCCGTCCGACAAGCCCAAGGCCGCCAACGATGGCGCCCGCGCCCAGGCGCTGCTGGAGGGCAAGGAGCCCACGTCTGCGGCCGCCTCCCGCTTCATCGTGCAGGTCGGCGCCTATGGCGAGAACAAGACGGCGCAGGACGTGCGCGGCAAGATCGAGAAGCTCGGCCTCAAGACCTATGCCCAGGCCGTCGACACCGCGAACGGCCGCCGTATCCGCGTGCGCCTGGGGCCGTTCGGCAGCCGCGAAGAAGCCGAGCGTGCCGCCGCCAAGCTCAAGGGCGCGGGCCTGCCCGGCGCCATCCTGACACTCTGAGCAGCGGGCCATGGACATCGCGCTGAGCTGGGTCGATCTCGCGCTGGCAGCGTTGCTGCTGCTGTCCGTCGCCATCGGCCTCTGGCGCGGCCTGGTCTTCGAGGTGATGTCGCTGGCCGGCTGGGTGATCGCCTATTTCGCCGCCTCGCCGCTGGCACCTGTCGTGCTGGACCTGCTGCCCGACTCGATGACGGGCCAGTTCGGCCCCGCCGTGCTGCATGCGATCTCTCTGGCCATCGCCTTCTTCTTCGTCCTCATTGTCTGGAGCCTGGCCACGCGACTGGTCAAGGCGCTGATCCACGCCACGCCGCTGTCGGTGGTGGACCGCCTCGGCGGCGCCGGCTTCGGCGCGCTGCGTGGTGTCTTCATTGCCCTGCTGCTGGTGCTCGTCATCGGCGCGTCGCCGCTGGCTGAATCACAAACCTGGCGGGCCTCGCTCGCCGTGCCCCGGCTGGCCGGCGTGCTGCGTGACACCGCGCCCCTGCTGCCCGAACCCATTGCCCGTTTTGTTTCGCGCTCGATGACCCCATCTGAGGCGGAATCGATAGATTAAGGACCCTCGCCATGTGCGGCATCGTCGGCACCCTCGCGGCCACCCCCGTCAATCAGTTGCTCTATGACGCGCTGCTGCTGTTGCAGCACCGCGGCCAGGACGCCGCCGGCATCGTCACGATGCAGGGCCAGAAATGCTTCATGCACAAGGCCCGCGGCATGGTGCGGGATGTCTTCCGCACCCGCAACATGCGCGCGTTGCCCGGCAACATCGGCCTGGGCCAGGTGCGCTACCCGACCGCCGGCAACGCCTACAGCGAGGAAGAGGCCCAGCCTTTCTACGTCAACGCGCCCTTCGGCATCGTGCTGGTCCACAACGGCAACCTGACCAACGCCCATGCGCTGAAGGAAGAGCTGTTCGCCATCGACCGCCGCCACATCAACACCGAAAGCGACACCGAGGTGCTGATCAACGTGCTGGCCCACGAGCTGGAGATGGCCGCGCGCGACCTGCCGCTGACGCCGAAGGAAATCTTCGCCGCCGTGCGCGCGGTGCAGAAGCGCATCAAGGGCAGCTATGCCGTCATCGCGCTGATTGCCGGCCAGGGCCTGCTGGCCTTCCGCGACCCGTTCGGCATCCGCCCACTGTGCTTTGGCCGGTCAGCCAATGGCGAGTTCATGGTCGCCAGCGAAAGCGTCGCGCTGGAAGGCACCGGGCATCAGCTTGATCGCGACCTGGCGCCCGGCGAGGCCTTGTTCATCGACCATGCCGGCCAGCTGCACACCGAGCAGTGCAACGACCACCCGTCGCTGAACCCCTGCATGTTCGAGTTCGTCTACCTCGCGCGGCCGGACTCGGTGATGGACGGCATCTCCGTCTACCAGGCTCGTCTGAACATGGGCGAGACGCTGGCCCAGCGCGTCATCTCGACGATGCCGCCCAACGAGATCGACGTGGTGATCCCCATCCCGGAAAGCAGCCGCCCGTCGGCCATGCAGCTGGCTCACCGCATCGGCAAGCCCTACCGCGAGGGCTTCGTGAAGAACCGCTACGTGGGCCGCACTTTCATCATGCCGGGGCAGGGCGCGCGCAAGAAAAGTGTGCGCCAGAAGCTCAACGCCATCAGCGTGGAATTCAAGGACCGCAACGTGCTGCTGGTTGACGATTCCATTGTGCGCGGCACCACGTCCAAGGAGATCGTGCAGATGGCCCGCGAGGCCGGTGCACGCAAGGTCTATCTCGCTTCCGCAGCGCCGCCGGTGCGCTTCCCCAACGTCTACGGCATCGACATGCCGACGGCCGAGGAGCTGATCGCACATAACCGCACCGTCGAAGAGATCCGCGAATACATCGGCGCCGACGCGCTGATCTACCAGGACGTCGACGCGATGAAGCGCGTCGTCGCCGCGCTGCACCCGGGGCTCGCCGGCTTCGAGGCGAGCTGCTTCGACGGCCACTACGTCACTGGCGACGTCAGCCTGGAAGACTTTGCCACGCTGCGTGCCCAGCGCACCAGCCAGCCCGGCGATGAGGACGCCGATGCGCGCAGCCGCCTGGCACTGCAAAGCGGCGGGGAGGGCTGAGCGCATGAGCGACGACTCCCGCCGCACCTTGCCCGAGGGCCTGCGCCCTGAGACGCTGGCCATCCGCACCGGCCTGCCGCGCAGCCAGCACGGCGAGCACTCCGAGGCACTGTTCCTGACCACGGCCTACGTGCAGGCCGACGCCGAGACCTCGGCGCGCAAGTTCGCCAACTCCGAGGACTTCACCTACTCGCGCACCAGCAACCCCACCGTGCGCAGCCTGGAAGCGCGCATGGCGGCGCTGGAGGGCACGGAAGCGGCCATCGCCACGTCGACCGGCATGAGCGCCATCCTGCTGCTCGGCATGGGACTGCTGAAAGCGGGCGACCACGTCATCTGCTCGCGCTCGGTTTTCGGCTCGACGATCAATCTCTTCGCCAAGGAGTTCGGCAAGTTCGGCGTCGAGACCAGCTTTGTCTCGCAGACCGACCTTGCCGAATGGCGCGCGGCCATCAAGCCCTCGACCAAGCTCTTCTTCGCCGAGACGCCCACCAACCCGCTGACCGAGATCTGCGACATCCGCGCGCTGGCCGACATGGCGCACGATGCGGGCGCGTTGCTGGCCGTCGACAACACCTACTCGTCGCCGGCCCTGCAGCGGCCCGCCGAGATGGGCGCCGATGTCGTCATGCACTCGGCCACCAAGTACATGGACGGCCAGGGCCGCGTGATGGCCGGCGCGCTCTGCGGGCCGAACAAGCTCATCCGCGACGTGTTCGGCCCCGTGCTGCGCACCGTCGGCATGACGCTGGCCCCGTTCAACGCCTGGGTCGTGCTCAAAGGCCTGGAAACGCTATCGCTGCGCATGAAGGCGCAGAGCGAACAAGCCCTGGCCGTCGCACGCTGGCTGGAAGCGCAGCCCGAGGTGGCGCGCGTCCACTACCCCGGCTTGGTCTCCCACCCGCAGCACGACCTGGCCATGCGCCAGCAAAGCGGGCAGGGCGGGGCGGTGCTGTCCTTCGACGTCAAGGCCGACTCCCCTGAGTCCGCACGCGCCGCAGCCTTCCACGTCATCGACAGCACGCGCGTCGTCTCCATCGCTACCAACCTCGGCGACACGAAAACCATCATCACCCACCCGGCGACGACCTCGCACGGCCGCCTCACCGAGGCCCAGCGCCAGGCTGCGGGCATCGGCCAGGGCCTGATCCGCCTGGCCGTCGGCCTTGAGCATGTCGACGACATCACCGACGACCTGCAGCGCGGTCTCTCTACCTTGAACACCCGATGAGCTCATTCGACAAGATCCGCACGCGCATCGCGCCGTCGCCGACCGGCTTCCTGCACCTGGGCACCGCCCGCACGGCGCTCTACTCCTGGGCCTACGCCCGCCACCACGGCGGTGAGTTCGTGCTGCGCATCGAGGACACCGACGTCGCCCGCTCCACGCAGGACTCGGTCGACCAGATCATTGCGGCGATGAACTGGCTGGGCCTGTCCTACGACGAAGGTCCGATCTACCAGATGCAGCGCCTGGACCGTTACCAGGCCGTCATCGAGCAGTTGATCGCCTCCGGCCGCGCCTACCGCTGCTACGCGACGCCCGAAGAGCTGACCGCGATGCGTGAGGCCCAGAAGGCGCGCGGCGAAAAGACCCTCTACGACCGCCGCTGGCGCCCCGAGCCGGGCAAGACGTTGCCGACGCCGCCCGAGGGCGTGAAGCCGGTCATCCGCTTCGCCAACCCGATCGAAGGCGACGTGACCTGGGACGACATCGTCAAAGGCTCGATCACGATCAACAACCGCGAGATCGACGACCTCATCATTGCCCGTGCGGACGGTGTGCCGACCTACAACTTCGCCGTCGTCGTCGACGACTGGGACATGCGCATCAGCCACGTCTTCCGCGGCGACGAGCACGTCAACAACACGCCCTGGCAGATCAACATCTTCAACGCGCTGGGCGCGCCGCTGCCGTCATTCGGCCATCTGCCCATCATCCTGGGCGACGACGGCCTGAAGCTCTCCAAGCGCCGTGGCGCCGTCAGCGTGATGGACTACGCGGCCAACGGCTACCTGCCCGAAGGCATGCTGAACTACCTCGCCCGCCTGGGCTGGAGCCACGGCGACGACGAGTTGTTTTCGGCCGAACAGATGGTCAGTTGGTTCGACGGCTCGCACCTTTCCAAGAGCCCGGCCCAGTGGGACCCCGCCAAGCTGGACTGGGTCAATGGCCACTACGTGAAGCACATCGACGAGACGCGCCTGGCCGGCCTCGTCGTCGAGCAACTGGCGGCCAAGGGCGTCGCCGTGACTGTCGAGGAGATCCAGCCCAAGGTCGGTCTGTTCAAGGACCGCTGCGCGACGGTCGCCGCACTGGCGGATTGGCTGGCGATGTATTTCGTGCCGGTCACGCCCTTAGCGGACGACTTGGCCGCCCACATCACCGACGCCATCCGCCCGGCCTTGGCAGCGCTCGCCGAGAAGCTGGCTGCTCTGACCGAATGGAACAAAACAACCCTGCAGCAGACCCTGAAAGAAACCCTCGCTGCCACCGGCCTCAAGATGCCGCAACTGGCCGTGCCGGTGCGTGTTCTGGTGTGTGGTCGCGCGCAGACGCCATCGCTCGATGCCGTGCTCGAGCACTTCGACAAGAAAAAAGTCCTCGAACGCTTGCAATCACTCTGAATTTCGTCATATACTCTTGGTCTCGCTTGAACAGCGCTGCAAACAAAGCGATTTGCGACAAAGTCGGTAACGACTGAATCAAGAATCAAATTGGGGGTATAGCTCAGCTGGGAGAGCGCTTGCATGGCATGCAAGAGGTCAGCGGTTCGATCCCGCTTACCTCCACCATTTAAACCATCTGGTTTATTGGCGGCGCGCAGTTCAAGCGACGAAGGTTTAGTCCCCTTCGTCTAGAGGCCTAGGACACCACCCTTTCACGGTGATTACAGGGGTTCGAATCCCCTAGGGGACGCCAAGTTTGATGAGCTTGGGTGTTGTCGAAAGACAGTGCTGAATTCATCCCACGCGGAGTGGTAGTTCAGTTGGTTAGAATACCGGCCTGTCACGCCGGGGGTCGCGGGTTCGAGCCCCGTCCACTCCGCCAAGGATTCCATCGGATGATTCCATTGCTGGATCGCCCGATACGCAAACGGCCAATTCGTTGGCCGTTTGTCTTTTAAGTTTGATTTGCAAGATTGTCCCCTTCGTCTAGAGGCCTAGGACACCACCCTTTCACGGTGATTACAGGGGTTCGAATCCCCTAGGGGACGCCAAATCTCGTCGCAAGACGGGCGAGTTTGATGAACTCGGGTATTGTCGAAAGACAATGCCGAATTCATTCCACGCGGAGTGGTAGTTCAGTTGGTTAGAATACCGGCCTGTCACGCCGGGGGTCGCGGGTTCGAGCCCCGTCCACTCCGCCAGAAATTTCGATGCGTCGAAACCTTCAAGTTTCGACGCATTTTTTTTGGTTTGTCGGGGTGTCAGGATAGGCCACGTGTCGGCGCCGGCGCGGTTCCCACATCGTTGCTGCCCCCGCCATGGACCTGCGTGCCCGTGCCTGGCGCGCGACGTTCAACAGGTACCGTGCGCGGCGCCTCGTTGGTACTGCGCTTACCGCTAACGACAAGTCTCGCCAGCTTGACCACTTCGCTGGCCCCGGCCGGCAGGCCTGCAGAGACCAGGCCCAATGCCAAGCCAAAGCTCACCCATCCATTCAGCAGTCGCGACATCACCAACTCCAGCCCTGTACAAAGCAAGGCACGAATGACAGTGTTCAGCAGGCGTCGTGCTCAAACCAGCGTGACGCGATGAACTGCGCTTTTCCAGGCATGAATTGCAGGCGCAGCGCACCACGATCTCCGCGGGAAAAAGCAAAACGGGCCCAGTGGGCCCGTTCGTACTTGGCGGAGAGGGCGGGATTCGAACCCGCGGTGGGGATAAACCCACACACGCTTTCCAGGCGTGCGACTTAAACCGCTCATCCACCTCTCCTGCAAGCCCTCAATCATAGCGCATCCATTGCTCACCCGGTCGCGTCACCGCAGGATTTGTAATGCGACACATCGACGAGGTGGACACAGTTCCACGCCAGGCGCCTTGCAGCAGCGGCTGCCAGACAAATTGACGCGCGCCATCGTTCCAGCGCGTCCAAATGTCCGTGTCAGTGACGCGGGCTGTTCTGGAATCAGTTGAAGCCTTGCCCGCGGATCAGGCCGACAGCCAGGCCCTCGATGCTGAAGTGTTCGCCCTCGTCAACACGAATCGGCTCGAAATCATCGTTCTCGGGAAGCAGCTGTATGCCGTCGGGCCCCCGCTTGAAGCGCTTGACGGTGACTTCCTCGCCGACGCGGGCGACGACGATCTGGCCGTTGCGAGCTTCCTTCGCGGACTGCACGGCGAGCAGGTCGCCATCGAGGATGCCGATATCACGCATGCTCATACCCTTGACCTTGAGCAGGTAATCGGGCTTCTTGGCAAACAGGCTGGGTTCGACGCTGTAGGTCTGCTCGACATGTTCCTGCGCCAGGATGGGGGCGCCGGCTGCGACGCGGCCGATCAGGGGTAGCGTCAGCTGCGCGAGGCCCGGGATGGGCAGGCTGAACTGGCGGGCGCGGTTGACGGCATTCAGCGCGTCGGACTTGAGGCGGATGCCGCGCGAGGTGCCGCCGACGAGTTCCAGCACACCTTTGCGGGCCAGGGCTTGCAGGTGTTCCTCGGCGGCGTTGGCGGACTTGAAACCCAGCTCGGCGGCGATTTCGGCGCGGGTCGGTGGCGCGCCAGTGCTTTCGATCGCGTTGCGTACCAGGTCAAAGATCTGCTGTTGGCGGGCGGTAAGCTTGGGTTGGTCTTGCACGGGCGGCCTTTTGAGGTGGCTGGAAATCTGTCCAGCACCTGTATTTTTGTCCAGGAAACCAGCAAATTGCAAACCTCAGCGAAATTGATTGTCATCCTCGGCACAGGGGGCACGATTGCCGGCACGGCCCAGAGCGCCAGCGACGGCGTCGGCTACACAGCGGCGCAGTTGGGCGTCGAGGACTTGCTGGCTGCGGTGCCGACGCTGGCCGGTCGGCCGCTGGAGGCGCATCAGGTTGCGCAACTGGACAGCAAGGACATGGGCTTCGCGACCTGGCAGCGTCTGGCCAGCGCTGTGCAGGCGGAGCTCGCGCGGCCGGAAGTGGGTGGCGTTGTCGTCACGCATGGTACGGATACGTTGGAGGAGACGGCCTACTTCCTGCACCGCGTGCTGGCGCCTGCCAAGCCTGTGGTGCTGACGGCAGCGATGCGGCCGGCGACCGCACTGGCGCCGGACGGGCCACAGAACTTGTTCGATGCCGTGCAGGTGGCGGCTGCGCCGGATGCTGCGGGCGTGGTCGTCGCGCTGGCCGGGCGCGTGCACGACGCGGTGCAGGTGCGCAAGACGCACAGCTACCGCGTCGATGCTTTCGAATCAACCGACGGTGCGCTGGTGGCGCGGGTGGAGGAAGGCGCGGTCCGCCTGGTTGGCCGCTGGCCTGTGGGTGAGGCGTTAGGTCTCGGCCGCATTGCGAGGGCGGCGCAGGGCTGGCCGCGCGTCGACATCGTCTTCAACCACGCGGGCGCCGATGGCCGCATCGTGCAGGCCTTGCTGACGGCGGGTGTGGATGGCATCGTGGCAGCCGGCACCGGCAATGGCACCCTGTCCATCGCGCTGGAAAGCGCGCTGCGCGGTGCCGAGGCGCGCGGTGTGCGCGTGCTGCGCAGCACGCGCTGCGATGCCGGGCCGGTCATGAACCTGCCCGGACTGTTGCCCAGCGCCGGGGCGCTGAGCCCGGTCAAGGCCAGGATCGAGCTGATCCTGGCCCTGCTGGCGGACTGATCAGACGATGGTCAGCGTCACGTCAACGTTGCCGCGCGTGGCATTGGAGTAGGGGCAGACCTCGTGGGCGGTGGCGACCAGCGCTTCCAGCGCGGCACGCTCCATGCCCGGCACCGAGATCTTCATGTCGACCTGGATGCCGAAGGCGCCCGGCTTGTTGGCGTGCGGGCCGATGGCGACGTCGCTGGTGATGGACACCTCGGCGGGCAGGCTGATCTTCTGCTTGCCGGCGACGGCCTTCATCGCGCCGATGAAGCAGGCGGAGTAGCCAGCTGCGAACAGCTGTTCGGGGTTGGTGCCCGGGCCGCCGGCGCCGCCCAGTTCCTTGGGCGTGCTCAGTGCGAGGTCCAGCACGCCGTCGGACGACTTGGCGGTGCCGGCGCGGCCACCGGTGGCAGTGGCGGTGGCGGTGTAGAGGGCTTTCTCGATGGCCATGGTGGCTCCTTTGGGGTGGTGGTGGGGGGAGGGGGAAGAAATCAGTCGTCCGTCGCCTTGGCAAACTGGGCGCGCAGCTCGTGCAGACGCTGGGTCAGCGTGACGAGTTCAGCCAGCTCGCAGCCGCTGGCGCAGGCGAGCCGTTCGGGAATGTCCAGCGCCTGCGCGCGCAGCTTGCGGCCGGCCGATGTCAGGAACAAGTCGACGCGGCGTTCGTCGTCCGTGGCGCGGCGGCGCTCGATGTGCCCCAGCAATTCAAGGCGCTTGAGCAGCGGTGTCAACGTGCCGGAGTCCAGCGACAGGCGCTGTCCGAGCGCGGACACGCTCAGGCCGTCGGCCTCCCACAGCACCAGCATGACGAGGTACTGCGGGTAGGTCAGGCCCAGCGGCGCGAGCAGCGGCTTGTAGAGCTTGGTCATCGCCAGCGAGCTGCTGTAGAGCGCAAAGCACAGCTGACGGTCGAGCTGCAGCCATTGCGAGCGGGGATCGCTGGTGGTGGATGGCTTGGCGCGTGGCATGGGCATTAATGTAGTTGGCAATTTAATTGCACACAAGTTAAATGGTCTTTTGCGTGACAGGCGACGGTAGGGCGATCTGCGAGGATGCGCCACCCCCAATCAATGACGAGGAGAGAGACGATGCAGATGGTCGCAATCGTGCTGACGGCGCTGGTGGCGCTGCTGCACGTGTACATCCTGGTGCTGGAGATGTTCTTCTGGACCAAGCCGATGGGCCGCAAGGCCTTCGGGCTCAAGCCCGACTTTGCTGAACAGAGCAAGGCGCTGGCGGCCAACCAGGGGCTCTACAACGGCTTCCTGGCCGCCGGCCTGGCCTGGGGCCTGATCCAGGGCGCTGCGGGCGCGGGCAAGCCCTGGCTGGTGTTCTTCCTGGGCTGCGTCATCGTGGCCGGCGTGTTCGGCGCGGCCACAGCCTCGAAGAAGATCCTGTTCGTGCAGGCGCTGCCAGGCGCATTGGCGCTGGCAGCGGTGCTCCTCAGCTGAGCGCCTCGATCTGCTCGCCCAGCTCCAGCCAACGGGCCTCGTCGGCTTCGAGCTGGTCTGAGATTGCCTTCAGCCGCTTGCCCATCTCGGCAATGGCCGAGGCGGCGGCGCCTTCGGCGAGCTGGGCTTCGACCTCTGCGCGCTCGGTGGCCAGCGCGTGCATGCGCTTGTCGATCTGCTCCATCTCCTTGCGCAGCGGGCGTGTCTGGTCAGCGAGCTTGGCGCGCGCCTGGCCCGACACTTTGCGGTCATCGCGCGCAGCAGGCGCGGGTGCTGGTGCGGCTGATGCCTTGACGGCCGGCGCCGGCGCTGCCGCCGATTGCTTCTTGGCCGCGCGGGCGGCTTCCTTGCTCTGGTCGAGCAGCCACTTCTGGTAATCGTCCAGGTCGCCGTCGAAGGGCTTGACGACGCCGTCGGCCACCAGCCAGAACTCGTCGCAGACCTCGCGCAGCAGTGCGCGGTCGTGGCTGACCAGCATGACGGTGCCTTCGAACTCGTTGAGCGCCATGGACAGCGCCTCGCGGGTGTTCAGGTCCAGGTGGTTGGTCGGCTCGTCCAGCAGCAGCAGGTTGGGGCGTTGCCAGACGAGCATGGCGAGCACAAGGCGCGCCTTCTCGCCGCCGGACAGGCTGCCAACCTGCTGGTTGACCATGTCACCGGTGAAGCGGAACTGGCCCAGGAAGTCGCGCAGCTCCTGCTCGCGGCCGGCGGGGCCGACCTCGCGCGCCAGACGCACCATGTGCTCCAGCGGGCCTTCGTCCAGCCGCAGCACGTCGAGCTCCTGCTGGGCGAAGTAACCGATGGACAGGCCCTTGCCCTGCGTCAGCTTGCCGGCCAGCGCGGGCTGGGTGCCCGCGATGGTCTTCACCAGCGTGGACTTGCCCTGGCCGTTGGCGCCGAGGATGCCGATGCGCTGACCGGCCAGCACGGAGCGGTCGACGTTGCGGACGATGGTGTTCGTGCCGTAGCCGGCCGACATCTCGTCGAACATCAGCATGGGGTTGGGCAGGTTCAGCGGCTCGCGGAACTCGAAGTTGAAGTCGGCCGAGGCCAGCACCGGCGCCAGCCGCTCCATGCGCTCCAGCGCCTTCACGCGGCTCTGTGCCTGTTTGGCCTTGCTGGCCTTGGCCTTGAAGCGGTCGATGAACTTCTGCAGATGGGCCACGCGGTCCTGCTGCTTCGCGAACGCCGCTTGCTGCAACACCATGCGCTCGGCACGCTGGGTCTCGAAGCTGGTGTAGTTGCCGCCGTAGCGCACCAGCTTGCCTTCGTCCAGATGCAGCGTGACCTTGGTGATCGCGTCGAGGAATTCGCGGTCATGGCTGATGATGATCAGCGTGCCGTCGTAGCGCTGCAGCCAGGCTTCCAGCCAGACGAGCGCGTCCAGGTCCAGGTGGTTCGTGGGCTCGTCCAGCAGCATCAGTTCGGCAGGGCACATCAGCGCCCGGGCCAGTTGCAGGCGCATGCGCCAGCCGCCGGAGAAGCTGTTGACCGGCGCGTCGAGCTGCTCGGTCTTGAAGCCCAGGCCCATCAGCAGTGCCTGGGCGCGCGAGCGGGCATCGAAGGCGCCCACGTCGGCGAGCAGCGCGTGCGCGTCGGCCATCGCGTGGCCGTCGTTGGCGGCCTCGGCGGCCTCCAGCGCGGCGCGAGCGGCCACCAGCGGCAGGTCGCCTTCCAGCACGTAGTCGGTCGCGCCGTCGTCGGTCTCGGGCATGTTCTGAGCCACCTCGGAGCGGCGCCAGTGCTTGGGCACCTCGACCTCGCCCTTGTCGTTGCTCAGGCGGTGCGTCAGCAGCGCGAACAGGCTTGACTTGCCGGCGCCGTTGCGGCCGACGAGGCCGATCTTTTCGCCGGGCTGGAGAGTCGCGGACGCGTTGTCCAGCACCACCTTGACGCCGCGGCGCAGCGTGATGTCGCGCAGCGTGATCATTGCAAGGCCTCCTTGGTCAGGAGCAGCACCTGGTCGGCGCCGGAGGAGGTTTCGAGCCAGACCGTTTCGAGTGTGGGGAAGGCCGCCTCGAAGTTCTCGCGCTCATTGCCGATCTCCAGCACGAGCACGCCGTCGTCAGTCAGGGCGGCAGGCGCTGCGCGCAGCAGCTCGCGGATGAAGTCCATGCCGTCCGCCCCGCCGGCCAGCGCCAGTTCGGGTTCGGCGCGGTATTCGGCGGGCAGGGCGGCCATGCTGGTGCTGTTCACGTAAGGGGGATTGCAGAGAATCAAGTCGTAGGGCGGGTTGCAAGCCGCCAGCCCGTCGCCTTGCAGCAGACGGATGCGCAGCGCCAGGTCGTGGCGTTGGACGTTCAGCTTGGCGACGGCGAGCGCGTTGATGTCGATGTCCAGCGCATCGACTTCGACGTCCGGCCAGGCCATCGCCGCCAGCACGGCCAGGCTGCCGTTGCCGGTGCACAGGTCCAGCACGCGGCGGCTGTCGGGGTGCAGCCAAAGGTCGATGCTGGCGTCGGCAATCAGCTCGGCGATGAAGCTGCGCGGCACGATGGCGCGCTCGTCGATGGTGAACGGCACGCCTTGCAGCCAAGCCTCGCCGGTCAGGTAGGCGGCAGGCTTGCGGGTCGTGATGCGCTCGTCGATCAGCGCCGTGATGGCGGCCTGTTCGGCATCGCTCAGCTCGCGCTCTTCTTCCTCGTCCAGCGCATCCACGCGCAGGCCCAGGCGCCACAGCGCCAGCCACGCGGCCTCGTCGAACGCATTCGTCGTGCCATGGCCAAAAAACAAGCCCGCCTGGTCGAGGCGGGCGGCTTGGGAGGTGATGTAGTCAATCAGCTTCAAGTGCCGCGGACGTCCAGGGTGATTTCGGTGAAGCTGGCTTCGTCGCCAGCCTTCTCTTCCTTGCGTGGTGCGGTCGACAGGCGGGCGCCGGGCGCCTCGTTCTGCAGCCGCCAGAGCAGGTTGGTCGGCGAGTCGGCGAAGGCCAGGCCTTCCTCGCGGGTGATGGTGCCGTCGGTGATCAGCTTGGCGAAGTGCTCTTCGTAGGTCTGCGAGCCCTCGGCGATGGACTTCTCCATCGCCTCCTTCACGCCGGCGAAGTCACCCTGCTCGATCAGCTCCGACACCAGCTTGGTGTTCAGCAGGATCTCGATGACCGGCACGCGCCCGCCCGCCGTGGCGCGCACGAGGCGCTGCGAAATGACGGCCTTCAGGCCGGCCGCCAGGTCGTTCAGCAGCGCGGGGCGGGACTCCGGCGTGTAGAACGACAGGATGCGGTTTAGCGCGTGATAGGTGTTGTTGCCGTGCAGCGTGGCCAGCACGAGGTGGCCCGACAGCGCGTAGCTGATGGCCGCCGTCATCGTCTCGCGGTCGCGGATTTCGCCAATGAGGATGCAGTCCGGCGCCTGGCGCAGCGCGTTCTTCAGGGCGATCTGCAGCGAGGCCGTGTCGCGGCCGATCTCGCGCTGGTTGACGACCGAGCGCTTGTTGCTGAACAGGTATTCGATGGGGTCCTCGATGGTGAGGATGTGCCCCGTCATCGTCTGGTTGCGCAGCTCCAGCATGGACGCGAGCGTGGTGCTCTTGCCGGTGCCGGTGGCGCCCACCATCAGGATCAGGCCGCGCTTTTCCTTGATCATGCCGCCCAGCACGGGCGGCAGCTGCAGGCTTTCCAGCGTCGGTATGTCGTGCGGGATGTGCCGGAACACACCGGCGATGGAGCCGCGCTGGCGGAAGCCCGACAGGCGAAAGCTGCCGACCCCGCGCACCGACACGGCCATGTTCAGCTCGCCGGAGTTGTCCAGCTCGGCCATGCTGCCGGGGTCGACGACTTCGGCAATCAGCTGGCGCGGCTGCGGCGGCGTCAGCAACTGGTCCGACAACTGCACCGTCTGGCCGTTGATGCGGATCAGCACCGGCATGTTCGCGGACAGATAGCAGTCCGAAGCACCCTTGTCGGCCATCAGCCGCAGGATGCGTTCCATGTTGCCGGCGCTGGGGCTGCTCATGATCAGGCGCGCAGCAGTTCGTTGATGCTGGTCTTGGAGCGCGTCTGCGCGTCGACCCGCTTGACGATGATGGCCGCGTACAGCGAGTAGCGGCCACCGTCCTTGGGCAGCGAGCCCGAGATGACGACGGAGCCGGCCGGGATGCGGCCATAGCTGACGGTGTCGGTCGCGCGGTCGTAGATCGGCGTGCTCTGGCCGATGTAGACGCCCATGGAGATGACCGAGTTCTCTTCGACGATGACGCCTTCGACGACTTCCGAGCGAGCGCCGATGAAGCAGTTGTCTTCGATGATGGTCGGGTTGGCCTGCAGCGGCTCCAGCACGCCGCCGATGCCGACGCCGCCGGAGAGGTGCACGTTCTTGCCGATCTGCGCGCAGGAGCCGACCGTGGCCCAGGTGTCGACCATCGCGCCTTCGTCGACATAGGCGCCGATGTTCACGTAGCTGGGCATCAGCACGACGTTCTTGGCCTGGAAGCTGCCACGGCGCGCGACGGCGGGCGGCACGATGCGCACGCCGCTGGCGCGCAGTTGTTCGTCGCTCCAGCCGGCGTACTTGGTCGGCACCTTGTCGAAGAAGGTCAGTTCCTTGTCGCCCATGATGCGGTTGTCGTTCAGGCGGAAGGACAGCAGCACGGCCTTCTTGACCCACTGGTGCACGGTCCACTGGCCGACGCTCTCGCGCGTGGCCACGCGCAGGCGGCCGGCGTCCAGCTCGGCGATGACATGATCGACGGCCTGGCGCAGCTCTGGCGCGTTGGTGGGGTCCAGGGCCGCTCGGTTGTCCCAGGCGAGGTCGATCAGGCTTTGCAGTTCAGCGGTGTTCATCAGCGGGATTTCGTAAAGGAAATGATGCGGTGCGCGGCTTCGAGGCATTCGGCCTCGTCGGCCACCAGGGCCAGGCGGATGCGTCCGGCGCCAGGGTTGCTGCCATGGGCTTCCCGGGCCAGCAGACTGCCCGGCAGAACGGCCAGATTGTATTGAGCGAGCAGGCCCTGGGCGAAGGCGATGTCGTCGCCTCCGGGGACGGCGGCCCAGAGATAGAAGCCCGCGTCGGGCAGGGCGACATCCAGCACGTCGGCCAGCAGTGGTGTCACTTCGGCGAACTTGTGCCGATAGCGAGCACGGTTGTCGATGACATGGGCCTCGTCGCCCCAGGCGGCGATGCTGGCCGCCTGCACGATCGGGCTCATGGCGCTGCCGTGGTAGGTGCGGTAGAGCAGGAACTTCTTCAGCAGCGCCGCGTCGCCGGCCACGAAGCCCGAGCGCAGGCCCGGCACGTTGGAGCGCTTGGACAGCGATGTGAACGAGATGAGGTTCTTGAAGTCGTGGCGGCCCAACCTGGCGGCAGCTTCCAGGCCGCCCAGCGGGGCTTCGTCGCGGAAGTAGATTTCGGAGTAGCACTCGTCCGAGGCGATGACGAACCCGTGGCGGTCGCTCAGCTCGAACAGCGCCTGCCATTCGGACAGCGGCATGACGGCGCCGCTGGGGTTGCCGGGCGAGCAGACGTAGAGCAACTGCGTCTTGGCCCAGGTGGCCTCATCGATCTGGCTCCAGTCCACGGCGAAGTTGCGCGCCGGGTCGGAGTTCGCGAAGACGACCTCGGCACCGGCCAGCAGCGCCGCGCCTTCGTAGATTTGATAGAAGGGGTTGGGGCACACGACCGTGGCGCCGGGGCGGGTCGCATCCACCACGGTCTGCGCGATGGCGAACAGCGCCTCGCGCGAGCCATTGACGGGCAGGACCTGCGCCACCGGGTTCAGCGTCAGGCCGTAGCGGCGCGAGATCCACGCGGCAATCGCCTCGCGCAGCGCGGGCGTGCCGGCGGTGGCGGGGTAGGCGGCCAGGCTCTTCATCGCGCCGTTGATGGCTTCCGCGATCAAGGCCGGCGCCGCATGGCGGGGTTCGCCAATGCCCAACGAGATCGGCGCCAGATCCAGGTTGGGCGTGATGCCCGCCGTCAGCTCGCGCAGGCGCTCGAACGGGTAGGGATTGAGCCGTTCCAGCAACGGATTCATCGGCCCAGCATCCCCGATTCAAACCCGTGCGCCGGCAGGTCCACTCGTGGTGCAGGCGTCCAGCCGGCCTTGCGATGCTCGGCCACCACATTGGTGTAGATGCCGCCACGCACATACCACTTGGCGGAGATGCGGATGAAGCGCGGGTCGGTGACCTTGACGATGTCGTCGAGGATCTTGTTGGTGACCTTCTCGTGGAACGAGCCCTCGTCGCGGTAGCTCCAGAAGTACATCTTCAGGCTCTTCAGCTCGACGCAGAGCTCGTCCGCAATCATGTCGATGGTGAAGTGGGCGAAGTCAGGCTGGCCGGTCAGCGGGCAGTGGCAGGTGAACTCGGGCACCTGGAACTGGATGACGTAGTCGCGCTCGGGATTCGGGTTCGGAAAGACCAGGATGTCCTTGCTCGGCTTGCTCGGCGGATTCGGCGGCACCTCGCGCATCTTGGGCTTCTTCTTCGGGGCGGGGGCGGCGGTGGACTTCTTGGTAGCCATGGTGCAGGGGCAATCTGTGAGGGGCCGAATGCTATCATCCGGCCCCATCGAAGCGCCCGTAAAAGGCGCTTTTCTTTAGCCAAATCAAGGGCTTACGAACCTTCCTCCATGCGGCTGAATTCGATCAAGCTCGCCGGCTTCAAGTCCTTTGCCGAACCCACGACCTTCCAGCTGCCCGGGCAGCTCGTCGGCGTGGTGGGCCCGAACGGCTGCGGCAAGTCCAACATCATGGACGCGGTGCGCTGGGTGCTGGGCGAGAGCAAGGCCAGCGAGCTGCGCGGCGAGTCCATGCAGGACGTCATCTTCAACGGCAGCGGCAACCGCAAGCCGGCGGGGCGGGCCAGCGTGGAGCTGGTGTTCGACAACCAGTCCGCGCGGGCAGGCGGCCCGTGGAACCAGTTCACCGAGATCGCCGTCAAGCGCGTGCTGACGCGTGACGGCACCAGCAGCTACTTCATCAACAACCAGCCGGTGCGCAGGCGTGACGTGCAGGACGTCTTCCTCGGCACCGGCCTGGGCCCGCGCGCCTACGCCATCATCGGCCAGGGCACCATCTCTCGCATCATCGAGAGCAAGCCGGAGGAGCTGCGCCTGTTCCTGGAAGAAGCGGCCGGCGTGTCCAAGTACAAGGAACGCCGCCGCGAGACCGAGAACCGGCTCAAGGACACGCGCGAGAACCTGACGCGCGTCGACGACATCCTGCGCGAGCTGAACGCCAACCTCGAAAAGCTGGAACGCCAGGCCGAGGTGGCGGCCACCTACCGCGGCCTGCAGGACAGCGGCACGCTGAAGCTGCACCAGCTGTGGTTCCTGAAGGCGCGCGACGCCGGCAACGAGGCGACGCGCGTGAAGACGGCGCATGCCGAGGCTGTCAACGCGCTGGAATCCCGCACGGCCGAGCTGCGCGCCGTCGAGGCGACGCTGGAGGAGGTGCGCCAGTCGCACTACGCCGCCGGCGACGAGCTGCACGCGTCACAAGGCCGTTATGCCGAGGCGCAGCTGGAAGTGAGTCGGCTGGAGGAGCGCATCCGCTTCGTCGTCGAAAGCCGCAACCGCGCCCAGGCCCGCCTGGCCGAGCTGCATGCCCAGGACCAGCAGTGGCGCGAGCGCGCGGAGCAGTCCGCCGCCGAGCTGGAAGGCATCGCCGAGCAGATCGCCGGCGCCGACGAGCAGAGCGAGATCCTGGCTGCCCAGGCCGAAGAGCAGCAGGCCCAGCTGCCGCAGACGGAGGACGCCGTGCGTGCCGCCCAGGCCCGCGCCAACGAGCAGCGCACGCTGGTGACCCAGGTGCAGCAGCAGATCCAGGTGCTGGCGGCCGAGAGCCGCAGCGTGGACGAGCAGGCGAGGGCGCTGCGCCAGCGCGAGGACCGGCTGACGGCCGAGTCGCGTGCGTTGGGTGCGCCCGATCACGAGGCGTTGGAAGCGCTGCGCGAACGCGCCGCTGCGGCCGATGAGGCGCGCGACCTGTCAGACGCCCGCCTGCAGGAGCTGGCCGAGCAGGTGCCGCACCTCGAAGAGCAGCGCCGCAACGCCCAGCAGTACTCCAACGCGCAACTGGCGAAGCAGTCCGAGCTGACCGCCCGCCTGGAGGCACTGAAGGCGCTGCAGGAGAAAGTGCAGACCGAAGGCAAGCTCAAGCCCTGGCTGGCCAAGCACGGGCTGGACGGGCTGCAAGGTCTGTGGACCAAGCTGCATATCGAACACGGCTGGGAGAACGCGCTCGAAGCCGCGCTGCGCGAGCGCATGGGCGCCCTTAGCGTGGGCCGGCTGGACACGGTGCGCGCGTTTGAAGCCGACGCGCCGCCCGCGCGGCTGGCCTTCTATTCGACGCCGACGGGATCAATAGCCAACACGCACGAGACGCTGCCCAAGCTCAGCGAATTGCTGCGCCTGAATGACGCCGGCCTGAGCGCGCTGCTGAACGACTGGCTGGAAGGCGTCTACACCGCGCCGACGCTGGATGAAGCTTTGGCCGCACGCGGCAAGCTCACGCACGGCGAGCTGATCCTGACGCCGGCCGGCCACGCGGTCGGCCAGTTCTCGGTGACCTTCTACGCGCCCGACTCCGAGCAGGCCGGGCTGCTTGCCCGCGCTCAGGAGATCGAACAGCTGACGACGGCCCAGCGCGCGCAGAACCTCATTGCCGACGAAGCGCGCCTCACGCTCTCCCGCATCGAGCATCAGTTCAACGACGCCAACGGCCGCCTGACCACGTTGCGCCGCGAGGCCAGCGAGGCGCAGACGCGCGCCCACCAGATTCACGTCGAGCTGCTGCGCCTCTCCCAGCAGGCCGAGGCCAGCCAGCAGCGCCGCAGCGCGCTGGACGCCGAGCTGGCGGAGATTGCCGCCCAGCAGGAAGGCCTGCAGGAGCGCCGCGCCGTGGGCGAGGCGCGCTTCGAGGAGTTGGACATCCAGCTCGGCGACGCGCAGCAGCGCCATGCCGAACTGGAAGACGGCACCATCGCCGCCGAGCGCAAGCTGGCCGACGCCCGCGAGCAGCTGCGTGCGCTGGAGCGCCGCGCCCAGGAGGCCCGCTTTGCCACGCAGGCCCTGGCCGCGCGACGTGGCGAGCTGCAGCGTGGTATCGAGACGGCGCAAGCCCAGATCGCCACTGTCGCCGCATCCGCCGCCAGCCTGCAGACAGAGTTGGACGGCTTCAACGACGTGGCGGCGCAGAACGGCCTGCAGGAGGCGCTGGCGCTGAAGGTCGAACGCGAGCAGGCGCTGGCCGCCGTGCGCGCGAACTACGACGACCTTTCGCTGCGCCTGCGCAAGGCCGACGAACAACGCATGAGCTTCGAGCGCAGCCTGGACCCGTTGCGCGAGGCCATCACCAAGCTGCAGCTGGAAGAGCAGGCCGCCCAGCTTGGCGGCGCGCAATACCGCGAGCAGCTCGAAGCCGCCGCCGTCGATCTCGAAGCGCTGGCCAAGTCGGTCGAAGAAGGCGGCGTCAAGCTCCACGGCCTGCAGAGCGAGATCGATCGCATCAACCGCGAGATTGCTGCGTTAGGCGCCGTCAACCTGGCCGCGCTGGACGAACTGACCAGCGCCCGCGAACGCAAGACCTTCCTCGACGCGCAATGCGCCGACCTGAACTCGGCCATCAAGACGCTGGAAGATGCGATCCACAAGATCGACCTTGAGACGCGCGACCTGCTGGGCTCGACCTTCAACCAGGTCAACGACCACTTCGGCCGCATGTTCCCCGAGCTGTTTGGCGGTGGCGAGGCGCGGCTGGTGATGACGGGCGACGAGATCCTGGACGCGGGCGTGCAGGTACTCGCCCAGCCGCCGGGCAAGAAGAACAGCACCATCCACCTGCTGTCCGGCGGCGAGAAGGCGCTGACGGCGATTGCGCTGGTGTTCGCGATCTTCCAGCTCAACCCCGCGCCCTTCTGCCTGCTGGACGAAGTGGACGCGCCGCTGGACGACGCCAACACCGAGCGTTATGCGCGGCTGGTCACCAAGATGAGCGCCGGTACGCAATTTCTCTTCATCTCGCACAACAAGATTGCGATGGAAATGGCTGAACAACTGATTGGCGTGACGATGCAGGAGCAAGGCGTGTCGCGCATCGTCGCGGTCGACATGGACAAGGCGCTGGCCATGGCGGAGGCGGCATGAGCAATGTCAGCCTGACGACGCTGCTGGCCATCCTCGGCGGCCTGGTGCTGATTGCCGTCGTCGCCCATGGCGCCTGGACGGCGCGCAAGGCCGGGCCGAAGCGCGCCTTGCCGCCGCAGGAGGAGCCGCACTTCGACCTGGCCCCCACCGCCTCGGCCGAAGCCGGCGAGGCCGGCGACGGGGCAATTGACCCGCTGGAAGTGACCCTGCCCGCCGTGGCGCGCCCGCCGCGCCGGCCGTCCTCGCGGGTGGACGCGCTGATCGACGCGATTGCCACCATCACCGTCGAGGCACCCGTGTCCGGCGAGCTGGCGCTGCAGCATCAGCCCGGCAGCCGCCGCGCCGGCACCAAGCCCTTCCAGATCGAGGGCCTGAACGCGCAGACGGGCGACTGGGAGCTGCCCGCGCCGGGCCTGCGCTACAGCGAGTTCCAGGCCGGCGTGAAGATGGCCAACCGCAGCGGCTCGCTCAACGAGATCGAGTACTCCGAATTCGTGCAGAAGGTGCAGGCCTTTGCCGACGGCATCGGCGGCTATGTGCAGTTCCCCGACATGCTGGATGTCGTCGCCCGCGCCCGCGAGCTGGACCAGTTCGCCGCCAGCCACGACGCCCAGCTCGCGCTGCTGCTGCGCGCGAAGGCGGCTGCATGGACGCCCGGCTTCGTGCAGCAGGCCGCCGGCCGCCACGGCTTCGTCGCCGGCGCGCTGCCGGGCCGGCTGGTGATGCCGGCGGCGGAAGAGGGCGCGCCGCCCGTGCTGACGCTGCAGTTCGACGCCCAGGCCGCGCTGGCCGAAGACCCCGAGGCCCTGTCGCTGCGCGAGCTGACGCTGGCGCTGGACGTGCCGCAGACGCCTGCTGAAGCCGAGCCGTTCGCACTCTGGCAGGAGGCGGCCCGTGCCCTGGCGCGCGACCTGGAGGCCGAGGTCTGCGACGACCGCGGCCAGGTGCTGGGCCTGCATGCCTTCGCGTCCATCGACGTGGAGTTGAAGAAGCTCTACCTGGCGCTGGCGGAGCGCGACCTGGCGGCGGGTTCGCCGGCGGCACGAAGGCTGTTCAGCTAAATGGTGACAAGCCTGCTGCTGATCAGCCTGCTGATCCTCGGCAGCGCCTTCTTCTCGATGGCCGAGCTGTCGCTGGCCGCGTCGCGCCGGCTCAACCTGCAGCAGCGCGCCGACTCGGGCGATGCCCGCGCCGCCAAGGTGCTGGCCGTGCAGGAGCACCCCGGCGACTACTTCACCGTCGTGCAGATCGGCGTCAACACCGTCGCCATCCTGGCCGGCATCATCGGCGAGGGCGCGTTCACGCCTCATTTCGAGGGCCTGCTGCGCCTCGTCGTGGCACCCGAAGTGGCGGCCACGCTGGGTTTCGCGGCGTCCTTCATCAGCATCACGTCGCTGTTCATCGTGCTGGCCGACCTGGTGCCCAAGCGCCTGTCCATGAGCGAGCCCGAGCGAGTGGCGATGGCGCTCGTCGGCCCCATGCTGCTGCTGTGCCGCGTGCTCAAGCCGCTGGCCTGGGCCTTCAGCGCCATCACCGAAGGCCTGATTCGCCTGCTCGGCCTGCCGGCCAAGCGCGACGAGACCATCAGCTACCGCGACATCCTGGCGCTGACCGAGGCCGGCTACCAGGCCGGCGTCGTGGCCGACGAGGAGCAGCAGGTCATCGCCAACGTGTTCGAACTGGACACGCGCACCGTCGAGACGGTGATGACCGAGCGCGAGCGCATCGTCTTCTTCTCGCGCGACGACGATGACGCGCTGATCCGCACCCGCATCGCTGACACGCCGCACTCGACCTACCTGGTGTGCGACGGCGACGTGGACCAGGTCGTTGGCTATGTGGACGCGACCGACCTGTTCCAGCGCGTGCTGCGCGACGAGCGGCTGTCGCTGCGCGAGGAGGGTGGCGTGCTGGTCAAGAAGGTGCTCATCGTGCCGGACCGGCTGACGCTGTCGGAAATGCTGACCCAGTTCCGCGAGGCGCACGAGGACTTCGCCGTCGTCGTCAACGAGTACAGCCGCGTGGTGGGCGTCATCACGCTGAACGATGTGATGAACACGGTCATGGGCAGCCTGGTCGCGCCGCACGACGAGGAGCAGATCGTGCGGCGCGAGGACGGCAGCTTCCTGGCCGACGGCATCACGCCCATCCCCGATGTGGAACGCTCGCTGGGCATTGCCCACTGGCCGCATGCCGGCACCTACGACACGCTGGCCGGCTTCCTGATGGTCATGCTGCGCCGCATCCCGCGCCGAACCGATGTGGTCGAGTGGGAAGGCTGGCGCTTCGAGGTGGTGGACGTGGACAGCTATCGGGTCGACCAGGTCATGATCACGGCGGTGGCGCCTGCAGCGCGGGACTGACGTTGACAATGGCGGCATGACTGCCGACTCCGCCCTGCGCGCCGCCGAGCTGCGCGCCCAGCTGAACCACCACGCCCACCTCTACTACGTGCTCGACGCGCCCGAGCTGCCGGACGCCGAGTACGACAAGCTGTTCGCCGAGCTGCAGGCCCTCGAGGCCACCCACCCCGAGCTGCTGACGCCGGATTCGCCGACGCAGCGCGTCATCGGCGCGGTGCTGCCGGGCCTGACGCCGGTGCGCCATGTGGTGCCCATGCTGTCGATCACGACGGAGACCGACACGACCGAGGGCGGCGCGATTGCGTTTGATGCGCGCGTGCGCCGCGAACTGGGCTTGACGGCCAGTGACCCGCCGGTCGAGTACGCGGCCGAGCTGAAGTTCGACGGCCTGGCGATGAGCCTGCGCTTTGAAGCCGGCGTGCTCGTGCAGGCCGCCACGCGCGGCGATGGCGAGACCGGCGAGGACGTGACGCAGAACGTGCGCACCATCGGCCAGATCCCGCTGCGCCTGCGCGGTGACGCACCGGCCGTGCTGGAGGTGCGCGGCGAGGTCTACATGCGCCGCGACGACTTCGAGAAGTTGAACGAGCGCCAGCGCGAGCGCGGCGAGAAGACCTTCGTGAACCCACGCAACACGGCGGCCGGCGCCATCCGCCAGCTGGACCCGGCGCTGGTGCGCCAGCGGCCGCTGTGCTTCTACGCCTACGGCCTGGGCGAGGTGCAGGGCTGGGACATTCCCGCCACGCACGCTGAGCTGCTCGACGCACTCGCGGCTTTCGGCCTGCCGGTCAACGCCGACCGCGTCGTGACCCTCGGGCATGCAGGCCTGGTGCAGTTCCACCAGGACATGGCCGCCAGGCGCGATGCGCTGCCCTTCGACATCGACGGCATCGTCTACAAGGTCAACTCCCGCGAGCTGCAGCAAAAGCTGGGCTTCAAGACCCGCGAGCCGCGCTGGGCCGTGGCGCACAAGTACCCCGCGCAGGAGCAGGTGACGACGCTGCTGGCCATCGATGTGCAAGTGGGCCGCACCGGCAAGCTGACTCCGGTGGCGCGCCTCGACCCGGTGTTCGTGGGCGGCACGACCGTCAGCAACGCGACGCTGCACAACCTGTTCGAGATGCGTCGCAAGGGTGTGCGCGTGGGCGACAAGGTCGTCATCCGCCGCGCCGGTGATGTGATCCCCGAAGTCGTAGGCCGGGTGCCTGGAGACCGGCCGAGCTACGTGCCCAACTTCCGCATGCCGCGCGCCTGCCCCATCTGCAAGAGCGAGGCCGCGCGCGAGAAGGGCGGCATGGACTACCGCTGCACCGGCGGCGTGTTCTGCCCGGCGCAGCGCAAGCAGGCCATGCTGCACTTCGCTGGCCGCCGCGCGATGGACATCGAGGGCCTGGGCGACAAGTTGGTCGAGCAGCTGGTGGACGCCGGCATCGTGCTGAGCCTGCCGGGCCTCTACAAGCTCGGCGTGGCCAAGCTCGCCGCGTTGGACCGCATGGCCGAGAAGAGCGCGCAGAACATCGTCGACGCGCTGGAGAAGAGCAAGACGCCGACGCTGGCGCGATTCCTGTTCTCGCTCGGCATCCGCCAGGTCGGCGAGACGACGGCCAAGGAGCTGGCGAAGCACTTCGGCACGCTGGACAAGCTGATGAACGCCAGCGTCGAGCAATTGCTGGAGGTGGCCGACGTGGGCCCCATCGTGGCGGCCAGCATCCACACCTTCTTTGCGCAGCCGCACAACCGCGAGGTCGTCGAGCAGTTGCTGGCGGCCGGCGTGCAGCCGAAGGAAAGCGCTGGCGAGGCCGACGACCGGCCGCGCCCGCTGCTGGGCAAGACGCTGGTGCTGACCGGCACGCTGCCCACGCTGAGCCGCGACGAGGCGCAGGCCTTGATCGAGGACGCCGGCGGCAAGGTCAGCGGCTCGGTGTCGAAGAAGACCAGCTACGTCATCGCCGGCGAAGAGGCGGGCAGCAAGCTGGAGAAGGCCCGCACGCTGGGTGTTACCGTGCTGGACGAAGCGGGGCTGCGGACGCTGCTCCAGGATCAAGGCTGAGTGACCGTCACCAGGAGCCACCGACGATGAAGATGCCACCCATCCGCCGGTCAGGCTGGGCGCTGGGGCTCGCGCTGCTTCTGCCGCTGGTTGCATGGGCCCAGGCCCAGACGCCGCCGGCGGTCTGCCGGCAACTGGTGGCTTCGGGCAACCCGCAGTACCCGCCCTATCTGTGGCGCAGTGCCGAGAACGAGGACCGGTTGGTCGGCGCCAATGCGGACATGCTGGTCTGGCTGTCCAAGGAACTGGGGCTGCCGATCGAGGCGCGCTACGTGGGCCCCTGGGGCCGTGTGCAGGAGGAGACGCGCGCCGGCCGCATCGACCTGATCGCCGGCGCCTTCCTGACGATGGCGCGCACCGAGTACATGGACTACTTCTACCCGGCGTTGCGCGAGACGCGTTCGGTGGTGCTGGTGCGCGACGGCACCCGCCTCGATTACCGGCGCTGGAGCGACCTGGCGGCGCTGCAGGGGGTGACCGTCATTGGCAACAGCTTCGGCGAGGACTTCGACCGCTACGCTCGCGACAAGCTGAACATCTCCCAGGTGGCGAGCCTGGAGCAGGCGCTGCAGATGCTGCAACGCTCGCGCGTCGACTACCTGGTCTACGAAGACAGCCCGGCCGCCGCCTACCAGGCTCGATTGAACATCGATGGCATCAAGCCGCTGCAGGTCGCCGTGGCCAGCGAGCCGCTGTACCTGACGCTGTCGCACCGCTCGGCCTGCAACACGCCGGAGATGCGCGGCCGCATCGCCCGCGCGATGTACAGGCTGGCGCGGCTGGGGCTGATGAACGGCTGGGTGGACAAGAGCATCCAGCTCTGGAAGCGGGTGGGGCCCTGAAAGGGTGAGCGGCGCCTCTCAGCCGCCCCGTTCGCGGGCCGCCGCGCACACCGCCTCGCCGCCTTCCTCCCAGGCCTTCAGAAAGCGCCTGATCTCGGCCTGCGAGGCCGGCGGCACCGTCGCTGCCCAGCGCGCCTCGCGGCTCTGCACGGCATCCGGCTGGCCCAGCGCCAGGCCGGCCAGCATGCCCAGCACCAGCGCCTGTTCCTTGACGCCGGCCGGCGCGGGGTTCAGCGCCCCTTGCAGCAGCCGCGTGGCGGACTGGTCGACGACCGCCCAGTCCCGGCGCCCGGTGGCGTCGTAGAGCGTCAGCAGTTCCAGCATCCCCGGGCTCAAGCCTGGCTGGGCCTTGCGCCAAGCGGCCGGGTCCCACAGCGCCTGCTGCTCGGTCGCCGGCACATGGGCGAGGACGGCTTCGGCCAGGTTGGCGGCGTAGATCAGCAACGAGTCCGCATCCAGCGGCGTGGCGGGCAGGCGCTGCAGCTTCAGCGCGTCGACGAGGCGGCTCAGGCCCTCGCCGCGGCCCTGGCCCGGGCTGCGACCGCTGAAGCGCTCGGCCGCCCGCACGGCTTGCTCACGCGCCTGCACCATGGTCTGGTCGGTGCTGGGCCGGATGGCTTCGGCGCGGGGCCAGGTCTTGCGGCAGTCCAGCACGGGCAGCAGCGGCAGGCCGTCGCTGGCCAGGCGCATCAGCTGACCCGCGCGCACGCCGCGAAAGCGCTGCTGCGGCGCGAACAGCGACACGGTGGGGAAGAAGTCCGAATGCGGCTTGCCGCCCTGCAGCCGCACATAGGTGCGCAACACCGCCGGCCCGCCGATGCGGCGCACAGCCAGGTCCGTCGGCCCGGCCAGGCCCACGCGGCGCAACTCGGCCGCCAGCAGCGGTGACTGCCAGGGCGCGTTGCCCGGCGCCACCAGCCCGTCCAGCGGCGCCAGGATGATCAGGTCGGCCGTGCTGGCGGCGTAGATCTCGGCGCCCGGGAACTCCTGCAGCAGCGCCGCGATCATCTCGGCCAGCAGCGCGTCGGAGATCTCGTAGCTGTGCACCCACTGCACCAGCATGCCGCCGGGCTTGAGGCTGCGCTTCACGCCGCGGTAGAACTCCTGCGTGAACAGGCTGGCCACGCCGCTCACCCAGGGGTTGGACGGCTCGGACACGACCACGTCGTAGCGCCGCTGGCCGCGGGCGAAGAACTCGCGCGCGTCCTCGAAATGCGCCTCCGAGCGCGGGTCCAGGTAGGCGCGTGAATTGCGCGGCGCGAACAGCTTGGCGCCTTCCCACATGGCGCGCTCGATCTCGATGGTGTCGACGCGCTTCGGTACCGGCGAGCCCAGCAGCGTGTGCGTGCTCAGGCCCGAGCCCCAGCCGATGACGGCGATCTCCTCGGGCTGCGGGTGCACGGCCAGCGGCAGCGCGGCGAGCATCAGCATCGTGATCTCGTCGGGGCTGGGCGGCTGCATCAACGCGGTCAGGCCCGCGTCGGGCTTGCCGTTGGTGGAGATGACGACGGCGCCCGGCTGCTTGACGACCGAGATGCTGGCCGTGGCGCCATCGCGGTAGAACAGCAGCTCGCGCCCGGTCATGTCGGTGCGACCGTAGCGGAACACGCCGGCCGACTGCAGCAGCCGGTCCGGCAGGCCCCAGTGCAGTAAGCCGCCCAGCACGACGGCGCCGACGCCGCCCGCAGCGATGACGGCCGGCGCCCAGCGGCCGGGGCTCAGCGCCCGCAGCATCACCAGGCCGATGGCCAGGTCGACCGCGCCGGCCAGCAGCACGGTCATGCCCACGCCGATGGCCGGCATCAGCACATGGGCGGCGATGAGCACGCCGACGATGGCGCCCAGCGTGTTGGCCGCGTAGACCTGGCCGATGGCGCGCTCGCCCGCGCCGCGCCGCAGCAGTGCCGCCGTGAACAGCGGCAGCGTCATGCCCGCGCAGAACGCGGCCGGCGCCATGATGAGGATGGCGATGCCCGCCGTGGCCACGTTGTAGAGCACATAGCCCGCCTGCGTCTTGCCCAGCGCCTCCAGGATGGCCGGCACCCAGTGGTAGGCATTGCCGAGCAGCGCGACCGACGCCATCGCGAACAGCCCCATGGCCACCTGCACAAAGCCGGCGTAGCGCACCAGGTCCTGGATGCGGTCGCCGACGCGGCGCACCCACAGGCCGCCGAACGCCAGGCCGGCGATGAAGGCGGCCAGCATCAGCTCGAAGCTGTGCAGGCTGCTGCCCAGCGCCTGGTTCAGCATGCGCACCCAGCCCAGTTCGTAGGCGAAGGACGCCGCGCTGGACAGGCAGGTCGCCATCAGCAGCGCCGGCAGCAGGCGGCCCGGGCCGTCTGCGCTGCCCTGCGTGGGCGCCGCGCTGCTGCCGGCCGGCTGGCCCTCGCGCAAGGCAGCGCTCAGGGCCAGGCTGGCCGCCGCGACGGCGAGGTTCAGCCAGCCCGCCACGTTCAGCGCGCCCGGCATGCCCAGCGCCGGCAGCAGCACGAAGGTGGCCACCAGCGCGCCCAGCGCTGCGCCGATGCCATTGGTGAAGTACAGGCCGCCCAGCGTCTGCCCCTGCTGGCTGCCGGCCATGCGCATGACGCCGGCGGCGATCAGCGGGAAGGTGGCGCCCAGCAGCACCGTCTGCGGCGCGATCAGCGCGGCGGCGCTCAGCCATTGCCAGGCCGTCGCGGCATCGGCACTCGCCAGCGCGGGCAGCACGGTCGCCTGGCTGTAGCTGCTGTAAGCCACGAAGACGCTGTGGAAGGCCAGGCCCATGACGCCGATCAGCGCCTCCGCGCCGGCATAGACCGCCACCGGCCGGCGCAGCGACTGCGTCATGCGGCTGACGAGCCAGGCGCCCAGCGCCATGCCGCCCATGAACATCATCAGCACCAGCGTCTGCGCATAGGCCGCGTGGCCCAGCGTCAGGCCCAGGTAGTGCGACCAGATGGACTGGTAGATCAGCGCCGCGCAGCCCGACAGCACGAACAGCCCCTGCAGGGCCCAGCGGATGGCGGCGGTGCGGTTCATGGACTCTCCGAAAGGATGGCTGCCGCCATGCGCGCAGCCGCGCCGCGGTGGGCGGCAGAGAAGGCGAGGGCGGCGGCGCCCATGGCCTCACGGGCTGCGGCGTCGCCACACAGCGCGAGGCCGCGAGCGACGGCGTCGGCCAGGTTCGCGCAACGCTGGGCGGCGCCGGCCGCCAGGGCCAGTTCCGTCGCCTCGGCGAAGTTGAAGGTGTGCGGCCCGGCCAGTACTGGGCAGCCGCAGGCGGCCGCCTCGATGAGGTTCTGCCCGCCCAGCGGCTCGAAGCTGCCGCCCAGCAAAGCGACGCTGGCCAGGCCGTAGTACAGCGGCATCTCGCGCATCGAGTCGCCCAGCCAGACGTCGGCCTGCAGGGCTTCTTGCGGTGGCTCGTCGGCCCAGCCGCTGCGGCGGGCGAGCTTGAAGCCGGCGGATTCGATGAGTGCGGCAATCTCGTCGAAGCGCTGCGGGTGGCGCGGCACGATGGCCAGCAGCGGGCGCGGGGCAGGGCGCTTCAGCCAGTCGGCCAACAGCGCCGCCTCTTCGCCTTCGCGGCTGACGGCCAGCATGACGACGGGCCGGCCGAGTCGCGCCGCCCAGGCCTGGCCGCTAGCGATCAGCGCGGGGTCGACGGCAATGTCGTACTTCAGGTTGCCAGCCACCCCCACGCGCACAGTCCCCATCATGCGGATACGTTCCGCGTCGGCCTCGGTCTGCGCCAGCGCCAGCGTGATGCGGCGCGCGGCCGGGTGCATCAGAGGACGCAGCCGCTGCCCCTGGTGCAGGCTCTTGCTGGACAGGCGCGCGTTGGCCAGCACCATGGGCACACCGGCCCGCTGAGCCTCGAACTGCAGCGTCGGCCAGACCTCGGTCTCCATCAGCACGCCCAGCCTCGGCTGCCAATGGCGCAGGAAGCGGCGCACCGCGCCCGGCGTGTCGTAGGGCAGCCAGGCCTGGGCGTCGCCGTCTTTCAGCAGCGCTTGTCCCGCTTCACGGCCGGTCGCGGTCGAATGGGTCAGCAGGAACCTGAGCGCCGGGTCGCGGGCTCGCAGCGCGGCTATGAGCGCGCTGGCAGCGCGCGTCTCGCCGAGTGACACCGCATGAATCCACAGCCGGCCAGACGCCGTGCTGCCAGCAAAAAAGCCGAGCCGCTCACCGAGCGCATGCCGGTAGAGCGGCTCCCTGCCGCCGCGCCGCCAAAGGCGCAGCAGATAGAACGGGGTCAGCAGCCGCAGCAGCGCGGCATAACCCCACAGCGCCATCAGTGGCCGGCCGCGAACTGCGCGTCCGGCTTCACCCGCTTGAGCTGCGCCAGCACGTCATGCTGGATGCGCTCCAGCGCCTCGGGCGTGTGGCCCTCGAAGCGCAGCACCAGCACCGGCGTCGTGTTGGACGGGCGGATGAGGCCAAAGCCGTCCGCATATTCGAAGCGCATGCCGTCGATGGTGTTGATCTCCAGCACGCCGGGCAGGTCGGCCTTGGTCACCAGCTCCTTGAGCTTCTTGACGACCTCGTGGTGCTCGCCCTCGGCGCAAGGCACATTGATCTCTGGCGTGTTGAAGCTGTTCGGCAAGGCCTTCAGCACGGCGCTCGGGTCCTTGGCGCGTGAAAGGATCTCCAGCATGCGGCCGGCCGTGTACATCGCGTCGTCGAAGCCGTACCAGCGCTCGGCAAAGAAGATGTGGCCCGACAGCTCGCCGGCCAGCGGCGCGCCGGTTTCCTTCAGCTTGGCCTTGGCCAGCGAGTGGCCGGTCATCCACATCAGCGGCTTGCCGCCATGCTTCTTGATCCACGGTGCCAGGCGCTGCGTGCACTTGACGTCGAAGATGATCTGGGCGCCCTTGTTGCGCTTCAGGATGTCGGCGGCGATCAGCATGATCTGGCGGTCCGGCATGATCATTTCGCCGTCCTTGGTGACGATGCCGAGGCGGTCGCCGTCGCCGTCGAAGGCCAGGCCCAGCTCGGCGCCGGTGGCGTGGACGACGCGCTTCAAGTCTTCCAGGTTCTCGGGGCGGCTCGGGTCCGGGTGATGGTTGGGGAAGTCGCCGTCGACCTTGGAGAAGATGTCGATGACTTCGCAGCCCAACGCGCGCAGGATGGCCGGGGCCGAGGCACCGGGGATGCCGTTGCCGCTGTCGACGACGATCTTCATCGGGCGGGCCAGCTTGCAGTCGTTGACGACGCGGTGCGTGTACTCGGGGACGATGTCCATCTTGGCGCCACGGCCGCGGCCCTTGGCGTAGTCCTCGGCCTCGATGCGCTGGCGCAGACGCTGGATCTGCTCACCGTAGACGGCCGCACCCTGGAGCACCATCTTGAAGCCGTTGTAGTCCTTGGGGTTGTGGCTGCCCGTGACCATGATGCCGGAGCTGCAGCCATGCTTGGCGCGCGTGGCGGCGACGTAATAGAGCATGGGCGTCGTCACGGCGCCGATGTCGACGACATCGAGGCCGGTGGAGCGCAGGCCGCGCACCAGGGCGGCGACGAGGCCGGGGCCGGACAGGCGGCCGTCACGGCCGACGGCGACGGCCTTTTCGCCCAGGGCCTTGGCCTCGGTGCCGAAGGCGCGGCCCAGGTGCTCTGCGAGCTCCTCGTTCAAGGTCTGGCCGACGACGCCACGGATGTCGTAGGCCTTGAAGATGGAAGCGTGAACCTGCATGGATGCCCTTGGAAAGCTGGTGTTGAAATCGCGGCGGATTGTAGGCAGCGCGCGTGTCTGTCCATCCGTCGTGTCGGCTGTCGATCCGTCGCTCATGCAAGGGGCATGCCTCAAGCGCTTCCTACACTCGCGCCCCATGACGTTTACCGAGGAATTCGCCCAGGCCCTGCGCCACCAGCGCACGCTGATGAAGCACCGGCCCGACCGGCTGCGCGTGCGGCTGCTGATCTGCCTGATCTGGATGCTGGGCTTCGGCTTCTTCTTTGCCAGCATCCACGGCGTGCAGCACGGGCGGCTCGGCAACGTGCACTGGTGGCGGCACGACGTACCGCCCCACCTGCTCGTCAGCGCCTGCGTGACGGCCTGCTTCTTCCTCGCCTTTCGCGGCTTCGAGAAGCTCGCTCCGCAGCGCTGGCTGGACGCCATCGTCGGCTGGCGGGACTGGCGTGCCGGCGTGTTCTACACGGGCCTGTCGGTCGGCTGCTCGGCCATCGGCGTCATCTTCGGCCTGGCGGCAGTGGACCTCGTCTGGACCACGCCCGGCTGGTACCGGGCGATGGCCAAGCCGGGCTTCTGGGCCCAGTTCCTCGGCATCTCGGCCTTCATTTCCGTGTTCCTGGGCCTGCGCTACCGCGCACGTTGGAAGCAGGAGGCCTTGCAGGCCCGCGTCACCGAGGCGCAGCTGCGTCTGCTGCAGGGCCAGATCGAGCCACACTTCCTGTTCAACACGCTGGCCAATGTGCAGAGCCTCATCGACTTCGACCCCGTGCGGGCCAAGCTGATACTGGAGCGCTTCACCGACTACCTGCGCGCCAGCCTGGGCCAGCTGCGCGGCGATGCGACGACGCTGGCCCAGGAGTTCGCGATGCTGGAGGCCTACCTCGGCCTGATGCAGGTGCGCATGGGCGAGCGGCTGCGCGTGAGCCTGGACCTGCCGGCCGACCTGAGCGGCTTCGAGCTGCCGCCGCTGCTGTTGCAGCCGCTGGTCGAGAACGCCGTTCACCATGGCCTGGAGCCCAAGATCGGTGGCGGCGAGATCGTCGTCAGCGCGCGGCGCGAGGCCGGTGCGCTGGTGCTCGATGTCGAGGACGACGGCCTGGGGCTGGACGGCCCCCAGCGCCGCAGCGGCAACGGCGTTGCGCTGGCCAACATCCGCGCCCGCCTGGCCGCCCGCTGGGGCGCCGCCGCCACGCTCACACTGCAGCCGCGCGACGGCGGCGGCACGCGCTCCCGCATCCAACTTCCACTCCCCATCTGAAGCCATGCCCACCGCACTGATCGCCGACGACGAACCCCATCTGGCCCAGTACCTCCAGGCACAGCTGGCCCAGGCCTGGCCCGAGCTGCAGATCGTCAGGATTGCCGCCCACGGCATCGAGGCCGCCGAGGCCATCGCCGAGCTGGAGCCGGACGTGGCCTTCCTCGACATCCAGATGCCTGGCCTGACGGGGCTGGAGGTGGCGCAGGGCATCGAGGGCGAGACGCGCGTCGTGTTCGTGACGGCCTACGACCAGTACGCCGTCGACGCCTTCGAGGCGCGCGCCGTCGACTACCTGCTCAAGCCGCTGAAGGCCGACCGCCTGGCTCGCTGCGTGGAGCGCCTGCGCGCCGAGCCCACCGCAAGCGTTGACGGTGCGTTGGCCGAGACCCTCAAGCGCCTGCTGCCGGCGGCAGGTGCGGCGCCCACCCGGCTGCGCTACATCCGCGCCGCCCAGGGCGAACTGATGCACCAGGTGGCCGTCGACGATGTGCTGTTCTTCCACGCCGACGACAAATACACCATCGTGCAGACGGCCACGGCCGAGCACCTGATCCGCACGCCCATCTTCGAGCTGGCCGGGCAGTTGGACCCCGACCGCTTCTGGCAGGTGCACCGCTCCACCATCATCAACCTCGACCACCTCGCCGGCACCCGCCGTGACGAGCAGAGCCGACTGTTCGTGCGCATCCGTGGCAAAGGCAACGAGTTGCCGGTCAGCCGCGCCTACGTCCACCTGTTCAAAGCCATGTGAGAGTCGCGGGCTCCGGCTAGAGTCGGGGGCATTCCAGCCTCCGCCATGTTCTCGCGCCGCGCCTTCACGCCCACTCTGGCCTGCCTGCTGGCAGCGCTGGGTGGTGGCGCCCGGGCCGCGTCGCCGGTCTGGGTCAGCCACGACATTCCGCCCTTCCTGTGGCGCGGCGCCAAGGGCCCCGAGGGCTATGCGTTCCAGCTCTTCCAGCGCGTCGTCAAGCAGGCTGGCGTGGTCGCCGATCTGCACATCTACCCCTGGGCGCGGGCGTTCCGCATGCTGCAGACCGGCCAGGCGCACGCCGCCCTCGTCGTGACTCGCACGTTCGAGCGCGAGGCGCAATACCGCTGGCTTTTCCCCGTGGGGCGCTTCCGCTATGCCGTCATCACACGCCAGCCGCTCGGGGCCGTCCTGGGTGACTTGGCGGCGTTGAAGTCGCTGCGCGTCGGTGTGTTGCGCGCGTCGGCCGCCCACAGCCTGCTGGCGGCCACCGGCGTCCCCCAGCTCGTCGAGGGCAAGGATTTCAACGAACTGCTGGCCCTGCTGAACCGCGGCATCGTCGACGCCGTCTTCGGCCCGGAGCCGGTGCTGCGCACCCTCGACACGCGAGCCGGTGGCGAGGGCGTGGGCATCACGCCGATCAAACAGGCCCAGGAGTTCTACGCCGTCGCCGGCACGACGATGAGCGATGACGGCGCCCAGCGCATCCGCGCCGCCTACCAGCACCTCGTCGATACCGGTGTCGTGGCCCAGCTCCGCAAGACCTACCCCGACGCCTGGTTCGCCGACTAGCCCTCTTTCGGCCCGCCTCAGGGGCATGTCCGAAAACTGCCAGTCCTGGGCCACGGCCGCGCCTAGACTGGCCGCATGGTGCTCGAAATCCTCCCTCCTGATGCCGCCTATGCCGCGCTGCAGGCGCATGACGCGCGCTTCGACGGGCGGCTCTTTGTGGGTGTCACGTCCACCGGCATCTACTGCCGCCCGGTCTGCCGCGTGCGTCTGCCCCGACGCGAGAACTGCCGCTTCTTTTCCACCGCCGCCCAGGCCGAGGCTGCAGCGTTTCGGCCCTGCATGAAGTGCCGGCCGGAGCTGGCGCCGCGCGCGCTGCCGTGGACGACGATGGATGCCTCGCGCACGCTGGCCCAGCAGGCGGCCGTATGGCTGGACGCCTGCGCCGACGCCGAGGCCAGCGTCGAGGGCCTGGCGGCGCACCTGGGCATCACGAGCCGGCATCTGCGCCGCATCTTCCAGGCCGAGCACGGCGTGTCGCCGCTGCAATACCTGCAGACGCGCCGCCTGCTGCTGGCCAAGGCGCTGCTGACCGACAGCGCACTGCCCGTGCAGGACGTCGCCTACGCGGCCGGCTTTGCGAGCCTGCGTCGCTTCAACGCGGCCTTCATCGAGCATTACCGGCTGCAGCCGACGGCCTTGCGTCGCGAGGGCGGCGGCAAGGCGACCGTGTCGCGGCTGCGGCTGAGCTACCGCGAGCCCTACGACGTGGCCGGCGTGCTGGCCTTCCTGGCGCCGCGCGCGGTTGCCGGCGTCGAGCGGGTGGAGGAGGGCGCCATCACGCGCTCACTGGCCTTGACGCATGCCGGCCAGCGCCACGCCGGCTGGCTGCGCGTGCGCTTCGACAAGGCCGGCGAGGTCGGCGTCGAGCTGTCGCCCGCGCTGTGGCCGGCCGCCGGGTCGCTGCTGCCGCTGCTGCGCCGCTGGCTGGACCTGGACGCCGACCCTGTGGCCATCGCCGCCGCGCTGGGCGAGGGCGCCGTGCCGGGCCAGCGGCTGCCGGGCTGCCTGGACCGCTTCGAGCTGACGGTGCGTGCCGTGCTCGGTCAGCAGGTGACCGTCGCGGCCGCGCGCACGCTGGCCGGCCGCTTCGTCGAGCGCTTTGGCGAGGCGCTGGCCGACGCACCCGAGGGCAGCCACCGGCTCTTTCCAACGCCGGAGCGCATCGCCGCCGCGACGCGCGACGACATCGCCTCGCTGGGCATCATCGGCCGCCGCGCCGACAGCCTCATCGCGCTGGCGACCGCCTGGCCGACGCTGGCCTTTGCGCGCGGCGAGGGCGGCGCGGAAGCGGCTGCCGGGGAACTCACCACCATCCCCGGCATCGGCCCGTGGACGGCCGGCTACATGCTGATGCGCGGCTGGAGCTGGCCCGATGCCTTCCCACCCGGCGACGTCGTGCTGCGCAAGGCGCTCAGCGCCGGCAGCCTGCCTGTCTCGCCCAAGGCCTACCTCGCGGTGGCGGAGCGCTATCGCCCGTTCCGCAGCTACGCCGTCCTGCATCTCTGGAGACACTCATGAGCCACCACATTCTGCAGCGCCGCATCGCGACGCCCCTGGGCCCGCTGACCGCCGCCCGCAGCGCCGCCGGCCTGTCGGGCCTGTGGTTCGACGGGCAGAAGCACCACCCGGGCGCGCTGGCCGTGCCCGAGGACGACGGCAGCGACCCGGTGCTGGCCGCCGCCGAGGCCGCGCTAACCGCCTACTTCGGCGGCAAGCCGTTCGAGATGCCGCCGCTGGACCCGGCCGGCACGGCCTTCCAGCGCGAGGTCTGGCAGGCGCTGCTGGCCATTGCGCCGGGGCAGCCGGCGACGTATGGCGCGCTGGCTGGGCGGCTGGGCCGGGCCAGCGCCGCGCGCGCACTGGGCGCGGCGGTCGGCCGCAATCCGATCTCGGTGCTGGTGCCCTGTCACCGGGTCGTCGGCGCCGACGGCTCGTTGACCGGCTACGCCGGCGGGCTGGAGCGCAAGCAGGCCTTGCTGCAACTGGAGGGCCGCACGGCATGAAACCTTTCGACATCGGCGAGCTGGTGCTGCTGGCGGCGCTGTGGGGCGCCTCCTTCCTGTTCATGCGGCTGGGTGCGCACGAGTTCGGGCCGATTGCGCTGGCCGCCGTGCGCGTGGGCCTGGCCAGCGCGCTGCTGATCCCGCTGCTCGCCTTTCGCGGGCAGCTGGGCGAGATGCGCACGCACTGGAAGGGGCTGCTCATCGTCGGCGCGCTGAACAGCGCCATCCCGTTCGCTTTGTTCGCGTTCGCGGCGCTGTCGATCACGGCCGGCCTGTCCAGCATCGTCAACGCGACGACGCCGCTGTGGACGGCCGCCGTCGCCTTCGTCTGGCTGCGCCAGGGACTGACGCCGCTGCGCACGCTGGGCCTGGTCATCGGCTTTGCCGGCGTGGCCTTCCTGGCCTGGGACAAGGCCAGCTTCAAGCCGGGGGCCGACCACTCCGGCTTCTGGGCCATGCTGGCCTGCCTGGGCGCGACGCTCTGCTACGGCGTGGCGGCGAACGCGACGAAGCGCCTGCTGGGCGGTGTGGCGCCGCTGGTGGTCGCCACCGGCAGCCAGTTCGCCGCCGCGCTGATGCTGGCGCTGCCCGCCGCCTGGCTGTGGCCGTCAGCGCCGCCCGGGGCCGGCGCTTGGAGCGCGGTGCTGGCGCTGGCGACCTTGTGCACGGCGTGGGCCTACCTGCTGTACTTCCGGCTGATGAGCCGCGTCGGCGCGACGAATGCGGTGTCGGTGACCTTCCTGATCCCCGTGTTCGCCATGCTGTGGGGCGCGGTCTTCCTGCAGGAAGCCATCACGGCGCAGATGGTCGTCGGCGGTGCCATCGTGCTGGTGGGCATTGCGCTGGCGCTGGGGGTGGTTCGCTTCGGACGGCGCTGACGTGGTAGCGTGCGGCTCCCGCAGCTGGTAGCGCTACCGTCGGCGCCCGCGCGGGACCAATAACAGGCTTGGAGACCGCATGACCACCCCTTCCCATTCCGCCCTGGCCCGCCTGCGTCGCTGGGCCGGCGCCCTCGGCCTGCTGGCCGCGCAACTGGCCGTCGGCACGGCCGTCGCCCAGCCTTCGGGCGGACCCTATGGCCCCGTGCCGCAGCGCTATGCCGTGCCCAAGGCGGCGCATGTCTACTTCGTCGCGCCCGACGGCAAGGCGGCAGCCTCCGGCGCTTCGGTCAACGAGCCGACGACCATCGAAGCGGCCATGACCCGCGTCGTCACTGGTGACGCCATCGTGCTGCGCGGCGGCACCTACCGCACCGGCGGGCTGCAGCTCAACCAGGGCATCACCATCCAGCCCTACCTGGACGAGGTGCCCGTGCTGAAGGGCACGCGCGTGGCCACCGAGTGGCAGGCGCTGCCCAACAACGTCTGGCGCACCAAGTGGGCGACGCTGTTCCCCGCCCAGCCGCTGGGCTGGTGGCACGCCGACCGCGAAGGCATGGTGACTCCGCTGCACCGCTTCAACAACGACATGGTCTTCATCGACGGCGAGCCGCTGCAGTCCGCCGGTTGGGCCGGCGAGATGGGAGCCAAGGGCTACTACATCGACTACGCCAAGGGCCATGTCTACATCGGCGTCAATCCGGCGGGCAAGCTGGTCGAGATCACTGCGCACGACGTGGCGCTCCACCGCCCGTCACGACCCGTGCACGGCAAGGCGTCCGACCGCAAGGGCTTCACGCTGCGCGGCGTCACGCTGACGCAATACGCCTACCGCGCCATCGACATCGAGGGCAAGAAGCCGGCGACGCTGGTGTCCGAAGAGCCGACCGATGACCCCGTGGGCATCTCGCCCGAGTCCGAGCACGGCAAGGAGGTCGTCGGCACGCTGCTGGAGAACGTCACCATCACGCATTGCTCGCGCGTGGCCGGCTTTTTCCGCGGTGACAAGCTGGTCATCCGCAACTCGCTGGTCAGCGACACCAGCACCGAGGGCATCTATGTCATCGGCTCGTCGGACGTGCTGCTGGAGCGCAACATCGTCCGCCGCAACAACGTCGAGCGCCTGACCGGCTACTACCCCTCGGCGGTGAAGATCTTCAACCAGTCGCACCGCGTGGTCGTGCGCGACAACCTGGTCATCGAGCATCCCCATTCCAACGGCGTCTGGTGGGACGTGGGCAACCAGGACGCGGTGTTCGTCAACAACCATGTCGAAGGGACGATGGCTGGGCTCTTCTTTGAAATCTCCAAGGGCCTGCTGGCGGCCGGCAACGTGTTCGTGAACAACCAGCAGGCCATCCGCGTGCTGAACAGCTCGGGCGCCCGCATCCATCACAACACCCTCGTCAACTCGCAGGTGCTGATCGACCGCAACGAACGCAGCGCCCAGGGCGACCATTTCGGCTGGCATCCGCAGACCGGGCCGGACGTCAACGAGCGCGTGGGCCATGTCTTCGAGGGCAACCTGGTGGTGGCAGATGCGGCCGTGAAGGGCCCGCTGCTGCGCTTCGAGCAGGGACCGCTGACCTGCGGCAAGGTCACGGCGCCGATGACGACGCGCGTGGACGGCAATGTCTATGTGCGCGCCGCCGGCAGCCAGCCGCTGGTCAGCTGGGCACCCGTGCCCGGGACGCCTTGCCAGACCAGCTTCGCCAGCCTTGACGCCTTCCGCCAGGCCGTGCCCGGCGTCGAAGCCAGGGGCAGGGCGTTCGCGGGCTACGAGGGCGCCGTGTTCCGCAGCCCGGAACTGCGCCGCTTCGAGCTGGCGCGTGTGCCGGAGGGTGTGCAGCCGCTGCCGGTGCCGGCGGACGTGCGCAAGGCGGTGGGCTGGACCGAGGCCACCCACCTGCCGGGCGCGCTGCCAGCAGCGCGTTGAATCAGTTGAACGCGTTGGCGATCAGGAACATCAGCGTCTTCGCCATCGCATAGATCACGCCGGCGACGACCGTCAACGCGGTCGCTGCCAGCCCTGCGCCGCAGAGGACGCACAGGCCGTCACGCTCCATCAGCCCCAGGCACAGCACGCAGACGGCGAAGGCCGGCAGCATGTTGCCCAGCGGGATGGGCAGGAAGACGACCAGCGACAGCACCAGGCACATGGCGCCCACCAGGCGCTCGGCGACCACGCCTGACAAAGCGCGCCAGCGCGGGCGCAGCAACTTCTCCGCCCGCGCCAGCCAGGGCGCCATCTTGTTCACCACGGACGAGAACTGCGCCTGTGACAGCGATCGATTCGCCAGGAAGTCGGGCAGCCAGGGCCGCCCGCCGAAGGCGAGCTGTGCGGCCACCAGCAGCATGGGCAGGCCCAGGATGGCAGACGCGCCCGGGGGCACCGGGATGACGTTGGGCAGCGCGAAGATCAACAGCAGCGCCGCCAGTGCCCGGTCACCGAGCAGATCGAGCAGGTCCTTCAGCGACACCCGCTCGCGGCCGGGGTCGGCCGCGAGCGTCGCCAGCGAGATCGACAAGGGGCCGGCGGGAGTGCCGGCGCCCTGGGTACCTCCTGCTGCGGCGCTCACTCGTCCCGGCCACCGGCCAGGCCCAGCAGGGCCAGCAGCGACTGGAACACGTTGTAGATGCTGAGGTAGACGCCCAGTGTGGCGGTGATGTAGTTGGTTTCGTAGCCGTCCTGGACCCGCTTGAGGTCATGCAGGATGAAGGCCGAGAAGATGCCGATGGCCAGCACCGACAGCGTCATCATCAGCGCGCTGCTTTGCAGGAAGAAGTTGGCGATGCCGGCGACCAGCAGCAGGATGGCGCCGATGAACAGCCACTTCCCCATGGCGGACAGATCGCGCTTGATGACGGAACTCAGCGTGGCCATGCCCAGGAAGATGGCGCCCGTGCCGGCGAAAGCGGTCATGATCAGGCTTGCGCCATTGGCCAGGCCCAGCACCGAGCCGACCAGCCGCGACAGCATCAGCCCCATGAAGAAGGTGAATGCCAGCAGGATGGGCACGCCCGCGGCCGAGTTCTTGGTCTTCTCGATCGCGAACATGAAGCCGAACGCGCCGGCGAGGAAGACGACCATGCCGATGCCAGGAGACATCGCTCTCGCCAGACCGGTGGTCACGCCCAGCCAGGCGCCGATGACGGTTGGCACCATGGACAGGGCCAGCAGCCAGTAGGTGTTGCGCAGCACGCGGTTGCGCTCGGCCGTCGACAGGGTGCCGACGACGTAAGGGGAATGTTGCATGGAGGGGTTCATGATGAATCCTGAGGTGGTTGGGATGAGGTGAGGAGCGTTGCGGCGAACCGCAAGCCCGGCTGGAACGAATCAGAAATGGGCGCCGGCCGGCAGCGACCGACGGACCCGCCGGCGGGCGGGCGTCTAGCGGCCGCGTGGTGGCCGGTCGAGCGCGGCCAGCGCAGGGCTGGGCAGGCACGGGCGCGTGGCATCCACGGCCGCTGTCCACACGCTGGGGGCGCTCCAGCTGCCGGCCACCAGCAAGGCGCATTCCTGCGCATCGGCTTCCGCCACCTGCGACTCAACGGCCGGGGCGTCCTGACGCGGCTGCCCGTCTGCTTCGCCCAGCGCGATGCGCTTGTCGACCTGGCCAGTTTCGGCCACTGCAGCCACCGCCGTTTCAGGCGCGGCCACGTGTTCGCCGGCCAGGCTGAAGGGCGCGGCCACGAACAGCAGCGTCACGAACAGCAGACGGGCGATCAATCGACAGGTGAAGGTCACGGCGGGAGTCTAGCGATGACGATGGTGGTCTGGCGGCGCGCAGGGGTGTGGAGCAAGGGGCAAATTTCGTGCCGCTGCGCCCTCTGCGAGTTGAGCGTCCTCATGAAGTGCGCTCGCAGTCGCGGATCAGCAGCGTCAGGTACAGAGCGGCCTTGCTGGCATCGGTCCACGCCGTGCTCTCCAGGACAGTCGCGACGGGTTGCGCTTCCCGATGGCTGCTGGCCCGGAGCACGACGTCGTAGGTTTGGTCTTGCTTGTCAAAAACAAGGTCCGTGTCCATCGTGCGCACGAGCTTGGATGTTGTTTGGAGGGGCCGCTGGCCTTTGCGGCGGTACTCGACACTCAGCACGCAGGGGCCATCCATCGAATAAGACCATCGGCGCTCGGGATGCGCCTGCCGTGCAAGCTCGTTGAGGGCGGCGAGGCGTTCGTCATTGGACTGGTCGAAGGGGCTCACGCGCGGCGCATCGGCTTCCGGGTAGCCCCTCGTGCATGCGGCCAAGGCGACCAGCACCACGCAACAAGCCAGCAGCAGCGGCCGTCTTGCCTCAGCGCGCATCGTCGGCATCGCCCGCTCCGCCATGGCGGGTCGCCAGCACCTTGTCGATGGTCCTGCCGTCGGTGTTGACGACCTCCAGGCGCCACCCCTCCCAGACGACCTTGTCGGACAGCTTGGGCATGCGGCCGGTGAGCAGCATCATCATGCCGCTGAGCGTGTGATAGCGCCCGCGCTCCTCCTCGGGCACTGCGTCCAGTTCCAGCCTGTCCTTCAGTTCCGGCACCGGGATGTGTCCGTCCAGCAGCCACGTCCCGTCATCGCGGCGGACCGCCCAGGCCGAGGCCGGGTCGCGCGGCTGAAACTCGCCGGTGATGGCTTCGACGAGGTCTTGCAGCGTCACGAGCCCCTGCACTTCGCCGTACTCGTCGATGACGAAGGCCAGGTGCACGTCCGAGGACTTGAAGTTGTCCAGCAGTTCCATGCCGGTCAAGGTCTCGGGAACGTAGAGCGGGGGTTGCAGGTTTTCCTCGAGGTTGACCGTCCCGCTCCTGACCACCCTGGACAACAGCTGCCGCGCATTGACGACACCGATGATGTTGTGCAGGCCGCCGCGCACCACCGGGAAGCTGGCGTGGTCGGATGCTTCGATTCGCGCCAGGCATTCCTCAAACGGCCAGTCCAGGTCCAGATAGCCCACGTCGCCACGCGGCACCATGAGCGAGCCGATCTCGCGATCGTCGAGCCGGAAGACGTTGCGGACCATCGTGTGCTCGTGCGACTCGATGACGCCTGCGCTCGTGCCTTCGGCCAGGACGGCATGGATCTCCTCCTCGGTCACGTTGAAACTGCTGCTTTGCTTGACGCCCAGCATGCGCAGCAGCGCGTTCGTCGACCCGGACAAGAGGCGCACGAAGGGCTTGGTGGCCATGGCCAGCGCGCTGATCGGGCGGGCGACAAGCCGCGCCACCGCCTCGGGATGGGCCTGGCCCAGGCGCTTGGGCACAAGCTCGCCGAAGACGATGGAGAAATAGGTGATCAACACGACGACGAGGCCCGTTGCCAGGCCTGCGGCGTACTGGCCCGGCACGCCAAGCGACGCCAGCCAGATGGCCAGGGGGCCGGCCAATGCCGCCTCACCCACGATGCCGTTGAGGATGCTGATGGACGTGATGCCGATCTGGATCGTGGACAGGAAGCGCGTCGGGTCTTCGCCGAGCTTGAGCGCAGCGGCGGCGGCGCTGTCGCCCTCATCGACCAGGCGTTGAAGGCGTGCCCGGCGTGCCGTGACCAGGCCGATCTCCGACATGGCGAACAGGCCGTTGATGAGAATCAGGACGAAAAGTAGAGCAATTTCCATAGGGGCGTGCCGGCGCTCTGGGCGCCGCACGAAAGCTGAGGGCCGGACGATGCGACCCGTGGGAAAGACGGTCGGCATCAGGACGATGCCCACCGGCGGCCGAAGGCCGCGGCAGGGAATTGGGAGGAGGGCTGCCGCCTAGAGCAGCAAGTCGCTTGGCGGCCGCAGGGCGCGGCGCAGCACGGCATCCGGCGCTTGCGGAAGATCGAGCACCGGGCGCCATTGGCGAACCCGCAGTGCCGTCACCGCGTAGGCAAACGGGACACAGTGGTCGCAGACATCGTCGGACGTGTCGCTCAACTCCGACAGCAAGACCTGGCTGTCACCGTGATCGCCGTCGGCAGCCTTGAGCGGGGTTGCCGCCGGACTTGCTGCCGCCGAGTCCTGCCCGTGCAGGTGCTGCAGCAAATACGGCTCTACATGCACGGCGGCAAAGCCGTAGGCCGGCAGCAGCAGAACCAGAATGAAAGTGCGCATCCAGCGGATCACGATGGGCGCATTGTAGAAGCGCAGATGTCGATGGGCCGGCTGCACGCGGGGCGCGATCTTGGCGCCCGCGAAGCAGCCCGCTTAGTTCGCCTTCGCGTCCGCCCCGTCGACGCGGATCACCCTGCGCGACCGGCTCTCCGTGTCCGTCAGCGACTCGCTAATGAGCCGGTTGTGCTGCTCCCAGTCCTCCGCGCTGCGGATGATGCTGGGCTTGATCAGCACCACCAGCTCGCGCTTGCGTCCGGTGTTGGCGCGGTTGCCGAACAGCAGCGAGGTCACGGGGTTGCCATCTGCGCCCGGCAGGCCCGAGCCGCGGCGGGAGGCTTCCATCTGCATCAGGCCGCCGATGGCGACGATGTGGCCGTCGGGGATGCGCACCACCGTGTCGGTCTCGTTGACGCTGGCGCTGGCCAGCGGCAGGCGGAAGTTGCCCACTTCGCCCAGGTCCACCTGCTTGACCTTCTCGGTCACGTTGGACACCGAGGGGTGGATGTGCAGCGTGATCATGTCGGCGCCGTCGATCTGCGGCGTCACGTCCAGCGCGATGCCGCTGAAGAAAGGCGTCAGCGTCAGCGTCGGGATCTGGTTGGTCGTGCCGTTGGTGCCGGTGTTGTTCGTGCCGGTGCCGCTGTTGCTGCCGCTGATGCCGGTGATGAAGTAGTCGTCGGTGCCGACCTTCAGCACGGCCTTCTGGTTGTTCAGCGTGGCGATGCGCGGGCTGGACAGGATCTGCGTGTCGCCGTGGGTTTCGATGAAGCTCAGCAGCGCCTGGAAGCCGCCGCGCGCCAGCGCCAGGCCGAAGGTGCCGCCACCGGCCGAGGGCAGGGGGATGAGGTCTTGCCAGGCCGGGTTCTGTGTGCCGGTGGACAGCACGGGCAGGCCGCGTGAGTTGCTGACCAGCGGGTTGATGATGGTGTTGACGCCGCTGGGGATGGACGGGTTCACGCTGGTCTGGCCGATGGCGCCGCGCTCGCCGATGCGCGACCAGTCGATGCCGCTCTGGTAGCCCTCGCGCAGCTCGACCTCGACGATCTTGGCCTCCAGCATGACCTGGCGCTCGACGGCGATGCGCGTGGCCTTCAGCCAGGCCTCGACGTGGCGCAGCTCGTCGGGCATGGCGCGCACGGCCACCGTGCCGGTCTGCGGGCTGGTGATGACGGTGCGGCCTTCGCCGGCGCCGACGAGAGAGCGCAGCGCCGCCGTCGTCTCGGCCCAGAAGTCGCCGGTGACCTTGGTGCTGAGCTGGCTGCTTTCCTGCTGCAGCACGCTGCCGCTGCTGCCGCCCGTCGCGGGCGTGGCGCCTCCAGGGCTGCTGACGGGCGCGGCGCCGGAGCTGACGCGCACCTCACTGCGGCCGCTGCGCTGCAGCGCCAGCGCGTTGATCGTGAAGACGCGGGTCTGCAGCGTCGGCGGGTAGACGGTGACGCGGCGGCCGTCGATGGCGTAGTCGAAGCCGTAGACGTCGCGGATGGCGTCCAGCGACTCGCGCAGCGTGACGCCCTTGAGCGTGACCGACAGCGTGCCGGCCACACCGGGGTGGACGATCATGCTGTAGCGGGTGTCGCTGACCAGGGACAGGAACACGTCGCGGGCCTGGGCGCCGTTGACGATGAGGTCGAAGCGGGGTTCGGCGGGCACGGCCGGCGCGGGCGCAGGCATCGGCGTGGCTTGCGCTGCCGGCGCGGGCGTGGACGCTGCGGCGGCCGGCGGCACGCTGCGCTGGGCCTGCAACTCCTCGCGCAGGGCCTGGCTGGGCTGGGCCACGCGCAGGGGCTTGTCGGCACAGCCGGCCAGCAGCGCGACGGCGGCACTGAGCATTAGCAGACGGGTGGCGGGGGCCTTCATGGCTGCTTCTCCTTGGACTTCTTGCGGATGCCGGACGCGGCAACGGCGGGCGGCGGCACGCGCTTCTCGACGCCGCCGTAGAGCGGTTCGCGGCGCACCCGGCCGGCCTCGCGCAGCCAGACGGCTTGTTCGGTGATGCGTTCGATGCGGGCGCCGTCCAGCTGCTCGCCGACGGCGTAGCGCCGGCCGCGCTGCACGACGTAGGCACGGCCGCCGGCGAAGACGACCTGGCGGATGGCGTTGTCGGCCGGCTCGGCGCCGCCGGGGGCGGAGGCCGCCGACGCGGCGATGGCGCTGCGCAAGGCGCCGGGCAGGGCGGTGGGGTCGCGCGTCAGGTCGTCGGCGTGGGCCGACAGCGTCGCGCTCAGCAGCAGCAGGGGGAGGGCTCTCATGGCTGCACCTTCAGCAGGAAGACCTGGGCCTGCAGGCGCGGCGCTTCGTTGCCGCTGCCGGCGCTCAAGTGCATGTCGCCCCAGCGCAGGCCGGGCAGCTCGCGCTCCAGCGCCTGCAGGTAGCGCTGCATGTCGCCGTAGCGGCCCAGCACGCGCAGCTCCACGCCCTGCCAGCTCATGCCGGTCAGCGCGGCCGGCGGCGGTGATGAGCCGGTGGCGGCCAAGGTGACCGGCGCATCCGCCAGCAGCACAAGCTTCTCCAGCGACAGCCCGGGCTGCTGGCCCAGCAGCCGCTGCAGCACGACCGACAAGCCCTCGCCGCCGCTGACCGAACCGGCCTCGCGCAGCGCATCGTCCAGCCGGGCACGCTCGGCGAGCGCGGCGTCGAGCTGGCTGCGCAGGCCACTGCTGGGGTCGCCGGCATTGCGGCTGGCGGCGACGAACTGCTCGCGCAGCTGGGCCAGCTCGGCCGCCTGCTGGGCCTGCTGCTCGCTGCGCAGCTTGGCGCGCACGGACTGCGGCGTCAGCACCAGTGTGTCGAACAGCGCGGCGACGACGGCGACCACGCTGAGGAAGAGGATGGCACGCTCGCGCAGGCTCAAGGCATCGATGCGCCTGGCCTGCCGCTCCCAGGCCGCGAACAGCGGCGCGAAACGGCGGCGCAGCAGCGCGACGTCGATGGGCGTCTGCGCCTTCATGGCCTGGCTCCTGTGGCGGTGCTGGCCGCGCTGGCCGGCGCGCTGACGACGCGGAAGGCCCAGATGGGCACGCCGGTCTTGGCGAGCGGGCCGTCGCGGTCCAGCAGCGCGGGGCCATTCCCGTCAATCGCGTCGTTGCCCGGTGCGCCCAGGCGCTCCACGCGCAGCGCCGACAACTCCTGGCCGGCCAGCAGCGGGTGGGCCGACAGCCGCGCCAGCCAGGGCCGCAGCACAGCCGTGTCCAGCGTGCCGCCGATGATCTCGACGCGGCCGGGCGCATGGCGCAGCTCGCTGAGCCAGGCGGACTCGGGCAGGCTGCGCGCCACCAGCGCCAGCAGGTCGGAGTGGCGCCGGCCGTCGCGGGTGGCGCCGCCGGTCAGCGTCTGCAGCAGCGCCTGGCGTTCGGTGTTGCCGGCTTGCAGCGGCTGCAACTGCTGCTGCAGCGCCAGCGCGTCCTGCGGCGCAGGCAGGCCGGCTCGGGCGACCTGCAAGGCCTGGCGCTCCGCCGCGTAGCGCGCCAGCAAGGCCTGGTGCTCCAGCTCGGCCTGGCGGTCACGCTGGTGCAGCCACAGCGCCGCAGCCCCGCAGGCCAGGAGCAGCAGCCCGGTCGCCTGCAGCAGCGTCAGCGCCGACAGATAGCGCTTGGGCGCCAGCAGGATGGGCGTGAGCAGGTTGATTTGCTGAGCCATCAGAGTTTTCTTGTCTCGTTGCGCAGCGCGGCGCCCAGCAGCGGGATGCAGGCGGCCAGCGCGCGGGCGGCGTCGCCCTCGGGCGCCGGTGCGTCGGGTGCGAACGCGGCCAGCGGGTTCAGCGCCACGGTGCGCTGGCCCAGCTCGCGCTGGATCAGCGTGGCGACCTCGGCGCCGTGCTGGGCCGTGATGACGTACAGCCGCGCCAGTGGCAGCTCGGGCCAGCTGCGCTCCCAGACATCGATGGAGCGTTGCAGCTCGACGACCAGCGGCGACTCCTGCGCGCTGCTGCTGTCGAACGTGCCGCCAGGCTGATACTCAAAGCCCAGCGGCAGGTCGGCCGTGGGCGCCTCGGCCTGCTCGCCGCGCGCGCGGGCCAGCAGGGCCGAGTCGCCCTCCAGGCGGCGCGTGTAGAAAAGTTCGTCACCGGCGCAGACGACCAGCAGGCAATGGCGCTCGTCGATGTGAACGGCGGCGCAGGCGCGGGCGGCGAGATCGTCGGCACGCGTCTGCACGGCGAGCAGGTTGCGCAGCGCCGTCTCCCAGATGTCGACGACGCCGATCTGCTGGCTGACGCCGGCCGCGCCTTCGGTCAGCGCCTTGATGGCGCTGTTGCGCGCGGCGATGACGAAGAGCTGGCGCGAGCTGGTGGTATTTGGGCGCTCGACATCGCCACCGACGTGCATGACGTCCAGCGTCAGCTCATTCACGTCCACGTCCACCATCTCCTTGATCTGCCAGCGCGCGGCGGCCTTCAGCTCCTCCTGCGGCACATTGGGCGTGTCGACCTTGAGGATCTGGTAGTCGGCCGGGTCCAGCAGCGCGATGGCCTCGCCGGCGGGGACGGGTCTTGCCTCCGGCAGCAGGCCCCAGCGCAGCAGCCGGGCGGGTTCGTCGCCGGGCGCGCCGTCGGTCAGCACGAAGGCGTGCTGCGCGCCGACGCGACGCAGCAGCAGGCGCTGGGAACTGCGGCGGGTTTGCCAGGGCCAACGCATCAATAGTTCTCTCGTTGATAAAGCACGCCGTCGGCGCCGCGGTAGAGGCCCCAGGTGGCGCGGGCGCCGGGGTCCTTGAACGCAGACGCGCCGCACCACAGGCCGCGCAGTGAAGGCAGGCCGGCACCGGTCGTCGCAGCCTTGGCGGGGGTCCAGCTGACGGGTGGGTCCTTCAGGCAGGAGCCGTCGGTGGCCGTGTCCAGCGCAATCGCCACATCCAGGCTGCCGACACGGCCGCTGGCGGGCGCGGCCAAGGCGAGGCTGGCCTTGCCGCTGGCCACCGTCACCGCCGTGCCCACCATGGCGGCATCGCTGGCCACCAGCGTCCTGCGCAGGTTGCCGAAGCTGAGGTTGGTGGCGCTGATGCGGGAGCAGGAGTCCAAGGGGTTGGTGTTGTAGGCGGTGCCGTTCCAGAACTGCGCCTCCATCGCCATCCGCAGAGGGCGGTTGGCGGGCGCCATGCCATTCTGGAGACGCAGCCTGCCGAAGCGCAGAGGGATTGCACCCACGAGGGTGCGATCGGCGCCGTTGGCGGGGTTGTCGGTGTCCAGATCGAGGGTGGTCATTGTCACGCCGTCCGCGTCCACAGGAGCGATGCCGAAGCTGGCGTTGAATGGGCCGTCCGGCGTGGTGGTGCGCAGCGCGCGGGCCTTCAGCACGATGCCGCTGGCGACGCCGGCCACCCAGCCGCTGTGGGTGACGTCGGTCAGGGCCAGCCGGGCGTTCGAGGTCTTGAACATGGTCGTGCCCGAGATGCCCGCAAGGTTGTATTTGGCCGCCGTCGCGAGGTCCAGCAGGGCGAAGCTGCCGACATAGTTCTGCGTCGTGCCGCCCGTCGCGTTGCGCGCCGTCAGCGTGAAGCCGAGGGTGAAGTTCTCGTCCAGATAGGTGAAGGTCGACGCGACGCTGCAGCTGTGGTCCACGCGGTGGTTGAACGTGGGGCTGGTGAGCGCGAAGCCGGCCGGGATGAAGCGGCCGACGCGGGTCTGCTGCGCGCCGCTGGCGCTGAAGACCAGCGCGTTCAGGTTGAGCCCGGCCGTGCCCAGGTAGCTGCCGACGACGTTGCTCGTGTTCAGCTGGAAGCTGCCGACCTCGCTATAGGTCATGTTGCTGGTCGTGGCCGTGCCGCTGCTGAAACTGGACAGCACGTTGTTGGTCAGCGTGCCCAGCACGCCGGTGGCGGGCGTCTGCGAGCCCGCTGCGGCCGACAGCGACACGCTGCTGTTGAAGCCCGCCGCCGCGCCGCCGGCCGAGACCTGGGCCAGCGTGGCGTTGGCATCGGGCACGCCGTCGTTGTTGGCGTCGGCGCCTGCGTGCCAGCGGTAGGCCGTGACGCTGGCCGAGAACGGCGCGCCGGCCTTGGCGAAGACGCCGTCGGCGACCGTGCTGCCGCCGGGGTTGTTGATGCCGCTGGCGGTGAGGCCCGTGACGGCCAGCGTAAACGGGCGAACGGTCAGGTCGGCGCTCGTACCGCTGACGGTCGTGGCGGCGTAGAGCTGCGAGTCGTCGTCGAGGTTGAAGGCGTACTTGCCGATGTTGGTCGTCGCGAGGCTGAAGTTGGCGATGCCGGCCGTGAAGCTGAGCGTCAGGTTGTTGCTGACGGGGCGGGCGGTGGGCACGGGGTTCAACGCCGGGCTGACGACGCTGGGTGTGGTCCACGTGCCACCGCTGTCGGTGCGCCAGAGCTTGAGGTTGCGGCTGCCGCTGTAGTCGGTGGCGACGCTACAGTTGCCGGTCGTCGGGTCCTTCTTGAACAGCGAGACGCGCAGGTCGTGGTTTCGGCCCGCGACGGCGACGAACGTGCCGCTGACGAGGCCGCCCGCGTCCTCGCTCCAGACGAAGGCATTGTCCCGGTAGCTGACGGCGGCCGAGGTGCTGCTGGTGCTGGCCACCACGCTGTCGACGGCGGTGACGGTGACGTTCTGCGCCAGGCTGTGCGACAGCCTCAGCCTGACGACGCCGGCGTCGCCCGCCGCGAAGGTGTAGCTGGCCAGGCCGCTGTTCGCCGCCCCGGCCACCAGCGTGCCCGAGGGCGCCGGGCCGGTGCCGGCGGTCCAGTCCCCATCGCCCGTGATGGTGCTCAGGTTGACGGTGCCGGTGTAGCTGGTCAGCGTGTTGCCGTTGATGTCCCTGGCCGTGATGGTCAGCGTCTGCGGCGAGCAGGTGGAGGCGCTGCCGGTGCCGCTGAAGGCAAAGCTGCTGATGGCCGGCAGCGGGCAGCTGCGCGAGCGGGCGAGCTGGGCCGTGATGGCGCTGTTGTTGAGCAGGCCGCTGTAGACCTGCACTTCGTCGATGTTGCCGCTGAAGTGGGCCGCGCCCGTGCCTTCGGCCGAGTTGATGGACTCGCCGCCGATGCTGGACCTGCCGGTGCCGGCCGTCCAGGTACCGGTGTAGGCCGTGCTGGCGCCGGCCAGCAGCGTGCCGGCACCGTCGTAGATCTGCGTCGTGACCGTCTTGTTGGTCGTGTCCACCAGCGCGGCGACGTAGTACCAGGTGTCGGCGCTGAGGATGGCGGCACTGTCCAGGCACAGGTAGCCGCCGCTGTTGCAGTTGCCGGTGGTGGCGCCCGAACCGTTGCTGCCGCTGGTGGTGACGCTGCCCGTGCGCTGCAGGCCGCGGTGGTACAGCCGCAGGCGCACGCCGCCGGAGTCGCCGATGGACAGGCCCCAGCCGTCGTTGCTGTCGTCGTTGGCCAGGATGCGCTGCGTGGGCAGGCCCGGGTTGCTGCTGCGCACCCAGCCCAGCACGGTGAAGTTGCTCGTCAGCGAAGGGAAGCTGTTGGGCAACTGCACGTAAGCGTGTGTGGTGGCCGGGCTGGCGCGGTTGAAGACGCCGTAGCCGCAGCTGCCGCTGGTGGTGCTGCCATAGGCGGGCGAGCCGCTCGCGGTGGTGGCCACCGGCGTGCCGGCAGAGGCCGTGGCGGCCTGTCCGTGGTGGGCGTTGCCGCTGGCGTCCTTCACCTCGGCGGCGGTGCCGTTCCAGGCGGTGGTTTCGTCCATGCGGTAGTCGGCCAGCAGGCTGGTGCTGGCCGCACACAGCGCCGGCATCGCATAGGTGGAGTTGTTGACGACGCAGCTGTTCGTGCAGCTGCCGCCGCAGCAGACGCTGTTGATGTTGCTCTGGTAGCCCAGCGTGATGCTGGCGCTGCCGGTGGAGCGGACGCAGGACGAGGCGACCGCGTTCTGCTCGAAGCTGATGCTGCCGCTGCTGGTGGTCAGCGTGCCGACGACGGTGGCGCCATAGCCGATGGCGACGTTGCCCGCACCGGCGGTGATGTTGCCGCCGACGCGGGACTCCTGGCCGGTCGTGATGGCGCCCGTCGAGGCGAGGTTGCCGTTCACGCGGGACTGGAAGCCCAGCGTCATTGCGCCCGCGCCGGCGCTGACATTGCCGGAGACGGTGGCGTTCTGCGCGACGTTGATGGTGCCGCTGCCCGTCACGCTGCCGCCGACGGTGCTGGCCTCGCTGATGGTGATGGTGCCCGTGCCGCCCGTGACATTGCCGCCGATGCTGCCCTGGTGCGGCGTCGTGAGGGTGCCGCTGCCGCTGGTGGCGACATTGCCCGACACGGTGGTTTGGTGGGCCAGCGCGATGTTGCCGTTGTTGTTGGCCGTTAGGTTGCCGGTGATGACGACACCGCCACCGCCCGCGTCGTTGATGCTGTTGGCCGTGATGTTGGCCTTGATGCGGGCCTGGTAGCCCAGCGTCAGCGTGCCGTTGACGATGACGGTCAGGTCGCTGGCATTGCCGCTCTGGTTGACCTGCGAGGTGTCGGTGCTGAAATTGCCGTTGATGGTGATGGTGGCGGGCTTGGGCGCATTGATGGTGACCGTGTCGCCATAGGCCAGGCTGGTGCCGCCGGCGCAGGTGTAGTTGCCGCCGCTGCCGCTGCAGCCGGGCGGCAGGTTGCCGGGGAAGGCGTAGGCCACCGCACCGGCCCGCAGGGGCAGCAGCAAGCACAGCAAGGCGAAGAGGGGGGTCAGCCAGCGGGTCATTGGCTCATGCTCAGGCTGCGGGTGAGTTGCCGTTCGGCATAGGTGATCTCGGTCGTGGCCGTGTTGGGGCAGGCGCCGCCGGCGGGGATGTTGCAGGCCGTCGCGACCAGCGTGTAGAAGGCGTGGGTCTGGCCATCGTCGGCCACCGTGCCGCTGCCGGGTGTGCGCGTGCAGCTGACGGTGACGGTGTAACCCGCCAACTGATCGGGCAGCGCGAAGCTGCGCGTCGCGAAGCAGGCCGGCTGCACGCCATTGCGCAGCACCTGGTGGCTGCCCCACTCCAGGCCGGCGAACGCCGCCTGGTAGGCCTTCGCGGCGGCCAGCTCGCCGGCGGAGCCCATCTGCTGGCGCTGGCTCAGCGAGGCCAGCGCCACACCCAGCGCGGCCAGGGCCACCAGGATGAACAGCATGGACATCATCGTGAAGCCGCGATTGCTCATGGTCAGGGCAGGTTGTCGACGTGGACGGTGTGATAGAGCGTGACGGACTCCTTGTCGGCGAGGCTCTTGGTGTCGTTGATGCCGAGCTGGATGCTCAGCCTCACCAGCCCGTAGCGCGCCGTGATGGCGGGCTGGTCGTAGCTGAAGCTGCAGCTCAACACATGTCGGGCCAGCACGGCGGCGCTGCCACCGACGGGCGGGTTGGGCTGGGTGCTCTGGAAGCCGTAGCCGGTGTAGCGCGTCAGCGTCTTCGCCGCCGTGTCGCAGCGGTAGGTGACCGGCTGTTCGATGGCATAGACGCGGTAGGGCGGCGCCTGCAGCGAGTTGGGCAGCGCCGCGCCGCTGAGGGTCACGCTGCTCACGTTGCCGGCCGCCGTCGACGCGACGCGCACATTGGCCTGCGTGTAGGCGTCGGCGTCGGGCACGCCGGCGCCGAGGTTGTAGAAGGCCAGGCGCTGGTTGCCGTTGGCCAGGCGCAGGGCCGGGCCGACGACGGCGAAGCTGGTGTCGGCCGTGCCGAACAGCAGCGGGTCGCCGGATTCGGTGCCGACGGCATAGCGCGCCGCGCCGCTGACCGGGATCAGCTCCACGCTCTGGCCGGTGATGCGGGCGCTGTTGGGCAGGGCCGCGGCCAGGTCGCGCGTCATGCGGCGCAGCGCGGTGTCGGCCTCGTCGCCGAGGCGCGCGCGCGTGGCGCTGGCGAAGTACGCCGTGATGGATGGCACGATGAAGACCGACACCATCGCGACGACGATGCCGGTGATGACGATCACCATGACCGCCTCGATCAGCGTGAAACCTCGCTGGCCTTGGCCAGCGAGGTTCGACAAACCTGCGTGGCGGCCCGTAGGGACGCAGACGCCGTGTCGGCGTGCCGACACGGCGTCAGTACGGGGACTGTGGCGCATAGCGGGTTCGCCAGCCTTGCAGCACGATGCTGCTGCTGTCGGGGCCGGAGACGGTGACGGTGATCTTCAACGCGTCGCCGCTGCCGGCGGTCAGCGAGTCCAGCGCGGCAGCGGCGACGGCCACGCCGGCCGTGTAGCCGGACAGGCCACTGACGGCGGTGTTGGAGAGGTCGCGGATGCCGCTCATCGAGAAGCCGGCGTAGTCGTTGACGTTGTCGAAGTAGTTGGTCGGCCCGTAGCGGGTCTGGCCGGCTTCGGGCCCGCTGGCTTCCGCCAGGCTGGCACAGCCGGCCGCAGACGTTGCCGTTTCAACATTGGCGTCGCCCGTCGGGTCGCACCAGGTGATGGGCATCAGCTGCACCTCGCGCAGCAGCGACTCGGCGATGGCGAGCTGCTGGCGGCGGATCATCGGGTCGGCGCTGGCGGTCGTGGCCGTGACGAAGACGCGCAGCATCGCGGCCAGCGCGATGCCCACGACGACGATGAACATCAGCAGCTCGATCAGCGTGAGGCCGCGGTGGCGGCGGGGGGGCGACATGCGCTGCATGCTAGTGGACGCTGCCCGGCATCAAGCCTCAAGGAGAGGGGTGGATCAGGCCCGTGTCCGCCTCGATGCGGTAGGCCTGGCTGTAGCTGCCCGAGGCCACCGTGACGGTCAGGCTGGCGGCCGTGCTGGTGGCGGTGGCGCCGCTGTTGCCGCTGTTGAAGGTGACGCTGCGGCTGCCACCCTCGGCGATGCAGGGCGAGTCGGTGGCCGGGCAGTCCAGCGAGCCGAGGCCGGCGCCGCCGTCATAGCCCCAGCTGACGCCGGTGCCGGTGATCGTGGCGACGATGGGCCGGCGCTGCTGCAAGGCCAGCCGCAGCATGGCCTGGTGGCGGGCCATCAGGTCGTCGCCAAAAGAACGCAGCCGCCACAGCGTCGTGTCCAGCACCTTGGGCAGGGCGAACACCGCCAGGGCGGCCGTGATCACGATGACGAGGATGAGCTCGATCAGCGTGAAGCCACGCGCATAGCGTGGCACGCGCATCAGTTGATGGCGGTGGCAGTGAAGGCGGCAGTCAGACCGTTGCCAGTGACGGCGCAGTCGGTCTTGGTGGTGTCTGCGCCGCCCGTGATGGCCGCCGAGGTGATCGCATAGGCGGGCGATGCGCCGGCTGGCAATCCACCTTGCAGCGCATTGGCTACGTCGGTGCAGTTGGCAATCGCGACACCTTTGGCAGGGTTCGCCTTGCGACTGGCGTAGTTGATGGCCGATGCGGAGCTGAGCGCACCGGCGATGCCGTTGAGAGCCGCTTGCTTGGCATCGGCGTCGACGTTGACGAACTTGGGCAGTGCGACCGCAGCCAGCACGCCGAGGATGACGATGACCATCACCAGTTCGATCAGGGTGAAGCCAGCTTGTTGAGACTTTTTCATGGGGAGCCTTCCTGCGCTGAAGCGCTGTCGTCCGGGGAGTGGCGGGACTATCGGCCAGCACCGGCCCAACGGGACGTGAATTGCGCACGGCCAGGTTCACGGCCGTTGAAACGGGCCTGCAATCCGTTGCAGGTTTCACACGCCGGCTCAGCCTCAACGCCCCTGTGCCGCCTGCCCCAGGTTCCACAGCGGCAGGAACACACCCAGCGCCAGCACCAGCACCAGCGCGCCGATGATGGCCAGCAGGATGGGTTCGATGGCGGCGGACAAGCCCTTGATGGCGTAGTCGGTCTCGCGCTCGTACATCTGCGCGATCTCGGTCATCAGCGTGTCCAGCTCGCCGGTCTCCTCGCCCACAGCAATCATTTGCAGCACGATCGGCGTGAAGACGCCGGTGGCCGTGGCGCAGCGCGAGATGCTCTCGCCGCGCTCGACCCCGTCGCGCATCTGCTCGATGCGGGCACCGATGTAGGCGTTGTCCACGGTCTGCGCCACCACGGTCATGGCCTGGCTGATGGGCACGCCCGAGCTGCTGGCCAGCGCAAAGCTGCGCGCGAAGCGGGCGAGAGTCGCCTTCAGCACGATGTCGCCGGCGATGGGCAGGCGCAGCTTGAAGCGGTCCCAGGTGTAGCGGCCGCTGGCCGTGGCGATCCAGTTGCGCCAGGCCAGGCCCAGGCCAACGGCGCCGGCGACCACCAGGGGCCACCACGTCAGCGTCCAGCCCGAGAAGCCGAGCAGGATGCGCGTCATCAGCGGCAGCTCGGTATTGAAGTGCTTGAAGACGTCGGCGAACTTGGGCAGCACGAACACGTTGATGATGACCAGGGCGATGGCCATCGCGATGATCACCATCATGGGATAGCGCAGCGCCTGCTTGATGCGGGCGCGGATGTCCAGCTCGAACTCCAGGTGCTCGGCCAGGCGTTGGAAGACTTCGGTCAGCTTGCCGGTCAGCTCGCCGACGCGCGTCATCGCGATGTAGAAAGGGCTGAAGACGCCAGGGTGGCGGGCGAAGGCGGTGGCCAGCTCGCGGCCCTGGTCCAGGCTGGCGCGCACGTCCTGCAGCAGGCTGACGACGCCGGGGTGGCTGGTGGACGCCTCCAGCCCGGCGAGCGCGCGCAGGATGGGCACGCCGGCCTTCTGCAGCGTGTAGAACTGGCGCGTCATCACCAGCGCGTCTTCCTGCGTGACAGGTCTTGCCAGCAGCGCCTGCAGCCAGCCGCCGCCACCGGCCACGCTGACGGCATCACTGGTCGGCTCGATGCTGACCGGCACGACACCGCCGGCCATCAGCTGGGCGGCGACGGCGTCACTGGTGGCAGCGTCGACGATGCCTTCGACGAGTTCACCTCGGCCGTTACGGCCCTTGAAGGCGAAGTTCATCTCGTAGGTTGGGGTGCCAACCCCAACATTGGGTGGCGGGCGACACGTTGGGGTTCGCCGCGCTCACCCCAACCTACGCGAGCGGCGGTCATTCGGCGTCGACGCTGATGCGCACGGCTTCAGCGAGCGAGGTCTTGCCGTCACGCACCAGCGCCAGGCTGCGGTCCGCCAGCGTCTTGCCTTTCAGCGACCTGCGCGCCGCAGCGATGAAGCCGCCCGCATCGCTGCGCTGGATGGCCAGCGCCATGTCCGGGTCGAGCTCCAGCATCTCGTAGACGCCGCGCCGGCCTTGCGTGCCGGTGCCATTGCATTCCGAGCAACCGCGCCCCTTGACGCTCTTCACCGGCCCCGGCGTCTCGCCGTTCATCGCCTGCACCTCGTTGACCCAGGCCTGCTCCTGCGGCGTGGCCAGGTGGGGTTCGGCGCAATGCTTGCAGACGCCGCGCAGCAGCCGCTGGGCCAGCACGGCCTGCAGCGACGTGGCCACCATGAAGGGCGGCGCCCCCATGTCCAGCAGGCGGAAGGGCGTGGAGACGGTGTCCTTGGTGTGCAGCGTGCTCAGCAGCAAGTGGCCGGTGATGGCGGCGCGCAGGCCGATCTCGGCGGTCTCGGCGTCGCGCATTTCGCCGACGAGGATGACGTCCGGGTCCTGGCGCAGCGCAGCCCGCAGCACGCGCGCAAAGTCCAGTTCGATCTTGTCGTTGACCTGCACCTGCGTTAGGCCCGGCAGGCGGTACTCGACGGGGTCCTCGACGGTGATGATCTTCTGCTGCTCGGCGTCGATTTCGGCCAGCGCGGCATACAGCGTGGAGGTCTTGCCCGAGCCGGTCGGGCCGGTGACGAGGATCATTCCCGAGTCGCGACCGAGCAGCTCGCGGAAGCGCTTGAGCATGTCCTCGGGCATGCCGATGTCCGCTAGGCGGCGCAGCGCCGAGCCCTGGCCCAGCAGGCGCATGACGACCGATTCACCGTACTGGCTGGGCATGGTGGACAGGCGCACGTCCAGCGTCCGGTCGCTCAGGCGCAGCGTGAAGCGGCCGTCCTGCGGCAGGCGCTTCTCGGAGATGTCCAGGCCGGCCATCAGCTTCAGGCGCTGGGCGAGCGCGGGGGCGATGCGCTTGTCGGCCTGCATCAGCGTCTGCAGCAGGCCGTCGACGCGGCTGCGAATCACCAGCTCGCCTTCCTGCGGCTCGATGTGCACGTCGGACGCGCCGGCCCGGGTCGCGTCCTCGAACACGCTCTGCAGCAGACGCACGACCGGCGCACCCTCCTGGCCGACGCTGGCCTGCAGCGTGCCGAAGTCCACCGCGTCGCCGATGTCTTTCTCCAGCGCCTTGGCCAGGCCGGAGATCTCGTCGCTGCGGCGGTAGTGCTTGTCGAAGACTGCGGGCAGCTGGCTGTCGGCGACGACCGCCATGGCCAGGCGGCGCTTCAGGATCTTGGCCAGCTCGTCGAAGCCGAACAGGTCCAGCGGGTCGGCCATGGCGACCAACAGCGTGTCGCCGCGCTCCTCCAGCACCAGCGCGCGAAAGCGCCGCGCCGGCGTCTCGGGCAGCAGGCGCACGAGGTCGGTCTTGAGCGGGAAGGTCTTCAGGTTGACAAAGGGTGCGCGCAGCTGGCGCGCCAGCACATGGGCCAGGGCCTCCTCGGTGATGAGGTTGGCCTCGATGAGGATGCGGCCCAGCTTCTTGCCGGTGGCGCGCTGCAGTTCCAGCGCCTGCGTGAGCTGCTCCGACGAGATGAGCTGCTGCTCGACGAGGACATCGCCGAGCCGGAGTTTCGGGCGGGGGGCGGCTGCGGTGTCTTCGCTCATGCGTTGCTGGTCGCGTGGACTTCGGCGATGGTGGTCACGCCCTGCAGCACCTTGACGATGCCGTCCTGGCGCAGCGAACGCATGCCCTCGGCGAGCGCGGCGTGGTGCAGCTCCTCGGCGCGAGCGCCGGTCTGGACCATGCGGCGGATGTTCTTCGAGACGGTCAGCAACTCGTGCAGGCCGGCGCGGCCCTTGTAGCCACTGTGGCCGCAAGTGGGGCAGCCGGGGCTGTGGAACTTCATCAGCCGGCCGTCCTTGCCGTGATGCTTGATCCAGTCGGCCATCAGCGCCAGCTTGGACGGCCGCGCGTCGGCGGGGAACACGTGCAGGTAGTCGTCCATCAGTTCGCCAAGCTCCGCCTCGGTCAGCGGCTCGCTCGTCTGGCAAGCGGTGCAGCTGCGTCGCACCAGGCGCTGGGCCAGCACGGCGAGCAGCGAGTCGGCGAAGTTGAACGGGTCCATGCCCATGTCCAGCAGCCGCGTGATGGTCTCGGCGGCACTGTTGGTGTGCAGCGTCGACAGGACCAGATGGCCGGTCAGCGAGGCCTCGACGGCGATCTCCGCGGTCTCCTGGTCGCGGATCTCGCCGACCATGATGACGTCCGGGTCGGCGCGCAGGAAGGCGCGCAGCGCCTTGGCGAAGGTCCAGTCGATCTTGGGGTTCACCTGGACCTGACGCAGGCCCGCCTGGGTGATTTCGACGGGGTCCTCGGCCGTCCAGATCTTGCGATCGGCGGTGTTGATGTGGGCGAGCGCCGAGTGCAGCGTCGTCGTCTTGCCCGAACCGGTCGGGCCGACGCACAGCACCATGCCGTAAGGCCGGGCCACGGCGTGCTGCAGCGCGGCCAGGTTGGCGGGCGTCAGGCCGATGCGGTCCAGCGGGATGGGCCGGCTGCTCGCCAGGATGCGCATGACGACGTCCTCCAGCCCGTTGTTGGTCGGGATGGTGGCCACGCGCAACTCCAGCCGGTGCTGCGACGAGAAGCGCGCGAAGTTGATCTTGCCGTCCTGCGGCTTGCGGCGCTCGGAGATGTCCAGGTCGCACATGATCTTGATGCGGGCGATCATGGCGTTGCGGTAGGTGGGCGGCAGCTCCAGGTAGGGCTGCAGCACGCCGTCGCGGCGGAAGCGGATCTTGAGCTTCTCACGGCCGGGGTAGGTCTCGATGTGGATATCGGACACGCCCTGGTTGTGCGCCTCGATGATCATCGTGTTGATCAGACGCACCAGGCTGTTGTCGCTCTGCTCGATGGGCGACTCGTCTTCCTTGGCCGAGCGCTCGCTGCTGTCGCGCTCCAGACTCTCCATCAGCTTGTTGGAGGTTTCCAGCGAGAAGTCGGGCTGGAAGTCGGGCAGCGTGTCGGTGCTGCGCGGCAGCGCGTCGGCACCGAAGCGGTCGAAGGTGGTCGGGATGGCGAACTGCAGCGTGCCCAGCCGCGTCAGCGTCGGCACGACCTTGAGCTGGGTGATGAACTCCACCTCGTCCAGCGCGTCGCGCCGCGTCGGGTCTTCCATCGCGACGATCAGGCGGCCGTCGCGCAGCACCAGCGGCAACACCTCCAGCCGCTTGGCGACGGCGTAGGGCAGCTTGCGCACGGCGTCGGGCTCGACGGCGAAGTTCTCGACGTCGACGATGGGGTAGCCCATCTTGCGCGCGAGTGCCGATTGCAGCTGTGCGCGGCTGATGACGCCCTTGCGCACCAGCAGCTCGCCCAGCGGCACGGAGCGGTCCTCGCGCTGCTGCACGAGGGCCAGCTCCAGCTGCTCGGCGGTCACCAGGTCCAGCGCCAGCAGCGCCTCGCCGATGCGCACCATGGGCATGCGGGCCTGTTGGTCGATGGCCTGCAGCAGCTGCTCGGCGGTGACGATCTGCTGCTCGACGAGGATGTCGCCGACGCGCTTCTGGCGCAGGCCGGTCTGCTCGACGGCAGCGCTGGCAAGCTGCTCCTGCGTGACGAGCTGGTCTTTCAGCAGCAGGTCGCCGATGCGCTCGCCGATCTCGAAATGCGCCAGCACCTCGCGCGGGATGAAGACGCGGCGCACCGAGTCGTCGCTCTCGGACAGCGGCGGGAACAGGAACAGGCCCAGCTTGTCATGCTGGTGGCCGATGGTCACGCCCTTGAGCTCGTCGCCACCGTTGAAGACGATGCGGAAATCGCTGCGCGGGCGTTGGTCGACGCTGAGCAGGGCGGTGGCATCGCCCGCGTCGCGTGGCGGCACGGCGATGGCACGCATCAGTTTGACGGCGCGAAACTGGCTGAACCGCAGCGGCATGCTGTTGCGCGCCGGCGGCACGTTGATGCGCACGACGCGGTCGCCGGCGTCCAGCTCCAGCAACTGGCCGACGCTGCGGCTGTTGTTCAGGCCGAGGATCTCGCAGGCCTCAGGCCCTTGCTGCACCTGCGGCTGCGGGTAGGCAGCGTAGGGCGGGCTGGGCCAGAGGAAGCCCGAAGGCGCGCTGGCGGTGGGCTCGGCGTCGCCATGGGGCCAAGGCAGTGGCTCGGACGGGTCGGTCATGGCCGGCGATTATGGAGGCCGCCCGGTGCTGCCCATGAGGTCATCAAGGGCAGGGTTACGCAGCAATCCGCACAATGCCGGCCGATGAACATCCTGCTCACCGGCTTCGAGCCTTTCGGTGTCGAGCCGATCAACCCGTCATGGGAAGTGGCGCGCGCGCTGCATGGCGAGCGCATCGCCGGCCACACCGTTCAGGCACGCCGTTTGCCAACGAGCTTCGCTGGCGCGCCGCCCGCGCTGGCCGAGGCGCTTGCGGAACTGCAGCCCCGGCTCGTGCTGGCCCTGGGCCAGGCCAGCGGCCGCAGCGAGGTGTCCATCGAGCGCGTCGCCATCAACCTGATCGACGCGCGCATCGCCGACAACGACGGTGCCCGGCCGCAGGACCAGCCGGTGCTGGCCGGCGCGCCGGCCGCCTGGTTCTCGACGCTGCCGGTCAAGGCAATGCGCGATGCGCTGCGGGCGGCCGGGCACCCGGCGGGGCTGTCGCTGAGCGCCGGCGCCTTCGTCTGCAACCAGGTGTTCTTCGCGCTGCAGCAGCACCTCGCCGGCAGCGGCGTGCGCAGTGGCTTCGCCCACCTGCCGGCCTTGCCGGAACAGGCGGCGCGCTCACAGCCTGCGGTGCCCAGCATGGGGCTGTCAGGGCAGATCGATGCCATCCGGATTGCGCTGGGGGTTGCGCTACTGGGCGAGGACAGCGGTCGGCCTGACGAAGGCGCCCCAACGAGTTGACCTACTCGTTTGTGTACTTGCGCCAGCGCGCACTGGCCTGGCGCATCAGCTCCACCTGCCGGGAAAAACGGCGGCAGTTGCCGCAGATGCGTTGGTGCAGTCGCACCGACAGCCGCTCCGTCAGCGGCACACTGCGGTCGTCGGCCTGCAGCGTGATCTGCGAGGCCTCGCGGCAGGTGATCATCAGCTTGATCAAGTCGCACCTCCAGCGAACCAGTTCATTTGCAAGCAGTCCCGCAGCCTCAGCCTGGCCCGGTGCAGCATGACCCACAAGTTGGTCGGCGTGATCGCCAGTTCCTTACAGATCTCGTCGGACTCCAGCTCCAGCCACTCGCGCATCATGAAGAGCCGTCCCTGCTGGCCGGGCAGCTTCTCGACGCAGGCTTCCAGCACCTTCATGAAGTCCACCTGTCGCAGCGCGTCCTCTGGGTTGCCCCAGTCGTGCTGCATCTCGCGCCAGTGGCCGTCGGCCGTGAACATCAAGTCGTCGAGGTCCTCGCCGTCCTCGCTGGCGGCGGTGGTCGACAGCTCGCGGCTGTTCCTGCGGATCTGGTCGATGAGCTTGTGCTTGAGGATGCCGATGAGCCAGGTCTTGAGCTGGCTGTTGCCGGCGAAGGCCTGCGGCTTCTCCAGCGCGGCCAGCATCGTCTCCGACACCGCATCCTCCGCCCAGGCAGGGTTGCGCAGCTGCAGGCGGGCGAACTTCAGCAGCACCGGGCGCAAGGCCTCGATCTGGCGGCAGTAGTCGGGAGCAGCGTTCATGGCGGCGCGCAGTGTAAGGAGTTGCCGCTGTCTTGCGACTTCAATCTCGCCGCCGGATGATCGGCCGCCTTGCACTCCCCCCAACCTTTCGGAGATCCGTCCCATGAAGAACCAAGCTCTCGTCTCATCCGCCCTGGCCGCCGCGCTGTCACTGGGCGTCGTCGCCCACGCCCAGGCTCAGGACAAGGCCGCCAAGGAAAAGTGCTATGGCATCGCCAAGGCCGGCCAGAACGACTGCGCCAGCTCCGACGGCGCCCACTCCTGTGCCGGCCAGGCCAAGGTCGACAAGGCCCCCACCGAGTGGAAGTACGTCGCCAAGGGCACGTGCGAGAAGGAAGGCGGCTCGACCAAGGCGCCCGCCAAGAAGTAAAACGGCATGGCACCAGAACTCTGCGTCGGCATTGGCTGGCGCCAGCCTCACTACGAGACCTTGCTGGCCGAGCGCCCCGCGCTCGGCTTCATCGAGGTCCATTCCGAGAATTTCTTCGCTGACGGCGGCATCACGCTCGCCGTGCTCGACGCCGGCAGTGAGGCCTACGACATCAGCCTGCACGGCGTCGGTCTCGGGCTCGGCTCTGCAGCCGGGCTGGACGGCTGGCATCTCGACCGCCTCGCCAGGCTGGTCGCTCGCGTGCAGCCGCGCTGGGTGTCGGACCACGCCTGCTTCGCCCGCGTCGGCTCCGGCTCGCATGCGGCGGACCTGCTGCCCATTCCCTTCACGGACGAATCGCTGGACTTGCTGGCCAGGCATGTCGACGAAGTGCAGCAGCGCCTGGGCCGCCAGATGCTGGTCGAGAACATCAGCGCCTATGTCGGCTGGGCCGGCGACACCTTGGCCGAACCCGAGTTCTTCAACGAGCTGACGCGGCGCAGCGGCTGCAGCCTGCTGCTGGACGTCAACAACCTGGTCGTCAACGCGCGCAATGCCGGCTTCGCTGCCGATGACGCAGCGCGCGAGGCGATGCGCTGGGTGGAGGCGGTCCGGCCCGGCAGCGTCGGCGAGATCCACCTCGCAGGCCATTGCGAACGCGAGGACGGCCTCGTCATCGACGACCACGGCAGCCGCGTGCGTGACGAGGTCTGGCGGGTCTACGAACATGCGATCCGACGCTTCGGCCCGACGCCGACGCTGATCGAATGGGACACCGCCGTGCCGGCGCTGGACGTGCTGCTCGCCGAAGCCCAGCGGTCGAGGGCGCTGCAGTCATGAAGGCGCAGCAGCAGGCCTTCGTCGATGCGCTGCTGGGCCGCAGCGAGGCGCCAGCAGGTCTAACGGGCAGCGAGCGCGGGCTGTCGGCGTATGTCGGCAACCTGAGGGCGCTGTCGGCCCAGGCGCTGGCTGTGCCCTTCGCGCGGTTGGTTGAAGCGCTGGGCGACGAAGACTTCGCTGCGCTGGCCTGGAGCTTCTGGCGCGCCCATCCGCCCGAGCGCGGCGACCTGGCGCAGTGGGGCGGGGCGCTTGCAGGCTTTTTGATCGAGCGCGCCGGAGAAGACTCGGGCCTGCCCGATCTCGCCCGGCTGGATTGGGCATCGCAGCTCGCCGAGCGCGCGGCGGATGCCGAACTCGACGCGGAGTCGCTCACGCTGCTGGGCACCACGCCGCCCGAACAGCTGTGGCTGCAGTTGCGCCCCGGCGTGTCTTTGCTCGCCCAGCGCGACGGCCCGCTGCTCGTGTGGCGTGAGGCTTGGCAGGCCACCTCGCAGGCCTTGTCGGCGGCCGAAGCCGTCTTCATGCAGGCGCTGATCGACGACATGAACCTGGCCGACGCATTGCAGGCCACCGAAGTGAAAGGTTCTGGCGCGCCAGCCGACTTCGACTTCAGCGCCTGGCTGCAAGCCGCACTGCGCAATGCCTGGCTGCAAGGGGTCAGGTCGACACCCTCAGCCTGATCACCCCGAACCACGCCACCATGAACGCACTGATATCCGCCACGCTGCGCGCCTTCACCGACCCCGGCCTGCAACCCACCCGGCTGCCCACGCCGCTGGACACGCTGATCAGCCATCTGCAGTCGCTCGCGCTGCTGGCGGCGCGGCTCTACGTGGCCAAGATCTTCTTCATGTCCGGCCTGGTCAAGCTGCGCGACTGGTCGTCCACGCTGGCGCTGTTCAGCGACTACTACCAGGTCCCGCTGCTGCCGCCGGTGCTGGCGGCCTATGCGGGCACGGCCGGAGAGCTGGTGATCCCCGTGTTGCTGGTGCTCGGCCTGGCGGGTCGCTTCGCCGGCGCGGGGCTGTTTGTCGTCAACCTGATGGCGGTGCTCTCGCTGCCGGCGGAAGACCTCTCGGCCGCCGGCGAGGCGCAGCACCTGCTGTGGGGCGTGCTGGCCTTGGGTGTCGCGCTGTGGGGTTCGGGCCGTTGGTCGATCGACCGCATGGTGCTGAACCGGGCCGCCGGCCGCGCGCGTTGAAACGAGTCATTCTGTAAGCAGCGGCCACATTTGGAAACGGCCTGACAACTGAGTTTTCTCTACTCTGGCGGGCAGTTAGCAATAGGCTGTCATGGAGTTCTCAGAGCTGTTCACCCAGAGCGCGCGCGACGTGCTTCCCCACGCCAGAAGCAAGGGCCTGGTCACCTACTTCGACTATCGCGGCCCGCAGCTCGAGCTTCATGATCCCGGGCCCTACCTGCGTGCCGGCATCCACCGGATCTTGCTCGGCATCGTCGACTGCTTCGACGCCGGTTTCGTCATGTTCAGCGCGGAGGCCGAGCCGCCGGTCTTTGGCCGCAGCAGCATCCTCATCCACGCCGCCGGCACGGGGGCGCATCGCCCATCCGATGTCCTGGGCGTGCTGCAGCGCCTGCAGTTGGTCGCCGAGGACGCCGATGTGGCCCAGGGGCTGGTTGCGCGAGCCCAGGCGCCCTGTCCCGTCACTGCCGGCTCGGTCCAGTTCGTCGATGCTGGACTGGACGGGTTGGTCATCTCACTGAGCGGTGAACTGGCCGCAGAGGAAATTGCGTTCGAACACTCGCCGGACGCCGGCGGCTCCGTGGCTTGGCTGGTCAGCCCGCTACCCGGCGCACTGGACTCGGTGGAGACGCGGCTGCGGCATTTGGGCTGGCATGTGGCGTCGTTCGAACAGCTCGGCGAAGCAGCCGCCGCGCTGTCGACGGGCTCGCCACCGATGCTGATGATCGCTGCGGAGCACAGCGGCCAGGAGTTGCCTCTGCTGCAGCAGATCGCCCAGGACTTGCCCGGCCTGTGGACGGTGCTCGCCGTGGTCGCCGGCTCCGACACGCTGCGCTTTCGGCGCAAGTGCTCGGTCGACATCCGGGTGCTCCCGTTCAGCCCGCTGGAACTGGAGCGTTTCACTGCGCATGTCGACACGCGCACGTCGACGGCCCTGTCGCGGCTGACCTCGCCCGCGCCGCTCTACATGCAGGAAAGCCGGCGGGTGCTGGTCGTGGATGACAACGTGGTGAACCAGATCGTCGCCCGCGGCCAGCTGGAGGCCTTGGGCTACGAGGTGGTGGTGGCGGGCGACGGCATCGAGGCGCTCGACTCCTGCTGCGACGAGCCGCCAGACATGGTGCTGATGGACGTGGACATGCCGGTCATGGACGGGCTGGAAGCCAGCGAGCATCTGCGCTCCTTGCAGCGCGTCGGCAACCTGCCGCCATTTCCCATCGTTGCCGCCACGGCGGGTGACACGGAAGTGCGGCGCAAGGCCTGCCTGAAAGCCGGCATGGATGGCTACCTCAGCAAGCCCATGGACTTGCAGGCACTGGCCGACGAGTTGCACCGCGTGCTGCCGGGGCGGCCCATTTCGGTGGAGCTTTAAGCCTCGGGCCTCAGTGACTATTCGCGCGGGCGGAAGGTCAGGATCAGCACCGACGGCACGCGGCCGTCCACATCGCGGGGCAGGCGCTCGGCCTTTTCTATCGCGCGCAGCACGGCGCGGTCCCAGTCGGGGTCGGCGCTGGCCTTCAACACCTTGCTGCCGAGGATGAGGCCGTCGGGGCCGAGGTTGACCTGCACCTCGGCGGTCGGGTTGGCGCTGCCATCGTCGGGGTAGATGATGAGCGGCTTGATCTTGCCCTTGACGCGCCCCCCGTAACCGGCCGACGGCGCGGCGTTCTGGGCGGCTGTGCCGGTGGAGCCCGGCGTGCCGCCGGCCATGCCCTGGATGCGGCGCAGGTTCTCCAGCCGCAGGGCCTCCCGGCGGGCGTCAGCGTCCTTGGCGGCCTTGGCCTCCTTGGCATCTTTCGCGGCCTTCTCGTCCTTGAGCTTCTTGCGGTCCTGGGCTTCCTTGTCGGCTTTCTCCCTGGCCGCCTTGTCCTTGGCTTCCTTTTGCTTCGCCGCTTTCTCCCGCTCGACCTTGGCGGCCTCTTCGCGGGCTTTTTCTTCCTTGCGCTTCTTCTCTTTCGCGATGGCGATCTCGGCCTCGCGTTGCTCGGCGGCTGCCTCCTCGGCTGCGCGCTGCTGGGCCTGGGTGTCGGGCTTGGGCGCCTCGGGTTCGGGATCGGGCGGGGCCTCCTCACGTGGCGCGGCGACCTGCGGGATGGCCGACCACAGCTCGGCCTCGAAGGCGGGCGAGCTGTCGCTGCGCCAGCTCACACCGGCGCTGAGCGCAAGGATCAACAAGCCATGGGCGACCAGCGCAAAGGTCAGGCCGCGGCCAATGCCGGCGGCTTCAGGCGGGCGCAGCGTGGCAACGGTCATCGGCTCAATTGGCGGCGGCGCCGCTCTTCACGGCCAGGCCGACGCGCTGAATGCCGGCGCGCTGCAGCGTGTCCATGACTTGCACGACGGCCTCGTACTTGACGTTCTTGTCGGCGGAGATGACGACGGGGTTGTTCGCGTCCTTGCCCTGCGCCTTCTTGACGCGCTCGGCCAGGCGGTTGGCCGGGATGCTCTCGGGTTCCAGCTGGTCGACCTTGATCTTCAGCTGCTCGTCGGTGCCGACGATGATCTGGATGACGTGTTCGGGCTGCTGGCGGCTCTTGCCGACGCTGGGCAGGTCGACCATGCCGGTCGTGATCAGCGGCGCGCTGACCATGAAGATGATGAGCAGCACCAACATCACGTCGATGAACGGGACCATGTTGATCTCGTTCATCGTGCGGCGCCGGCGGCCGCCACGGGCGGAGACGGAAGCCATCAGTTCTGCGAGGCGTTGCGTTGCAGGATGTTGGAGAACTCTTCGATGAAGGTCTCCAGCGTGATCGCGCTGCGGTCGATCTGGCGTGCGAAGCGGTTGTAGGCGAGCACGGCCGGGATGGCGGCGAACAGGCCGATGGCCGTGGCGACCAGCGCTTCGGCGATGCCAGGCGCCACCGTGGCCAGCGTCACCTGGGTCAGGTTGGACAGGCCGACGAAGGCATGCATGATCCCCCAGATGGTGCCGAACAGGCCCACATAGGGCGACACCGAGCCCACCGACGCGAGGAAGGAGAGGTTGCTCTCCATCGCGTCCAGCTCGCGGTGGAAGCTGGCGCGCATGGCGCGGCGGGCGGCGTCGAGCAGCATGCCGGCGTCGGTCACGCGCTTCTCGCGCAGCTTCATGAACTCACGCATGCCGGACGCGAAGATTCGCTCCAGCGGCGCGCCGTCGGTGCGGCTGCCGACGGCCTGGTAGAGCTCGTTGAGGTTCTTGCCGCTCCAGAACTCGGCCTCGAAGGCGTCGTTGCGGCGCTTGATCTGGCCCAGGCCGATGAGCTTGCCGAAGATGACGCTCCAGCTCGCGATCGACACGATCAGCAGGCCCGCGATGACGAGCTGCACGGCCAGGCTGGCATGCAGGATCAGGGAGACGATGGACAGGTCTTGGTTCATGCGGTGATCGCGGCCACGACGGAGTCGGGCAGGCGTTGGGGTTTCAGGTCGTCGGCGCGCACGCAGCCGATGCGGATCTCGCCTTCGGCAAGCAGCGTGCCGCCGCGCAGCGCGCGCTGGCGCACGACGAGGCTGGCGCGGCCGGCAGGTTCGGGTTCGACGGTGATGGTCAGCAGGTCGTCGAGGCGGGCCGGCGCGGCATAGCGCATGTTGGTCGCGGCGACGACGAAGATGAGGCCGGTGTCTTCACGCAGCTGGTGCTGCTCCACGCCCGCCGCGCGCAGCCACTCAGTGCGGGCGCGCTCGAAGAACTTCAGGTAGTTGGCATAGAAGACGATGCCGCCTGCGTCGGTATCTTCCCAGTAGACACGGATCGGGAACTCGAAGCTCACGAGAGCACCTCGCGAAGACGGCGCATGGCTTCGTGCAAGTCGTCCATCGACGACGCGAAGGACAGGCGCATCCAGCGCTGCGGTTCGGCCAAGCCAAAGTCGCGGCCCGGCGTCAGTGCGACCTGGGCGCTCTGCAGCAGCTCGTGGGCGAAGGCCCAGCTGTCGGCGTGATGGCGGCTGATGTCCATCCAGGCGTAGAAGGCGCCGTCGGGCGCGACGGGCACGGTCAGGCCGAGGTCGTTGAGGGCCGACACCACGTAGTCGCGGCGCTCGCGCAGCACGTTGCGGCGGCGCTCGAACTCGGCGATGGAGGCGGGCTCGAAGGCCGAGAGCGCCGCCATCTGCGCCAGCGTGGACGGGCAGATGTAGAGGTTCTGCGCCAGCCGCTCGATGGCCGGAACCAGGGCAGGGGGCAGCACCAGCCAGCCCAGCCGCCAGCCGGTCATGCCGAAGTACTTGGAGAAGCTATTGACGGAGACGATGTCGTCGCCGAGCGCCAAGGCGCTGTGGCTGAAATGCTCGTCGTAGCTCAGCGGCAGGTAGATCTCGTCGACGACCGTCACGCCACCGCGCTCGCGCACGAAGCCGGCGATATCGGCCAGCACCTCGGGCGCGATGGACGTGCCGGTCGGGTTGCTGGGCGAGGCCAGCAGCACGCCGCGCGTGGCCGGCGTCCAGGCGTCGTGCACCTGACTGGCGTCCAGCTGGAAGCGCTCGGCCGCGCCGGTCGGCAGCAGGCGCGGCGTGGCGTCCGCCGCTGTCACGAAATGGCGGTTGCAGGGGTAGCAGGGGTCGGGCATCAGCACCTCGTCGCCACGCTCGAAGAGGGCGAGGCAGGCGAGCTGCAGGCCGGCCGACGCACCGGCCGTGATGGCGATGCGCTCGGGCGCGATGATCAGGCCATAGCGCTGGGCGTACCACTGGGAGATGGCTTCTCGCAGCGCCGGCAGGCCGAGGGCGTCGGTGTAAGGCGTGGGGCCGTTGGCTATGCGGGTGACGGCCTCGCGCACGGCCGGCGCGGGGCCGAAGTCAGGTTCACCGATATTGAGGCGGATCATGCGCCGGCCGCCCTGGGCCGGGTCGCACAGCGGCCCGGCCGCGACCTGCGCCGCAGCCTTGGCCAGCTCCATCACGTAGAAGGGCTCGATGCGGTCGAGGCGCCCTGCCAGTTTCATCAGCGCTTGGCTGCGACCTCAGAGGGCCGCAGGTCGCCGGCCGCACGGTCCAGCACACCGTTGACGTACTTGTGGCCATCGGTGCCGCCGAAGGATTTGGCCAGCTCGACGGCTTCGTTGATCGCGACGCGGTAGGGAATGTCCAGGCAGTGCTGCAACTCGTAGGCACCGATCATCAGGATGGCGTGCTCGATGGGCGACAGCTCGGTGGTCTTGCGGTCGACATGGCGCGACAGGATGGCGTCGAGGTCAACGGCCTCGTTGACGCAGCCGGTCAGCAAGGCGTCGTAGTGCTTGAGGTCGAGCTTTGCGTAGCCGTCCTGCTCGCGGCCCAGGGCGACGATGGCACCGATGTCCTCGCCGGTCAGCAGCCACTGGTAGAGGCCTTGCAGCGCAGCCTCGCGCGAGCGGCGGCGGGCGGACTTGACGGTCGGGCGCTTGCCGGCGGGTCTGGCCGTCTTGGTGGCGGTCTTCTGGGGTGCGTTCACGCGATCTCTTTCAGCAGATTGGCCATCTCGACGGCAACGCGGGCAGCGTCGCGGCCCTTGGGTTCGGCGCGGGCCCAGGCCTGGGCCTCGTTCTCGACGGTCAGGATGGCGTTGGCGATCGGCAGGCCGTGGTCCAGGCCGACGCGGGTCACGGCGGCGCCGCTCTCGTTGGCGACCAGCTCGAAGTGGTAGGTCTCGCCGCGGATGATGCAGCCCAGCGCGATGAGGGCGTCATAGTCGTTCGTCTCTGCCAGCGCCTGCAGCGCCAGCGGCACCTCCAGCGCGCCGGGCACGGTGACGTGGCGGATGGCCTCGGTGGGCACGCCCAACACCGACAGCTCGGCCAGGCAGGCGCTGGCCAGCGACGAGGTGATGGCGTCGTTGAAGCGCGCCTGGACGATGGCGACGGTCAGGTCACTGCCATCGAGGGCGCCCTCGAAACTGGGCAGGCCTTGGTCGGAGTCTTGCATCGCTAGCCTCTCGTTCGTGTCAGCGGGTAGGGGGAGCGACGAAACCCGTCACTTCGAGGCCGTAGCCGGTCATGCTGGGCATGCGGCGCGGGCTGCCGAGCAGCTTCATGCGGTGCACGCCCAGCGACTTCAGGATCTGGGCGCCGACGCCGTAGGTGCGCAGGTCCATCGCGCCCTTGACCGGGGCGGCGGCCTTCTCGGTGCGAGCACGCGCCAGCACGCCGGCGGCGTCCTCGCCGCAGTTCAGCAGCACGACGACGCCAGCAGCGCTGGCCTTCACCGCGCTGAGCGCCGCAGGCAGTCCCCAGGAGTGGCCGCAGGGGCCGGCTTCCAGCAGGTCCATCACCGACAGCGGCTCGTGCACGCGCACGAGGACTTCCGCTTCGGCCGTCCATTGACCGTGGCTCAGTGCCAGGTGCGTGCCGCCCGTGCGGTCGGTGAAGACCTGGCAGGCGAACTCGCCCTGGGCCGTGTTGAGCTGCCGCTCGGCGACGCGCTGCACGAGGCTCTCGTGGCGGCTGCGGTAGGCAATGAGGTCGGCGATGGTGCCGATCTTCAGGCCGTGTTCCTTGGCGAAGACTTCCAGGTCCGGCAGGCGGGCCATGGTGCCGTCGTCCTTCATGATCTCGCAGATCACCGACGTGGCCGACAGGCCGGCCATGTGGGCGAGGTCGCAGCCGGCCTCGGTATGGCCGGCGCGCATCAGAACGCCGCCGTCCTGTGCCTGCAGCGGGAAGATGTGGCCGGGCTGGACGAGGTCGCTGGCCTTGGCGCCGGGCGCGACGGCCGCCTGTACGGTGCGGGCGCGGTCCGCAGCGGAGATGCCGGTCGTGACGCCGGTGGCGGCCTCGATGGAGACGGTGAAGGCCGTGCCGTGCTGAGTGCCGTTGCGGCGCGTCATCGGCGGCAACTGCAGGCGCTCGCAATGCTCCCGCGGCAGCGTCAGGCAGATCAGGCCACGGCCGTGCTTGGCCATGAAGTTGATGGCTTCGGGCGTGACGAGGTCGGCGGCCAGGACGAGATCGCCCTCGTTTTCGCGGTCTTCCTCGTCGACAAGGATGACCATGCGACCGGCGGCCAGCTCGGCCACCAGCTCGGGAATGGGGGAGATGGGCATAGCCGGCGATTGTAGGTGGCGACCCTAGGCTGGACGCAGCCTGAGACGCAGATCCTGGCCGAATGGTGTGGCTTCCACGAAGCGCCAGCGGCGGGCATCGGCCAGCCCTGCAAGTGGGCTCAACGCGGCCAGTGGCCGGCCTTCGCCGATCAGCAGCGGCGCCTGGTAGATGAGGAGTTCGTCGACGAGGCCGGCATCGATGAAGGCGCCGGACAGGACGGGGCCGGCTTCGACATGCAGCTCGTTGATGCCTTGCGCGCCCAGCTCGGCCAGCAGCGTCGACAGGTCCGCACGGCCCGGGCCGATGATGCGCGCCTCGCCCGGCGGCTGCAGGATGCGTGCGCTGGCCGGCAGCCGGCCTTGCGGGTCCAGCACGATGCGCAGCGGCTGCCTGGCGGTCGGCACGAGGCGGACGTCCAGCCGCGGGTCATCGGCCAGCACGGTGCCGATGCCGGTCAGCACCGCACCGGCGCGCTTGCGCCAGGCATGGCCATCGGCGCGTGCGGCCTCGCCGGTGATCCACTGGCTGCGGCCGTCGGGCAGCGCGGTGCGACCGTCCAGCGAGATGGCCGACTTCAGCCGCACGAACGGCCGGCCACGCTGCATGCGCGAGAAGAAGCCGATGTTGAGTTCGCGTGCGGCGTCGGCAAAGGTCTCTTCGGCCAGGTCAACGGCAATGCCCGCGGCGCGCAGTCGGGCCAGGCCCTGGCCGGCGACCTGCGGGTTGGGGTCCTGCACAGCGACGACGACCCGCGCGATGCCGGCGGCGATCAGCGCGTCGCAGCAGGGCGGTGTACGGCCATGGTGGGAGCAGGGCTCCAGCGTGACGATGGCCGTTGCACCGCGCACGTCCCGGCCGCGCTTCGCAGCATCGCGCAGCGCCATGACCTCGGCATGGGCCTGGCCGGCGGCCTGTGTGTGGCCGGCGCCCAGCTCTTGGCCATCAGCGTCGAGGATGACGCAACCGACACGCGGATTGGGGTCGCTCAGACCAATGGCTTCGGCGGCAAGCGCCAGCGCGCGGTGCAGCGCGGCGGAGGTGTCTAGGACGGGCATCCGCCCAGTCTAGCCAGGGTCAGGGCGAGGTCGCTGCGGCCGGCGGCAGCGGCATCTCGTGGGTGGCGTAGTCGATGAAGAGGTCGGTCGCCGTGGCCCGCGACGGGCAGGACACATCGCCGCGCACGACGAGGAAGTTCTGCCGGGCCAGCGAATGGCTGACGGCGCGGTAAGTCTCGGGATGCTCTTCGTTGTCGATCTTGAAGAACGGCTGCTTGCCGGCTTCCGGGTTCACCCAGTAGGTGTAGCCGTTGCCGTTGTAGTCGGCGCTGTAGCGACAGACCTTGAACTGTGTGGCGGAGGTGCCGAGGTCCAAACCGGTCACGTACACCTTGCCCCACCAGTTGCGCGGCGTCTGAGTGTTGGGATAGACGATGCAGTTGTAGTTGACGAAGGTCTGCGTCGACGACGTAGTCGTGGGCGCGTCGGTGAAACACACGTGATTCGGCGTGAGGGGGTAGTCGCGTCCGCCAACGAAAACCTCGAGGCCGCCCTTCGTTTCCTTGTGCTCGCTGGGAATCAGGTTGACGTAGATCGATACCGGCCGCGCCGTGCCGTCTGGCGCCTCCGGCCGGGGCGTATTGCTGCTGGAGAAGCGGATAGCGCCGCTGACCAGATAGCCGATGGTGTTGTTCTTGCAGGACTCGACGCTGGACGGCGTCAGCGTCGAGACCGCCGTGTCGACCGCGATGTCGCAAAGGCCTGTGATGACGCCCGAAGCGTTATTGAACACCCAGACAGCCGGGCTGCCACCGCCGGGCCGGAAGGCGCTGGAGCCATTGCCGAGATCCTTGGCGCCAGGTGGCACTGCCGGGTTGCGGCCGTCTGGCGTGCGCACGCCATGGGTGGGTGGCGTGACACCAAGCGCGAAGGAAAAGGCCGGATCGGTGCGGGAGATGACGGTGTCCAGGGCCAGCTTCTGCGCGCCGCCACCGCGGTCTTCCCAGGTCACCGTCACCTTGATCGTCTGCCCCCTGATGGCCTGGGGCTCCGTCTCGCCTGCCGCCGTGACGCCGTACAGGGGCACCACCTTGCGCTCGACGACGAACGAGGTGTTTGAATTCTCGCCAACGACGGTGCGGGCCGCGATCACCTTGAGCAGGTTGTCTTCATAGTCCCTGACGGAAGGGTCCGCGCCGCTGGCTTTCTTGAGTACCGAGAAGGCGCGCAAAGTTTCAATCTCGGCCTGAGCGATGCGCATCGCCTCGCTGCGCTGCTTGGCCAGGTCGCCGCTCTGGCGCAGGTTGCTGAGCAGGCCCACCAGCGCCACCATGCCGAAGGACATGACCACCAGCGCCACGAGCGCCTCGATCAAGGTCACGCCGCGCTGGAAGGTGCGGCCGCCGCGTGATTGGAAGACTAGGGAGTGCATGGCCATCACAGGTTGTCGATCCAGCCACCGGGCACCCGCACATAGCTGCCCATGCGGTTGCGCAGCTGATCTGCCACGGCTTGCTGGTAGACGATGTCCATGCGCCCTCCAGTCACCATGGCGCCGCCCACCAGCACGATGCCGTTGATGACCGAAGGCGCCGAACCGGCGTTGGTCCAGCTGACGTCTCCGGAGGACACCAGCATGCCGTTGAGCTGGAAGGCGCCGTCCAGCGTGACGTCGCCGGAGGCCACGATGAGCAGCGGGTCGTTGATGCTGCCGAGCACCTTGTTGCTGCCGATCGTCAACGGGCCGTCCACCCAGAGCATGCGCTGGCCGGCCTTGTAGGCGGTCTCGATCGCCTGGGCGCAGTCGCCGTTGCAGCTGAGCCTGCGCAGAGCCGGGTGCTCCTGGTACTTGGCGCTGCTGGCGCCCATGAACATCTTGAACACCGCTTCTGCGTCGGCAGTGCCCTGCAGCGTCCTGTCGGTCTGCACCACCGTCTGGGCGACCGATGTGCCGGGCACGCTCTCAAGCCGGCCATCGACCATGCCGCTCCAACTGCCGCCCAGCACCGCAAGCATGCCGTTGGCGAGCGCGTCGGTGTTGTGCAGGCCCAGGCCGGCGCCGGTCGACTCGACATTGCCGCGCACGACCAGCGGCGTGTTCGGTGGGCTGCGGACCGCGCTGACGAGGCCGACCATGGCCTGCAGGAGATTCCTGGACACCTGCTCCTTGCTGCGCTCGGCGGCCTTGTTTCTGTCTTGGCAATCTTCGAGGGCACTGGTGGTGCAGCCGGTGATGAGCAGGCTCAGGGTGCCGCCGCGCGGCCCGCCTTCGAGAAGAACGCCGAAACTGGGACTCTGTTCGCCGCCGACGATCGCCGGCCGCGCCGAATTCGCGGCCGTGGCCGCCGGGCAGCGGCAGACCCAGGCGTCCGTCGCCACGTCGCGCGCGCAATCGACGATGCCGATCGCGTCTTCGGAGGTGGATGTGATACGGCGGTCGGCGGGATCTATCGTCAGATACCGGTCGGAAAAGCGCTGACCACCTTCGGCAACAGGCTTGCAGGTGTTGTCGACGGCTGTGCCGTTGAGTTGGGCCAGCGTCCATTCGATGCCGGCCTCGGATGCCTCGAGCGATGCGCTGGCGCGGAAGAAGTTGCCCGACACGCGCTGCTCGAACAACAGGCTGCGGTTGGCATAGGCCGCCAAAAGCGCCATCACGAGGAACAGCACCATGACGACGACCAGCGTCGCGGCGCCCTGTTCGCGGCGCGGTGATGAGGGGCTGCGCGGCATCATGCGGGGCAGGCTCCCTTGATGACGTCGGCACGCATGCGCCCGACATTGGACAGCGTGCGCTTGACCTTGGCGTCGTGCTTGGCCTCGGCGGTGATCGTGAACTTGACGCGGCGCACCTCGAAGGTCGGGCAGGCCGTCACCCCTCCCGCAGCGGCCGGGGTGCAGGGCTTGTCGCAGAAGTCGGGCAGATCGACCGGCTTGGATTCGATGTCGATGTTGAAGCCGGTGATGCGGATACTTTCAGGATCGGTGATGGGCTGCCAATTGCCGGCGCCACCCGGGCTGCCGATCTGCACGTACAGCGTTTCCTTGCCTTTGTTCCAACGGATGCCGAAGTGGTCGGCATCGACCGGCTCGCCGGTGGAGCCGTCGCGGGCGTACAGATAGGTCAGCGAGACGTCGTCGTTACGTTCCGTCTTGACCATCTCGACAAACTTGTTGGCCGTGACCACGCCCGCTGATTTTTCCGCCTGCGTGCCGACGGCCATCGGCGGCGACCACACGCCTTGACCGGGCAAGCCGCGGAAGCCGGCACGGCGCAAGTCCTGCTGGATCAGGTCGGCCGCAGCGCGCAAGTCCTGCTGAATCTGGGTTTCCAGCATCAGCCGACGGTGCTCGTTGATCTGGTTGACGGCGACCATGGAGGCACCCGCCGCGACGATGAGCCCGACGGTGATGCCCACCATCAGTTCGACAAGGCCCAGACCGCGCTGCTGGAAGGACGTCATGCCCCCCCCTGTGCTGCGCATGTCGGAAACCCGCTCATGCTGCCGTCCGGCGAACAAGTACGCACCCGCCCGGAACTGATGTACTCGACGCGCAGCTTGGCCTGGGTCCGCGTGCCGATCACCGTCACGTGGACGTTGTTGGTGTTGGTCACGTAGTTGCCCCGCATGAAATTGACAACATAGGGGTTGCTGGCTACCCATTCGCCAGTTGCGGAGAAGGTGACCGAGGAATCCTTCGGCAGCAAGAACTCGCGCAGCAGCCGGCCGTTGCCGACGGAACAGAGACGCTCCCCCGAGCGATTGCAGCGGCAGACGTCAATCACGTCATCGGTGCTGAGGCGCACACAGCTGAATTCACCGATGGTTGCCGGTACGGGCTGCAGGTGGATGTTCACCTTACCGCCCAGGCTGGTCGCTTCGGACCGCGCCTGCACGAAGATGCTGGCGATCTCGCCGGCCGCAGCGACGACGCGGCGGCGCTCCATCATGTTGCTCAACGAGGGGACGGCCACGGCAAGCAGAACGCCCAGAATCGCCACGCCGATGAGCATTTCCACCAGCGTGACGCCGGCGCGACGGACATGACTAGGTCGAAGAAGAGCCATGATCGCGCCCCCAGCAGTTCTTGGCGCTGCTCACGCCCTTGGAATCCACGGCCTCGTACTTGAAGATCGAGCCGTCGAGCCTGATGCTGAGCGTGGCGCAATCGCGGTCCGACGCCTGGCTGCCACCACGCTTCGGCGTCGCCGTGACCACATAACCCGACTTGAAGCCCGACTCGCCGATGCCTGCAAAACTGACGTCGTAGTACTTGTAGACCTTCTCGACGTTCACGGAAAGCGTGTCGACCGAATCGGCATACGCCGCATGGTTGGACCGGTAGCGCTCCTGTGCCTGCGTGAGCGCCGACAGCGCCGCGATGGCATCCGCGCGACGGCTGCGCTGGATCGTGGATGTAAACGCCGGATAGGCGATTGAAGCCAGGATGCCCACCACGACGACGGCGATCATCAGCTCCATGAGCGTGAAACCGCCAAAGCGCAGGCGTGGATGGATCGGTTGTCGCATGTGTGCAATTTTCCGCACCATGGGTCGGTTCAGTGGTTACGGTGCTGCCGCTCGTCGCCGCATACGCACCGTCGGTCGCCAACACGCACGAATGAGGGGCTCAGGCGCAGTTGCTCATGCCAGCCAGCTTGGCGCCCGTGGCGCAACTGCGAACGCGGCCCGTGATGGCGATGACCTGCCGGATGCCGGGGCCGTTGTCCAGGCTCAATTCGATGCTGCCGGTCTGCGTCACCAGCCCCTGGCGATGCTGGAACACCAGCGTCTCGGCATTGCTGCGCAGCCGCATAGCCTGGCTCGTCGGCAACCATTCGGCCTTGATGACCTGGCTGCCCGGCGCCTTGCAGACGGCCTGGCCGCCGGCGCAATCGCAGTCGTTGCGGGCGCCGGTGTGCAGCACGTAGCAGGCATTGGCACCCTTGCCGCTGACGCGGAAGTAGACCGACTCGCCCGCATTGACCGCCTCGCTGCGGGCAAGGCGCAGGTCACCGGCCAGGGCGTTGGCGGCGCCGCGCAGGGCCTGCTCCTGGCGCAGCTTGCTCAACGACGGCACAGCCTGGCCGAGCAGCGCGGCGGTGATGCCCAGGCAGGTGCACAGCTCCACCAGAGTGAAACCGAAGCTGTTGCGGCGGGTGGTGGAGGTGCGGTTCATGGCGGCTTCCTGCGGTTCGTTGTCGATGAACGAACTCTAGGAAGCAGCACTCCCTGCGTCTTTCCCCCCGAGGGCGGAGTGAAGAGGGGGGAGGGGAGGACGGCATCCCCCACGCCTCCCCCTGACGGGGGATAGGGAAACCCCGGATCAGATCTCGCGGATCAGCTGCCGGAACTCGTCCACGTCTTCGAAGCTACGGTAGACCGACGCAAAGCGCACGTAGGCGACCTTGTCGATGCGCTTCAATTCGCGCATGACCAGCTCGCCCAGCCGGGTGGACGCGATCTCGCGCGCGCCGCTGGCGAGCAGCTTTTCCTCGATGCGGTTGATGGCAGCGTCGATCTGCTCGACGCTGACCGGCCGCTTGCGCAGCGCAAGCTGCATGGAGGCACGCAGCTTGGAGGCGTCGAAATCGGCCCGTCGCCCGTCCTTCTTGACGACCGAGGGCAGGGCTATGTCCGGCCGCTCATAGGTCGTGAAGCGCTTGTCGCAGGACAGGCAGCGGCGCCGGCGCCGCACGACGTCGCCCTCATCCGATTCCCGGGTCTCGGCGACCTGGGTTTCGGTGTGAGAGCAGAACGGGCAGCGCATTGACCCGGCTTAGCCGCGGTAGACGGGGAAGGCGGCCGTCAGCGCGGCAACCTTCTCGCGCACGGCGGCCAGGTTGGCCTCGTCGTGCGGCTTGTCCAGCACGTCGGCGATCAGGTGAGCCGTCTGGCGAACCTGCTCCTCCTTGAAACCGCGCGTCGTCATGGCCGGCGTGCCCAGGCGGACACCGCTGGTGACCATGGGCTTCTGCGGATCGTTCGGGATGCCGTTCTTGTTGCAGGTCATGTGGGCGGCGCCCAGGATGGCCTCGGCTTCCTTGCCGGTCAGGTTCTTGGGGCGCAGGTCGACCAGCATGACGTGGCTTTCCGTGCCGCCGGAGACGATGCGCAGGCCGCGCTCGATCAGCGTCTCGGCCAGCACCTTGGCGTTCTTGACGACCTGCTCCTGGTAGGCCTTGAACTCGGGCGTCAGGGCTTCCTTGAACGCCACGGCCTTGCCTGCGATCACATGCATCAGCGGGCCGCCCTGAATGCCGGGGAAGATGGCCGAGTTGATCTTCTTGGCAATCGCCTCGTCGTTCGTGAGGATGATGCCGCCGCGCGGGCCGCGCAGGCTCTTGTGCGTCGTGGACGTGACGACGTCGGCGTGCGGCAGCGGGTTGGGGTAGGCGCCTGCTGCGATCAGGCCAGCGTAATGCGCCATGTCGACCATGAAGTAGGCGCCGATCTCCTTGGCTATTCTGCCGAAGCGCTCGAAATCGATGCGCAGCGAGTAGGCCGAGGCGCCGGCAATGATGAGCTTGGGCTTCTTCTCGCGGGCCAGGGCTTCCATCGCGTCGTAGTCGATGGCTTCGTTGGCGTCCAGGCCATAGCTGACGACGTTGAACCACTTGCCGCTCATGTTCAGCGCCATGCCGTGGGTCAGATGGCCGCCTTCGGCCAGGCTCATGCCCATGATGGTGTCACCGGGCTGCAGCAGCGCGAAGAACACACCCTGGTTGGCCTGCGAACCGGAGTTGGGCTGCACGTTGGCGAACTCGGCGCCGAACAACTGCTTGACGCGGTCGATGGCCAGTTGCTCGGCCACGTCGACGTACTCGCAGCCACCGTAATAGCGCTTGCCTGGGTAGCCCTCGGCGTACTTGTTGGTCAGCTGGCTGCCCTGGGCTTCCATGACGGCGGGCGAGGTGTAGTTCTCGCTGGCGATCAGCTCGATGTGATCTTCCTGGCGGCGGGTCTCGTTCTGGACGGCGGTCCAGAGTTCGGGGTCGACCAGGGCGAGGGTGGAGGTGTTGCGATCAAACATGGCAGTGTTTCCGAAGGTCAGGCGATGAATCCCAGGCGCTCACGAGCTGGCGTGACGAACTGGGCTGCCCAGGCGAACGGCTGAAAGCGATTGCCCTATCGAAGACAGCCGCCTCACGCTCCCCGGTGGTGGCCCACCTCAGGTCAGCTTGTGACCCTGATCGCCAGTCGCGTGAGCGGCCAGTGTAAATCAGCGCAGCAGCGCGATCTGCTCAGAATCGGCAGCCAAAGGCGCCGAAGCGGGCTCGCGCGCGGGCCGCGCAACGGTTGCCGGGTGCACGCTGCGGCCACCGGCCACCGCCTTCAGCAGGTCATGTTCGGCCAGCACGCGGGCGGTGTAGCCGGTGTCCTCGGGCAGGTTGGCGCCGCCGACGTACCAGCGCAGGCCATCTTCCAGGCTGCCGGCGCGGTGGATGCATTCCTTCAGTACCTGCACGCCGACGCGCAGGTTGGTGACCGGGTCGAAGGCCGCATGGATGCCGCCGAAGGCCTCGTACTTGTCGTCGTGCACGCGGGTCATGACCTGCATCAGGCCCTGGGCGCCGACAGGACTCTGCGCAAACGGGTTGAAGCGCGATTCGATGGCCATGATGGCCAGGATCAGCGTCGGCTCGACCTTGGCGCGGCTGCCCACTGCCCAGGCTTCCTGCACGAGGCGGCTGATGGGCTCCGGCGCCACGCTGTAGCGGCGCGCCAGCCAGTGGGCCACGGCGGATTGCTGGCGGCTCAGTTCGCGCGGGTCCGTGGCTGTCGCCCGGGCAATCGCGTCGGGTTCGGCGGGCAGCAGCATGCTGCCATCGGCCTCCGCACGGGCTTCGTGGCGGGCGTTCAGCCAACCCAAGGTGGCCGACTCCACCTTCTCGCGCAGCCCCGCCTGACTCGAAAACACCAGCAGCACCGCCACCACGGCCAGCCCGACGAGCGCCAGCGTGTTGTGGCTGACGACCAGCATGCCGTTGCCGATGTCCTTGACGAACAGCGACACCGACTGCCGTGTGTGGCGAGCCAGGGTGATCAGGTCTTGACGTGTCGTCATGCAGCTCCTTGGAGGTCGCTGCCCGCCACAGGCTGCCGTTCGGCGGTCTGGAAGGGGCGACGGTGATAATTTCACGGGCTTCGGTTTGGCCTGCGCCCCACCGTTCGGCTTCAGTAGAAACCCGAAGCGGCGGATTTTACGGTCGGAAGATAACCAGTCAAGGCCGTTCCGGCCATTCAATACTACTTTCAGTTATGAAATACAGCGACCTGCGGGACTTCATCGCCGGCTTGGAGGGCCTGGGCGAGCTCAAACGCGTGCGTGAAAAAGTCTCGCCCGTGCTGGAGATGACGGCCCTCAGCGACCGCGTGCTGCGGGCCGGCGGACCGGCGCTGTTGTTCGAAGCACCGGCCGGGTTTTCCACCCCCGCCTTGACCAATCTTTTCGGGACAACGCGCCGCGTCGCACTCGGCATGGGCGCTGAGTCTCTGGCCGATTTGCGGGATGTGGGCCGGGTGCTGGCCAGCCTCAAGGAACCCGACCCGCCCAAGGGCTTGAAGGACGCCGGCAAGCTGCTGCAGATGGCCAAGGCTTTGTGGGACATGAAGCCCGCCGTGCAGCGCAAGGCGCCCTGCCAGGAAGAGGTGTTCGAGGGCAGCGACATTGACCTCGGCCGCCTGCCCATCCAGACCTGCTGGCCGGATGACGCAGCCCCCCTGATCACGTGGGGTCTGGTCATCACCCGGGGCCCGACACGCACCCGCCAGAACCTTGGCATCTACCGCCAGCAGCTGATCGGGCCCCGCCAGGTCATCATGAGATGGCTGGCCCACCGAGGTGGCGCGCTGGACTTTCGCGACCATGCGCTGGCCCACCCGGGCGAGCCGTTTCCCATCGCCGTCGCTCTGGGCGCCGACCCGGCCACCATCCTTGGCGCCGTTACGCCGGTGCCCGACAGCCTGTCGGAATACCAGTTCGCTGGCCTGCTGCGCGGCTCGCGCACCGAGCTGGTCAACACCGGGGTCGGCAAGAACCAGCCGTTGCAGGCACCGGCCTCGGCCGAGATCGTGCTCGAAGGCCACATCCCTCCCGCAGCGCCCGGCTTCAGCGGCGTCAGCGAGCGCGGCGTGCCGCTGAAGGAGAAAGGCGGCTACCTGCACGCGCTGGAAGGCCCGTTCGGCGACCACACCGGCTATTACAACGAGCAGGACTGGTTCCCGGTCTTCGAGATCAGCCGCCAGACCCAGCGCAAAAACCCGATCTACCACTCCACCTACACCGGCAAGCCGCCGGACGAGCCCGCCATCCTGGGTGTCGCGCTCAACGAGGTCTTCGTGCCCATCCTGCAGAAGCAGTTCCCGGAGATCGTCGACTTCTACCTGCCGCCCGAGGGCTGCAGCTACCGCATGGCCGTGGTGTCGATCAAAAAGGCCTACCCCGGGCACGCCAAGCGGCTGATGTTCGGCATCTGGAGCTTCCTGCGCCAGTTCATGTACACGAAGTTCATCGTCGTCGTCGACGACGACATCGACACGCGCAACTGGCAGGAGGTGATCTGGGCCATCACCACCCGCATGGACCCGGTGCGCGACACCACGCTGGTGGACAACACGCCCATCGACTACCTCGACTTCGCCTCGCCCGTCAGCGGCCTGGGAGGCAAGATGGGGTTGGACGCCACCAACAAATGGCCCGGCGAAACGACCCGCGAGTGGGGTCGCGGCATCACGCTGCCTCCCGAAGTCACGAAACGGGCCGACGAGCTATTCGGGCAACTCTTCTTGAAGGCCTGATGGCGCTCACCTATTGTTGAGTTGCCTTTTCAGGCAAACCCTCTGGCGCAATCCCTTGCGCGCCAGGAGCCCATCGGCACATCGCCTTTGAGCCCCAAGGTGGCCTAGCCACCCGACCCCGCCCGGCCTCCAAGCCCGGCGGGGTTTCTACTTTTTCGGTCGGTTCAGCGGCCCGCCCACCAGGCGAGCATCTCGTAGGCAAGATAGCGCACCCGCTCGAAGCCACCGGCTGACGGGCACCAGTCGCTGAAGTCGCTCAGTGCATCGACGCGCAGGCCCACCGGCGCTGGCAGGATGCGCATGCCCAGCGGCGCTGCCTCGGCCTCGAAGGACCGCAGCGCCCGCCGCATGTGGGCTTCATGGGTGACCAGCACCACCTGCCTGACGCCGTCCCTGGCCAGCAAGGGCAAGGTATTGGCCGCGTTCTGCCGGGTGTCGCGCGACTGGCTCTCGGCCCAGCGCAAGGGCAGGGCGTAGTCCTCGGCGGCGACGCGGGCAATGATGCTGGCTTCGGACTGCTGCAGCTCCCTGGCCGTCCAGCCGATGCCGCCGGTGAAGGCCAGCGGCCAGCCGCTGCGGCGCGCGGCCCAGACGCCGTAGGCCAGGCGTTCTGCCGTTACTTCTCTGGGCGCGGCTATGCCGAACTCCGGCACCAGTCGGCGCACGCCGCCGCCCAGCACCAGCACGGCACCGTCCTGCTGCCCGCGCAGCGCGGCCAGCTGCGCGGGGCTGAGAACAGCCGGCTGGCCGATGGCGCGGCTCAGCAGTTCGCCCACGGCCTCGGTCGCCGACAGCCAGGTGAGCAGCAAGCCGAAGGCCAGCAGCCAGCCGCCGCCGCGCCGCTGCCGTTTCAGGCGCCAGCCGCCCCAGGCGGACAGCAGCAGCAGCGGTGCCGGCGGCAGGGCTGCCGCCAGCACCAGGGTCTTGAAGCCGGCGTAGTCGAGGGCGATGCTCACGGCCGTCATCATCGCCGACAACAATAATGCGCCCGCCGTGATGACCCTTCCCCGCCTCTCCCTCCGCACCGCCCTCTGGGCGCTGGCCGCGCTGTCGGCGCTGTTCACGCTTGCGCTGCTGGTCGTGACGCTGGCGCTGCCGGGCTGGATCGCCGGCAGCGGCATGGCGCAGGCCAGTCAGGCGCTGGGCCGCAAGGTGAGCGTCGAGCAGGCGCACTTCCAGCCATGGCGGCTGGCCGTCGTGCTGGACGGCCTGCGCATCGACGGCCCGGCAGCCGACCGGCCACCACTGCTGACGCTGGCCCGCGTGGACGCCGCGCTGTCGCTGCGCTCGCTGCTGCACGGCCGCCTCGTCATCGAGTCCGTCTCGCTGACGCGGCCCGAGCTGCGCCTGGCCCGCCTCGCCGACGGCCACTACGACATCGACGACCTGCTGGAACGCTTCACCGCCAAGCCGGCCGCGCCGGATGAGCCCGCACCGGAGTTCGCCGTCTACAACATCGAGCTGACCGACGGCCGTGTGCTCTTCGACGACCGGCCGGTTCAGCGCAAGCACGAGCTGGCGGCGGTGCAGCTGGCGTTGCCGTTCGTCTCGACGCTGGAGTCGCACGTCAAGGTCAAGGTCCAGCCGCAGCTGAGCGGCAAGCTCGACGGTGTCGCCTTCGACAGCCGCGCCGAGGTGCTGCCCTTCGAGGACGACGCCAGCGCGCGGCTGTCGTTCAGGCTGGCCGGGCTGGACCTGGCGCCGCTGGGCGCCTACCTACCGGCCAGCTTGCCGCTGCGCCTGACCGGCGGCCGGCTGGACGTCGACCTGGCGCTGGACTTTGCCGAGCGCCCCAGGCAACCCCCTGGCGTCAAGCTGAGCGGCGCGGTGCAACTGCATGAGCTGGCGTTGACCCAACCCGACGGCAAGCCGCTGTTCAGCCTCAAGCGCCTGAGCCTGCCTCTGGCCGATGCACAGCCGCTGCGCCGCCAGCTCGCGTTCGGGCAGATCCTGCTGGACTCGCCCAGCGTCTGGCTCCGCCCCGTCCGCGCCTCCCGCAGCAGCGGCGGCGGCGCGGCGGCCGCGCCCTGGCAGTTCAGCCTGGCCGGGCTGCAGGTCAACGAGGGTCGCCTCGCCCTGCGCGACCTCGACCTGGAGGCCATCCAGCTCAAGCTCGGCGCCGCCGCCTGGCCGCTGAAGGCGGCCACCCAGCTCGACGCCAGTCTGCGCCTGGGCGACGGCACGCTGACCGCGCAGGCCAGCCTGTCGCCCGAGTCGCTGCTGGCCGAGGCCGAATTGCAGGGGCTGGCGATTGAACGCCTGGCCGCTTGGCTGCCGCTACCTGGCGGTGCCCGGCTCGCGGCCGATGTGTCGACGAAGGCGACGCTGAGCGTGAAGGACCCTCTGGCCGAAGGCGCCGTAGACCGCGCCAAGCTGACGCTGCGCGAGCTGCAGGTCAACGACGCCCGCCTGAGCCTGGCGACCAAGCCGCTGCTGACGCTGGCCAGCGCCCAGCTGGACCAGGCCGAGATAGCCCCCGCCGGCCGCTCGCTGCGCCTGGGCACGCTGAAGCTGGCCGCGCCGCGCGCCCAGCTCGCCCGCGACAGCGAAGGCCGGCTCAACCTGGCCGCGCTGCTGCCCGCCGAGCCCGCCGCATCGGCGCCCGGCCCGACCTGGAAGCTCCAGCTCGCCGGTGTGCAAGTGGAGCGCGGCGCGCTGCGCTGGCGCGACGCCGCCGTGCCGGCCGGCGTGTCGCCCGTTGCGCTGGCCGTCGAGCCGCTGCGCCTGCAAATGGGTCCGCTCAGCTGGCCGGCTGCGGCGCCGCTGCAGGCCCAGCTCACGACCCAGCTCGCCGCGCTGGGCGCCAATGACCAGCCCATCGGGGCCAGCGCGGGCGGCCTGCAGTGGAACGGTCGCATCGGCCTGGCACCGCTGACGGCCAGCGGCACGCTGCAGTCGCAGGCGTTGCCGCTGCAACTTCTCAACGCCTACCTGGACCCGGCCTGGGGCCTGCAACTGCAGCGCGCCGACCTGGGCTTGAAGGCGCAGGTCAACGCGAGCCAGCAGGCAGGCGGGGCCTGGCAGGCCGCGCTGGACGGCGACTTGCGCCTGGGCCCACTCGCGCTGCTGCAGGCACGCGTCGTCGACGGCCAACGGGTCGTCGGTGAAGACCTGCTGAGCTGGCAATCCCTGCAGCTGGACGGCGTCAAGCTCGCACTGACCCCCGGCGCGCCGCCGCGCCTGGACGTGCGCGACGCGCTGCTGGAGGACGCCTACGCCCGCCTCATCGTCAACGAGCAGGGGCGCTTCAACCTGCGCGACATCGGCCCGGCTGAGGCAGCTTCAGCAGCTGCTGCGGCTCCGGCAGCATCGGCGCCGCAGCCTGTGTTGGCCATCGAACGCATCCGCGTCAATCGCGGCCTGGTGGACTTCAACGACCGCTTCGTCAAGCCCAACTACAGCGCCCGCCTGAGCGAGCTGCAAGGCTCGCTGGGCGCCTTCTCGACCGCCGGAGCGGCCATGGCGCCGCTGACCGTGCGCGGCAAGGTCGCCGGCACCGGGCTGCTGGAGATCGACGGCCAGCTCAAGCCTGGCGCGCCGCTGGCGCTGGACGTGCAGGCCAACGCCAGCGACATCGAGCTGGCGCCGCTGTCCGGCTATGCCGCCCGGTACGCGGGTTATGCCATCGACCGCGGCAAGCTGTCCGCCAAGCTGAACTACAAGGTCGAGCCCGGCGGGCAGCTCGTGGCGAGCAACCAGATCATCCTGAACCAGCTGACCTTCGGCGAACGCGTCGACAGCCCCGATGCGACGACGCTGCCGGTGCGCTTCGCCGTCGCGCTGCTGAAGGACGCCAACGGCGTCATCGACATCCAGTTGCCTGTCAGCGGCTCGCTCAGCGACCCCGAGTTCAGCGTCGGCGGGCTGGTCTGGAAGCTGGTGCTGAACCTCATCGGCAAGGCGCTGACGTCGCCGTTCTCGCTGTTCAGCGGCAGCGACTCGGCCGAGGAGGCGCAGATCGCCTTCGCGCCGGCCAGCGCGGAGCCGGCCGCCACCGACAAGCTCGAACGCATCGCCAGGCTGCTCGCCGACAAGCCCGGCGTGCAGCTGACGCTGACCGGCTGGGCGGACTCGGAGACCGAGGTGCCGGCGCTGCGCGAACAGCGTCTGGCTGCGGCGCTCAAGGCCGAGAACGCGGCAACGCCCGAGGCCGCGCTGCAGCGGCTCTATGCGGCCACCAAGCTGCCCAACAAGCCCCGCAACGTGCTGGGCCTGGCCAAGGACCTGCCGCCCGCCCAGATGCGCGGCCTGTTGATGGCCAGCTACGAGGTCGACGACGAGGCCTTGCGCCAGCTCGCCATCGCACGCGCCGTGGCCGTGCGCGACTCGCTGCTGGCCCGTGGCGCGCCGAATGCCCGCGTCTTCCTCGCCGCCCCCAAGCTCTGCAACGGGGCTTGCGCGGCCGACTGGCGCCCCCGTGTCGAACTGTCTCTTGCCGCCCACTGAAAGGTCACCCATGCCCGCAACGAATCTCGAACGCATCACGCTGGCCGGCGGCTGCTTCTGGTGCCTGGAGGCCGTCTACGAACGCGTGCGCGGCGTGCACCGCGTCGAGAGCGGCTACAGCAACGGGCGGGGGCCCGCGCCCACCTACGAGGCCGTCTGCGGCGGCAACACGGGCTATGCCGAGGTCGTGCGGCTGGACTTCGACCCCGCCGAGGTCTCGCTGCGCGAGCTGCTCGAAGTCTTCTTCACCATCCATGACCCGACGACGCTGAACCGCCAGGGCGCCGATGTCGGCACGCAGTACCGTTCGGCCATCTACTGGCACACCGAGGCGCAGCGCCTGCTCGCCGCCGAGGTGTTGAAGGAGGCCGACGACCACCACGGTGGCCGCGTCGTCACCGAGCTGCTGCCCGAGACCGACTACCACCCGGCCGAGGCCTACCACCAGCACTACTACGCCCGCAACCCGGAGCAGGGCTACTGCGCCTTCGTCGTCGCTGGCAAGGTGGACAAGTTCCTGTCCAGCTTCAAGCGCCTCGTGAAGTGATGCTCAGCTGGGGTGGGTTGCGCCATCGCTACGCGGGCGGTGCCGAGATCGAGTACCGCGACTTTGCGCTGCCGGCGGGGCGGCACCTGCTGCTGCGCGGCGCGTCGGGCTCGGGCAAGTCGACGCTGCTGGCGCTGTTGTCGGGCCTGCTGCGCGTGCAGCGGGGCGAGCTGAACGTCGCGGGGACCGACCTGGCGGCCTTGAGTCCGCGTGCGCTGGACGCCTGGCGTGGGGCCAATCTCGGCGTCGTGCCGCAGCGTCTGCATTTGAGTGAAGCGCTGACCGTGGCCGAAAACCTCGCGCTGCCGGCGCTGGCCGCAGGGCAGGGCGCCGACCCGGCGCGTGCGGCTGAACTGATGGCCGCGCTGGACATCGTCGAACTGGCCCACCGCCGGCCGCACCAGCTCAGCGTCGGCCAGGCCCAGCGCGTGGCGCTGGCTCGCGCGCTGATGCGCCGGCCCCGCCTGCTGCTGGCTGACGAGCCCAGCGCCAGCCTGGACGACGAGCACACGCTGCACATGCTGGCCTTGCTGCTGGACGCGGCCGAGCGCGAGGGCTGCACGCTGGTCATCGCCAGCCATGACGGCCGCGTCATCGAGGCGCTGGGTGCGCGGGAGGACGTGGCCGAGGTGGTGCTGCGCGGCGAGTCGCCGGCCGGCCGGTCTGCCATGCCCACGGGCAGCCGCACGACGTACTGGTCGGACGAGGGCACGACATGATCCGCCTCGCCTGGCGCTACCTCTGGTCCAGCCCGCTGACGACCGCGCTCAACCTGCTGCTGCTGACGCTGGGCCTGGCCGCCGTCACCTTCGTGCTGCGCGCCAGCGCCCAGGTCGAGGCCGGGCTGAAGCGCGACCTCGCCGGCATCGACCTTGTCGTCGGCGCCAAGGGCAGCCCGATGCAGATCATGCTGGCCGGCGTCTTCCACCTCGATGCGCCGACCGGCAACATCCCGCTGGCGACGCTGGAGTTGCTGAAGCAGCAGCCGCTCGTCGCACAGGCGGTGCCGCTGTCGCTGGGCGACTCCTTCAATGGCTACCGCATCGCCGGCACGACACCTGAGTACATCGATCTTTACGGCGGCAAGATCTCGCAGGGCGCACGCTGGACGAAGCCCATGCAGGCGGTGCTGGGCGCCGAGGTCGCGCGCACGAGCGGTCTCAAGCTCGGCGACCGGTTTGCCGGCAGCCATGGGCTGGCGGGTGGCGGCGCCCATGGCGAGCACCAGTTCGAGGTCGTCGGCGTGCTGGCCGAGTCGGGCAGCGTGCTGGACCGACTCGTGCTGACCGACCTGGCCTCGGTCTGGGAGGTGCACGGCGACCATCGCGAAGCCCATGACGGTCACGACGACGAGCCTCGGGAGATCACGCTGGCGCTGGTGCGCTACCGCAGCCCGCTGGCAGCAGCGCTGCTGCCGCGCTGGGTCAATGCGCAGGAGGGGCTGCAGGCGGCGGCGCCGGCGCTGGAGACGGCGCGGCTGATGCGGCTGGTGGGCGCCGGCACCGAGGTCCTGCGCGGCTTCGGCATCGTGCTGCTGGCCGCTGCCGGGTTGTCCGTCTGGGTGGCGCTACTGCACGCGGTGCGCGCCCGCCAAGGCGATCTAGCCATGCTGCGCATGCTGGGCGCGCCGGCCCGTCGTGTCGCCACGCTGATCGCGCTGGAGGCGCTGCTGCTGGCCGGCCTGGCCACGCTGCTGGGCCTGGCGGCGGGGCATGGCTTCGTCGCGCTGCTGGAGCGGCTGCTGGCCGAGCGGCAGTCGCTGCGCCTGGGCACGCTGGGCCTGAGTGACGCCGAATGGCTGGTGCCCCTGCTGGCCGCAGGGCTGGCGCTGCTGGCGGCCGCCTGGCCGGCGTGGCGGGCCTATCGTCTGGATGTCACGACCTTGCTGCAAGCTCCGCGCTGAAAATCCCGCCATCATGAAGTTCAAGCCCCTCCTCGCCCTCTGCCTCGTGGCCGCCGCCGCCCTCTCACAGACTCCGCCTCCGCTCGGCCAGGGCCCCGGCTACCACGACCCGCGCAGCCCCTTCAAGCCGCTGCAGGAGCGCGCCGACGTGCTGTCCTGGACACTGCTGTCCCAGGTCACAGCGCGCGCCGAGAAGAAGAAGATCATCCCGACCTTCCCGGCCGCCGTGCAGGCGCTGGACCGCAAGACGGTCAGGGTGCAGGGCTTCATGACGCCGCTGGAGGCGGGCGACCGGCAGCATCACTTCCTGCTGTCCTCGGTGCCGACGAGCTGCTCCTTCTGCGTGCCCGCAGGGCCGGAGGGCATGGTCGAGGTGCGCACGAAGAAGCCGGTGCGCTACACGCTGGAGCCGGTCGTCGTCGAGGGCGTGCTGGCGGTGCTGCACGACGACCCCTACGGCCTGTACTACCGCGTCGAGGACGGCAACGCGGTCAATTAGGGCCTGTTGCCGCTACGGCAGCAGGCCTACCGCCGTAGCGGCAACAGGCCCTAGGGTGCGAGTCTTTCGCGCGCCCATCCATAGGCGTCGAGCCTGAACACCAGCCGGTCATGCAGTCGCGAACGCCGGCCCTGCCAGAACTCGAAGCGCTCCGGCACCAGGCGATAGCCGCCCCAATGCGGCGGGCGTTCGGGGCTCAGCCCATGCTGGACCGCAGCCTTGGCGGCGTTGCTCACCAGCACAGCACGCGAGTTGATGACGCGGCTCTGCGGCGAGGCCCAGGCGCCCAGGCGCGAGTCCAGCGGGCGGCTTTTGAAGTAGTCGTCGGACTCCTGCGCGGACGTCTTCTCGACCCGGCCCTCGATGCGCACGACGCGCTCCATCTCGACCCAGTGGAACTGCAACGCGGCCCACGGATTCACCGCTAACTCCTCACCTTTGCGGCTTTCGTAATTCGTGAACCAGACCATGCCGCGCGCATCGCAGCCCTTCAGCAGCACGACGCGCGTCGACGGCCGGCCGTTGGCGCCCACCGTGGCCAGCGTCATCGCCGTCGGCTCGGACACGTCGTGCGCAATGGCTTCGTCCATCCAGCGGTTGAACAGAAACAGCGGCCCGTCCGCCGCCTCGGCCTCGTCCAGTTCGCCCAGTTCGTAGTTTTTTCGGAAGTCGCTGAGTTTCGTCATAGCCAGAAGTATGCAGACCTTCCCTTAAGTGAACGTCCCAGTTTCAAGCGCAAGGTCACTCGGCATGCTTGTGGCAGTGCAGCAAATGACCGACAGGCCCTCAACATGATGAAGCGACGCCCCGCCGTCGTGGTGCTCGCTGCCGGCCGAGGCTCGCGGTTTCGCGGTGCGGGCCACAAGCTGGAGCAGCCCATCAGCGGCTCGAACGGTGCGGACTCCCTGCTGGCCCGCACGCTGCGCCATGCCATTGCCACGCAGCTGCCCGTCGTCGTCGTGACGACGCCGGCGCTCGCCCCGGCGGTGCACCTGCTGGTCGCGGCGCGCGATGTCGTCACGCTGCCCGAGCGCGATGTGCACGGCCGCCCCCAGCCCATCGGCATGGGGCATTCCATCGTCGCGGGCGTCAGCGCCACGGGTGACGCGGACGGCTGGCTCATCCTGCCGGCCGACATGCCGCTGGTGCGACCCGCCACCATGCTGGCCGTGGCCCAAGGCCTGGAGCGCTACCCGGTCTGCTACGCGCAATACCGCGGCATCCAGGGCCACCCAGTGGGCTTTGGCACCGAGCTGTATTCCGAGCTGATGGCCTTGCAGGGCGACGAAGGCGCGCGGCGCATCGTGGCGCGCTATGCGGCCCAGCCGATTGCCGTCGACGACCCCGGCGTGCATATCGATGTGGACACGGTCGAGGACCTGGCGCGGTTGCGCACCTGAGTCACAGCGGCGCGCAGAGGCCGTGCTGCGCGGCCAGGTGAGCCTGCCGCTCCAGTTCCATGTCGCGGATTCCGTGCTCACGCAAACCCTGGACGGTGCGCAGCAGGTAGTCCAGCGTCGTGCCGTAGCGGCCGCTGGCGTGCTGGAAGATGTGCAGCAACTCGGGCTCATGCAGCGGCCCGGTCCAGTTGGGGCTCTGTCGGGACAGCGTGAACGCCAGCGCCCGCAGCCGGCCCATCGGCGTGTCGCAGTTCAGCCAGCGCGGTTCATAGACGCCATTGGGCATCTCGCGCGCCCACAGCTGCGGCAGTGCCGCCTCGCCGGCGGCGCGGGGGATGCGGTAGACCAGGCCCCGACAGCTGCCACCCGAGATCAGCGCCAGCACCAGCCCCGGCTCCTGCGGCGAGCCGCGGTTCACCCGCGAGCGCATGCGCAGCACGCGGTGAAAGCCCAGCACCTTCGCCGGCAGCGCCTGGGCATACTCGAACTCCGGCCGCCAGATCAGCGAACCGTAGGCGAACAGCAGCAGGTCGTCGCCGCTGGCCCGCCATTCGGCCGTCGTGCGCTGCAGCAGGTGGGCGCTGCGCGCAGGGCCGTGGGGAATGTGGATTGCCGGTAACGCCATCGCCTTCATTTTGTGCTGCCGGTACCCAGGTCGTAACCCGCGCCCCTCCAGGGGCAAGTAATATGGTTACTTAAATTCTCAAGGCCCGGTTACGAGACCGAGGCGCCAGGAGACACCTCATGAATTCCACCCTGATCGAAGTCACCGAGCGTATCCGCGAGCGCAGCGCCAAGCTGCGCGGTGACTATCTTGCCCGCATCGCCCAGTTGGGCAACCGCCAGCGCGGCTTCGAGCGCATGGGCTGCGCCAACGTGGCGCACGCCGTGGCGGCGCTGCCGGCCAATGACAAGCTGCGCATCGTCGCCGAGAAGGCGCCGCATCTGGCCGTCGTCACGTCGTACAACGACATGCTGTCGGCCCACCAGCCCTACGAGGGCTACCCGGCGCAGATCCGCGCCGAGGCCCATCGCCTGGGCGCCACGGTGCAGGTGGCTGGCGGCGTGCCAGCGATGTGCGACGGCGTCACGCAAGGCCTGCCGGGCATGGAGCTGAGCCTGTTCTCGCGCGACACCATCGCGATGGGCACGGCCATCGCGCTGACGCATGACGTCTTCGACGCGGCCCTGCTGCTGGGCATCTGCGACAAGATCGTGCCGGGCCTCTTGATCGGCGCGCTGCACTTCGGTCATCTGCCTTGCGTCTTCGTGCCGGCCGGGCCGATGAGCTCGGGCATCACCAACAGCGAGAAGGCCAAGGTGCGCGAGCTGTACGCGCAGGGCAAGGTCGGCCGCGACGAGCTGCTGAAGAGCGAGTCCGCTGCGTATCACGGCGCCGGCACCTGCACCTTCTACGGCACGGCCAACAGCAACCAGATGCTGCTGGAGGCCATGGGCCTGCACGTGCCGGGCAGCGCCTTCGTGCATCCTCACGACGACCTGCGCACGGCGCTGACGCGCGAGGCCGTCGCCACGGCGCTGAAGATCAGCGGGCGTGGCCCGTTGGCTGCGGGCCAGGCGGCCAAGCCCATCGGGCATGTCGTCGACGAGCGCTGCATCGTCAACGCCATGGCCGCGCTGCTGGCCACCGGCGGCTCCACCAACCACCTCATCCACTGGGTCGCCGTGGCCCGCGCGGCCGGCATCCTGATCGACTGGACGGACTTCTCCGACCTGTCCGGCGTCGTGCCGCTGCTGGCCCGCGTCTACCCCAACGGCAGCGCCGACGTGAACCAGTTCCAGGCCGCTGGCGGCCCGAGCTTCGTCATCCGCGAACTGCTGGACGCCGGCCTCATGCACGAGGACGTGCTCAGCGTCGGCGGCGACAGCCTGCGGCCCTACACCTTCGTGCCGCACGCGGTGGGGCAGGGCGGCGAGGTCGTTCGCCAGGCCTTGCCGGCCGTGAGCAGCGACGACGGCGTCGTGCGCGGGGCCGCTGCGCCCTTCAGCGCCACCGGCGGCTTGAAGCTGCTGGCCGGCAATCTTGGCCGGGCCGTCATCAAGTCTTCGGCCGTGCCGGAGGACCGTCACACCATCGAGGCGCCTTGCCGCGTCTTCACCACGCAGGAAGCCATGCTGGCCGCGTTCAAGAACGGTGAGCTGGAAAAGGACGTCGTCGTCGTCGTGCGCTTCCAGGGTCCGCACGCCAACGGCATGCCCGAGCTGCACAAGCTGACGCCACCGCTGGCCGTGTTGCAGGGCAAGGGCTTCCGCGTCGCGCTGGTCACCGACGGCCGCATGAGCGGTGCCTCGGGCAAGGTGCCCGCGGCCATCCACGTCAGCCCCGAGGCGCTGGCCGGCGGCCCGCTGGCCAAGCTGCGCGACGGTGACGTGGTGCGCGTCTGCGCCGTCAACGGCGTGCTGGCGGCGCTGGTCGACGAGGCCGAATGGGCCGCGCGCGACAACGTCAAGCTCGACCCCAGCGAAGCCGGCGTCAATGCCCATGGTCTGGGCCGCGAACTCTTCGCGGGTCTGCGACGCAATGTGTTGAGCGCCGAAGAGGGCGCGATTACCTGGCTGTGAGAATCACCCCCATGCTTGAAACCCTGAGCCTGGCCAGCTACGGCCCCGTCATCCCCGTCATCGTCATCCAGCGCCTGGAAGACGCCGTGCCCCTCGCCGAAGCCCTGGTGGCCGGCGGCGTGCGTGTGCTCGAAGTGACCCTGCGCACGCCCGTCGCGCTGCAAGCGATGGAAGCCATGGCCAAGGTGCCCGGCGCCATCGTCGGCGCCGGCACGCTGCGCACCCCCGCCGACGTGACCAACGCGAAGAACGCCGGCTGCCAGTTCGGCGTCAGCCCCGGCTACACCGATGCGCTGGCCTCCGCCTGCAAGTCCGAAGGCCTGCCGCTGCTGCCCGGCGTGTCCACCGCGTCGGAGGTCATGCAAGCCAACGCGGCCGGCTTCGGTTTCCTGAAGCTGTTCCCGGCCGTCGCGGTCGGCGGTGTCAACCTGCTGAAGGCCCTGGGTGGCCCGTTCCCGGATGTTGCCTTCTGCCCCACCGGCGGCATCTCGCTGGAGACAGCGCCCGAGTTCCTGAAGTTGGCCAACGTCAAGGTCTGCGGCGGCTCATGGCTGACGCCGCAGGACGCAGTAGACGCCAAGGACTGGGCGCGCATCACCCGGCTGGCGGCCGAGGCCGCCGCCCTGCGCTAACCGCTTGGTCAGGCGGCCAGGCGCATGGTCGCCGACCGCCTGAGTTCGTCCAGCACCGGCCCCTGCCAGGGCAGCAGGTAGACCAGTGTCGCCAGCGTGGTGCGCCGGCGCGACGACAGCACCGGGCGGCCGCGATCGTCCAGCAGCAGCACGTTGGACCGCACATTGAGCGGGTCCGCCTGCACAACCGTGCCTGCGCCCATCTCCACCCAGTCCCACTCCACCCAGGCCGTCGCATCGCCCTGGCGGCGCTCCCAGCGCGTCGTGCCACCCGTGCAGTGGTCGATGGCGCGCGCGCAGCTCACACGCGTCTTCGCGTGGCGGACATCCTGGGCGGCGCTGGACAGCGCGGCGGCAGGCCAGCAGACACTGCCCTCGGGCAGGCGGATCAAGTTCGTCATGAACACACCTCATGGTCGCGATCGGAAAGGTGTGCAGTCTGTGACGACCGTCCATCACCGGACAAGCTGGCAGACTTGGCAGGTATGGTGCGGCCCGAAATGAACTACCAGCAGCTGATCGACGTCGGCCTCAGCGAAGACTTCGCGAGCTTCGAGCGCCGTCTCGTGGCGACGGCGGATGCCATGGGGTTTCCCATCATCTCGGGCATGCTGATGCGTGGCGTGTTGAAGGACAGCACCATGCAGATCACCACCTATGGCAACACACCTGCTGGCCATTTGGAAGCTGCGAATAACAGGGACGACGCCCTCCGTGACCCTGTCGTAGAGCACCTGATGACGCAGACGGTTCCCGTCGTGTACGACCAGTCAACGTACACAGCAGCAGGTGTCGGCGAACTTTGGGAAATGCAGTCGCCGTACGGCTACAAGACGGGCATCGCGGTCAAGCTGCATCTACCGGGCGATAAGCACTTTGTGCTCGGCGTGGATCGCGACGAAGCACTACCTGCAGCAGGTGCGCAATTGATGCAGATGGTCGCCGGTCTGCAGTTGCTCGCAGCCCATGCACTGACTGCGGCGGACCGGCTGCTGAGCCCGAAGCTCAACAAGGGCGACCTGCCCAAGCTAACGAAGCGGGAGCTGGACGTCCTGAGCTGGACGGCGCAGGGCAAGACGGCCTGGGAAGTCAGCGTCATCCTGGGCATGAGCGAGAAGACTGTGAACTTCCATCTCGGCAACTCGATGCGCAAGTTGGGTGTGAGCTCCAAGCATCAGGCGGTGCTGAAGTGCGTCGCGGCAGGGCTACTGTGACCGCGCTTTCGATGCGCAACCTGGAAGGGTTGCTAGGTTTCTAGGGGGGCAAAAACAGGGACAGTTCGGTAAGCGAATTCCAGCCCCGTCCCCCTAAGGAGCCCCCATGAAACTCATCGACCTGATCTACGAAATCCTTGGCGTTCCGCGCTTCGGCAGCTGACCGGCAGACTGACTCTTTGGCCGACATCCACGCTGCGATTGATGTTCCAGGTGACCAGCTCCAGCCAACGAGCTCCGCACCTCAGGGTCATCCCGCGCAGCCACAGCAGCCGGCCCCGACCTCTTCCATTGCCAGCAGTACAGGCACCGTGTCCATATCCGCTGAAACCTATGCCCGCTTGCTGAGCCTTGCCGATCAGGCGCCACTCGAGTGCCTGCCGCTGACGACGCACACCCTGGCGCGCGCCAAAATCCTCGGCTACAACCAGATCGGCCATGTTCGTGGCGCTCCTCCAGCGCTGCTGCTCGCCGACCTGGGAGAGGACCGCACCGACGAGTTGAAGCGTGCGCTGCACGATTTCGGCATGCGCCAACTGGGCAGTGACTGACCAGCCTCTCCGTCCTCATCGAACAACTCCTTCAGCCCGGTCGCCTCTGCGAGCCGGGCTATTTTTTTGCTGCGCCGGCGTGCGAGCATGCGGGGATGCAAGACCGCTACATCCCCCTCGATGCCTGGCCGCGCCGCGCGGCCCTGGAACACTTCCGCGGCATGGCGCAGCCGGCCTTCAGCGTCACCGTGCCGGTGGACGTGACCGGCCTGCGCGATCGCGCCGCCCGCCATGGCGCCACGCCCTGGCTGGCCTACCACCACGCAGCGCTGGAGGCCGCCAATGCCGTCGACGGCATGCGCCAGTCGATGACGGCCGACGGCAGTGGCGTGCGCGAGTTCGGCACCATCCATGCCAGCACGACCGTGCTGCGCGATGACGGCAGCTTCGGATTTCTGACGTTGCCGCGCGATACATCGCTGGCGGCCTTCGCGGCGCGCGCCAAACCGGGCATTGCTCGCGTGCGCAGCGCCAGCGGCGACCTGTTTGCCGCCGACGATCCCGGCGAGGTCCGCGAGGAGACGCTGGTGCACATGACCGCCTTGCCCTGGCTGGCCTTCACGGCCTTTACCCACGCCCGTGGTGTCGGCGACGACCGGCCCAAGGTCGCCTTTGGCAGGTTCAGGGAGGAGGGCGGCCGGCTGCTGATGCCGGTGGCGGTCGACGTGCATCACGCGCTCTGCGACGGTGTGCATGTCGGGCGCTTCTTCGAGCGATTCCAGGCGAATCTCGATGCGATCTGAAGCGCTGTCGAAACTGAGGCGCTTCAATCGTCGTCTGACAGGCAAGCACTGAAAGGACGTCCATGCCCGCCGAAGAGAAAGTCAAAGGCCCTGCCTCCTACTTCCCGTCCATCGAAAAGACCTACGGCCAGCCTATCGCGCATTGGGAGCAGGTCATCGCCAACGCGGGGCCGCTCAAGCACATGGAGTTGGTCACCCACCTGAAGGCGGAGCACCAGATGGGCCATGGCCACGCCAATGCGCTGGTGGCGTGGTGCCTGGCGAAGAAGGGCTGAAGCGGCTCAGCCGTCTATCGTCACGATCACCGGCGCATGGTCGCTGGGCCGCTCGTTCTTGCGCGGCAACTTGTCGATTTCGCAGGCCGTCACGCGGCCTTTCAGCGCCTCGCTGACGAGGATGTGGTCGATGCGCAGCCCCTGGTTCTTGCGGAACGCCAGGTTGCGGTAGTCCCACCAGCTCCAGCTCTTGGCCGGCTGCTCGAACAGGCGGAAGGCGTCGGTCAACCCCAGCGCCAGCAGTTGCTGGAAGTGCTCGCGCTCCTGCGGCGTGCAGTGGATCTGGCCGGCCCAGGCGACCGGGTCGTAGACATCGCGGTCTTCCGGGGCGATGTTGAAGTCGCCCATCAGCACAAGTTGTTCGTGCTGCTTCATCTCCTCCACAAGCCAGCCGCGCAGGCCGTTCAACCAGTTCATCTTGTAGGTGAACTTGTCGCTGTCCGGCGCCTGGCCGTTCGGAAAGTAGCCGCCGATGACGCGCACGCCGCCCACCGTGCCGGCGATGACGCGTGCCTGCTCATCCGCAAAGCCGGTGATGTTCTTGACGACGCCGTCCGCCCGCTCGCGGCTGATCAGCGCGACGCCGTTGTAGGTCTTCTGGCCGAACCACTGCACCTGGTAGCCGGCCTCGCCGATCTCCATGGTGGGGAACTTGTCATCGGTCAGCTTGGTCTCCTGCAGCACCAGCGCGTCGACAGGATGGGCGGCCAGCCAGTCCAGCACCTGGGGCAGGCGCACAGCGAGGGAGTTGACGTTCCAGGTGGCAAACTTTTTCATGACCGGCATCCTACTCAGGCGCCTGCCTCGGCCGAGGTGTCGCAGTCCAGGCAGTGCTCGATGGGCGGGGAGGGCAGGTGCAGGTCGCTCTGCAACTGACGCAGCGCGGTGCGCAGGCCTTCCTCGATGACCGGGTGATAGAAGGGGCAATCGAGCATCTGCTGGACGGTGTCGCCACGCTGCACGCTCCAGGCGAGCAGATGGCCAAGATGCTCGGCGGCCGGGCCGATCATTTCGGCGCCGAGCAGGCGGCCGCTGGCCTGGTCGGCATAGACATGCAGCGCGCCCCGGTTGACCAGCATGACCCGGCTGCGTCCCTGATCGGCAAAGCTGACGCGGCCGGTGTCGAAGGCGGTGCCGGCTGCGGTCAAGTCGGCATGGCTAGCGCCGGCGATGGCGATCTGCGGGTCGCTGAAGGCGACGGCCAATGGCGTCCGCCGCGGCCGGTGATGCACGTGGGGCCAGCGCGCGGCGTTGTCGCCGGCGATGCGGCCTGCGTCCGACGCCTCGTGCAGCAGCGCGTGTTCCTGCGTCGCATCGCCGGCGATGAACAGCGCGCCGCCGCCCCATTGGCCGGTGTGGCGGTCGATCTGCGGGCGGCCGTCGGCATCGTGCGGCAGCTGCAGGGCCTCCAGCCCCATGTCATCGAGGTTGGGCTGGCGGCCGGCGGCGCAGAGCAGGGTGTCGAAGCGCTCGCCGCCGATCAGCACCTGGTCGCCCTCCAGTACCGGGTCCAGCGTCGCGCAATCCAGCGTCATCGGCAGTTCCTCGGCGAACAGGTGCCGGGCCAGCGCCTGCAATTCGGGGTCGGTCACCGGACCGACTCGTGAGCCGCGCGCGAACAGACGCACGCGCACGCCGAGGCGGTGCAGCGCAAGGGCCAGCTCCAGCCCGATGACCCCGGCGCCGACCACCGCCACGGAATGCGGCAGATCGGTCCAGTCGAAGACATCGTCATTGACGATCAACTTGTCTCCCAGGCGCGCACGCCAGCCCGGCGGGATGCGCGGTCGCGAGCCGGTGGCGACGACGACGGCCTTGGCATCGATGCGCTGGCCGTTGACCTCCAGCGTGCGAGCGTCGATGAAGCGGGCCCGGCCATTCAGCCGCGTGTTCTCGGGCCAGCCGTCCACGGTATTCAGCACGAAGCCGACGAACCTGTCCCGCTCGCTACGCACGCGCTGCATGACGGCTTTGCCGTCGATGCGCGGGGCTTCGGCGTTGACTCCGAAGCGATGCGCATCACGCACGGCCTGCGCAGCATCGGCCGCAGCGATGAGCAGCTTGCTCGGCATGCAGCCGACGCGTGCGCAGGTCGTGCCGAACCTGTCTGCCTCGATGAGCAGCACCTGGTCCGTGTGAACGCGGGCGGCACGGTATGCCGCCATACCGGCCGTGCCGCCGCCGATGATGGCCACGTCGCAGGAGAGGCGCATGTTGATTGGTGTGAGCTGTGGGCGGCACAGCATAGCCACCATGAACGGCGGCCCATCACAAAGGCGACAATGTGCATTATGTAAAACTATAGCTTCGGCTGGCTGCGGGCGTGCTGCTGCAAAATCCGCCGCCCAGACCTCAACCCACGCGCGCTGACCGAACACGCGCCCAAGCATTCATTCCCATCGTGCAAACGCTCAACCAGTCCCTGCCGGGCCACGCCATTGATGGACCTAGACCGTGGGCATGAAGCTGCTGGTCGGCTTCGTCTGGCTGTTGAGCTGGCTGCCATTCCGCGTGCTGTCGGCGCTCGGCTGGCTGATCGGCCATCTCGTAGCGTCCGTGCCGACGTCGCGCCGGCACATCGGCGATGTCAACCTGCGCCTGTGCCTGCCCGAGCTGACGCCCGCCCAGCGCCGCCGCCTGCTACGCCGGCACTTCGTCGCCATGGTGCAGATGCTGCTGGAGTACGGCTACTGCTGGTTCGCCTCGCGCGAGCGCATGGAGCGGCTGATGCGCATCGAAGGCCTGGAGCATCTGCGCGCGGTGGACGGCCGCAACGCCATCCTGCTGACCGCACACTTCACCGGCCTGGACCTGGCCGGCGTGCGCGTTTCGCTGGAGGCGCCGGCCGTCGGCCTGTACTCGGTGCAGAAGGACCCCTGGCTGGACAAGTTCTTCCTCGCCAAGCGGATGCGCTTCGGCACCGCCGTCATGTTCGCCCGACACCTGGGCATGCGGCCGGCGCTGCGGGCGCTGAAGGAAGGCCGGCGCTTTTTCTACCTGCCCGACCAGGACTTCGGGCACCGGGACTCGATCTTCCTGCCCTTCTTCGGCGTGCCGGCGGCCACCATCACCGGGCTGTCGCGCATGGCGACGGCGGCCGACGCGGTCGTTCTGCCCTGCTACCCGCGCCGCGAGGCCGATGGCTACACGCTGGTCATCGAGCCGCCGCTGCAGGACTTCCCGACCGCCGACCTCGTCGCTGACGCCACGCGCATGAACGCCGTCATCGAGGCGATGGTCCGTCGGCAAACGCACCAATACTTCTGGCTGCACAAGCGCTTCAAGTCCCGCCCGCCGGGCGAGGCGGACTTCTACGCCCGCTGACGCGCGAGCTTGTTTTTTGCACAGAATCTGATGCACATTTGCATCAAATTTTGTGCAAGGAGCGCCTCATGCGAACCACCGTCACGCTGGACGACGAGCTTTATCAAAGGGCCGTCGAGATGTCCGACAACAAGCTGGAAGGCGCGCGGCTGATTGAGGAAGCGGTGCGCATGTATGTGCAAACCCGCGCTGCCCAGCGCTTGATTGCGCTGGGCGGCTCCGTTCCCGACATGCCGCCCATCCCGCGCCGCCGCCCGGTTGTCGAGCCGACATGATCCTGGTGGACACCTGTGTCTGGTCGGAGCACTTCAAGCAGCCCGACCCGGCGCTGGTGGGCCTGTTGCAGTTGCGCCAGGTGCTCTCGCACGAACTGGTGATCGGTGAACTGGCTTGCGGCACGCCACCGGCGCCGCGCGCCATCGTGCTGGCCGAAATCGCCAGGTTGCCGCGCGCCGCAACGGCCACCGTGACCGAGGCCATCCAACTGCTGGACCGCGAAAAATTTTTCGGCTGCGGCCTCGGCCTGATCGACGTGCTGCTGCTCGCCTCCACGCTCATCACGCCAGGCGCCACCCTCTACACGCTGGACAAACGCCGAGACGCCGCCGCCCGGCAGCTCGGTGTGGCCTACGGCCACTCGGCGCACTGAAAACACCGCCTAGAATGTGCCCCGTTCAGGAGAGCGCCCCGGTGATGTTGGGGGCCGCCGAAGGCGCAACAACGCTCAGGCAGAAGGACTGACAAAACGTGTTGAGAGGTCGCGCCGACTGGCAGACACTCGACGCGTTCCTCACTGGAGAGAGACGGGTCCTTGAGCCCGTCCACCGAAGGGGCAAGCCCGTGGCAATCGCCGGGGTCAATCTCTCAGGTACCCCGGACAGCGAGGACATCCACACCCGAAATCCGTCGGAGCCTTGATGTCCTCTTTGCTGCAAACGCCTCTTCACGCCCTCCACGTCGAACTCGGCGCCAAGATGGTGCCCTTCGCTGGCTACGACATGCCGGTGCAATACCCCGCCGGCGTGATGGCCGAGCACAAGCACACGCGGGCGGCCGCCGGGCTGTTCGACGTGTCGCACATGGGTCAGGTGCGGCTGGTGGGCGCCGATGCCGCCGCCGCGCTCGAAACGCTGGTGCCGGTCGACATCGTCGACTTGGGGCTTTTCAAGCAGCGCTACGCGTTGTTCACGAACGAGCAAGGCGGCCTGCTTGACGACTTGATGGTCTGCAAGCGGCCCGATGACTTGTTCGTCGTCGTCAATGCCGGCTGCAAGGTGCACGACATCGCGCACATGCAAAAGCACATCGGCAGCCGCTGCGAAGTCATCCCCGTGCCCGAGCGCGCGCTGCTGGCGCTGCAAGGCCCGCAAGCCGTCGACGTGCTCTCGCGTCTGAACCCCGACGTCGCCAAGCTGACTTTCATGACCGGCGGCTTCTTCAAGCTGGACGGTATTGACACCTTCCTGACCCGCTCCGGCTACACCGGCGAAGACGGCTACGAGATCTCGGTCCACCAGGACGACGCCGTGGCGCTGGCCCGCAAGCTGTTGGCCCACGCCGAAGTGAAGCCCATCGGGCTGGGCGCACGCGACTCGCTGCGCCTGGAGGCCGGCCTGTGCCTGTACGGCCATGACATCAACGAAAGCACCACGCCGGTCGAAGCCTCCATCACCTGGGCTATCCAGAAGGTGCGCCGCGCCGGTGGCGCGCGTGCCGGCGGCTACCCCGGCGCGGCCGTCATCGACGAGCAACTGGCCAACGGCGCTGCCCGCAAGCGCGTGGGCCTGGTCGGCACGGAGCGCATGCCCGTGCGCGAGGGCGCCAAGATCGTGACAGCCGACGGCACCGAGATCGGCGTCGTCACCAGCGGCACGCTGGGCCCCACCGTCAACCAGCCGGTCGCCCTCGCCTACCTCGACAAGGCCCACACCGCCGTCGGCGCGCAAGTCTTCGCCATCGTGCGCGACAAGCGCACGCCTATGGTCGTCTCCCCTACCCCCTTCACCCCCAACCGCTACTACAGAGGCTGAACGCGATGAGCATCAAGTACACCCCCGACCACGAATGGCTTGAAGTCCATGGCGATGGCACGGCCACCGTCGGCATCACCGTGCACGCGCAGGACGCGCTGGGCGACGTGGTCTTCGTCGACCTGCCCGAAGTGGGCAAGACCTACGCCGAGAAGGAAGTCGCCGGCGTCGTCGAGTCCGTCAAGGCTGCTGCCGATGTCTACATGCCCGTGGACGGCGAAATCACCGAGGTCAACGAAGCCCTGCGCGACGACCCGGCGCTGGCCAACTCCGACCCGCTCCAGGCCGGCTGGTTCTTCAAGGTGAAGCTGAGCAACCCCAGCCAGCTCGACGCACTGATGGACTCGACCGCCTACGACGCCCTGCTCAAGACCCTCTGATTCAAAGCTGTAGACCCGCCATGCCGACGCCGCTTTCTCAACTCGAAGACGCCTCCGAATTCCACGCCCGCCACATCGGGCCGGATGCCGTCGATGAATCCCTGATGTGCGCCGCCGTCGGCGTGGCCAGCCGCAGCGCGCTGATCGACGCGGTCGTGCCCGCGTCCATCCGCCGCTCGGCAGGCATGAAACTGCCCGCGCCCATCACCGAGGCCGGTGCGCTGGCCGAGTTGAAGGCGATTGCGAGCAAGAACAAGGTCTACAAGAGCTTCATCGGCCAGGGCTACTACGGCACGCACACGCCGGGCGTCATCCTGCGCAACATCCTCGAGAACCCCGCCTGGTACACGGCCTACACGCCTTATCAAGCGGAGATCTCGCAGGGCCGCATGGAAGCCATCCTGAACTTCCAGACGATGGTGACCGACCTGACCGGCATGGACATCGCCAACGGTTCCATGCTGGACGAAGCGACGTCGGCCGCCGAGGCCGTGACGCTGGCCAAGCGCGGTGTGAAGAGCAAGAGCAACACGCTCATCGTCGCCGGCGATGTGCACCCGCAGACCATCGAGGTGATCCAGACGCGCTGCGCGCCGCTGGGCATCTCTGTCTTGGTCGGCATGGCGCCCACGCTGATGGCCGAGAACGACTACTTCGCCGTCGTCTGCCAGTACCCCAGCACCACCGGCCTCATCCACGACCTGAAGGCCTTCGCCGACCAGGCGCACGCGAAGAGCGCAGCGTTCATCGTCTGCACCGACCTGCTCGCGCTGACGCTGCTGGTCTCGCCCGGCGAATTCGGCGCCGACATCGTCGCCGGCAACAGCCAGCGCTTCGGCATGCCAATGGGCGCCGGCGGCCCGCACGCGGCCTTCCTGGCTTGCAAGGACGAGTTCAAGCGCTCCATGCCCGGCCGCCTGGTGGGCGTCAGCAAGGACGCGCAAGGCCACCCCGCCATGCGCCTGGCCCTGCAGACCCGCGAGCAGCACATCCGCCGCGAGAAGGCCACGTCCAACATCTGCACGGCCCAGGTGCTGCCGGCCGTGGTGGCCAGCATGTACGCCGTCTACCACGGCCCGCAAGGCCTGAAGCGCATCGCCGAGCGCGTGGCCAGCTACACGGCCATCCTGCATGCGGGCCTGACGCACATGGGTGTCAAGGTCGTCACGCCGCACGTGTTTGACACGCTGCTGGTGGAGTGCGATGCGGCTGCCGTCACGGCCAAGGCCGTGGCCGCACAAGCCAACCTGCGCAAGCACAGCGACAAGCACGTCAGCATCGCGCTGGACGAGACGACCTCGCGCGCCGACATCGAGGCCATCTGGAGTTGGCTCGCACCCGCCGGCGCCACCGCGCCGACCGTCGCCGAATTCGCGGCCGGCGTCGACAGCCTGATCCCATCGCAGCTGCGCCGCAGCAGCGCCTTCCTGACCCACCCGGTCTTCAACACCCACCACAGCGAAACCGAGATGCTGCGCTACATCCGCAGCCTGTCGGACAAGGACCTGGCGCTGGACCGCAGCATGATCCCGCTGGGCTCGTGCACGATGAAGCTGAACGCCACGGCCGAGATGATCCCCATCACCTGGCCGGAGTTCGCGGGCGTCCACCCGTTCGCGCCGCAGGACCAGCTGGCCGGCTACACCGAGCTGGACCAGCTGCTGCAGAACTGGCTGACCGAGTGCACCGGCTATGCCGGCATCAGCCTGCAGCCCAACGCCGGTTCGCAGGGCGAGTACGCGGGCCTGCTGGCCATCAAGGCCTGGCATGAGTCGCGCGGCGAAGCGCATCGCAACATCTGCTTGATCCCCGAAAGCGCCCACGGCACCAACCCGGCCTCCGCGCAGATGTGTGGCATGCAGGTGGTCGTCACCAAGTGCGACAAGGAAGGCAACATCGACCTGGTCGACCTGAAGGCCAAGTGCGAACAGCACGCCGCCAAACTGGCCGCGATCATGATCACCTACCCCTCCACGTATGGCGTGTTCGACACGCACGTGAAGGAGATCTGCGCGATGGTGAAGAGCCACGGCGGCCGCGTCTACGTGGACGGCGCCAACATGAATGCACTGGTCGGCGTGGCCGCACCCGGCGAGTTCGGCGGTGACGTGAGCCACCTGAACCTGCACAAGACCTTCTGCATCCCGCACGGCGGCGGCGGCCCGGGCGTCGGCCCGGTCTGCGTGGTGGACGACCTCGTGCCCTTCCTGCCGGCGCACCGCACCGCAGGCCTGGGCAAGGCCACCAACATCGGCGCCGTCAGCGCCGCGCCGCTGGGCAACGCGGCCGTGCTGCCCATCTCGTGGATGTACATCCGCATGATGGGCGCCGAGGGTCTCAAGAAGGCCACCGAGGTCGCCATCCTGTCGGCCAACTACGTTGCAGCCCGCCTGTCGGACCACTACGACATCCACTTCAGCGGCGGCATCGATGGGGTCAAGGGCGGCGGCGTCGCCCACGAGTGCATCCTGGACCTGCGCCCGCTGAAGGAGAGCAGCGGCATCAGCGCCGAGGACGTCGCCAAGCGCCTCATCGACTACGGCTTCCACGCACCGACGCTGAGCTTCCCTGTCGCCGGCACGCTGATGGTCGAGCCGACCGAGAGCGAGAGCCGTGCCGAGCTGGACCGCTTCATCGACGCGATGATCCAGATCCGCCACGAGATCGCAGATGTCGAGAGCGGCAAGGTGAGCCGCGAGGACAACCCGCTGGTCAACGCGCCGCATACGGCGATGGTCGTCAGCGCAACCGAGTGGACGCATGGCTACAGCCGCGAAGCCGCCGCCTACCCGCTGGCCTCGCTGCGCCGCCAGAAGTACTGGTCGCCGGTGGGCCGCGTGGACAACGTCTGGGGCGACCGCAACCTGTTCTGCAGCTGCGTGCCGCTGTCCGAATACGAAGAAGCCTGACGCGCAAGTTCATGCAACGCCGTTGGTATCGGAAGCCAGGCCCACAGATCGCACTGGGCTTTGCGCTTCTGATGCTGGTGGTCCTCGCCTGGTCCATCTGGGTGCCTTCGCTCGAACAACGCTGCACAACGGCGTGTGAGGCGCAAGGCATGAAGGGGCAACTCACGCCCCGCTATTCCGCCACTCAGACCGCCGGCACCGGTGGCCGCGGTCCCAAAGAGTGCAAATGCGTTTGAATGCGCAAAGGCAATGAGCCATGGCCGTCTCCGTTTTCGACCTCTTCAAGATCGGCATCGGCCCGAGCAGCTCGCACACGGTCGGGCCGATGCGCGCGGCGCGGCTGTTTGGCCTGCGGCTGCAGCACGATGGCCTGCTGGAGAAGGTCCAGCGTGTACAGGTCATCCTGTACGGCTCGCTGGGCGCCACTGGCAAGGGCCACGGCAGCGACAAGGCCGTGCTGCTGGGCCTGGCCGGCCATGAGCCGGACACGGTGGACGTGGAAGCCATTCCCGCGCTGCTGGACGTCATCCGCGCCGGCGACCTGAACCTCGTCGGCCAGCACAAGGTCACCTTCGACGAAGCCAAGGACCTGATCTTCAAGCGCCGCGAGACGCTGCCCTTCCACGCCAACGGCATGCGCTGCATCGCCTTCGATGCCGAAGGCGCAGAACTCGCCAACCGCATCTACTACTCCGTCGGCGGCGGCTTTGTCGTCAGCGACGAGGTGGCGGCGGATGGCAGCAAGCAGAAGGTGATTGCGCCCGACACCACCGTCCTGCCCTACCCCTTCAAGTCCGGCGACGAACTGCTGGTGCTGACCCAGCGCCACGGCATCTCCATCGCGGAGCTGATGCGCCGCAACGAGTGCCACTGGCGCAGCGAGGCCGAGATCGACGCTGGGCTGATGAAGATCTGGGGCGTCATGCAGGCCTGCGTCACACGCGGCTGCAAGACCGAGGGCATCTTGCCCGGCGGCTTCAAGGTCAAGCGCCGCGCGGCGCAACTGCACCGCGACCTGACTGCCAACCCGGAAGCAGCCTTGCGCGACCCGCTGCAGGTGATGGACTGGGTCAACCTCTACGCGCTGGCCGTCAACGAGGAGAACGCCGCCGGCGGCCGCGTCGTCACGGCACCCACCAACGGCGCGGCCGGCATCGTGCCCGCAGTGCTGCACTACTACACGCGCTTCGTCCACCACGCCACCGACCGCGGCGTTGTCGACTTCCTGCTGACCGCCGCCGCGATCGGCATCCTCTACAAGGAAAACGCTTCCATCTCCGGCGCCGAGGTCGGCTGCCAGGGCGAGGTGGGCGTCGCCTGCTCGATGGCCGCCGGCGCGCTGTGTGCCGTCATGGGTGGCACGCCGGAGCAGGTCGAGAACGCGGCCGAGATCGGCATGGAGCACCACCTGGGCCTGACCTGCGATCCTGTAGGCGGCCTGGTGCAGATCCCCTGCATCGAGCGCAACGCCATCGCGTCGGTCAAGGCCATCAACGCCGCGCGCATGGCGCTGCGCGGCGACGGCACGCACTTCGTCAGCCTGGACAAGGTCATCAAGACCATGCGCGACACGGGCGCGGACATGATGACCAAGTACAAGGAAACCGCGCGCGGCGGCCTCGCCGTCAACATCGTGGAATGTTGAGGCGATGTGCCTCGCCGCGTTCGCGCTGAACGCCCACCCGCGCTTCCCCCTCGTCATCGCCGCCAACCGCGACGAGTTCTTCGCCCGCGCGGCGGCACCCATAGCCTGGTGGGCTGACCAGCCCGACATCCTCGCCGGCCGCGACCTCAGCGCCGGCGGCACCTGGTTCGGCCTGACACGCGCCGGCCGGCTGGCGCTGCTGACGAATGTTCGCGAACCCGGCCGCCAGAACCCCGCCGCGCCCTCGCGCGGCGCCCTCGTCGTGGACTGGCTGAACAACAGCGCGAGCGCACCTGACTTCGCACAGCAACTGGCCACTGGCTACAACGGCTTCAACCTCATCACCGCCGATGTGGCACGCAACACCTGGCACTGGCTCAGCAACCGCGCCCCTGCGCCGCTCGCGCTGGGCGCCGGCATCCACACGCTGTCCAACGCCGCGCTGGACACGCCCTGGCCCAAGACCGTGGGCCTGCGCACCGCCATGGCCGCCGCACTGGCGCGTGCGAACGATGCCGACGACCTCACGGAGCGCCTGCTCGCTGCGCTGGCCGACGCCACGCCGGGGCCCGACGACGAGCTGCCCGACACCGGCGTGGGCCTGGCCCGCGAGCGCCTGCTGTCGCCGCGTTTCATCCGCATGCCCGATGCCGGCTACGGCACGCGCTGCTCGACGGTGCTGATCCGCGAGGCGGGCGGCACGACGCACGTCGTCGAGCGCAGCGTCACCCTCGATGGCCGCTGGCTGGCGCCGGTCCGTCACACGCTGGACGAGTGGCCCTGAACGTCGGCTGCCGGGGCTGACACACAATGCGCCCGCAGTGACCGCCGTAGCCCTCCGCCGCCCGCCGCCCGACTCCCGCCAGCTGCAGCGCTGCCTGCTGCTGGCCGCGCTGCTGCACGTCTGGCTGGTACTGATGTTCGGCAACACGACGGGCACTGCCGCGCCGGGCCAGGGCGTGTGGGGCAGCCTCACCGTCAAGCTGCTGGGCCGCAGCGGCGGCGACCCCGGCGCGCCGCCGGGCCAGGAGGCAAGCCGCAGCACCGCCCCCCCGCCACCCGAGGCCAGCCCCGCGCCCCCCGGCGCCGCCCAGTTGGGCCGCCCGAACCCGCAGGACGTGCCGCCCGAAGCCGCCCGCAGCGACGAGCCCTCGCCCGCCCCGCCCAGCATGGCCACGCTGGAGCTGCCCGAGGGTTTCCGGCCCGTCGAGCGGCAGGACCTGGGGCCGCCGCCACTCACCGCCGCACCTTCGCTGCCGACGCCCGAGCTGCCCAGCGCGGCAATAGCCCGGCTGGAGGCGCAGCCCGAGGCCGTCGTCGCGCCGCTCACGCCAACCGCCAGCCTGCGCACGCCCAGCCGCCCGGCCGAAGCCCTGCCCCAGGCCAGCGACCTGCCCGCGCCCTTGAGCCGCCTGGAAGCCCCTGCGCCCTCACCCACCGCCACCGCGTTGCCCCGGCCGGCCGACCTGCGCACCGCGCCGCCGCCGGCCGCCCTGGCGCCCAGTGCCGAGTTGCCGGCGCCCGTGCAGCGCCTGGAAGCCCCGGCCGCTGCGGTGACGGCGACCCCCCTGCCCCGTGCCGCCGACCTGCGCACGTCGCCCGACGCCGTCAGCACGCTGCCGACGGCCACGGCCCTGCCCTCCGCCGTGCAGCGTCTGGAAGCGCCGACGGCCGACGCCGGCGCCCCGACGGCACCGCTGCCCCGCCCCGGCGAGATGCGCGCGGCCACCCCCGCCGCCACGACCGCGCTATCCAGCACGCAAGACCTGCCCGCCGCCGTCAACCGCATCGAAGCGGCCGACGCGGCGGCCGGCGTCGCGCCGCTGCGGCGCGCGACCCATGCCCGCTCGGGCGTGGCGGCGCCCGGTGCGTCGGCGCTGAGCGAGCTGGCCGGCAACGTGCCGGCCGGCCCGGCGCGCGGCGACCCGGACGCCAGCCCTCAGGCCAGGGAGCACGGCGCGCCCATGGGCTCGTCCGGCGCGCCGGACGCCGGACCGCGCCTGGGCCCCGACCTGCCCTCGCCACCAACGGCCGCCGCCAGCGCCCCGCGCGCGCCGCTGAACCTGTCGCTGCCGCGTGGCGACATGACGGCCCGGCGCAGCCCCGGCCTGGTCGAGCTGCTGCCGCCGCCGCCGGAGCGCAAGTCCAAGCTGGAGCAGGCCGTCGAGGAGGCCACCAACAAGGACTGCCGCAAGGCCTACAGCGGCGCCGGCATCCTGGCCGTGGTGCCGCTGGCGATGGACGCGGTGCGCGGCAAGGGTTGTAAGTGGTGACGCGCCGGGCAGGGCCACGGCGGCCTGCACGCAACTTGTACGACCTCTTGAAACACCACGCCACGACGGCGAGCGCCGCCCGGCGCCGCCCTCTCTTCTCCCAGCAACATTGGTAATAACGCCAAGAGATTGCGGATTGCCACGGTATTGCGCATCCGCTTGAGTGTTTGCCTGATCGCGTTGCAAACGGCTGGTTGTCGTATGACCATCGCCGGCGTTTTCGAAGACGCATCTACAACGATCAAGGAGCACAAATGACGACCTTCCCTGGAGCCCCCGCCAGCCGACAAACCCTGCGCATGAGCGCCGTCGCGCTCGCCATCGGCACCCTGGCCGCCCCGGCCTTCGCGCAAGAGGACCCCGCCAAGCTGGACGCCGTCGTCGTGACCGGCTTTCGCGCCAGCCTGAACAACGCGCTGAACCAGAAGAAGAACGCCGACGGCCTCGTCGACGTCATCAAGGCCGAGGACGTCTCCAAGTTCCCCGACGCCAACCTGGCCGAGTCCCTGCAGCGCGTGCCCGGCGTGGCGCTGGCGCGCGGCGACGGCGGCGAAGGCAAGCAGATCACCGTGCGCGGCCTGAATGCCGGCTTCACGCGCGTGCGCATCAACGGCATCGAGGCCATCTCGGCCACCGGCGCTTCCGACATCAACGGCAGCACCAACCGCAGCCGCGCGTTCGACTTCTCGGTGTTCGCGGCCGAGCTGTTCAACAGCCTGTCGGTGCGCAAGACCTCGCAGGCCGACGTCGAGGAAGGCTCGCTCGGCGCCACGGTCGACCTGCGCGGCGCCCGCCCCTTCGACTTCCGCGAGCAGACGCTGACCTTCGGCGCGCAGTCCAACTACAACACGCTCGCCCGCAACTCGGCGCCGCGACTGACCGGCCTGTTCACCACCAGCGCGCAGACCGACATCGGCAAGATCGGCATCCTCCTGTCCGCCGCCTGGTCCAAGCGCAGCGCCACGGAGGAAGGCTATGAGGCGGTCGAGCTGCTGCCGGCCAGCGACGGCGGCTCGGGCTTCTGCTCGCCGGTGGGCTTCACGCCGCAGAACCCGGCCAACAACGCCGTCAAGGGCATCGACGCCAACAACTGCGGCTTCAACCTGCCCCGCACCTCCAACCTGGCCGCCTACCAGAATGTGTTCGGCCGCACCGACAACTTCGGCGGCACCGTGGCCAACCCGGCCGCCGGCAGCGGCGCCTTCCACCCGCGCATCCCGCGCTATCGCCGCTCCGTCGCCGAGTATGAGCGTCTGGGCGTGACCGCCGCGCTGCAGTGGCGGCCGTCCGCCGCCACCGAGGTCAACCTCGACATGCTGGGCGGCACCTTCGACAACAGCCGCTACGACAACTACATCTCCGCCATCTCGTTCGGCCGCCCGCTGGGCTCCAACGGCAAGCCGATGACGTCCATCGTGGAGGCCTCGTTCAACAGCAACGGCAGCTGGGAATACGGCAAGTTCAACGGCGTGGACGTGCGCTCCGAAGGCCTGATCGACGTCAACAACACCACCTTCAAGCAGCATGTGCTGAGCGCCACGCACAAGCTGACCGACACCATCAAGCTCGACGTCATGACCGGCATCTCCGACAGCCGGCTGGACTCGCCGATGCGCGCGACGGTGCAGCTCGACATCCCGAACGTCAACGGCTTCTCGTTCGACTTCCGGCAGAACCGCAACGTGCCCACGCTGACCTTCGGCACCGACGTGGCCAACCCCGCGAACTACAGCTTCGCGCCCACCGATGCGGACGGCACCGTGCGCGGCGGCTTCGTCGGCCGCGTGCTGAACACCGGCAACAAGCTGCGCACCAACGCCGTGGGCGGCAGCTGGGAAGTCAGCGAGAACATCACGCTGCGCAGCGGCCTGTCGTCGCGCAAGAACGTCTGGGACAACTTCGAAGTCGGCTCCGGCACGCAGAACGGCCTGGCCAACCCGCCCGGCTTCCAGCTCGCCAGCGTGACGCGCATGATCTCCAACTTCGGCAAGGGGCTGGAAGGCTCGGGCTACCCCAGCCAGTGGGTGGCCGTCGACCTACCCAAGTTCCTGAAGGTGTGGGACATCGAAGCCCACTCGCCGTCCATTCCCGGCTCACAGCTGAACCTGCTGGGGCAGAGCAACCGCAAGATCCTCGAGAAGATCGACGCGGCCTACCTGTCCGCCGACTTCAACTACGAGGTCGGTCCCGTCATGCTGCGCGGCAACGTCGGCGTGCGCGCCACCGAGACGAAAGCCAACGCCTCGGCGCTGGTCAACGTCAACGGCGCGCTGCAGCCGGTGTCCTTCGACAAGACCTACCGCGACACGCTGCCCTCCTTCAACCTGACGGCGGAACTGCCCAGGGACGTGTTCCTGCGCTTCTCGGCCAGCAAGACGCTGTCGCGCCCGGAGTACGCCGACCTCGCCCCCACCGCCTCGGTCAACACCAACGCGCAGACGGTCAGCATCGGTGCGCCCAACCTGGACCCGGTGCGCGCCGACACCTACGACCTGCAGGCCGAGTGGTACTTCGCCAAGAACTCGCTGCTGTCGCTGGGCGTCTTCCACAAGAAGATCGACAGCTACATCCAGCGCGTCACCGAGCGCGTCGCCTACAACACGCTGGGCCTGCCCGATGCGCTGTTGACCGGCGGTGGCACCTGCACGATCACGGGCACCAACCCGACCTGCGCCACGCTGCCCACCTCCATCGTCACCGTGGGCCGCGCGGCCAACACGCCGGGCGGCCCGCTGACCGGCTTCGAGGCCAATGTGCAGCTGCCGTTCAGCTTCCTGCCGGGCATCTGGAGCAACTTCGGCATGCTGGCCAACATCACGCATGTGAAGTCGACCATCAACTACATCACCCGCACGGCCACGCCAACGCTGCCGCAGCTGTCGATCAACGCCAACCTGGTGGGCATGTCGCCGAGGGCGCGCAACCTGACCCTCTACTACGAGGACAGCCAGTTCAGCGCCCGCGTCTCCGCCGCGTATCGGTCCAAGTACCTGATCAACGTGCTGGGCGATGTGAACGGCCACGACGTCTCGTTCGTGAATGCGTCGACCAACATCGACTTCTCGGCGTCGTACAACGTCTCGCCGAAGCTGAAGCTGACCTTTGAAGCCGCGAACCTGACCAACCAGGCGCTGCGCTACGGCCGCGACAGCCAGCGCGACGACACCTGGCTGTACGCCCAGTTCGGCCGCACCTTCGGCCTGGGCATGCAGTACAAGTTCTGACGCCTGGACCCGCCCCTCGCCCAGCCGAGGGGCGGCCAATGCTCGCGGCGCGGGGCCGCGGGCACAGCGCCACAAGGACCGTATGAAGTACGTCAAACATCTCAAGCGCGCAGCAGCGCTGCTGCTTGCCCTCGCAGGCATGGCAGCCGCCCAGGCGCAAGACCTGGCCCTCGGCAAGCGGCTGTTCGACAGCAACTGCGCCATGTGCCACACCGTCACGCCCGACCGGCGCGCGCTGATGGGCCCGGGGCTGCACGGCATCGTCGGTCGCAAGGTGGGCGGCGTGCCGGGCTTCGGCTATTCGGCGGCGCTGGCCGGGCTGGGTGGCCAGGGCAAGGTCTGGACGACGGCCGACCTCGACCGCTACCTCGCCGATCCTTCGGCCTACGCGCCGGGCACGACGATGCCGGTCAGCCTGGCGGACAAGGCCCAGCGGCGTGCATTGCTGGCCTATCTAGACAAGCTGCCCAAGGGCGCGGTGCCGGCGGTGCCCGCCGTGGCGGCCAGCAAGCCGGCGGCGAGTTCAGCCGACGCCGGCAGCTGGACGGCCGACCAACCCGGGCGCATCCACGCATGGACCGTGGCCGACCTGCCCACGCCCTACGCGACGGAAAGCGCCAGCAACGGCCCGCGCACGGTGCTGCGCCCGGAAGGTGCGTTGCCCGCCGTGCCCGAGGGCTTCAAGGTCAACCTGTGGGCCAAGGACCCGGACCGGGGCCGTGTCATGGTGAAGGCGCCCAACGGTGACATCTTCATCTCGTCCACGACCAAGCGGCTGGTCAAGGTGTTCCGCTCGTCGACCGGCGAGACGGCCGATGTGGTGAGCACCTTCGCGGCCGGCATGGACCGCCCGTTCGGCATGGCCTTCTGGCCCACCGGCGCCAACCCGCAATACCTCTACGTCGCCTTCGTCAATTCCATCGTCCGCTACCCCTACCGCAACGGCGACCTGGTGGCGGGCGGCGAGCCCGAGGTGGTGGTGCCCCGCCTGTCGCAGGCCGTCGGGGCGCATTCGTCGCGCACGCTGGTGTTCTCGGCCGACGACCGCACGATGTTCCTGTCCATTGGCTCGGCGAGCAACGTCGCCGAGCGCATCGGCAAGGCGCCGCCCGAGCCGATCGCCGACTGGGAGGCCAAACACGGCATGGGGGCGGCCTGGGGCGAGGAGGAAGGCCACGCCGTCGTGCTGGCCTTCGACGCCGACGGCAACAACCGCCGCACCTACGCCACCGGCCTGCGCAACTGCGTCGGCATGTACCTGCACCCGCGCAGCGGCGACCTGCTGTGCAGCGTCAACGAGCGCGACCTGCTGGGCGACAACCTGCCGCCGGACTACCTGACCCGCGTGAAGCCCGGCGCCTTCTACGGCTGGCCGTGGTTCTACATCGGCGCCCATGAAGACCCGCGCCTGGCCGGCCACCGCCCCGACCTGCGCGACAAGGTCACCACGCCCGACCTGCTGTTCACGGCCCATGCGGCGCCGCTGGGCATGGTCATGTACGAGGCGGCGCCGGGCGCTGCAGCGGCGTTTCCCAAGGTCTATGACGGCGATCTGTTCGTCGCCTTCCACGGCTCCTGGAACCGCCAGACGCGCACCGGCTCCAAGGTCGTGCGCGTGTTCATGAAGGACGGCGTGCCCACCGGCCGCTACCAAGACTTCATGACCGGCTTCGTCGCCAGCGATGCCGAGGTCTGGGGCCGGCCCAGCTCGGTCGCGGTGCAGAAGGACGGCTCGCTGCTGGTGGACGATGACGTGACGGGCGAGATCTGGCGCGTGGCGCCGAAGTGAACGCGGCCGGTAGCGACCAAGCGCATCAACCAAATGCAGAAATGCAACCCTATGCCGTCGGCGCGCAGTGCTGCGTGACTGGCGCGCTTTCACACGCCTCCATCCGCTATGGATTGGTATCGTCCTTGGGACCTGGAAAAAGGAACCGTGTGATCGCCACAAACGCAATCCCGGCCTGAACCACGGTGGCCCCGATCAGCGTCATCAACGTCTTGCTGTCGACGATGCGGTAGTCCGGCACCCAGATGCCCACGACCCAGGCTAGAAGCACAAGTGCGAACACTCCACCGTTCAGCCAAGTGAAGATCGAGACCATTGCCTTGATCATCACGTCGCGTTGACCGCTCAGCCGCTCCCACTGAGCCTGAGACAGGCTGGCATCCAACGAGGTGACGTCATCCGGTGTTCGGCTGCTGACATCAAGCTGGACCGGCTGGCCCACCTCCATCATGACGGTCGGCTGGCCTGCCGAGCCGGCCTCGATCGATTGCGGCGCGACAGAAATAGTTGGATCGCTCACGAGATGATGAGCTGCCGGAGAACGCCGTCGTCACCCTGCACGAAAATCTTTTGACCCTTCTTTGTGTAGTCGGTGATCAGGTCGGCGATCGTGAGGCTGCGACGCATCGCCTCGACCCCGGTTGACGCCTCAAGCTTTCCCTGCATGCGTGCGAGGGTCTTGTCGGTCGAAGAACCCGCATCGAATTTGATGATTCGTACCGCTGCATCAGCCATAACAGGACCTCCAAGGTTCCAAAAAGGTGCCGTGATGGTACATCTGCAGGAGCGCCTTGCAAAGCAGCGCGCTTCTCTCACAGCCCGTGCTGCGTGCAAGGGGTGAGAGGCATTAAGTTCGGTGCGTTGCCGCACGCACCCTTCAGCGCAGTACGGGCACCTCCGGCAGCTCCACCGCATAGATCGCCGGCTTCCCCTCCACATTCGCCCGGTAGACCAGCCACTTCCCATCCGGCGTGAAGTGCTGGTTGGGCTCCAGCGTGTAGTCCTGCTTGCTCAGGTCGGCCACGCGGATGCTCTCCAGCCGGCCGGGCGTGATGAGGCCGGGCACCGGCGTCTCGCGCATCACCGGCCGCAGCAGGCTGATCCACTTGCCCGCATTGCCGCCGTCGCCGGAGAACATGCGGCCGTCGGGCGACTGCATGAAGTGGTAGGAGGCCTGGTCGCGCGCGACCTCATAGCGCCATTGCTCGCCGGTGGCCAGGTTGCGGCCGGTCAGCCAGGTGACGCCGCCGCGCGGCGTCTGCAGGTCGTACCAGACGGTCTTGCCGTCGCGGCCCCAGAACTCGTGGCCCGCGATCTCGCCAGCCATCGTGCGGGTGTGCACCTTGGTCAGCTGCGTGCCGTCGACGCGGATGGTCCAGATGCGGTCCACCTGGTGCCAGGGGCCCTCGTGGCAGAACATCAGCTGCGTCGGGTCGGTGGGCGAGAACTTCAGGTGGTTCAGCCAGTCGGTGGCGCGGTGGATGCTCTTGCGCTCGCCGGTGGCGATAGCCACGCTGTACATCTCCATGGGCACCCGCGCCGCCAGCCGCGCGGCCATCCACTGGCCCTTGGCGGCGGCAAAGGACAGTGGCTTGCCGTCCTTGTCCACGCCGGCATAGGCGGGCGAGCCGGTCACGGGGTCGCGCCGGCCCTGGCGCGCGATTTCGGGCGGCGGCGGCGAGGTCTCCCAGACGCCGGCCAGTAGCGTCTCGTCGGCATTGATGGCCATCACGCGACCGCCGGGCAGGTCGGTGATCTTGCGCGTCTTGCCGGTGTCCAGGTCCACCGACCACACCGAGGACGGCCCGCCCTCCTCCACCGCCGCGTCGCGCAGCGTGTAGTAGGCCGAGCGCGTCTTCGGCCCGGCGAACAGCAGCCGGTCCACCTGGCCCGGCAGCACCAGCCGCGTCTTCCACGTCTTCGTGTCGGCAACGTGGATGCCCTCGCCGGACAGGTAGATCATCAGGTCGCCCTGGGGCGTGAACGGGTTGTAGTTGAAGTAGAGCCCGTAGTTGCCCGGCCGGTCGTCGACACGCACGATGCGGCGGCCGGTGGTGGGGTCGAGCCAGCTCGCCGGCTCGGCAGCAGCCAACGCAGGGACGGTGCCGGCGAGCAGCGCGGCAGCCAGCGACAGCATGGTGCGTCGGGTGATCGATGAGGTGTGCATGTCGGTCTGTCTCGTCAAAACTTGAACAGCAGCCGGCCGGCATAACGCCCCGCCGCCACGGTGGGCCCGCCGGCAGGGCCGGTCAGGTCGGCGGCCTGGAACTTGGCGCCCATGCCGGGGATGGCATGCAGGAAGCCGAGGTCGCTGGCCGGGAAGTCGACGCTGGTGGTGGGGAAGTCGGCCAGCCGCGTACCGACCTGCAGGAAGGGCACGCCAGCGCTGTGGACGGTCAACCCGCCGCCATCGTTTGACGGCAGGCGCAGCCACTGCGGGTCGGCGAAGTAGCCGCCCACGGTGATGTCGTGCACGCCCAGCACCGGGCCGCGCAGGCGGTTGTTCCACACGGGGCTGGGCCCGCGCACGAGCGCGCGCACGGCCGCCACATCGGCCAGCGGCCGGTCGAAGCCGATGCCGTGGTACAGCACCGCGCCGTCCAGCGTGTAGGCGTAGTCCAGCGCCAGTTCGCCGCTGTCGTCCAGCGTCCAGCGCACGCGCTCCAGGCCGCCGGCGCCGGGCGCCTCCAGCCAGGCGAGCTGCCGGCCAGTTTGCGCGTCGCGCGACACGCCCGTCGTCACCGCTGGCTGGCCAACGGCGGGCAGCGCGAACCGCTCCGCCTCGTGGGCCAGCTTCAGCTTGGCCACCGTCGGCGCCTGGCGCGTGCCGGACAGCCGGCTGATGCGCACGGCCTTCACCGGCTGCGGCGGGAAGATGTAGGTCAGCCCGTCGCGCGGGGCGCGCGCGCCGTCGTAGACCGTCTTCCAGCGCTGGCCGTCGGGCGACAGCTCCAGCCGGAAGCCGGCCCAGCCGTCGGCCTCGACACGCCCGAGGTCGACCGTCGCGACATTCGCCAGCGCAGCCTGCTCGAACGCGTAGACGCCCTCGCCCTGCGCGATCGGCTCCACCCAGGCAGGCTCGGCCGCCGTCTTCGGCCGGGCGACGACCTGGCGCGGCCCGTTCGACAGCGGCTGCAGCTTGCCGTCCCGCGACAGCCCGGTCAGCAGCCCGGTGGCGGCATCGAACTGCGCCGATGCGGCACCGGCGACGAGGCGGATAGCCCCGCCTTCCTTCAGCACCTCGGGCGTGCCCACACGCTCGCCCTGCGGCAGCTTCGGCTGGCCGGGCACGGCCCAGACCCAGGTCCACAGCTGCTCCCCACCCCGCGTGGCCGTCAGGCGCAGCGCATCAGCCTGCGCGCGGGCGGCGGGCAGCGGCAGCTTCAGCGCACCGGCGGCATGCGGCGCGACCTTGGGGCCGTCCAGCTCGCCGCTGGCGAGGACGGTGTCGTCGCGCCCCGCCGCTTGCGGCCCGGCGAAGCGCAGCCACTCCCAGCGGAAGCGCACATCGGACAGCGGCGTGAAGTCGTAGCCATTGCGCAGCTGGATGCGACCGTCGAAGACGCGGTCCAGCTTCGGCGCATCCGCCTGCACCGGCGACCAGATGGCCTTGACCGTGTACCAGCTGCCCTCCTTCTCATGCCGCGAGCCGAGCAGGCCGTCTGGCCCGTAGCTGCCGAACACGTCGAGCGCGCCGCCCTGGTCGGTGCGCGCGATGCCTTCGTCGGCCAGGTTCCACAGGAAGCCGCCCGCGCCACGCGGCGACGCGGTGATGGCCTGCCAGTAGTCGTCCAGCCCGGCGCCGTGCCCGCCGTCGAACAGGCCGTGCAGGAACTCCGTCGGCATGACCAGCAACGGCCCGGCCAGGCGGCGCTGCAGGTCGGGGTAGCGCGGGTAGTGCTTGGTGTCGATGCCGCTGAACGGCTCCCAGGGGTGCAGCACGGGGCGCGCCTGCGGGTCATAGAGCGCGAAGTCGCGGTCCAGCTCGCGGTTCCAGCCGCCTTCGTTGCCGTTGCTCCAGAACAGGATGCTCGGGTGGTTCACGTCACGCTCCACCAGCGAGCGCACCAGCTTGCGGCCCACCTCGGTGTCGTGCGCCTTCTGCCAGCCGCTCAGCTCGTTGATGACGTACAGGCCCAGCTCGTCTGCGGCCTCCAGGAAGGGCTTCTCCGGCGGGTAGTGGGCCACGCGCATCGCGTTCATGTTCAACGCGCGGATGGTGCGCACGTCCTCGAACGCCTGGGCGCGCGACACGGCGCGGCCGGTCTCCGGGCGGAAGCTGTGGCGGTTGACGCCCTTGAGCAGGATGCGCTGGCCGTTCAGGTAGAGGCCTTGCCCCTCGCGGACCTCGAAGGTGCGGAAGCCGAAGCGCTCGCGCTGCTGGTGAACCGGCTTGTCACCGGCGAACAGCGTGATGTCGAGCAGATAGAGGTGGGGCGCTTCCGCCGACCAGAGGCGCGGCTTCGGCACCCGGCCTTGCACGCGCACCAGCCCGGCGCCACCACCGGGAATTGCCGTGGTGAACGGTTGGCCGACCGCCGCACCGGCGAGCGTGCGCACCTGCGCGGCCACGCGCGTCACAGTGCGCGGCGCGCGCAGCGTCACCTGGGCGGCTAGCTCGCCGGAGGCCTTGGCGTCAATGGCGACGTGGGCGATGGACTCGGGCGGCGCGGCCTCCAGCCAGACCGGCCGGTAGATGCCGCCAAACACCCAGTAGTCGCCATGGCGCTCGGCCAGGTCGGTGGCGGCGTTGGACGACGCCTCGCTGACCTGCACCTCGATGTCGTTGTCCTCGCCAGGCTTCAACAGCGCCGTGACGTCGTGGCTGAAGCGGTTGAAGGCGCCCTGGTGGACCGGGCCGGCGAGGCGGCCATTGACCTTGACGGTCGTGTCGGTCATCGCCGCGTCAAAGACGATGCGCACGTTGCGGCCCTTCCAGTCGGCCGGCACGGCAAAGCGATGGCGGTAGGTGCCGGTGTGCGCCGCGCGCGAGCCCTTGTCGTAGCCGTACTGGTACTGCCCGAAGCCGTGCTGCTGCCAGTTGGACGGCACGGGGATGCGCGCCTTCTCGCCGGCCCGCCGGCCGCCATCGATCGTGAAGTCCCAGGGCACGGCGTCGTCCGGGCCGGTGCCGGAGAGCATCAGCGTCTCGGTGCGTGGCGCGTCGGCTGCGGCCGCTACGGTCAGCATGGCACCCAGCAGGCCGGCCGAGAGGTAGCGAAGCAAAAGGCGGAGATTCATCATTGCGCGTTGAAGTCCAGCTTATGTTGGGTGATGTGGGCTTCCCACGCCTCGCGCGTGCGGAAGTCCGGCCCCTGGTCCCAGACCGAGGCGATGTAGTAAACGAAGGGCACACCAGGTTTGACGCGGATGCGGATCAGGTGGTTGTCGACATCAGCGCCAATGTCCTCCACCATGCCCGGGTCCACGCGCACCGCATTGCCCATGGCGCCGCGCGTGCGGTCGGTCGGCTCCCACAAGGCCAGTAGCCCCTGCGCCTTGTTCGCCAGCAGCGAGCCTCGGCCGGGGACGGTGGCGCCCTTGCCCAGGCCGATGGCGACGATGAGGTCGCCCGGCTGGTCCGAATGGATGACCGACTGCATGCGCGTGAAGTGCGTGCCCAGCGGCAGCGTGAACGTGCGCGTCTCCCAGACCCGGCGCTGCGTGCCGACCGGCCAGGGCGCGTACTCGACCTGGAAGGACGCGACCTCGGCGCCGCTCTTCAGGATGCGGTGGCTGGCCCAGTTGCGCGACACCCAGAGCTTGTCGTCCAGCCAGATGCCCAGCCCGCCCACGCCACGGCTGGCGCGCACGTTGTAGTAGTCCAGCCCCTCGCCGTGGTCGTCGTGATAGGACGCCGTCTTCAGCTGCCGGTCCATGAAGGGCCAGCGCACCTTCTTGGCCCAGGTGTCGATGCCCGAGCCCGACGGCGGCTCGGCCTGCTGCAGCGCTGGGCCGTAGAGGCGGTGGGCGACGCGGTCGTTCTCCCACAGGAGGTCGTCGAAGCGCTCCGGCGCATGGCGCACGACGGCGCGCGGCGTGCGCTCGGCGTCGGTCGGCGGCGCGAGCGCGGCGACCTTGGGGGGCGCAGCCGCCAGGTCGGCCATCGCCGTGCCGGCCAGCAGGAAGGCGCCCACGCCGTAGAGCTGCGTGTCGTCAGCGCTGACCTGGTCGGGCCGGTCACTCACCGGCTGCACATGGCCTAACTTGCCATCCGGATGCACAGCCCGCAGCAGCGCCGCCCAGCCCAGGCGTGCGGCGGGCTCGTAGGTCGCGCGGTCGAGCAGGCCGCGCTGCACGCCCCAGGCCAGCCCGTAGGTGAAGAAGGCCGTGCCGCTGGACTCGGGTGGCGTGTCCGGCCCATTGGCGAGCAGCGACGGCGCCCAGTAGCCGTCCGGCTTCTGCAGCGCCTTGAGCCGGGCGGCCATGCGCTGGAACACCGCCGCCATCTGCGCCCGGTCCGGGTCGCCGGCCGGCAGCCGGTCCATCATGCGGGCCAGCCCGGCAAAGGCCCAGCCCACGCCGCGGCTCCAGAAGACTTTCCGGCCCTGGGCATCGCGCCGGCTGAAGAACCGCGAGTCGCGGAAGTACAGCCCCTCGTCGGCATCGAAAAGATAGGCCGTCGTGGCCCGGAATTCCTTCTTCGCAAACTCGGCATACCGCGCATCGCCCGTTTGCCGGCTCAATTCAAGCCAGAGCGCCGGCGCCATGAAGAGGGAATCCGACCAGCACCAGCGCGCCTGGCAGCCCAGCGCCTGCAAACCCTGGCCTTCGCGGTGCTCGGTGAATTCGAGCGCCACCGACGAGGGACTGGCGAGGATGGCGTCCAGTTCCGCCTTGACCTCGGCTTGCGCAGCCGCGCCGGCGCCATTCCTTGCGGCCCACAGATAGGCCTGGCCGATGGCCTGGTCGTCGGCGAAATACTTTCGCGACGCCAGCCGCCACTGGTTGGCCTCGCCGCGCTGCAGGATGAGTTGCCGGTAGCGCGGGTTGGCGCTGCGGTCGGCCAGTTCCGTCAGGCCCACAAACAGGGCGGCCTGCACCCAGCCGCGCGGGTTGGGGTAGCCCTCGCCGGTCTTGATCGGGTTCAAGCCCGCCGCCATGGCCGTGATCTGGTAGTCGGCCACCTTCTCCAGCACGGGCAGGAACTCCGCACGCGCCGGGCCGACAGGCTGGCCATGGGCTGCCACGCTGGCAGCCAGCAGGGCCAGCGCAATTTGCAGGGACTTCATCGTCTATGGGACCTCGCGGTGGCGCGCCGCTGAGATCCAGGACGGCAGGGCAACAGGGATGGCGCCGCGGTCGGCGTGCGGGTGCATTCACACGGGGCGCGCCCGGCGGCGTGAAATGCTAGCGCTGCCGGGTAGGCGGGCGGTGCTCAATCATTTGAGCAATTGCGGTGCGGCCATACTGCCGCCATGCGCAACCCCTCGCCATTGCAGCGCCCCACCTCCGAGCAGATAGCCGCCCTGCCCGCCTACGACGCGCTGCCGGCCAGCCGCATCCACGTGCTGAAGACCGGCGAGCAACTCCAGTTCGCTGAAGCCGCGCTGCGCCAGGCCGGGCATGTCGGCTTCGACACCGAGAGCAAGCCAACCTTTGTGGCCGGCGCAGCGCAGACCGGCCCCGAGGTGATCCAGTTCGCGACGCTGACCGATGCCTTCATCGTGCAGACCGCCACGCCGGGCGTGGGCGACTTCCTGCAGGCCATGATCGAGTCGGACGTCGTCGTCAAGGTGGGCTTCGGCCTGGCCTCGGACCGGCCGCAGATCCAGCGCAAGCTGGGCCTGCGACTGGGCCAGTCCATCGACGTGTCGCAGATGGTGAAGCGGTTGGGCTTCAAGGACGCGGTGGGGCTGAAGGTCGCCGTGGCCGTCGTGCTGGGCAGGCGCTTCGCCAAGTCGAAGAAGGCCACCACGTCCAACTGGGCCAACAGGACGCTGACCCCGCAGCAGCTGCAGTACGCGGCGAATGATGCGCATGCGTCGCTGCTGGTCTACAAGGCGCTGAGCGAGGGGTGAGGCCAGGACGGCTCTGTCGCCAGCGGCATGCCCGCGCCGCTGCGCCAGGCGGCCAACCAGTCGCGCGCCGGCAGCTCCTTGAGCCCGCGCACCACGCAGCCGGCCGCCGCGCCCGACGCGGCGATCTGCACCAGCTGCTCCGGCGCCAGCACGCCGCCGATGCCGACCACCGGCACGGGTGACATCGCCGCCCACCAGGCCAGGTTGTCCAGCCCCTGCGGCCGCCACGGCATGGCCTTGGTGAGCGTGGGCCAGACGGGGCCGCAGGCGATGTAGTCCGGCGCCCACGCGACGGCGCGGGCCAGCTCCCACAGGCTGTGCGAGCTGATGCCCAGCCGTAAGCCGCGCGCGCGGGCCTGGGCCAGGTCGGCGCGGGCTGCGGTGTCCAGCGCCAGCAGGTCTTCCTGGCCGAGGTGGACGAAGCCCACACCCAGCGCCAGCGCGGCGCGCCAATGGTCGTTGACGATGAGCGTCGCGCCCAGGCGGTGGGCGGCGTCCAGCGCGGGCTGCACCTCGCCGGCCAGGCGGGTGTGCCAGGCCGCGCCGCTTTCGCTTTCGGCGCGCTTCAGGCGCAGTTGCACGGTGGCCAGGCCGGCGCCGAACAGCGCGACGACGTGGGCACCGCTGTCGGTGATGCCGTAGATGCCCTCGACGGCAGGTGGGCCGTCACACCGCGCGGGCCAGGCGGTGGGCGCGGTGTCGAACAGCGCGGGCAGCAGTCCGGGGTCGGTGATGAAGCCGGCCGAGGGCCGCACCGGGCCGGCGCCCGCGCCGGGCGTGGCATCGGCCAGCAGGCCCGAGGCCGTCAGCATCTTGGCCAACACGGCCGCGTCGGCGGGCGCAAAGCCGCGAGCCAGCGCGGCCGCCAGCGCCGTGGCGAAGCAACAGCCGGTGCCGTGGTTGTTGCGTGCGGCGCGCCACGGCAGCGCCAGCCAGCCGCTAGCCTGCGGGCTTTGCAGCCAGTCCACGGCCAGCGGGCCGGCCTCGTCGCCGCCCGTGATGCAGACCGTCGCCACGCCCAGCGCCGGCGCCTGCTGCTGCGGGCAGCCCTCGCCCACCAGCCGAGTCGCCTCGCGCCGGTTGGGCGTGACGGCGGTGGCGCGTGGCAGCAGCTCCTCGCGGTAGGCGCGCAGCAAGTCGTCGTCGGCAAAGCTCGCGCCCGTGGACGCGCGCAGCACGGGGTCGACGACCAGCGCCACCGGCGCGCGCTCGCGCAGGCGATCCACCCAGCGTGTGACGACGCGCAACTGCTCGACGCCGCCCAGCAGGCCGGTCTTGATGACCGTTGGTGCCAGGTCTTGCGCCAGCGCGGCGAGTTGCGCGTCCAGCTGCTCGGACTGCACGGGGAAGACGGCGTCCACGGCGACGCTGTTCTGCGCCGTCAGTGCGGCGGCGACGGGGCACAGGTGAACGCCCATCGCGTCGGCTGCGCGCTGGTCGGCCGACAAGCCCGCGCCGCCGCCGCTGTCCAGCCCGGCAATGCTCCAGATGACGGGCTTGTTCATGGGATGAGAAAGGGCCGGCCGCCGACGGGTGTGCTGGCCACCGCCATGTCCTGCCGGGCCATCACGCCGGCCTCGAAGCCGAGCCGCCCGGCAGCGATCGCCTGGCCGAACGCCGCAGCCATGCGGACCGGGTCGCCCGCCTGGGCGACGGCGGAGTTCAGCAGCACGCCGTCATAGCCCAGCTCCATGGCCTGGGCCGCATGCGACGGCGCGCCAATGCCGGCGTCTACGATCAGCGGCACGCCGGGCAGGCGTTCGCGCAGCGTGCGCAGCGCAAACGGGTTCAGCAGGCCTTGGCCCGAGCCTATGGGCGCGCCCCAGGGCATGAGCACCTGGCAGCCGGCGTCCAGCAGGCGGCGGCAGGTGATGAGGTCGTCGGTGCAGTAGGGGAAGACGTCGAAGCCGTCCCTGGCTAACGCTTCCGCCGCGCTGACCAATTCCCAGGGGTCGGGCTGCAGCGTGTACTCGTCACCGACAACTTCGAGCTTGATCCACGACGTGCCGTACAGCTCGCGGGCCATCTGCGCCAGCGTGATGGCGTCCTGCGCGGTGCGGCAGCCGGCGGTGTTGGGCAGCAGCTGACCGCCGGTTTCTTTCAAGGTCTCACGGATGGCGGCGACAAAGCCGTTGTCGCCGGCCGCCGCCAGCGTGCGCTTGAGGCCCACGGTCAGCACCTGGGCGCCGCTGGCGTGGATGGCCTGGCGCAGCACGGCGGGCGAGGGGTAGCCGGCGGTGCCGAGCAGGAAGCGGCTTTTCAGCATGCGGCCGTACAGGGTCAGGGACGACATGGTCATCCTCCGGTGATGGGTTGGATCAAGGTCAGCTCGTCGCCGGGCTGGATCAAGGTCGTGTCTCTACGGGTGCGGGGTAGAAAGGCGCCGTTGAGCGCTGTGGCGACGGCATCGGCCGCCCTGCCCTGTTCGGCCAGCAGTGCAGCGACGCTCAAGCCCTCGCGCCAGGGCTGGGGCTGCTGGTTCAACGTGAACTCAGACATGGCGAAGCGCCTCCTCAGACAAAGCCGGCGCCAGCAGCCAGCCGTGACGGAACAGACCGTTGATGCGCAGCAGGCCGGGCTGGTGCTCGATGCGCGGCCGGTGGTCCGGCAAGGCCGGGCGCAGATTGGTGTCCATGTGAACGATGCGCGCCTCGGCCAGTGACGGCAGCACGCTGTGGGCCGCCGCCATCAGCTCGACAGCGCTGCGCAGGCTGACGGGCGAGCGGTCCTCGCTCTCGACCTCGGACGCGCCAACGACGATGACCTCGCCCGGCCTGGGCACCAGGTAGACGCGATGGCGCGGATGCAGCAGCCGTACCGGGCGGTTCAGCACGACGCCGGGTGCATGCAGCCACAGGATCTCGCCCCGCACGCCGCGCAGGCCCGGCATGTCCGGCTTGGCGCCCAGGCCGCGTGTGTCGATGACGAGGTCAGCGTCCAGCCGGCGGCCGTCGTCGAGTTCGACGCGATGCGGCTGCACGGCGACCGCACGCCGCCCCCACAGCCAGTCGACGCCGGGCGCCTGCTGGGCCAAGGCCAGCAGCAGCTCACGCGGCAGCAACTGGCCCTCGCCCGGCAGCCACCATGCCTTGAGATCGGGCGCGAGCGCGGGCTCCAGCATCTGCAGCGTGGCGCGGTTCAGCAGCTCGGGGCCGTCGTCCAGCCGCGCCAGCACGCGCTGCGCCGCGCCCACGTCGACGCCATGCGCCAGCAGCAGGCTGCCGTCGGTCTTCACGAGGCCGGGCCGGCCCAGCGCTGCGGCAATGGCCGGCCACAGTTCCAGCGACCGCCAGCCCAGCGCGGCGACCTCGGGCTCGGCATGCTCCTGCTCGGCCAGCGGGCTCAGCATGCCCGCAGCCGTGAAGGCGGCCGCGCCGGGCTGGTCAGGCGCCGAAGCGGGGTCGACCACGCTGACGCGATGCCCCTCCCGCGCGAGCTGCCAGGCCAGCAGCCGGCCCATGACGCCGGCGCCTGCTATGGCGATCGTCGCCATCAGGCTTTGGCGATGGGGATGTAGAGCTCGCCGCCGTGTGCGCGGAACTCGGCAGACTTCTGGGCCATGCCGTCGGCCACCACGTCCGACGCTTCCAGCCCCTGCTTCGCCGCGTACTCGCGCACGTCCTGCGTGATCTTCATCGAGCAGAACTTCGGCCCGCACATGGAGCAGAAGTGCGCTTCCTTGGACGAGTCCTTGGGCAGGGTCTCGTCGTGATAGTCGCGCGCCGTGTCCGGGTCCAGCCCGAGTGCGAACTGGTCGTTCCAGCGGAACTCGAAACGTGCCTTGCTCATCGCGTCGTCACGGGCCCGGGCGCCGGGGTGGCCCTTGGCGATGTCGGCCGCGTGCGCGGCAATCTTGTAGGCGATCAGCCCCTGCTTCACATCGTCGCGGTCGGGCAAGCCCAGGTGCTCCTTGGGCGTCACGTAGCAGAGCATGGCCGTGCCCATCCAGCCGATCATGGCCGCGCCTATGGCCGAGGCGATGTGGTCGTAGCCGGGCGCGATGTCGATGGTCAGCGGGCCCAGCGTGTAGAACGGCGCCTCGTGGCAGTGCTTCAGCTGCTCGGCCATGTTGGCCTGGATGAGGTGCATGGGCACGTGGCCGGGGCCCTCGATCATGGTCTGCACGTCGTGCTTCCAGGCCACCTTCGTCAGCTCGCCCAGCGTCTTCAGCTCGGCGAACTGCGCCTCGTCGTTGGCGTCGGCGCCGCTGCCGGGGCGCAGGCCGTCGCCCAGCGAGAAGGTCACGTCATAGGCCTTCATGATTTCGCAGATCTCTTCGAAGTGCGTGTACAGGAAGTTCTCGCGGTGATGCGTGATGCACCACTTGGCGAGGATCGATCCGCCGCGCGACACGATGCCGGTGCGGCGCTTCGTCGTCAGGTGGATGAAGGGCAGGCGCAGGCCGGCGTGGATGGTGAAGTAGTCGACGCCCTGCTCGGCCTGCTCAATCAGCGTGTCGCGGAAGACAGCCCAGGAGAGGTCTTCGGCCACGCCGCCGACCTTCTCCAGCGCCTGGTAGATGGGCACGGTGCCGATGGGCACGGGCGAGTTTCTAACGATCCAGTCACGCGTCGTGTGGATGTTGCGGCCAGTGGAGAGGTCCATCACCGTGTCCGCACCCCAGCGGATGGACCAGACCAGCTTCTCCACTTCTTCCTCGATGCTGGACGTGACGGCCGAGTTGCCGATGTTGGCGTTGACCTTGACGAGGAAATTGCGGCCGATGATGGTCGGCTCCAGCTCGGTGTGGTTGATGTTGGCGGGGATGACGGCGCGGCCGCGGGCCACCTCCTGGCGCACGAACTCGGGCGTGATGATCTCGGGGATGGCGGCACCGAGCGAGTCGCCACGCAGGCGCTGCTCGCGCTCGGCGTCGGACAGGTAGTCGCGCATCCACTCGCGACGGCCGTTCTCGCGCAGCGCGACGAACTCCATCTCCGGCGTGACGATGCCGCGCCGGGCGTAGTGCAGCTGGCTCACGTTGGCGCCGGCCTGGGCGCGGCGCGGTAGGCGCTGCAGCGCGGCGGCCTCGGCACGCAACTGGGCGATGCGCTGGTTGTCCTCCTTGCCACCGTCATCCAGCGCGACGCGTATGCGGCCCGTGTAGGCCTCGGTGTCGCCCCGGTCGGCCACCCAGGCGGCACGCACGTCGGGCAGGCCCTGGCGCACGTCGATGGCGGCGTCAGGGTCGGTGTAGGGGCCGGACGTGTCGTGCACGACGACGGTCTCGCCGTTCGTCAACGCGATCTCGCGCATCGGCACGCGCACATCGGGCCGGCTGCCGGTGACGTAGGCCTTGGTGGACGCGGGGAATGGCTCGCGCGTCAGCGACAGGCGGTCGGCGAGCGAGATGGTGTTGTCGGGGGCGTTCACGGCGGTCTCCTGGAGCGGCTAAGGGGGTGCTCCGGGGGCCGCCTGTGGGTGTGCGGCGAGCGCCACCGAGGGTGGCATCGCCTGCACGCCGCCAGGCATGCGCTCTCCTTACGCCGGTACTAGCCGGTTCAAGTTCACGGGTTCAGTCATCGTTGACTGTCTCAGCATCCAGGTCTGGCGCAAGCCAGACCCGAGCACCCCGGAGCGGGCGCGAATGTAGCTGCCCGCGCCGCGCTGTGTCAACGCACCGCGTCGTTTGCCGCGCGGTAGACGACGACGTGGTCCAGCTCCAGGCGGATGCCGATGCGCTCGCCGATGGCATGGTTGTGGTGCGACGGCACGACCGACAGCACGAGCGCCCCGCTGGGCAGGCGCAGGGTGTACAGAAACTCCGAGCCGCGGAAGGCCTTGGCGACGACCTCGGCCGTGATGGGGCTGGCGTCGTCGTGCACGACGTCGTCGGGGCGCAGCAGCACGTCCACCGCGCAGCCGCTGCCGCAGGCTTCCCCATGCTCGGCGCAGCGGATGGGCTGCTGGCTGCGCACCACGCCAAGCTCCACACGCAGCTCGAAGTCACTCTCGACCTTGCCGGACAAGAACGCGCCCTGGCCGACGAAATCGGCCACGAAGCGGTTGGCCGGGCGGTGGTAGAGCTGGTAGGCGCTGTCCCATTGCTGGATGCGTCCTTCCGACATGACGGCGATCTCGTCGGCAATCGCGAAGGCTTCGTGCTGGTCGTGCGTGACCAGCAGCGCCGTCGTGCCGGACGGCGCGAGCAGCCCGCGCAGCTCGGCGCCCAGCCGCTCGCGCAGTTCCACGTCGAGGTTAGCGAAGGGCTCGTCGAGCAACAGCAGCTGCGGCCGTGGCGCGAGCGCCCGGGCCAGCGCCACGCGCTGCTGCTGGCCGCCCGACAGCTCGTGCGGGTAGCGGGCCGCCGCGTGGGCCAAGCCCACGGTGTCCAGCATCTGCTGGATGCGCGCCTTCGCATCGGCCACGCCGCGCAGGCCGAAGCCGACGTTCTGGGCCACGGTCAGGTGCGGGAACAGCGCATGGTCCTGGAAAACCATGCCGATACGGCGCCGCTCGGGCGGCAGCTGGTAACCGGGGCGGCTGACGCTCTCGCCGTCGAGGCGGATCTCGCCGGCTTGCACGGACTCGAAGCCGGCAATGGCGCGCAGCACGGTGGTCTTGCCGCAGCCCGAGGGCCCGAGCAGGCAGCCGATGCTGCCGCGTGCCAGCGTCAGCGACAGCCGCTCGACAACGGTGCGCGCGCCATAGGCGATGTCGATGTTGTCGAGGGCGAGCCAGGGCGGCGTGTCGGGAGATGGGGTCATGTCGGGTGGGGCATCATGATAATTGCCCGCAATGCAATCGGCCCTGAACCTCCCCGCCACCACACCCCGACGTCGCCTGCCCTCGCTTCGCGCCCTGGCCCTGGTGGCCGCCGCGCTGATCGCCGCGCCGCTGCTGTCGGTGGCCTTCAATGTCTTCACGCCCGGCACGGCCGGCACCTGGCAGCACCTGCTGTCCACCGTGCTGCCGGACTATGTCGTCGCCACGCTGTGGCTGTGCGCGGGCGTCGGCACCGGTGTGGCTGCGCTGGGCGTCGGCGCGGCCTGGCTGGTGACGCGCCACGAGTTCCCGGGGCGCTCGACCTTCGAGTGGGCGCTGCTGCTGCCGCTGGCCATGCCGGCCTACGTGATGGCCTATGCCTACACCGACCTTCTGCAGTTCGTCGGCCCCGTGCAGGGCTGGCTGCGCGAGACGTTTGGCTGGCGGCGCGGCGACTACTGGTTCCCGGATGTGCGGTCGCTGGGCGGCGCGGTGGTGATGTTCTCGCTGGTGCTCTACCCCTACGTCTACATGCTGGCGCGCACGGCCTTCATGGAGCGCGCGGGCGGCATGATCGAAGTGGGCCGCACGCTGGGCCTGTCGCCCTTCCAGGCCTTCTGCCGCCTGTCGCTGCCGCTGGCGCGGCCGGCGATTGCCGGCGGCGTGGCGCTGGCGCTGATGGAGACGCTGGCGGACTACGGCACGGTGTCGTACTTCGCCGTGCAGACCTTCACGACCGGCATCTACCGCGCCTGGTTCTCGCTCGGCGACCGCACGGCCGCCGCGCAACTGGCGATGGTGCTGCTGGGCTTCGTCATCCTGGTGCTGGCGCTGGAGCGGCTGTCGCGTGGCGGCTCGCGTTTTGCGGACAGCACGCTGCGCAGCCGGGGCGTCGTGCGCGTGCCGCTGCAGGGGCCGCGCGCCGTGCTGGCGCTGCTGGCCTGTGCCCTGCCGCTGGCCGGCGGCTTCCTGCTGCCAGCGGGCGTCATGCTGCACATGGCGCTGACCGAAGGCGATGCGCAATGGGGCACGCGCTTCTTCACGCTGGCCGGCAACAGCGTGCTGGTGGCCGGCGCCACGGCTCTGCTGGCGACGGCGCTGGCGCTGCTGATCGCCTATGCGGCGCGCGTCGACAAGAGCGCGACCACGCGCTGGGCGCACCGCGTGGCGGGGCTGGGCTATGCGCTGCCGGGGTCGGTCATCGCGGTGGGCGTGCTGATCCCGGTCACGCAGCTGGACCATGCGCTCGCGGCGATGTTGCGCGGCTTCGGCATCGACGCCGGCCTGCTGCTGACGGGCACGATCGCGGCGCTGGTCTATGCCTGCGTCGTGCGCTACCTGACGGCCGCGCTGCAGGCCATGGACGCTGGCCTGGCGCGCATCACGCCGCGCATGGAGCAGGCGGCGCGCACGCTGGGCCACACGCCGGCGCAGACGCTGTGGCGCGTGCACCTGCCGCTGCTGCGCGGCAGCGCGATGACGGCCGGGCTGCTGGTGTTCATTGACGTCATGAAGGAGCTGCCCGCCACGCTGGTGATGCGCCCCTTCAACTTCGACACGCTGGCCACGCAGGCCTACACGCTGGCCTCGGACGAGCGGCTGGCCGAGGCATCCACCTCGGCGCTGGCCATCGTCGCCGTCGGGCTGGTGCCGATGGTGGTGCTGTGCCGGCACATCGTGCGCGGCACAAGATGATCACTTCCAGCCGGCGCGGTCGAACACCTTCTGCGCGGCGGTCGTCGTCTTGGCCAAGTCGCCAATCGGCAGCGCATCCGGCTTGAACGTGCCCATCGCTTCCAGCGCCGGGTTCTTCATCACAGCCGACTTCACGACCGGCCATTCGTTGTTGCCATTGGCGAAGTAGCCCTGCGCCTCGTCGCTGGCCAGGTACTCCAGGAACTTGACGGCCGCCGCCTTGTTCGGCGCGTGCTTGAGCACACCGGCGCCGGAGACATTGACATGCGTGCCCCAGGTCTTCTGGTTGGGCCAGACGATGCCGATGGCCTTCACGACCTCCTGGTCCTCCGGCTTGGTCGAGCGCATCAGGCGCGCGAGGTAGTAGCTGTTGGAAATGGTCACGCCGCACTCGCCGGCGGCCACGGCGCGCAGCTGGTCGGTGTCGCCACCCTTGGGCGCGCGGGCGAAGTTGGCCACGAGGCCCTTGGCCCAGGCCTCGGTCTTGGCCTCGCCGTTGTGGGCGATCAGCGCCGCGCCGAGCGACAGGTTGTAGGGGTGGGAGCCGGAGCGCACGCAGACCTGGTTCTTCAGGCGCGGGTCGGCGAGGTCTTCATAGGTCTGCACCCAGTCGCTCTTCACGGCCGCCTTGTTGTGCACGATGACGCGGGCGCGGGTCGAGAACGAGAACCAGGTGTCGGTGCGCAGCCCGGCGGGCACGCGCGCCTCCAGCACCGACGACTTGACCGGCTGGAACAGGCCCAGGTTGTCGGCCACCTCCAGGCGCGCGGCGTCCACGGTGATCAGCACATCGGCCGGGCTGGCCGTGCCCTCGTTGCGGATGCGCTCGACGAGCTCGTCCTCTTTGCCGTCCAGCCGGTTGATGCGGATGCCGGTCTGCTTCGTGAAGTTGGCGTACAGCGCCTCGTCGGTTTGGTAGTGGCGGGCCGAATAGACGTTGAGCACGGCGGCGGGCTGGGCCACGGCACTCAGGCCGGCCAGGCTGAGGGAGATGCAAAGCAGGGAACGACGCAGCATCGACAGGTCTCTTCAGGGATTGCGGAAGTCCGCATGCTAACAAGAATGATTCGCGTTTGAACCGAACGTCCTTAGCCCTTGGTCAGCAACCGCGCGCCATCCACCTTGGCCGCGCTCTTGTCGAACGTCCACAGCGGCTGCTCGCCGGCCTGGGTGGCCAAGGCGATGTGCAGGCATTCGGCGAAGTCCGCCGGGCCCTGGCGGAACAGCTGCAGCGCCACTTCCAGCGCGCGCTCAGATTCGATGGTCAGTTCTGCCGCCGAGAAGAGATGCGACAAGGCCAGCAGCACGTCTTCCTTGCCGAAGCCGAAGCTCTTGCGCAGCACCCATTCGAGTTCCAGGACGACGGTGACGGGCACGAACAGCGTCAGCCCTTCGTTCACGCAGCGGCTGATCAGCCGACGCGCCGCAGCGAGCTGGGAGAGGTCGTCCTCGACGAGGTAGCGAACCAGGATGTTGGTGTCGAGCGCCGGCATGGCCAGCCTCCCCTCAGCGCCAGGGGTTCATGTCCTCGACGCTGACGCGCTTGCCCCTGGGCGCCTTGAGCATGCCGGCCATGTCGAGGATGGACTTGGTCTTGGCCCGGACGATGATGGTCCCGTCCGGCATCGCGGACCAGACGAGGCGAGTACCTGGCTTGGCATCGATGAGCGCCCGGATGTCCGCAGGCACGGTCGTCTGACCCTTGGCGGTGACGGTGGATTCGGCCATGTGCGCTCCTTACATTTCGCGAGATTGTAATTCGCGCGGCCTGGTGAGTCCGACAGCGATGGCAAGCAAGCCCGTGGCGATGGCGAAGCTCAGGCCAAGCCCGCCCCTGGCAAAAGCGGCGGCCACGGCCGAGGCGCCCGTGATGAGGCCGAGGTTGCGCGACAGCGTCAGCAGGCCGGCCACGACGCCACGCTGCTCGGCCGCCACATCGGCCATGACGCCCGTGTTGTTGGCCGCCTGAAAGAGCGCATAGCCGGGCGTGACGAGGGCGAGCGGCCCGACATAGGCGATGGCGCCCAGCGATGCGGGCAGCAGCGCAATCAGTGCGCAGCCGAGCGCCATCACGGCCAAGCCCAGTTGCGTCATGCGCCGGCTGCCGAAACGGTCCACCAGCCGGCCCGCCGGCACCCCGCTGACGGCCGACACCATGGGGCCGATGGACATCAGCGCACCGACCGCGGCCGCGCCCAGGCCCAACGCGCCGCTCAGGTGGAAAGGACCGACGACGAGCGTGGCCATCATGACGGCCGACACGAGTGCGTTCATTGCCAGCGCCGCACTCAGGGCCGGGTCGCGCAACCGGTCGAGCCGCATCAGGGGCGAAGCGGCGCGGGCTTCGGTGCGAAGGAAGAGCAGCAGGCCCATCGCGGCGGCGGCGAGCAAGCCGATGTGCTGCGTCATTGCCAGCGCATACGCGGCCAATGCCAGCGCCAGCCACAGCGTGCCCGGCAGGTCAAAGCCCGCAGCGCCGCCCTGCCCCCGGTCCGCCGGCAGGCAACGCCAGGCCATCACGAACGCCGCCAGACCCAGCGGCAGGTTGACGGCAAAGACGGCTTGCCAACCCAACATGCCGATCAATACGCCGCCCAGCGACGGCCCGAGCGCCGTGCCGACGGCCGACATCGTGCCGAACAGCCCCATCGCCCGACCCGTGTGCGCCTTGGGCAAGGCTGCACCCACCATCGCCATCGTCAAGGCCATCATGGCCGCAGCGCCCACGCCTTGCAGCGCGCGGGCGGCGATCAGCAGCGGCAGCGTGGGCGCCAGCGCGCACAGCCCCGACGCGATAGTGAACAGCACGATGCCGGCGAGCAGCAAGCGACGCTTGCCGATCAGGTCGCCCAACCGGCCGGCGCCGACGATGAGGGTTGTCGTGGCCAGCAGGTAGGCCAGCACGACCCACTGGGTCTGGGCAAAGCTGGCGCCGAAAGCCGTGGCCAACGTGGGCAGCGCGACGTTGGCGCTGCTGATGGCCAGGGACGGCAACAGCGCGGCCAGGCCGAGACTGGCGAGCACGCCGGCGAGGGGCTTCGCGGCCGGTTGAGCGAGGGTCGTGGTGTTCATGCCCAGACCTTAGACATTGGCCGGCCCTGGCGGAAGACGCATCATCTGCACTTCATTGCTGCACGAGACGCCATGTCAGACCCTGACCTCAACCTGCTGCTGACGCTGGACGCCCTGCTCGCCGAGGGCAGCGTGGCCGGTGCCGCACGTCGGCTGCGACTGAGCCCATCGGCGATGAGCCGGTCACTCGCCCGGCTGCGCGAAGCCACCGGCGACCCACTGCTGGTGCGCGCCGGGCGTGGGCTGGTGGCGTCGCCACGGGCGCTGGAGTTGCGCGAGCGGATCGGGCCGCTGGTGAAGGAAGCTCTGGCGGCATTGAGGCCGGCTGATGCACTGAAGCTGGACCGGCTGGAGCGCGAATTCACGCTGCGAACTCGGGAAGGATTTGTCGAGAACTTCGGCGCCGCCCTGCTCGCCCGCGTGGCCACCGAGGCACCTGGTGTGCGGCTGCGATTTGTGCCCAAGCCGGATCGGGACAGTACGTCGCTGCGCGACGGCAGCGTGGATCTGGAGACCGGCGTGATCGGCTCGACGACGGGGCCGGAACTGCGCGCCCACGCGCTATTCCGCGACCGCTTCGTGGCCGTGGTGCGCCAAGGCCATGTGCTGGCGAACGGCAAGCTGACGACCAAGCGCTACGCGGCAGGCCGGCATGTCGCTGTCTCCCGGCGCGGCACGGCGGCGGGGCCTGTCGACGAGGCGTTGTCCGCCCTGGGCCTTGCCCGCGACATCGTCGTCACGGTGGCGGGGTTCTCGGAGGCATTGGCGCTGGCGCGCGGCACGGACCTGATTGCGACCGTGCCGGAGCGCCACACGGCCCATCTGCGAGATGGTCTGCAGAGGCTTGAACTGCCAGTGGCGGTGGCGCCCTTCACGGTGTCGCTGCTTTGGCACCCGCGCATGGATGGGGATGCGGGGCATCGATGGTTGCGCAGTTGCGTTCGGGAGGTATGCCAGTGAACTTCGTCATGGACGACCTCGCATTCAAGATCGCCCGTTGGATCGCGATTCCCGTTGCCATCCTGTTGGCGGGTGCGTGGATGCTTGCTCCCTCACGCCTTCAACTTTCTCAGGCGAAGGAAATCACGGTCACGGCGAACCGCCTGCAAAGGAAGAACATCGACTACCTCGATCTGCAAACGTCCAATTTCCAGGAGATCCAGATCTCTTGCTACAAAGCTCGCACGCTTTGCCAGGCGCCAGTGCCTCGGAAAAGTGCCACCTTGCGCGTATGGCTGCAGGATGCAGGCCCAATGATGGGGTACTGGATCGTGAGCGCGGAATTCAATGGTCAGCAGTTGGTGACACCAGATTCGCAGGCGTCCGTCTTCCGGACTGAAAAGATCATGTGGGGCTTGGGTGCCCTGACGGCTCTCGCCGTTGCGTTCATGCTCTGGTATTTCGCCCCATTCAAGTCGCTGGACTCGGACGATATCTAGCGCCACGCTTTGCTTCAGACGACCACAAGGTCACCAACAAAAAGGGCCGGCCACCGAAGCAGCCGGCCCAAGCGCTGAAGCGCTCGAGGGAGATCGTTTAATCCTTGTCTGCAGGCATCGCCCCAGGCATGCCATGCAGCGGCAGCGAACTCGCACCGCCCTGCTCCGCCGCCTTGGCCACGGGCTTCTTGTCCCGCACCAGGTAGCTGTACAGCACCGGCACCACCACCAGCGTCAGCAGCGTCGACGTGATGACGCCACCGATGATGGCGCGGCCCATGGGCGCCTGGATCTCGCCGCCGTCGTTCAGCGCAATGGCCATCGGCAGCATGCCGAAGACCATGGCCGCCGTCGTCATGATGATGGGGCGCATGCGGATCAGGCCCGCCTCGCGCAGCGCCTCGGCCACCGTGGCGCCGGCCTTGCGGGCGTGGTTGGCGAAGTCGACCAGCAAGATGGCGTTCTTGGTCACCAGGCCCATCAGCATGACCAGGCCAATCATCGAGAACACGTTCAGCGTCGAGCGCCACAGCAGCAGCGCCAGCATCACGCCGATCAGCGCGAGCGGCAGGCTCGCCATGATCGCGATCGGCTGCAGGAAGCTGCCGAACTGGCTGGCCAGCACGATGTAGATGAAGATGGCCGCCAGCGCCATGGCCGCGAGCAGGCCGTTGAAGGCCTCGGCCTGCTGCTTGCCGGCGCCGTCGACCTTGAAGCTGGTGCCCGGTGGCAGCTGGGTGTTCTTGATGAGCGCCTGCACGTCGGCGTTCACGTCGCCGCTGGGCCGGCCCTGCACGCCGGCAAACACGGCCTCGCGGCGCTGCAGGTTCTCGCGGCGGATGACCTCGGGGTTGAACACGGGCTCGATGGTGGCGACCTGGTCCAGCGTGATGGGCGCGCCCGAGGCCGAGAAGGCCACCGGCAGCTTGCTCATCTGCTCGATGCGCTCGCGCTGTTCGCGCGGCAGGCGCAGCAGCACCTCGACCTGGTTGCCGTCCGGCGTGGTCCAGTAGGTCGCGATCTCGCCGTTGACGTAGGCGCGCAAGGACGACGCGATCTGCGGCGCGGTCAGGCCTAGTTCGCGGATGGCCGAGTCCTTCAGCCGCACGGCGAAGGCCGGCAGGCCGGGCTTGACCGTCGTGTCCACGTCCACCGCACCGGGGATCTTCTTGATCTTCTCGACCAAGTCCTTGGCGGCCTGGGTCAGCACCTCGGGGTCGCTGCCCAGGATGGTGATCCAGATCGGCCGGTCAAAACCCACGCTGACCTCGATGCCGGGGATCTTGGCGATGTCGGCGCGGATGGCGTCCTCGATCTCCTTCTGCGTGCGCTTGCGCTCGCTGCGGTCGGTCAGCGTGATGTTCAGCGACGCCTGGTTGCGGCCCGTGGCCATGCCCTCGCCGGTGCTGCCCACCACGGTGGAGACGGTCTTGATCTCGGGGTAGGTCGCCAGAATCTCCTCGATCTGCGCGACCTTGGCACTGCCGCGCTCGATGCTGCTGGCCACCGGCATGCGTAGGTTGACCTGCGTGAAGCCATTGTCGGTCTGCGGCACGAACTCGCTGCCCACCATCGGCGCCAGCGCCAGTGCAGCGACGAAGCTGGCGAAGGCGCCCCACATGACCAGGCCACGCGGCGTCAACGTCGCGAAGCGCAGCCGGCGCCTGGCGGCCTTGTCACGCTGGCCATCGGCGCTGAACGGGTGGCCGTAGGCGGGAATGGGCGGCACGAAGACGCGGTAGCGGCGGCCGGAGAAGGCCCAGTCGATCGTGTTGGCGTACAGGTCGTGCAGGCGGTCCATGCCCCAGTCGGTCGCGCGGATCAGGTGGCCGATGACCGGCCAGTGCTTGATGCGCGTGCTCGGCGGGTCGTGCCAGACGGCAGAAAGCATCGGGTCCAGCGTGAAGCTGACGAACAGGCTGACCAGCACCGCGACGGCGACGGTGATGCCGAAGGGGTAGAAGAACTTGCCGATGATGCCGCCCATGAAGGCGACCGGCACGAACACGGCGCAGATGGCAAAGGTGGTCGCCATGACGGCCAGGCCGATCTCGTTGGTGCCGTCGAAGGAAGCGGTGCGGTGGTCCTTGCCCATGGCCACGTGGCGCACGATGTTCTCGCGCACGACGATGGCATCGTCGATGAGCAGGCCGATGCACAGGCTCAGCGCCATCATCGTCATGAAGTTCAGCGTGAAGCCGAAGGCATGCACGGCGATGAAGCTGGAGATGACGGCGATGGGCAGCGTCAGGCCCGTGATGATGGTGGAGCGCCAGCTGTGCAGGAACAGGAAGACGATGGCCACGGTCAGCAGCGCGCCTTCGATCAGCGTGTGCTGCAGGCCGGTCAGCGAGCCCTTCACGAAGTCGCTGCCGGCATAGATCAGGCGCAGTTCCACGTCCTTGGGCAGCGTCTTGCGCAGCTCCTCCATCGCCTCCTTCACGGCCTCGCCGGTCTTGACGATGTTGGCGTCCTGCTGCTTGAAGACGTTGAAGCTGACGGCCGGTTGGCCGTTGATGCGGGCGATGCTGTCTTGCTCACGCTCGCGCTCGACCAGCGTGCCGAGGTCGTTCAGCGTCAGCGCCAGGTTTCCGCGGCGCGCGACGACCATCTGCCCGAAGGCCTTGGGGTCCTTCACACGGCCTTCCACGCGCAGGATTGCGTCGCTGGTCTGGTCGGACAGCAGGCCCACGGGCTGGTCGGCATTGGCATCGGCCAGCGCCTTGGCGATCTCGGCCGGCGTCACGCCGTAGGCGCGCAGCCGCATCGGGTCCAGGTCGATGCGCACCTCGCGGGTGGTCATGCCGCCCACGTCCACCTTGGCCACGCCTTCCACGCGGCCCAGGCGCTTGGAGACGATCAGGTCGGCCATCATGGACAGCTCGCGCGAGCCGCGCGTGGGGCTCAGCAGCGCCATCACGACGACGGGCTGCGCGTTGTCGTTCTCGAAGCGCTGCACCGTGGGCGGCTTGGCGTCACGCGGGAACCGGGCCTGCGCGGCGGCCACGCGGTCGCGCAGGTCCTGCATCGCACGGCCCATGTCGGCGTTCAGCGAAAACTCGACGCTGGCCTGCACCCGGCCCTCGAAGCTGCGCGACTGGATGCGCTCGACGCCGGCAATCGTGTTCAGCGCCTCTTCCAGCGGCTTGGCGATCTCGCGCTCGACGGCCTCGGGCGAGGCGCCGGGGTAGCGCACGTCCACCATGGCACCGGGGAAGGAGATGTCGGGCATCTGCTCGACACCCAGCTTGGAATACGAGAACAGGCCCAGCACGCACAGGGCCACCATCACCATGGTCGCGAAGACCGGGTTCTGGATGGAAACGCGGGTCATCCACATGGCGCGCTCCTCACTGCTGCGCCGGCGCGGAGGCGGCAGCGCTGGCGACCTTGGCCGACTTGGTGGCCACGACTTGCGCCGGGTCGCCCTCGCGCAGGTTGTCGAAGCGCGCGGCCAGCACCTGCGCCTCGGGCTTGAGGCCGTTCAACACCTCGACACGGCCTTCACGCGCATCGCTGCGGCCTGTCGTCACGATGCGGCGCACCAGGGCGCCCTTCTCGATCATCCAGACCTGCTCCTGGCCGGCGTTGCGGCTGATGGCGGCGATGGGCACGGTCAGGCGCTGCGTGTCGTCCTGCAGCACGACCTTGGCGACGGCGTACTGGCCGGCGCGGTAAAGCTCCTTGGGGTTGTCCAGTACCAGCGTGACGCCGATGGAGCGCGTACCCGGCTCGGCGGCCGGCGCGATGCGCGCGATCTTGGCCTCGACCGGCTCGTCCACACCCTCCACCTTCACCTGCACGGCCATGCCCGGCTGCAGGCGGCTCACCTCGTGCGTGCCCACCAGGCCGGCCAGCTCCAGCTTGGCGAGGTCGACGATGCTGAGGATCTGCTGTTCGGACGCCAGCTTCTCGCCCGGCAATGCGTGGCGCTTGGCGACGACGCCATTGATGGGCGCGACGAGCGCCGCCTGGCGCATCGTCACCTGGCTGGTGTCGAGCTGGGCCTTGGCGGCATTCCAGTTGGCGCGGGCGGATTCGTACGCGGCGCGGGAGTTGTCCAGCGCCGTCTGGGCGATGAAATTCCTGGCCGCCAGATCCTCGTTGCTCTTGAGCGTGCGGGCCGCCTGGTCCATCTGGGCGCGCATGGCCTCGACGCTCGCGCCGCGCTCGGCGATACGGTAGCGCAGCTCTTCCAGGTCGACCTGGCCCAGCACCTGGCCGGCCCTCACGCGGCTGCCCTCGCCCACCGCCAGATTCAGCAGCGTGCCATTGGACTTGGCGCGCACGACGACCGTGCCCGGCGCCACCAGTGGGCCGCTGAACTCGATCTGGCCCGGCATGGCGGTGATGACCGGCTTGACGACCTCGCTGGCCACGAACTCCAGCGCCGGCTTGGCCTTCTCGTCACCCGGCTTCTTGGGGCCGTCGCCCTTGCTGGCCATGACGGCCACCCCGGCGCCGCCCACCAGCAGCACGACCGCTGCGATGCCACCCAACTTGAACGACTTGCGCATGACTCCCCCGAACGCTCTCTGAAACAGACCTTTGCAGTCTAGAAACGAGAGCGCCGCGACGCAGCGGCGGAGTGACGAAACGCGTTTTGCGGGGGCTGAGCTGCACTCGCCGGGCCGTAGGCCGGTGTCGGAGAACTTCAGGCCGGGCGGGCTGCCGCAATGGGATCGATGGGCAGCACCACATCCCCGCACTGCGCCCTATGACGAAGGGCATGGTCCATCAGCACCAGGGCCAGCATGGCCTCGGCGATGGGCGTGGCGCGGATGCCGACGCAGGGGTCATGGCGGCCGAAGGTCTCCACCGTGGTCGGCTGCAGCGCGCGGTCGATGCTGGCCTTGGGGCTGCGGATGGAACTGGTGGGCTTGATGGCGATGCTGGCCACGATGTCCTGCCCGGTGGAGATGCCGCCCAGCATGCCGCCCGAGTTGTTGCTGGCAAAGCCCAACGGCGTCAGCTCGTCGCCATGCTCGCTGCCGCGCTGCGCGACGACGCCGAAGCCGGCGCCGATCTCCACGCCCTTGACCGCGTTGATGCCCATCAGCGCATAGGCGATGTCGGCATCCAGCTTGTCGAACAGCGGCTCGCCCAGGCCGACCGGCACGCCGGTGGCCTCGACGCGGATGCGCGCGCCGACCGAGTCGCCGGCCTTGCGCAGCGCGTCCATGTAGGCCTCCAGCTCGGCGATCTTGCTGGTGTTGGCGGCGAAGAAGGGGTTCTGGCCGACGTGTTGCCAGCCCTCAAACGGGATCTCGATCTCGCCCAGCTGCGTCATGCAGCCACGGAACTCGGTGCCATAGGCTTCGCGCAGCCATTTGCGCGCCACCGCACCGGCGCCCACCATGGGCGCCGTCAGCCGCGCCGACGAACGACCGCCGCCCCGCGGGTCGCGCACGCCGTACTTGCGCCAGTAGGTGTAGTCGGCGTGGCCAGGGCGGAAGGTGTCGAGGATGTTGCCGTAGTCCTTGCTGCGCTGGTCGGTGTTCTCGATCAGCAGGCAGATCGGCGTGCCGGTCGTGACGCCCTCGTAGACGCCCGACAGGATCTTGACCGCGTCGGGCTCGTTGCGCTGCGTGACGTGCCGGCTGGTGCCGGGGCGGCGGCGGTCCAGCTCGGGCTGGATGTCGGCCTCGCTCAGCGTCATGCCGGGCGGGCAGCCGTCGATGATGCAGCCGATGGCCGGGCCGTGGCTTTCGCCGAAGTTGGTGACGCGAAAGAGTTCGCCGAAGGTGCTGCCTGACATAGACCGCAAGTTTAGGCGGCCCGCACAAGCAAAAGCGGCCTCGCAAGGCCGCCTTCATGCGTTGCGAACTTCTAGAGCTTGGACTCGGGCTCGGCGTTCTCTTCCACCGGCCAGTCGCGGATATAGGCCTTCAGCATGCGGTTCTCGAAGTCCTGGCTGTCCACCACGGCCTTGGCCACGTCGTACAGCGAGATCACGCCCATCAGCGTCTTGCCGTTCATGACCGGCATGTAGCGCGCATGGCGGCCCAGCATCATGCGGCGCACCTCGTCGATCTCGGTCTCGGGCGTGCAGGTCAGCGGTGCATCGTCCATGACGGTGCGCACGATGGTCGAGCCGACCTCGCCGCCGTTCTTGACGACGGCCTGGATGACTTCGCGGAAGGTCAGCATGCCGACCAGGTCGCCATGCTCCATGACGACGAGCGAGCCAATGTCACGCTCGGCCATGACGGCCAGCGACTCCTTGAGCGGTTCGTCGGGCGTGACGGTGAACAAGGTGCCGCCTTTGACACGCAGGATATCGACGACTTTCATGGTGCTCTCCAAGGCAAAACTCATGGGCAACATAGCACACAAAGCACTCGCCTCGCCCCCATGAAAAACACCATGCCCGGCGGCGATGCAGTGGCTTGCGGCCGTGGCGGCGGCGCGCTTGAATGGCGCATGGACCCCGAGCGCTTTCACCGCTTTGCCGACTTCTACCCCTACTACCTGCGCGAGCACGGCGACCGCCGCAACCGGCGGCTGCACTTCATCGGCTCGACGCTGGTGCTGCTGTGCCTGTGGCGGCTGGTGACCACCGGCCACCCCGTCTGGCTGCTGAACGGCCTGCTGTGTGGCTACGGCTTCGCGTGGATAGGCCACTTCTTCTTCGAGAAGAACCGGCCGGCCACGTTCAAGTACCCGCTCTACAGCTTCATGGGCGACTGGGTCATGTACCGCGACATCTGGATCGGCCGCATCAAGCTGTAGCCGCTCAGTTGCGCCAGGCCACCCCGACGGCGGCGGTCGAACCGCCCGGCCGCTGCACCAGTGGGCTGTCCGCCGCCGGGCCCAGCAGGCGGCTGGTGCCGGCGCCGCCGAACACGAACCAGTGCTTGCCCAGCGCATGCTTGAAGTTGACGCCGAAGTGCGCGCCGCGCAGCCCCGCGCCCGGTTCGTAGGCGGGCAGGCCAGTGTCAGTCGCCGCTGCGGCCGGCACGCCGTAGTAGCTGCGCAGGTTGCGGGCATCGGCCGCCGACACGCCGAGGCCGGCGGTCCACTCGGTCTCGGCGCTGCGGTAGAAGCGCCAGCCCAGGTCGAGCCCGGCCGTCAGACCGCCCTGGCGGCCCAGCACGTCCTGAGACAGCGAGGCGCCGAGGTTCCAGTCCGGCGCGAGGCTGTAATTGGCGTAAAGCCGGGCCCGCAGCGTGCGCCTCACGTCGGGCAGGCCTCGCGTCGTGCGGGCATCGCCGCTGTCACGGCCGCTGTCGATGCGCAGCGACAGGCCCAGCCGCCATTTCTCGCCCTTCAGCAGTTGCGTGCTGGCCCCCGCGCCCGCGCTCTCGCGCCCGAAACCCAACAGCGCGCTGCCGCCCGACGTGGTGATCCGAAAACGCCCCAGCTTGGCGGCCCAGACGGGCTTGATGCGCACGCGTTGTCGGCTGGCGCCGTCGTACTCGGGGCCGACGGTCAACGACGCGCCCAGCAGGTAGCGCGTCTTCTCGTCCGGGTCGTCGTCCGGCGCTGGCGCCGCCTGCGCCAGCGCCATGGCGGCGGTCAGCAGGGTGGGCAGGACGATGCGCATGAGGCCCAGGCTAACAGTGCGTGGGCGCCGGGTCTTGTCAGACGGCGCTCAATCCCGTGCCAGATTCAACAGCATGTCGTCGACCAAGGCGTCGAGGTCGTAGCGGAGCGCCCAGCCCCAGTCGGCCTGCGCGGCGGCATCGTCAATGCGCTGCGGCCAGCTGGCGGCGATGGCCTGGCGGAAGTCGGGCACGCAGTCCATCGTGAACTGCGGCAGCTGGCGGCGGATGCTGGCGGCGATCTGCTCGGGCGTGAAGCTGACGCCGGCCAGGTTGTAGCTGCCGCGCTGCTTGATCTGCTCGGCCGGCGCATGCATCAGCTCGATCGTGGCGCGCAGCGCGTCGGGCATGTACATCATCGGCAAGGCCTGGCCTGCTTCGAGGAAGCAGGTGTAACGGCCTTCCTTCAGTGCCGAATGGAAAATCTCGACGGCGTAGTCCGTCGTGCCGCCGCCCGGCGGCGTCTTCCAGCTGATCAGGCCGGGGTAGCGCAGGCTGCGCACGTCCACGCCGTGCTTGGCGTGGTACCAGGCACACCAGCGTTCGCCGGCCAGCTTGGAGATGCCGTAAACCGTCGTCGGGTCCATCACGGTCGTCTGCGGCGTGTCGACGGCCGGCGTGTTGGGGCCAAAGGCGGCAATCGAGCTGGGCCAGAAGATGCGGTCCAGCTTCTCGTGCCGGGCCAGCTCCAGCACGTTGAGCAAGCCTTTCATGTTCAGGTCCCAGGCCCACATCGGGTGCTTCTCGCCGTTGGCCGAGAGGGCGGCGGCGAGGTGGTAGATCTGGGTAATCTTGTGGCGCTTGACGATGGTTGCCAGCGCGCCGGCGTCGGTCACGTCCAGCGTCTCGTGGTGCAGCGTCGGCACGCGACCCTTGGGCGACAGGTCGCTGGTGATGACGGCGTCATTGCCATGCAGCTGTGCGAGTTCAAAAGCCAGCTCGGTGCCGATCTGGCCGTTGGCGCCAATGATGAGGATGCGCGTCATTTGACGAGCCCCAGTTCACGGCCGGCTTGCGTGAACGCCGCGACGGCCTTTTCCAGATGCTCGCGTTCATGCACCGCCGAGATCTGCACGCGGATGCGCGCCTGGCCCTTGGGCACGACGGGGAAGAAAAAGCCCACCGCGTAGATGCCCAGCTCCAGGATGCGCTTGGACAGCGCCTGCGCCTTCACCGCGTCGTAGATCATGATTGGCACGATGGGGTGGGTGCCGGGCTTGATCTCGAAACCGGCGGCCTGGATGGCGTCGCGGAACCAGGCGGTGTTGGCTTCCAGCTTGTCGCGCAGCGCGGTGGAGCCTTCCAGCAGGTCCAGCACGGCCAGCGACGCGCCGGCGATGCTGGGCGCCAGCGTATTGCTGAAGAGATAGGGCCGCGAACGTTGGCGCAGCAGCTCGACGACTTCCTTACGCGCCGCCGTGAAGCCGCCACTCGCACCGCCCAGCGCCTTGCCGAAAGTGCCGGTGATGATGTCGATCTTGCCGAACACGCCCCGGTGCTCGTGCGTGCCGCGGCCGGTCTTGCCCATGAAGCCGGACGCATGGCATTCGTCGATGCCCAGCAGCGCGTCGTAGCGGTCGCAGAGCACGCGGATCTTGTCGAGCTGGGCGATGGTGCCGTCCATGCTGAACACGCCGTCGGTGAAGACCAGCGTGTGGCGCGCGCCCTTGGCCTTCGCTTCCCTCAGGCAGCGCTCCAGGTCGTCGAGGTTGTTGTGCTCGTAGCGCCAGCGTTGCGCCTTGCACAGGCGGATGCCGTCGATGATGGAGGCGTGGTTGAGCGCGTCGCTGATGATGGCGTCCTGCTCGCCAAGCAGCGGTTCGAACAAGCCGCCGTTGGCGTCGAAGGCGGCGGCGTAGAGGATGGCGTCCTCGCAGCCGACGAAGCGGGCGATGCGCGCTTCGAGTTCCTTGTGCACGTCCTGCGTGCCGCAGATGAAGCGCACCGACGACAGGCCGAAGCCATGCGTGCGCAGCGCCTCGTGCGCCGCCTCAATCACCTGCGGGTGCGACGACAACCCGAGGTAGTTGTTGGCACACAGGTTGATGACCTCGCGGCCATCGGTCGTCTGCACGACGGCGCCCTGGGGCGTGGTGATGATGCGCTCGGCCTTGTAGAGGCCGGCGGCGCGGATGCCGTCCAGTTCGGACTGCAGGTGTTGGTAGAAGGCTTGGCTCATGGCGCAGCTCCTGGTGCACAATTCGGTAGCGAACATGTTCGATATATCGAACATGTGTTCAGTATCTGAAAAACGTACAGCCGAGTCAAGCATGAACATGGACACCGAACCGCCGCGCGTCGGCGCCGCGCTGCAAGCCCTGCGCGCCAGCCGTGGCCTGTCGCTGGATGATCTCTCCAAGCGGGCCGGCGTGAGCAAGTCCATGTTGTCGCAGATCGAGCGCAACCAGGCCAACCCCACGGTCGCCGTGGTGTGGCGGCTGGCGAACGCGCTGGGTGTTGAGATGGGCGAACTGCTGGGCGGCGAGCGGGCGGCCACGCCGGCCATCGAGACGGTGCCGGCCCATGCCACGCCCGGGCTCACCAGCCCGGACGGCCTGTGCAAGCTGCGCATCCTGGGCCCCATCGAGCTGGCGGGTCAGTTCGAGTGGTACGAGCTGAGCGTGCAGGCCGGCGGCTTGCTGGATTCACATGCGCATGAGCCGGGTTCGCGCGAGCACCTCAGCGTGCTGACGGGCAGCCTGGAGGTGACGGCGCAAGGCGTGACGAGTCGCCTCAAGGCCGGTGAGACGGCCCGTTATGCGGTGGACGGACCGCATGCCATCCGCAACGTGGGCAAGTCGGCCGCGACGGCGCTGCTGGTGGTGCTTCATCCGTAGACTGCAGCTTCCATCACGGAGACCTGCATGAGCATCTCGCGCCGCGCGACCCTGGCGACACTCGCCACCCTGCCCTTCGCCACACAGGCGCAGGACAAGCCCATCCGGCTGCTGGTGGGCTTCCCCGCCGGTGGCGGCACCGACGCCATCGCGCGGCTGCTGGGCGAGGCGCTGCAGGTGTCGCTGGGCACGACGGTCATCGTCGAGAACAAGCCCGGCGCCGGCGGCCAGATCGCCGCCCAGGCGCTGAAGGCTGCGCCGCCCGACGGCACGACGCTGTTCATCAGCCATGACCACACCATCTCCATCCTGCCGCTGGTGCTGAAGAACCCCGGTTTCGACCCCGCCAAGGACTTCGTGCCAGTGGCCGGCTTCGCGACCTTCGCCAACGCCATCGCGCTGTCGGGCGGCACGCCGGCAACCAGCCTGCCCGACTACCTCGCCTGGGTGAAAAAGCAGGGCGGCCAGGGCAATGTCGGCGTGCCGGCACCGGCCTCGGTGCCGGAGTTCCTCGTCAAGCTGCTGGGCGAGAAGAACGGGCTGAACCTGCTGAGCGTTCCCTACCGTGGCAGCGCGCCCATGGTGGCCGAGATGCTGGGCAACCAGATCAGCGCCGGCGTGGGCTCGGTGCCCGACCTCATCACCCAGCACCAGCAGAAGAAGCTGCGCATCGTGGCCGTCATGGGCCAGCAGCGCCAGGGCGTGCTGCCGGAGGTGCCGACGTTTTCGGAGCTGGGCATCGGCGGCTTCGAGGACCTGCCGTACTACGGCCTGTTCGCGCCGGCCAGCACGGCGCCGGCGGTGGTGGAGCGGTTCTCCAACGCGCTGGCCGGCGTCATCGCGCAGCCAGTGGTGAAGGCGCGGTTGACCGAGCTGGGCTTGTCGGTGGGCATGATGAATTCGGCCCAGCTCGCGGCGCGCGAGCGCGCCTACTCGGCGACCTGGGCGCGCATCATCAAGGCCGGGGGCTTTCAGCCTCAGTAGGCTTCGCAGCCCCTAGCAACTGGTCCAGCGTCAGCCGCGACCAGCCACCCTGCACCCACAGGTTGCCAAGCAGCCCGCGCCGCTCGGCCAGGAAGGCGGCGATCAGCGGCTCGGCCGGCGTGCGCTCCGGCGCACACAGCAGCACCAGGCGCTGGGCGCCCTCTTCCTCAAGCAGGCCTATCCAGTCCATGGCGAGCAGCTTGTCGAGGATGGGCGCCAGTTGCAACGGGTCCACCCGCAAGGCGCGCGCCAGCCCCAGGTGCGACAGGCCGCTGTGACCGGCATCGCGCGAGCGCCACAGCTCGCGCAGCACCTCCAGCGCCAGTGCCATCGGCTGGCCCGGCACATGAGGCCGCAGGTGCAGCCGCCCGGTCAGGCTGGGCGTGTTGGCCGCCAGGATGGCACCCAGCAGCACGATGACCCAGCCCAGGTAGACCCAGACCAGGAAAACCGGCACGGTGGCGAACGCGCCGTACAGCGTCGAGTAGGTCGGCACCTTCTTCACATACCAGGCCAGCAGCGTCTTCGCCAGCGCAAAGCCGATGGACACGAAGACACCACCCAGCAGCGCATGGCGCCAGCGCACATGCGTGTTGGGCACGTAATGGAAGAGCCCGGCGATGGCCAGACCCAACAGCGCGATGTCGGCGCCGCCCAGCAGCGTGGACAGGCTGGCGGGCATCTTGCCGATGACGCCCTGGCCGGCGCTGACGGCGTAGCTCGTCAGCGTCAGGCTGCCGCCCAGCAGCAGCGGGCCCAGCGTCAGCGCGGCCCAGTAGACGAGCACGCGCTGCGCCATGGGCCTGGGTCGCTGCACGCGCCAGATGGCGTTGAGCGTGCGGTCGATGGTGAGCATCAACGCCAGCGCGGTGACCCCCAGCACAACCAGGCCCACGACGCCCAGCCGGTTGGCCTTGGCGGCGAACTGCGTCAGCGAGGCCAGCACCGGCTTGGCGATGTTGGGCGGAATGAGGCTCTTCAGAAAGTACTGCTCCAGCGCCGACTGGAAGCTCGAGAACATCGGGAAGGCCGTGAAGATGGCCAGCATCACCGTCAGCAGCGGCACCAGTGAAATGAGCGTCGTGAACGTGAGGCTGCCGGCGGTGAGGCCCAGCTTCTCCTCGCGGAAGCGTTGGCGGAAGGTGTGCAGCGTCTGCAGCCAGGGCCAGGCGAGCAGGTCGGTGATGAAGTTGCGGGCGAAGGCGATCGGGTTGCGGGCCAGCGGGGCGTCGATTTCTTCTGGTGCGGCTGGCGGGACAGGGGACGAAGACATGGCTTCTATGATGCCGCAGCTATGTCCCCTGCCCTCGAAAGAACCGAACCCCGCGCGAACGAACGTCTGTCGCGCAACGTCGCCTTTGGCGCCACCGTCGCGCTGATCCTGCTGTGCCTGGCCTGGGAGCTGTGGCTTGCCCCCACCGGCCGCGGCACGCTGGCCGTGAAGGCGCTGCCGCTGCTGGCGGCGCCGCTGGGGCTGTGGCGCTATCGCATGTACACCTACCGCTGGGTGGCGCTGCTGATCTGGCTCTACGTGCTGGAAGGCCTGGTGCGCGCCACGAGCGAAGGCGGCCCGGGCCAGTGGCTGGCGCTGGGCGAGGTGATCCTGGGCGTGGTCGTCTTCGTCGCCTGCACGGCGCAGATCCGCCTGCGGCTGGCTGCGGCGAAACCTGCATGAGTGCCTTCCTCGACGCGCTGCGCGAGCGGCTCGGCGAGGCGGGCCTGCTGGTGGGCGGCGATCTGGTGGCCTACGAGAACGACTGGCGCAAGCGCTACGTGGGCCGCGCGCTGGCCGTGGCGCGGCCGGCGTCGACCGACGAAGTGGCAGCCGTGATGCGGCTGTGCCACGAGCACCGCGTGGCCGTCGTGCCGCAGGGCGGCAACACCGGCCTGGTGGGCGGTTCGACGCCGGACGACAGTGGCCGCCAGCTCGTGCTGAGTCTGTCACGCATGAAGCGCGTGCGCGGCATCGACGTGGCCAATGCCAGCCTGACGGCCGAGGCCGGCTGCGTGCTGGCCGAGGTGCAGGCGGCGGCGGCCGGCGCGGGCATGCTGTTCCCGCTCAGCCTGGCGGCCGAGGGCTCTTGCACGCTAGGTGGCAACCTGGCGACCAATGCCGGCGGCACGCAGGTGCTGCGTTATGGCAATGCGCGTGAGCTGTGCCTGGGGCTGGAAGTGGTCACCGCGGCGGGCGAGATCTGGCACGGGCTGTCGGGCCTGCGCAAGGACAACACGGGCTATGACCTGCGCGATCTCTTCATCGGCAGCGAGGGCACGCTGGGCGTCATCACGGCCGCGACGATGAAGCTGTATCCCCAACCCAAAGACCGTTTGACGGCGCTGGCTGCCTGCGCGTCGCTGGACGACGCAGTCGCGCTGCTGGGCCTGGCGCGCGAGCGCGCGGGCGATGCGCTGACCGGCTTTGAGGTAATGAGCCGAGCTTCCCTCACGCTGGTGGCGCGTGAGCTGCCACAGCTGGCCCAGCCGCTGGGCGCGGCCGAATGGACGGTGCTGCTGGAGCTGTCCGACGCCGAAAGCGCCGAGCATGCGCGGGGCGTGTTAGAAGGCCTGCTGGAAGCAGCCATCGAGCGCGGCTGCGTGCAGGATGCGGCCATCGCGCAGAACCTGCAGCAGGCGAAAGCCTTCTGGCACCTGCGCGAATCCATCCCGCTGGCCCAGGCGCAGGCGGGGCTGAACATCAAGCACGACATCTCGCTGCCGGTGTCCGCCATTCCCGGTTTCGTCGCCGAGATGGACGCGGTGCTGGCCGCCTATCTGAACGGCATCGAAGTCATCAACTTCGGCCACCTCGGCGACGGCAACCTGCACTACAACGTGCAGGCGCCGACCGGCGCTAACCCGGCCGAGTTCCTGGCCACGCACGAGACGGCGATCAACGAACGGGTCTACGACGCCGTCCAGAAGCGCGGCGGATCGATCTCGGCAGAGCACGGCATCGGCCGGCTCAAGCGCGAGGAGCTCAGCCGCCGCAAGGACCCGACGGCCCTCGCGCTGATGCGCTCAATCAAGCGGGCACTGGACCCGCTGGACCTGCTCAACCCTGGGCGGGTGCTTTGAAAGCGAAGCCCAGCGTCAGCCACTGCAGCAGCGTGGCGGGACGGCGGACGACGCGCATGACCATCCGGAACACGAAGCGCACCAGCACCAGCGTCAGCACCGCCTCGACCAGCGTCATGACGAAGGCACCCACGACCGTGAAGCGCGGTTCGCGGCGGTGGAACTTGGCGATGGCGCGGTCGCGAGCGATCTCGATGCTGTCGTAGAAGCTCGGCACCACCAGCAGCGTCAGGACGGTCGACGTGATCGTGCCGCCGATGATGGCCACGGCCATCGGGCGGTAGAACTCGCCGCCCTCGCCGATGCCGATGGCCACCGGCAACATGCCCGCGATCAGCGCCAGCGTCGTCATCAGGATGGGTCGAAAGCGCTTGCGGCCCGCGTGCATCAGCGCCTCCTCGCGGTCGATGCCGGCCCTCTCCTCCTGGCGCGTGGCGTCCAGCAGCAGGATGGCGTTCTTGGCCACCAGGCCCATCAGCATGATGACGCCGATGAGGCTCATCAGGTTGAGCGTGCCGCCGGTCATGATCAGCGCCAGCACGACGCCGATCAGCGAGAGCGGCAACGACAGCATGACGCCCAGCGGCGCCGTGAAGCTGTTGAACTGGATGACGAGCACGAAGTACATCAACGCGATGCCCGACAGCAGTGCCGTGATCATGGCCGTGAAGACGACCTCCTGGTCGCGCGCCGAGCCGGCCAGCTCGATGCCAAAGCCGGGCGGGAAGTTGATGGCCTTGGCCAGCTTCTGCGCCTCGGCCGTGATCTCACCCGGCGAGCGGCCCTGGGCGTTGGCACTGACGGTGATGGTGCGCTTGCCGTTGCCATGCTGGATCTGGCCCGGGCCCTTGCCCATCGTCACGGTGGCGATCTGGTCCAGCGGCACCATGCGGTTGGTGCCGGTGACGGTGATGGGCAGGCGCTCGATGTTGGCAGCATCCACACGGTCGGCCGGGTGCAAGCGCACCGCCACGTCGCGGGCCTCGCCGGTCGGGTCGATCCAGTCGCCCACCTCGACGCCGGCGAAGGCCACGCGCAGCGCCTGGGCCGCGTCGTTGACCGAGATGCCCATCTGGTTGGCCAGGCTGCGGTCCAGCTCGATCTGCAGCTCGTTCTGCGGGTCCTGCTCGGAGTAGCCCACGTCGACCGCGCCCTTGACGCCGCGCAGCGTCGTCACGAACTGCTGCGTGATCTCCTGCAGCTTGCGCGAGTCGGCGCCGTAGAAGCGGATCTGCACTGGCTTCTGCGCGCCGTTGTTCAGGTCGTCGAGCACGACGTACTCGGCGCCCACCAGGCGGCCGACGCGCTCGCGCAGGATCTTGGCCACGTCGGTGGCGGAGCGCTGGCGATCGGTGCTCTTGCCGATGTCGACATAGATGCGGCCACCCGCGGCATTGGGATAGGCCGTGGTCGCCTTGGTCTCGGGCATGGTCGAGGCCAGGGCCGCAGCGGCGTCGAGCTTGAGCTTGGAATACTCCAGGCTGCTGGACGCCGGCGCGCGCACGTCGATGACGAGGAAGCCAGCATCGGCCTGCGGCAGGAAGCTGGAGCCACCAAACTTGATCTGCAAGCCGATGGCGCCAACGAAGCTCAGCACCGCGAACGCGGCCATCCAGCGGCGGTGGTGCAGCGCCCAGGCGATGACATGGCCGTAGCCGTCGGAGATGCTGTCGAACCAGACGTTGAAGCGGTGCAGCAGCTTGCTGATGCCCTTCTTGGGCTGCTCGTGGTAGCCCGGGGGGTCACCCCAGTAGGCCGACAGCATGGGGTCGAGCGTGAAGCTGATCAGCAGCGAGACGATGACGGACGCGACGACGGTCAGCGCGAAGGGCTTGAACCACTGGCCGGGGCCGTTGCCCATGAAGGCGACCGGCACGAAGACCGCGACGATGGCGAAGGTGGTGGCCGCCACGGCCAGGCCGATCTCGGCCGTGCCCTCGCGCGCGGCGGTGACGCGGTCGCTGCCGCGCTCCATGTGCCGGACGATGTTCTCCCGCACGACGATGGCGTCGTCGATGAGCACGCCGATGGCCAAGCTGAGGCCCAGCAGGCTCATGAAGTTCAGCGAGAAGCCCAGCAGCCAGACGGCGATGAAGGCGGCCAGCACCGAGGTGGGCAGCGACAGCGCGGTGATCAGTGTGGAGCGCCAGCTGTTCAGGAAGGCGTAGACGACGAAGATGGTCAGGCCGGCGCCGAACACCAGCGCATGCATGACGTTGTAGAGGCTGTTCTCCGCGTCCTCGCCGCCGTCCTGCGTGATCTCCAGCGTCGTGCCCTTGGGCAGCTCCTTCTCGACTTCCTTGACGAGCTTGCGCGCGTCGTTGGCGACGCTGACCGTCGAGCTGTCGCGCGAGCGCGTGATGGAGATGCCGACGTTCGGGCGGCCGTTGCGCAGGCTGTAGCCGCTCATCTCGGCGAATCCGTCCTTGACCTCGGCGACCTGGCCCAGGCGGATGACCGTGCCTGCGCTGCGCTTGATGATCATCTGCTCGAACTCGGCCGGGCTTTCCAGCCGGCCCAGCAGGCGGATGCTCTGGTCCTCCAGCTCGCCGCGTACCTTGCCAACCGGCGCGGTCGTGTTCTGGGCGCGCACGGCATTCGTCACCTCGGTGACCGAGACGCCGAACTCGCGCAGCTTCTCGGCGCGCAGCAGGATGGACAGCTCACGCCGCAGCGCACCGTTGACGTTGACGACCGCCACACCGGTGATGCCGCGGAAGCGCTCGGCGAGCTGGTCTTCGGCCAGGCGGCTGAGCTGGGCATGCGTCAGCGTCGTGCTGGACAGCGACAGCTGCAGGATGGGCTGGGCGCCGGGGTCGGCCCGGTTGATGATGGGTTCGCGGATCTCGGTGGGCAGCTTGTAGCGCACCGAGGCGATGGCATTGCGCACCTCGTCGGCGGCCTCGATCATGTTCTTCGAGAAGTCGAAGACCAGCACGATGGTGGCGCTGCCTTCGCGCGACGTGGAGTTGCTTTGGTCGACGCCGGAGATGCTCTGCAGCGCCTTCTCGATGCGGTTGACGACCTCGCGCTCCACCGTCTCGGGTGAGGCACCGGGATACGGAATGTTGATGACGAGCACCGGCGGCTCGACCTCGGGGAACTGGTTGACCTTGAGCTTGGACAGCGCCAGCAGGCCCACCAGCATCAACCCGATGACCAGGACGACGGTCGCGACGGGTTTGTTGATGCTGAAGTTGGAGAGGAACATGCTGCCTCCTGGGGTTACTTGCTGGCAGCGGCGGCCGCAGGAACAGCGGAGGCCGCGCCGGCACCGGACGCGACGCGTTGCACCGGCGCGCCATCGACCAGGCTGCCCGTGGGTGCGCGCAACACCTGGTCACCCATGGCCAGGCCCGAGGCGATTACGACTTCGCCGCGGCGGTCGTCGCGCTCGCCCAGCGTGACCGCCACCTTCTTCAGCTGGTTGCCGGCGACCTTCCAGACGAAGGCGCTGTCGCCCTGGCGGACGATCGAGCTTTCCGCCAGCACCAGCGCGCGGCGGTCGGCGCTTTCGACGCGGCCTTCGGCATAGAGGCCCGAGACCTGCGGCGCCTTGGCTTTGTCGTCGAACTCGGCAACGAGTTCGACCTGACGGGTTGTCGGGTTGGCGGCCGCGTCGATGCGGGCCAGCTTGCCGCGGAACTCGGCGTCACCAAAGCCGTTGATGCGGAAGGCCACCGGCTGACCCAGCTTCAGCTCGCCGAGGCGGTCGGCCGAGACCTGGCCTTCGAAGCGCATGGAGGCCGGGTCGATGACCTTGACCAGCTCGCGGCCGACCTGGACGGTGTCGCCGACGGAGATCTTGCGTTCGCTGACGACACCATTGAATGGTGCACGCACCTCGGTGCGCGAGACCTGCTGGCGCGCGGTGACGGCACGGGACTTGGCGGCAGCCAGTTCGCTCTGGGCGGCATTGCGGCGCACCTCGGCGTCTTCCAGGCCTTGCATGGAGATCATGCCCTGCTGGTTCAGCGTGCGCTGGCGGGCCAGCACGCGCTCGGTCTGCTCGAAGTTCTGCTGCGCGGCGCGCAGCGCCTCGTCGGCGGAGGTGAGGCTGTCGCGAATGGCCGTGGCGTCCAGGCGGATGAGTAGATCGCCCGCGCGCACGCGCTCGCCGTTGTCCTTGGCCACCTGCAGCACGACGGCCGCGACCTCGGCACGCAGGTCGGCGCGGCGGGCCGGCTGGATGGCACCGTTGATGACGGGTGCACCGATCAGGCCGCTCTGCCCCACCTGACGCAGATCCTCCGGTGCCAGCAGCAGCGGCGCAGCCGGCTTGGGCGACGCCGCCTTGGCCTCATCGGGCTTGCCGCCCTTGCCGCAGGCGGTGAGGGCCAAGGCCAGCGTCAGAGCGGTGAGGATCGGCGTTGCGCGAATCATGGAAAGACCTTCTTGTGAGGACGTGGGCAGACGAAAAAACGCTTGAGCTTAACGGCCTGATACAGCGCCGCCAGAGGTCATGTACGAGGTGCTTGTCGCTTGAGCGACCAGGCAGGGCGAGGTTAGGCGGCTTGCCAGTCCAGCGCCCAGGCACCGTGCTGCCAGCGCTGCAGCCACAGCAGGCCGATCAGCGTCTTGGCGTCCGTCAGCTCGCCGCTGGCGGCCATGCGATCAAGGTCGTCGACCGAGTGCGTGACGATCTCCAGAAACTCGCCGTCGTCCAGCTTCTGCTCGCCGCGCGTGAGACCGCGCGCGAAGTAGATGTGGATGCCCTCGTCCGAGTAGGCGATGGCGTTGTGCAGCACGCCGGCATGAGCCCATTCGGCGGCGCTGTAGCCGGTCTCTTCCAGCAGCTCGCGCTGGCCGCAGACACGCGGGTCCTCGCCGGCGTCGAGCTTGCCGGCCGGGAACTCCAGCATCACGCGGCCCATCGGGTAGCGGTACTGGCGCTCCATCAGCAGCCGGCCGTCGTCCAGCAGCGGCACGACCATGACGGCGCCGGGATGGCGGATGTACTCGCGGTGCGAGGTCTTGCCGTCGGGCAGCGCGATCTGGTCGCGGCGCACGTCGAGGAAGTGCCCACGATAGACCTGCTGGCTGTCGAGCCGGCGCTCGACGAGATGCTCGTCAGGCTCGGCCACGGCGCAGGTATCTCCAGACAAAGCCAGGGAAGCCCAGCGTGATGAAGAGGCAGCTGGCCGCCGCGTAGAACTCCCAGCCCTGGGCGTGGCGCTGACCGATGCGCGCCTCCAGCGCGGAACCCAGCGCGAAGGTCAGCATGGCCATCAGCACGAGTTCGAGCAGCCGCCACCACACGGCCTTGGGCGCGTGGCGCGGGCCGACCAGCAACACACGCTCGTTGAAGTAAGGCAGGTTGGCCGCGATGACGGCCACGGCGAGGACCAGCCAGACGGCGGTGGACTGGTCCATGCCTGCTTACGTAGTCAAAGCCTGGCGGATGGCGACCTTGCACAGTTCCAGCAGGCCACCGGGCAGCAGGCCGAACACGAGCACGGCGGCGCCGTTGAGCGTCATGACGAAGCGCACGTCGGCCGGCGCAGCCAGAGGCGCCGTGTCGGTCGGCGCATCGAAGAACATGACCTTGACGATGCGCAGGTAGTAGAAGGCACCCACCAGCGACACGGCGACGGCAAACACCGCCAGGCCGATGTAGAACGGCAGACCGTTGACGACCAGCGCCTGCAGCACGGCCAGCTTGGCGTAGAAGCCGACCGTCGGCGGCACGCCGGCCAGCGAGAACATGAACAGCGTCATGACCAGCGCGAACCAGGGGCTGCGCTTGGCGAGACCCGCCAGATCTTTGATCTCCTCGGCCTCGTGCCCCTGGCGCGACAGCAGGATGATCATGCCGAAGGTGCCCAGCGTCGTCAGCACATAGGTCACGGCATAGAACATCGCCGCGCTGTAGGCATTGGCGCCCCACACCGTGCTGTCGTTGACGACGCCCGCCGTCATGCCCAGCACCATGAAGCCCATGTTGGCGATGGTCGAGTAGGCCAGCATGCGCTTCAGGTTGGTCTGCGCGATGGCCGCGAGGTTGCCGATGAGCAGCGACATGACGGACAGCACGACCAGCATCTGCTGCCAGTCCACGGCCAGGCCGATCATGCCTTCCACCAGCAGGCGCACGGTGATCGCAAACGCGGCCAGCTTGGGCGCGCCACCGATCAACAGCGTGACGGCAGTCGGCGCGCCTTGATAGACGTCCGGCACCCACATGTGGAAGGGCGCAGCGCCGAGCTTGAAGGCCAGGCCGGCGACGACGAAGACGGTGCCGAAGATCAGCACGGCCTTGTTCGGGACGCCCTGGGAGATCACACCGAAGACCTCTTGAATGTTCAGCGAGCCGGTAGCGCCGTACATCATCGACAAGCCGTACAGCAGGAAGCCGCTGGCCAACGCGCCGAGCACGAAGTACTTCATCGCCGCCTCGGTGGACACCGCGTGGTCGCGACGCAGAGCGACGAGGGCGTACAACGACAGGCTCATCAGCTCCAGGCCGAGATAGATGACCAGGAAGTTGTTGGCCGACAGCATCACGTTGATGCCCAGCAGCGCAAACAGGCTGAGGATGAACAGCTCGCCCTTGAGCATGTCGCGCGAGGCGGCATAGGGGCGTGCATAGACCAGCGTGATCAGCGTGGCCAGGCAGGCGAAGCCGGCCAGCAGATGGCCCATGGGGTCGGCGACCACCATCCCTTGCATGGCGTAGGTGGTGAGGCCGGCGTCGTAGTAGCAGAAGTGCATGCCACCGACGACGACCAGCGTCAGCTGGGTCAGCCAGTAGGTTGGGCGGCGCTGTTCGTCGGTGACCCACAGGTCCGCGAGCGCGACCACGCAGCCCATGACGAGCAGCAGGATTTCGGGATAGATCGCGAGCCAGTTCATGTCGTTCATTGTTCTTGCCTCTGCTCGGATCAGGCCGGGATCTTGGTGAGCGCCACGTGCTTGAGCAGCTCGGTGACCGACTCGTGCATCACGTCCGTGAAGGGCTTGGGGTAGAGGCCCATGTAGAGCGTCGCGATCGCCAGCAGTGCCAGCATCAGGAACTCGCGGCTGTTGATGTCGGTCAGCGCACGCACATCGTCATTGGCGATGTCGCCGAAGTAGACGCGCTTGACCATCCACAGCGTGTAGGCCGCGCCGAAGATCAGCGCCGTGGCCGCAATGCCGCCAAGCCAGAAGTCGTACTGCACGGTGCCGAGGATGACCATCCACTCACCGACGAAGCCGGCCGTGGCGGGCAGGCCGCAGTTCGCCATGCCGAAAAACACGGCGAAAGCAGTGAACTTGGGCATGGTGTTGACCACACCGCCGTAGGCCGCGATCTCACGCGAATGCACGCGGTCGTAGAGCACGCCGATGCACAGGAACATCGCGCCCGACACGAAGCCGTGCGCAATCATCTGCACCAGGCCGCCGGACACGCCCAGCTCGTTGAAGATGAAGAAGCCCAGCGTCACGAAGCCCATGTGCGCGATGGACGAGTAGGCCACCAGCTTCTTCATGTCCTTCTGCACCAGCGCCACGAGGCCGATGTAGACGACGGCGATCAGCGACATCGAGATGATGAGCCAGTCCCATTCGCGTGCGGCATCGGGCGCGATCGGCAGCGAGAAGCGCAGGAAGCCGTAGCAGCCCAGCTTCAGCATGATGGCCGCCAGCACGACGGAGCCGCCGGTGGGCGCCTCGACGTGGGCGTCGGGCAGCCAGGTGTGCACCGGCCACATCGGCACCTTGACCGAGAACGCGGCCAGGAAGGCGAAGAACAGCCAGGTCTGCGCGGTGCCCGACAGCGGCAGCTTGTGCCAGGTCTGGATGTCGAAGCTGCCGCCCGCCTGCGCATACAGGTAGATCAGCGCGATCAGCATCAGCAGCGAGCCGGCCAGCGTGTACAGGAAGAACTTGAAGGCCGCGTAGACGCGGTTCGCGCCGCCCCACACGCCGATGATGATGTACATCGGGATCAGCGTGGCCTCGAAGAACACGTAGAACAGCATGCCGTCCAGCGCGCTGAACACGCCCACCATCAGGCCCGACAGGATCAGGAACGCGCCCAGGTACTGGTTGACGCGCGTGTCGATGACCTCCCAGGCGGCAATGACGACGATGACGGTGATGAAGGCCGTCAGCGGCACGAACCACATCGAGATGCCGTCCACGCCCAGGTGGTAGCGGATGTTGAAACGCTCGATCCAGGCCAGGTTCTCGACGAACTGCATCGCAGCCGTCGCCGTGTTGAATTCGGTGATCAGCGGGATGGTGGCAAGAAAGCTCGCTACCGCAGCAACCAAGGCCAGCCAGCGCACAGCGTGCTTCTGGTCGTCACGCCCGATCGCCAGCAGCAACCCGCCGCAGACGATGGGCAGAAAAATCGCAAGACTCAAATACGGCATTCTTGTTATCTCCTCAAGCCCCGAGCAGCGACTTGAACTGGGGCTCGATGTAGGGCCAGAGCTGCCAGGTCATCAGACCGGTGACGCCGAGGATCATGACGAGGGCGTACCAGTACAGATACCCCGTCTGGAAGCGGCGCACGAGGCCCGCAATGCCGCCCACGGTGCGGGCCGAGCCGTTGATGATGAGCCCGTCGATGAGCGCGCCGTCGCCACCCTTCCACAGGCCGGTACCCAGCAGACGCGCGCCGCGGGCCAGCACGTTCTCGTTGAACCAATCCAGGAAGTACTTGTTCTCCAGCACGACGATCAGCGGACGCAGCACCTTGGCCAGCGTGGCCGGGATCTGCGGCGCGACCATGTAGAACACGTAGGCCGTCGCGACACCGGCCACAGCCAGCCAGAACGGCAGCGTCACCAGCCCGTGCGCGGCCATGGCCAGAGCACCGTGGAAGTGCTGGGCCAGATCGGCCATCGCCGGATGGGCCGTGGTGTTGACGGTGATCGCGTCCTTCAGGAAGTCGCCGAACAGCATCGGGCCGATCGTCATGAAGCCGATGACGACCGACGGGATGGCCAGCAGCACCAGCGGCACCCAGACGACGGCAGGCGACTCGTGCGGCACGTGCACATGCGAGTCATGACCGTGACCATGGTCATCGTCGTGGTGGTCGTGCTCACCCGGGAAGGGCTTGTGGCGGAAGTTCTCCTTGCCGTGGAAGACGAGGAAGTACATCCGGAACGAGTAGAAGGCTGTCACGAACACGCCGGCAACGACGGCGAAGTAGGCGAAGCCCGCAGCCGGCAGCGTGCTGGCGTGCACCGCCAGGATGATGGAGTCCTTGGAATAGAAGCCCGAGAACAGCGGCGTGCCGATCAGCGCCAGCGAACCCAGCAGCGACGTGATCCACGTGATCTTCATGTACTTGCGCAGGCCGCCCATGTTGCGGATGTCCTGGTCATGGTGCATGCCGATGATGACGGAGCCCGCACCGAGGAACAGCAGCGCCTTGAAGAAGGCGTGCGTCATCAGGTGGAAGACGGCGACCGAGTAGGCCGAGGCGCCCAGGGCGACCGTCATGTAGCCGAGCTGGGACAGCGTCGAGTAGGCGACGACGCGCTTGATGTCGTTCTGGATGATGCCCAGGAAACCCATGAACAGCGCCGTGATCGCGCCGATCACCATGACGAAGTTCAGCGCCGTGTCGCTCAGCTCGAACAGCGGCGACATGCGCGCCACCATGAAGATGCCGGCCGTCACCATCGTGGCTGCGTGGATCAGCGCGGAGATGGGCGTCGGGCCTTCCATCGAGTCCGGCAGCCAGACGTGCAGCGGGAACTGCGCGCTCTTACCCATCGCACCGATGAACAGGCAGATGCAGGTGACGGTCATCAGCGACCAGTCTGTGCCCGGAAACACCATCTTGGACAGGATGTCCGCCTTGGCGAAGGTCTCGGCGTAGTTCAGCGTGCCGCCGAAAGCCACCAGCAGGCCGATGCCGAGGATGAAGCCGAAGTCGCCGACCCGGTTCACCAGGAAGGCCTTCATGTTGGCGAAGATGGCCGTCGGTTTCTTGTACCAGAAGCCGATCAGCAGGTAGGAGACCAGGCCCACCGCCTCCCAGCCGAAGAACAGCTGCAGCATGTTGTTGCTCATAACCAGCATCAACATGCTGAACGTGAACAGCGAGATGTACGAGAAGAAGCGCTGGTAGCCGTCGTCCTCTTCCATGTAGCCGATGGTGTAGATGTGCACCATCAGCGACACGAAGGTCACCACCACCATCATCATGGCCGTCAGGCCGTCGACGAGGAAGCCGACCTCCATCGTCAGCGGGCCAAGCTTCATCCACTCGTAGATGGTCGCGTTGAAACGCGCGCCGTCCACGGCCACGCTGTAAAGCGTCTGCGCCGACAGTATGAAGGCGATCAGCACGCCCAGGATGGTGATTACGTGCGAGCCGCGGCGGCCCACCGTCTTGCCGAAGAAGCCGGCAACGATGGCGCCGGCGAGCGGCGCCAGGGGCACCGCAAGCAGCGTGTTTTGGGAGAGTTGAGCAGACATCTTGTTCTTATCCCTTCAGCGCGTCGAGTTCCTCGACGTTGATGCTGGCTCGGTTGCGGAACAGCACGACCAGGATGGCCAGGCCGATGGCCGACTCCGCCGCCGCGACGGTCAGGATGAAGAACACGAAGACCTGGCCCGCCATGTCGCCCAGGTAGTGCGAGAAGGCGACAAAGTTCAGGTTGACCGCCAGCAGCATCAGCTCGATGGCCATCAGCAGCACGATCAGATTCTTGCGGTTCAGGAAGATGCCGATCACCGACAGCGCGAACAGCATCGCGCCCAGCGTCAGGAAATGGCCCAGGGTCAGTGCGCCGATCATGCCTGGCCTCCTTCTTTGGGTGCGGCACCCGCGGCCGGCGTGGCGACGGTCGGCGCCATCTTGACGATCTTCAGGCGCTGGGCCTTGGTGACCTTGACCTGCTCGGCCGGGTCCATGGCGCGCGAGTCCTTGCGGCGGCGCAGCGTCAGCGCGATGGCCGCGACGATGGCGACCAGCAGCAGCACGGCCGCGATCTGCAGCGGGTACAGGTAGCTGGTGTAGACCTCGATGCCGAGCAGCTTGGTGTTGCCTTGTCTGATCTGCTCGGCGGTGGCCACCGGCGCGTCGGCCAGCTGGAAGCCGCCCATCAGCACGATGCCCATCTCGAAGGCGATCAGCGCGCCGACGACAGCAGCGACGGGCAGGTGCTTCCAGAAGCCCTCGCGCACGCTGTCGGAGTTCAGGTCCAGCATCATGACGACGAACAGGAACAGCACCATGACGGCGCCGATGTAGACCAGCACCAGCGCGATGGCAAGGAACTCGGCCTTCAGCAGCATCCAGATGCAGGATGCCGTGAAGAAAGAGAGGATCAGGAACAGCGCCGCATGCACGGTGCTGCGCGCCGTGATGACGCGGAACGAACTCACCAGCAGGATGCCGGAGAAGACGTAGAAAAGGATGGTCGTGATGTCCATAGGTATCCAGGCCAGCTGAGCTGGACCGCGGTGCGCCTCGCGGCGCGCCGGCGATCAGCGGTACTTGGCGTCGGCCTCCTTTTGAGCCGCGATTTCGGCTTCGTACTTGTCGCCGACGGCCAGCAGCATGTCCTTGGTGAAGTACAGGTCGCCGCGCTTTTCGCCGTGGTACTCGAAGATGCTCGTTTCGACGATGGAGTCCACCGGGCAGCTTTCTTCGCAGAAGCCGCAGAAGATGCACTTGGTCAGGTCGATGTCGTAGCGCGTCGTGCGGCGGCTACCGTCGGCGCGCACGTCGCTCTCGATGGTGATGGCCATCGCCGGGCAGACAGCCTCACAAAGCTTGCAGGCGATGCAGCGCTCTTCACCGTTCTCGTAGCGACGCAGCGCATGCAGGCCGCGGAAGCGCGGGCTCAGCGGCGTCTTCTCTTCGGGGAACTGGATGGTGATGTTGCGCGACAGGAAGTGCCTGCCGGTGAGCTTCATCCCCTTGAGCAATTCCCAGAGGAAGAAGGTCTTCGCGAAATTCGTGATTGCAGTCATGGGCGCCGCCTCACTTCCAGATGTTGAACGGGGTCTGCATCCAGGCACCGACAACGACCAGCCAGATCAGCGTGATAGGAATGAAGATCTTCCAGCCCAGACGCATGATCTGGTCGTAGCGGAAGCGCGGGAACGTGGCACGCACCCACAGGAACATCGTGACGACGAAGAAAGTCTTGCCGAACAGCCAGGCCCAGTTCCAGAACGCCATCGTGTTCTGGATGAACTGCGGCGTCTCCATGCCGAAGAACGCCCAGGAGATAGGTGCCGTCCAGCCGCCCAGGAACATGACGACGGCCAGTGCCGACACCAGGATCATGTTGGCGTATTCGGCCAGGAAGAACATCGCGAACGACATGCCCGAGTACTCGATCATGTGGCCGGCGACGATTTCCGATTCGCCTTCAACGACGTCGAACGGGTGGCGGTTGGTTTCGGCCAGACCCGAGATGAAGTAGACGATGAAGATCGGGAACAGAGGCAGCCAGTTCCAGGACAGGAAGGTCAGGCCCATGTCGGCGAACCAGCCACGCTCCTGCACCAGCACGATTTCCGTCATGTTCAGGCTGCCGGTCACCATCAGCACGACGACCAGCGCGAAGCCCATCGAGATCTCGTACGAGACCATCTGCGCCGACGCACGCAGCGCGCCCAGGAAGGCGTACTTCGAGTTGGAGGCCCAGCCGGCGATGATGACGCCGTAGACCTCCAGCGACGTGATCGCCATCAGGAACAGCAGGCCGGCATTGACGTTGGCGACGGCAGCGTCAGGACCGAAGGGCACGACTGCCCAGGCGGCGAGCGCCGGCATGATGGTCATGACGGGGCCGAGGAAGAACAGGCCCTTGTGGGCAGCTGCCGGCTTGATGATCTCCTTGAAGATCAGCTTGACCGCGTCGGCGATGGGCGTCAGCAGGCCGTAGGGGCCGACACGGTTCGGACCCGGGCGGATCTGCGACCAGCCGATGGCCTTGCGCTCCCACAGCGTCAGGTAGGCGACGCAACCCAGCAGCGGCAGGATGACCGCGACGATCTTCAGCAGGCTCCAGACCACGGGCCACAGGCCGCCCAGCAGTTGCGCACCGTTTTGGTAGAGGGTGTCGATCATGGTTAGACCTTGCTCAACGTCAGCGTGCCAAAGGCGGCACCCAGCGCAGCGGTTTGTGCGAGTCCGGCGGGCACTCGGGCCACGCCGTCGGGCAGACCGACTTCGAGGCGGGCGGGCAACTGCGCGGCTCCGCCGTCCTGCACGACGCGGACCTGGTCGCCGTCCTGCAGTCCCAGCTGCTGCCACAGGGCCGTCGGCAGGCCGACCGTGGCGGCTTCGCGGCCGTCGGTGGTCAGCTGCAGCGAGGTCGAGTTGCGCACCAGAGAGTCGGTCGCGTAGATCGGCAGGTTGGCGAAGCGCTCGACGCCCTCGCTCTTGGCAACGGCTTGCGGCGCGGCCGAGGTGGCGTTGCTGAGGCGGCCAGCAATGTCGCCACCCAGCGCCTGCTCACGCACTTGCTCGGAGCTGTCCTGGTCGAAACCGGCCAAGCCCAGCAGATTGCCCAGCACGCGCAGCACCTTCCAGCCCGGACGCGTCTCCGCCAGCGGCTTGACGACGCCGACGAAGCTTTGCAGGCGACCTTCAGCGTTGACGAAGCTGCCCGAAGTTTCGGTGAATGGGGCGATGGGCAGCAGCACGTCGGCGTATTCGATACCGCTCTTGAACGGGCTCAGCACGACGACCATCTCGGCCGCCTCAAGCGCCTTGGCAGCGGCGGCGGCGTTGGCAGCGTCGAGCACCGGGTCGGTGTTCAGCAGCACAACGGCCTTCAGCGCCGTGCCGGTCAGCATCTGGCCGGCATTCAGGCCATCGATCTGCGGCTGCGCCTTCACCAACTGAGCACCGACGGTGTTCGCGGCAGCGGTCAGGTAGCCGACGCTTGCGCCGGTCTGCGCGCCAATCCATTGCGCGAGTGCCAGCAGGCTGGTGGCTTGCGGGTGTTCAGCGGCGGCGTTGCCGAGCAGCACGGCCTTGCGCTGGCCCGAGACGAGGCTGGCGGCGATGGCCTTGGCTTCGTCGGTCGCAGTGCCAGCCAGCGGCGCGCCGTCGCCAATCGCTGCGGCCACATCGGCCAGGGCTTGCTCCCAGCCCGACGGCGCGACGGATTGCGAAGCGGCGAGTGGCATCAGCCAGTCGTCATGGCTCACGCCGATGCGGGCTACGGCGGCGCCGCGACGCGCGGCGTGGCGCAGGCGGGCAGCGAACAGCGGGTGGTCCTTGCGCAGGTTGGAGCCGACGACCAGCGCGCGGTCCAGTTCGGACAGGCTTGCAATCGAAGTGCCCAACCAGCGTGCCTGGCCAGCCGACGCGGCATTGCCGAAGTCGCTGTGGCGCAGGCGGTGGTCGATGTTGTCGCTGCCCAGGCCGCGCACGATCTGTGCGAGCAGATGCAGTTCTTCCACCGTGCTGTGGGCCGAGCCCAGCGCACCGATGGATGCCGCGCCGTGGTCGGCCTTGATGGACTTCAGGCCGTTGGCGACGTATTCCAGCGCCGTCGTCCAGTCGACCTGCTTCCAGGCGCCGCCCTGCTTGATCATCGGCGCGGTCAGACGCGCGTCGCTGTTCAGCGCTTCGTAGCTGAAGCGGTCGCGGTCGGCGATCCAGCATTCGTTGACGTCTTCGTTCTCCAGCGGCACGACGCGCAGGACCTGATGGTTCTTGACCTGGACAACCAGGTTGGCGCCGGTCGAATCGTGCGGGCTGACGCTCTTGCGGCGCGACAGTTCCCAGGTGCGGGCGCTGTAGCGGAAGGGCTTGCTGGTCAGCGCGCCGACGGGGCAGATGTCGATCATGTTGCCCGACAGCTCGGAGTCCACCGTGCGGCCGACGAAGGTCTGGATCTCGCTGTGCTCGCCACGGTGGGCCATGCCCAGCTCCATCTGGCCGGCGATCTCCTGGCCGAAGCGCACGCAGCGGGTGCAGTGGATGCAGCGGCTCATCTCTTCCATCGAGATCAGCGGGCCGACGTTCTTGTGGAAGACGACACGCTTCTCTTCGGAGTAGCGGCTCTTGCCGGCGCCGTAGCCCACGGCCAGATCCTGCAGCTGGCACTCGCCGCCCTGGTCGCAGATGGGGCAGTCCAGCGGGTGGTTGATCAGCAGGAATTCCATGACGCCCTGCTGGGCCTTGATCGCCTTGTCGCTCTTGGTGCGGACGATCATGCCTTGCGTGACCGGCGTCGCGCAGGCGGGCATGGGCTTGGGCGCCTTCTCCACGTCCACCAGGCACATGCGGCAGTTGGCCGCGATGCTCAGCTTCTTGTGATAGCAGAAGTGCGGGATGTAGGTACCGGCCTTCTCGGCGGCATGCATGACCATGCTGCCTTCCTGGACCGAGACCTTCTGACCGTCGAGTTCGATTTCAACCATGGTGGTGTTTCTCTAGGCGCTCAGGTCGGAGCCACCAGGGGCTTCTTGTGTTCAATCAGGTGCACGAACTCGTGCTTGAAGTGCTTGATCATGGCGCGCACGGGCATGGCCGCAGCGTCGCCCAACGCGCAGATCGTGCGGCCCTGGATGTTGTCGGCCACGGAGTTCAGCAGGTCGATGTCCTCTGCCCTGCCCTCGCCGTGATAGATGCGCTCCAGCACGCGGTGCATCCAGCCAGTGCCTTCGCGGCAAGGCGTGCACTGGCCGCAGGACTCGTGGGCATAGAAGTACGACAGGCGCAGCAGGCTTTGCACCGCGCAGCGCGTGTCGTCCATGACGATGACGGCGCCCGAGCCCAGCATGGAGCCGGCCTTGGCGATGGAGTCGTAGTCCATCGTGCAGTTCATCATCACTTCGGCCGGCAGCACGGGGGCGGACGAGCCGCCGGGGATGACGGCCTTCAGCGTGCGACCCTTGCGCACGCCACCGGCCAGCTCCAGCAGCTTGCTGAACGGCGTGCCCAGCGGAATCTCGTAGTTGCCCGGGCGCTCCACGTCTCCGGAGACCGAGAACAGCTTGGTGCCGCCGTTGTTGGGCTTGCCGATCTCCAGGTAGGCCTGGCCGCCATTGCGGATGATCCAGGGCACCGCCGCGAAGGTCTCGGTGTTGTTGATGGTCGTCGGCCGGCCATACAGACCGAAGCTGGCCGGGAACGGCGGCTTGAAGCGCGGCTGGCCCTTCTTGCCTTCCAGCGACTCCAGCAGCGCCGTCTCTTCACCGCAGATATAGGCGCCGAAGCCATGGTGGCCATGCAGCTGGAAGCTGAAGCCCGAGCCCATGATCTTGTCGCCCAGATAACCCGCCGCGCGGGCTTCTTCCAGGGCCGCTTCGAAGCGCTCGTAGACCTCGAAGATCTCGCCGTGGATGTAGTTGTAGCCGACCGTGATGCCCATCGCGTAGGCCGCGATGGCCATGCCCTCGATGACCTGATGCGGGTTGAACATCAGCAGGTCGCGGTCCTTGCACGTGCCCGGCTCACCTTCGTCGGAATTGCAGACGAGGTACTTCTGGCCCGGGAACTGACGGGGCATGAAGCTCCACTTCAGGCCGGTCGGGAAGCCCGCTCCACCGCGACCGCGCAGCGCCGAGGTCTTCACTTCGGCGATGACTTGATCGGCCGTCATACCTTCGCCGCCATCGGCCGCGAGGATCTTCTTCAGCGCCGCGTAGCCACCGCGGGCTTCGTAGTCCTTGATGGACCAATTCTTGCCGTCCAGGTCCGCGTAGATCTGCGGCGTGATGTGGCGGCCATGGAAGCAGGTCTCGTTGCCTGTGGATTGGAATTTGGTGAGGTCCAGCATCGTCATCCTCAGGCCTTGGCTGCTTCGGCACGCAGCACATCGACCAGCTCGTCGAGGCGGTCGTTGGTCATGAAGCTGCACATCTGGCGGTCATTCACCAGCATCACCGGCGAGTCGGCGCATGCACCCAGGCACTCGCTCTTCTGCACGGTGAACAGGCCGTCAGCCGTCGTGCCACCCTGCTCGATGCCGAGCTTGCTGCACAGGTGGTCCAGCGCCTTCTGACCGTCGCGCAGCTGGCAGGGCAGGTTCGCACAGACGTTCAGCTTGAACTTGCCCGTCGGGCGCTGGTTGAACATGTTGTAGAAGGTCGTCACCTCGTACACGGCGATGGGCGCCATGCCGAGGTGGGCGGCGATCACGTCCTCTGCAGCGCGGGGCACGAAGCCCTCTTCCTGCTGCACGATGGCCAGGCAGGCCATGACGGCGGACTGGCGCAGCTCGTAGGGGTACTTGGCGACCTCGCGGTCGAAGCGCGCGCGGGTGGCGTCAGAGAGTTGGTAGCTCATCGATCAATCTCGCCGAACACGATGTCCATGGTGCCGATGATGGCGACGGCGTCGGCGATCATGTGGCCGCGACCCATCTCGTCCAGCGCTGCCAAGTGGGCAAAGCCCGGCGCGCGGATCTTCAGGCGGTAGGGCTTGTTCGCGCCGTCGCTGACCATGTAGATGCCGAACTCGCCCTTGGGGTGTTCGACGGCCGCATAGGCCTCGCCCTCGGGCACGTGGAAGCCCTCGGTGAAGAGCTTGAAGTGGTGGATCAGCTCTTCCATGTTGGACTTCATGTCCACGCGCGAAGGCGGCGCCACCTTGTGGTTGTCGGTGATGACCGGGCCGGGGTTGGCACGCAGCCAGGCCGAGCACTGTTGGATGATGCGGTTGGACTGGCGCATCTCTTCGACGCGCACGACGTAGCGGTCGTAGGTGTCGCCGTTGGTGCCGATGGGGATGTCGAAGTCCAGCTTGTCGTAGACGTCGTAGGGTTGCGTCTTGCGCAGGTCCCAGGCGATGCCCGAGCCGCGCAGCATGGCTCCGGTGAAGCCGAGATTGAGCGCCCGCTCGGGCGTCACGACGCCGATGCCGACCGTGCGCTGCTTCCAGATGCGGTTGTCCGTCAGCAGCGTTTCGTAGTCGTCGACGTTCTTCGGGAAGCGCGCGCAGAAGTCGTCGATGAAGTCCAGCATCGAACCCTGGCGGTTCTCGTTGAGCTGGGCAATGGCCTTGGCATTGCGGATCTTGCTGACCTTGTACTGCGGCATGACGTCCGGCAGGTCGCGGTAGACACCGCCCGGACGGAAGTAGGCCGCGTGCATGCGCGCGCCCGACACGGCTTCGTACAAGTCGAACAGATCCTCGCGCTCGCGGAAGCAGTAGATGAGGATGTTCATCGCGCCGCAGTCCAGGCCGTGACAACCCAGCCAGAGCAGATGGTTCAGCAGCCGGGTGATCTCGGCAAACATCACACGGATGTATTGCGCGCGGATCGGCACCTCGATGCCCATCATCTTTTCGATGGCCAGGCAGTAGGCGTGCTCGTTGGCCATCATCGACACATAGTCGAGGCGGTCCATGTAGGGCAGCGACTGGATGTAGGTCTTCTGCTCGGCAAGCTTCTCGGTCGCGCGGTGCAGCAGGCCGATGTGCGGATCGGCGCGCTGGATGACTTCGCCGTCCAGCTCCAGCACCAGACGCAGCACGCCGTGGGCGGCCGGATGTTGCGGACCAAAATTCAGGGTGTAGTTCTTGATCTCTGCCATGGTGTTCAGAGCCCGCCGTACTTGTCTTCGCGAATGATGCGCGGCGTGATCTCACGCGGCTCGATGGTCACCGGCTGGTAGATGACGCGCTTCTGCTCGGCGTCGTAGCGCATCTCGACATGGCCCGACACCGGGAAGTCCTTGCGCATCGGGTGGCCGATGAAGCCGTAGTCCGTCAGGATGCGGCGCAGGTCATCGTGGCCGTCGAAGATGACGCCATACATGTCAAACGCTTCGCGCTCAAACCAGTTCGCCGAACTCCACACGCCGATGACCGAGGCCACTGCGGGAAAGTCGTCGTCGGTGGCGAACACCTTCAGCCGCAGACGCCAGTTCTTGCTGACCGACAGCAGGTGGCTGACGATGGCGTAGCGCGGCCCCTCGTAGCCACCGTTGCCGTAGTCGCTGTAGTCGACGCCGCAGAGGTCGATCAGCTGCTCAAACTTCAGTTCAGCGTGATCGCGCAGCGTGGTGGCAACTTCGAGGTAGTCGGCAGCACGCACGGTCAGCGTCAGTTCGCCCAAGGCGGACTTCAGCTCGACGACGCGCTCGCCGAGGACGGCGCCAACTTGCTGGGCCAGGGTTTCGAGATTCAGGCTCATACCTTGGCGCTCAGCGTGCAATGGTGTTTTCACGGCGGATCTTGGCCTGCAACTGCAGGATGCCGTAGAGCAGCGCCTCGGCCGTCGGCGGGCAGCCGGGCACATAGACGTCCACCGGCACGATGCGGTCGCAGCCGCGCACGACAGAGTAGCTGTAGTGGTAGTAGCCGCCGCCGTTGGCGCAGGAGCCCATGGACAACACCCAGCGCGGCTCGGCCATCTGGTCGTAGACCTTGCGCAGCGCCGGCGCCATCTTGTTGCACAGCGTGCCGGCCACGATCATCAGATCGGACTGACGCGGGCTGGGGCGGAACAGCATGCCGAAGCGGTCGATGTCGTAGCGCGCAGCGCCCGCATGCATCATCTCGACGGCGCAGCAGGCCAGGCCAAACGTCATCGGCCACAGCGAGCCGGTCTTGGACCAGTTGATGAGCTTGTCGACCGACGTGGTGACAAAGCCCTCTTTGAGGACGCCTTCAATACCCATATCGAATTCCCAGCGTGTTTGGCGTGGCGCTTGTTATTCCCAGTCCAGGGCGCCTTTTTTCCATTCGTAGGCGAAGCCGACGACCAGAATGCCGAGGAAGATCATCATCGCCCAGAAGCCCGTGGTGCCGATTTCCTTGAGCGCCACGGCCCAGGGGAACAGGAAGGCGATTTCCAGGTCGAAAAGAATGAACAGAATGGCAACGAGGTAGTAGCGCACATCGAACTTCATGCGCGCGTCTTCAAAGGCCTCGAAGCCGCATTCGTAGGGGGAATTCTTGGCCGCGTCGGGCCGGTTCGGGCCGAGCAGCGCGCCGAGCACCTGGGGAGCGATCCCGACCACCGTGCCGACCAAAATGAAGAGGATGACGGGCAGGTATTGATCGAGATTCATCTGGGCTTTCTCGGGTCGACTTCAGTGTCTTCGTCAACGTGGCACGCACAAAGTGGGCCACAAAAGCAAACAGGCGCGCCACCAGCGAATCGAAACAACTCGCTCGCGGATCGCGCCCGCCTTGAACCTTGCGTTGATCAACCCAACTTGGGTGACCTCAGCGACAGGCCGCTTTGGCTGACTCCCGCTTCAAGACCAGCGGGAATCCTAGCCGATTGTCTGGTGCCGTCGGCGAGACTCGAACTCGCACAGCTTTCGCCACTACCCCCTCAAGATAGCGTGTCTACCAATTTCACCACGACGGCAGGTACTCAATATGCCCGGCAACCTTGAGGGTTTACCTTGCCGGACAGCCTCGCATTCTATACCGAGAACCAGGGGTCACCCGGTGAAGAGGCGAGGTTTTTAGTCGGGATTCAGTTGGACGCTGCCGAAGCGGGCACCGGCGCTGCGGGTGCGACGACAGCACCGGGGATGGCGGCAGCGCCCGACGCAGCGGGCGCCGCGACCGGAGCGCGGTCCAGCGCCGTGTCGGCGCCGCTGGCGCCAGCAGGCCGGCCGTTCGCCAGGAAGGCCAGGCCCAGCGTGCAGCAGAAGAACAGCGTCGCGGCGACGGCCGTGGTGCGCGACAGGAAGTTGGCGCTGCCGGTGGCGCCGAACAGGCTGCCCGACGCACCACTGCCGAACGAGGCGCCCATGTCGGCACCCTTGCCGTGCTGCACCAGCACCAAACCAATGATCGCCAGAGCGGACAGCAGCTGAACGATCAACACCAGATTTGCAAAGAACTGCATTCCAAACACTCCATCAAAACGCTTGTGACGCACGCCGCCATTGGCACGCGCCGGGGAAACTTCAGTGGGCAGCGGCCCGGCAAATGGCCGCGAAATCAGCCACCTTCAACGACGCGCCGCCAATCAGGCCGCCGTCGATGTCCGCTTGCGAGAACAACTCGGCCGCGTTGTCGGCCTTGACGCTGCCGCCGTAGAGGATGCGCATGACGCCCGACCGATCCGTCGCCGCGTGCAACTGCGCGCGCAGCACGGCATGCACGGCTTGCGCTTCGGCGGGCGAAGCAGTCAGGCCGGTGCCGATGGCCCAGACGGGCTCATAGGCGACGACCATCTCGCCACAGCAGTGGCCCAGCGTATGGATAACGGCAGCAAGCTGGCGCTTGACCACGGCCTCGGTCTGGCCCGCCTCGCGCTCGGCGCGCGTTTCACCGACGCAGACGATGGGCGTCACGCCATGCGCCAACGCGGCCTTGGCCTTGTCGGCGACGAGCTGGTCGCTCTCCGCGTGATAGGCGCGGCGCTCCGAGTGGCCGACGATGACGTAGCGGCAACCGACGTCGGCCAGCATCGCGCTCGACACCTCGCCGGTGTAGGCACCCTGCTCGTGCGACGAACAGTCCTGCGCGCCGTAGACGATGGCGTTGCCGGTCAGCGCCAGCGCGGTCTCCGCGATGTAGACGGCCGGCACGCAGACGGCGACGTCGGCGTTCCAGGGGCCGGCTTCCTTGAGGCCGGCAAGCAGCTGGGCATTGGCCGCGCGGCTACCGTGCATCTTCCAGTTGCCTACGACGAGTTTTCTTCTCATGTCAGCTCTCCTCACCAGGTCAGCACGATCTTGCCGATGTGCTGGTTCGATTCCATCAACGCGTGCGCCTCGGCCGCCTGGGCCGCTGGCAGTTCGCGGTAGACGACCGGTTTGATGCGACCGGCCTCGATCAGCGGCCAGACTTTGTCGCGCAGCGAGCGCGCCAGTCCGGCCTTGAACGCCAACGAGCGCGGGCGCAGTGTCGAGCCGGTGATCGTCAGGCGCTTGCGCAGCACGAGGCCTGCATCGATCTCCGACTTCACACCGCCCTGCACTGCAATGATCGCGAGACGACCGTCTTCGGCCAGCGCCTGCACGCCGCGGGCAATGTAGTCACCAGCCACCATGTCCAGGATCACGTCGACACCACGACCGCCCGTGGCGGCCTTGGCTTCGGCGACGAAATCCTGTTCGCGGTAGTTGATCGCCACATCAGCGCCCAGTGCCCGACAGGCCTCGGCCTTGTCAGACGAACCCACCGTCACCAGCACTTGGGCGCCAAGCGCTTTGGCCATCTGGATGGCCGTCACGCCGATGCCGCTGGAGCCGCCGTGGATCAGCAGCGTCTCGCCGGCCTGCAAGCCCGCGCGGTCGAACACATTGGCCCAGACCGTGAAGCAGGTTTCAGGCAGCGTGGCCGCCTGCCTCAGCGTCCATCCTTCAGGCAACGGCAGACATTGGCCCACAGGCGCCGTGCACAGCTCGGCATAGCCGCCGCCGTTGACCAGCGCGCAGACCTTGTCACCCAGCTTGAAGCCGTGCGCCGCCAGGCTTTCGCCATCACCGGCCACGATCTCGCCTGCGACCTCCAGCCCCGGCAGATCACTCGCGCCGGGGGGCGGCGGGTAGGCGCCCTTGCGCTGCAGCACGTCCGGGCGGTTGATGCCCGAAGCTGCAACGCGGATCAGGCACTCACCCAGGCCCGCGACCGGGTCCGGCCGTTCGGCCAGCTCCAGCACCTCGGGCCCGCCGGGGCGGGTGATCGCGATGGCTTTCATCGCTTTGGGAATTACTCCGCAGCAGCCGGTGCTTGCTCTGCCACCGGAGCCGGCGCGGCTTCACGGTCGATCAGCGCCTTCATGGACAGCTTGATGCGACCCTTCTCGTCGGTCTCCAGCACCTTGACCTTGACCACTTGGCCTTCCTGCAGGAAGTCGGTGACCTTCTCGACACGCTGGTGCGCGATCTGGCTGATGTGCAACAGGCCGTCCTTACCGGGCAGCAGGTTCACGAGAGCACCGAAGTCCAGGATCTTGACGATCGGGCCTTCGTAGACCTTGCCGACTTCGACTTCGGCCGTGATTTCCTGAATGCGCTTCTTGGCCAGTTCGGCCTTGTCGGCGTCCGTCGAGGCGATGGTGATCGTGCCGTCTTCGCCGATGTCGATGGTCGTGCCGGTCTCTTCGGTCAGCGCACGGATCGTCGAGCCGCCCTTGCCGATGACGTCACGGATCTTCTCCGGGTTGATCTTCATCGTGTACAGGCGCGGCGCGAATTGCGACACCTCGGTGTTGGCCGTGCCCATGGCTTCGGTCATCTTGCCCAGGATGTGCAGGCGGGCTTCCTTGGCTTGCGCCAGCGCGACCTGCATGATTTCCTTGGTGATACCCTGGATCTTGATGTCCATCTGCAGGGCGGTGATGCCGGTCGTCGTGCCAGCCACCTTGAAGTCCATGTCGCCCAGGTGATCTTCGTCACCCAGGATGTCGGTCAGCACGGCGAAGCGGTTGGCGTCCTTGATCAGGCCCATGGCGATGCCGGCCACGTGGGCCTTCATCGGCACGCCGGCGTCCATCAGCGCCAGGCAGCCGCCGCAGACCGAAGCCATCGACGACGAGCCGTTGGACTCGGTGATTTCCGAGACCACGCGCAGCGAGTACGGGAAGTCTTCCTTGCTCGGCAGCGCGGCGATCAGCGCGCGCTTGGCGAGGCGGCCGTGGCCGATTTCGCGGCGCTTGGGCGAGCCCACGCGACCCGTCTCGCCGGTGGCGAAGGGGGGCATGTTGTAGTGCATCATGAAGCGGTCTTCGAACTCGCCGTCCAGCGCGTCGATGCGCTGCGCGTCACGGTCCGTGCCCAGCGTGGCGATGACCAGCGCTTGCGTTTCGCCGCGCGTGAACAGCGCCGAGCCGTGCGTGCGCGGCAGGATGCCGTTGCGGATTTCGATGGGGCGCACGGTGCGGGTGTCGCGGCCGTCGATGCGCGGCTCGCCGGCCAGGATCTGGCTGCGCACGATGCGGGCTTCGATCTCGAACAGCAGGCCTTCGACCTCGACCTTGTCGAACGCAACGCCTTCGTCCTTCAACGAAGCAAAGACGCTGGACGTCACGGCGCGGCAGGCTTGCGTGCGGGCTTGCTTGGAACGGATCTGGTACGCCTCGCGCAGCGGGCCTTCGGCCAGGCCATTGACCTTGGCGATGAAGGCCTCGTCCTTGGCGGGTGCAGCCCAGTTCCAGGCCGGCTTGCCGGCTTCCTTGACCAACTCATTGATCGCGGCGATGGCGACATTGCCTTGCTCGTGGCCGTAGACGATGGCGGCCAGCATGACTTCTTCCGACAGGCCAGAGGCTTCGGATTCGACCATCAGCACGGCGGCTTGCGTGCCGGCGACGACCAGGTCCATCTGGCTGTTGACCAGTTCAGACTTGCTCGGGTTCAGCACGTACTCGCCGTTGACATAGCCCACGCGGGCGGCGCCGATGGGGCCGCTGAACGGGATGCCGGAAATGGCCAGCGCGGCGGACGAGCCGATCAGCGCGGCGATGTCGGCCTGCACTTCGGGGTTCAGGCTCACCACATGGACGACGACCTGGACTTCATTGAAGAAGCCTTCCGGGAACAGCGGGCGGATCGGGCGGTCGATCAGGCGGCTGGTCAGCGTCTCGTGCTCGCTGGGGCGGCCTTCACGCTTGAAGAAGCTGCCGGGGATCTTGCCGGCGGCGTAGGTCTTTTCGAGGTAGTCGACAGTCAGCGGGAAGAAGTCCTGGCCGGCCTTGGCCTCGGTCTTGGCGACCACGGTGGCCAGCACGACGGTGCCTTCGATGTTGACGAGGACGGCGCCGCTGGACTGGCGGGCGACTTCACCCGTTTCCAGCACGACGTTGTGACGACCCCATTGGAAGGACTTCGTGACCTTGTTGAAAATGGACATGCTCATCTCCTGGTTGTTGTGGGCGCGCTCATGACGCCCGGGGAACCGGGAACGAGACTGGGTTTGGTCCAGATGCCATTCCAGGGCGGCTCAAGAAAACCGTCTTGGAATGATCCGACACCACGACAGCTCGGTTCCGGCAGATCAATGGACAAAGAGCCTGTGCTGGGCTTGAGGACCAGACAGGCTCCGTGTCGGATTCAGTGAATTACTTGCGCAGGCCGAGCTTGGCGATCAGCGCGACATAACGGCTGGAGTCAACGCGCTTGAGATAGGCCAGCAGGCTCTTGCGGGTGTTGACCATCTTCAGCAGACCGCGACGACCGTGGTGGTCCTTGGCGTGGGTCTTGAAGTGAGGCGTCAGGTCGTTGATGCGGGCGGTCAGCAGGGCGACTTGGACTTCCGGCGAGCCGGTGTCGTTGGCGCTGCGCGCGTTGGCCTTGACGATTTCGGCCTTGTTCAGATCGGCGACGGACATTTTGTTTTCCAAAAGGTTTCGGAAGTCCGGCCGGGCAAGACGCATTCGAAGCGCTGCCGCAGACGGTTTCCGGGGTTGACTTGCGGACAAGGGGGAAACCGCCCCAAGCCGTGCTTGATGCTCTGCATACCTTGCGGTGCGCAAAACCTGCGGATTCTAGCCCAAAGCGGATGGCGCCCCGACCCGCAGCAGGCGGAGCGATCAGACATGCGGCTGGCGCCGGGCAGTTTCAAGAGCCGAAAGCGCTCTGCCCTGCAAATGCGTGACATCTCTGCACGCGAGCGAAATGGGCTCTTGAAGCACTCTCGCGCCGCCCTATCTCTCGGTCATCGGGTGCTGCTCCCGACCCCTCGAAGCAGTCTCAACCGCCACGGAGTTTCACCATGTTCTACCTGACCCACCCCCGCCATGTCGCCCGCGTCCTGCGCCAGTTCGACGCCGATACCGACACCGCCCGCACGCCGGCCCTGGACATCAGCGAGGACGACAAGGGCTACCACGTCACCGTGGACATGCCCGGCGTGGCCAAGGAAGCCGTCAAGGTGCGCGTTGAAGGCCGTCGCGTGCAGGTCGAAACGGTCACCGAAGAGGCCGCTGCACCGACCGACGGCTCCCGCGTGCTCTATCGCGAGCGCCGCGCTGCCCGCTATGCCCGCAGCTTCTCGCTGCCTGCCGAGATCGACCAGGGGCAATCTCAAGCTCGTTTCGAAAACGGCGTGCTGACGCTGAGTCTGGTCAAGCGCGTCGCCGAGAACGGCGGCGAACTGACCGTCAACTAAGCCGCGCCCAGCTCCCAGCGCGGGCGGACTTCAAAGCCGCCGTCGCGCCGGGGCTCGGCTGAGCCGCGCTGCACGCGCAGCGCGGCGGCCATGGCGATCATGGCGCCGTTGTCGGTGCACAGCGACAGCTCGGGGTAGTGCACACGCACGCCCCGTTTTTCGCAAGCGGCGTTCAACTGCTCGCGCAACTTGCTGTTGGCACCGACGCCACCCGCAACGACGAGGCGCTTCAGGCCGGTCATCTTCAAGGCCAGCAGCGACTTCTTCACCAGCACCTCGACGATGGCGGCCTGCGTCGACGCCGCCAGGTCGGCCTTCGTCTGCTCGCAGGGTGAGTCGCCGATCTTCTTCACCTGCGTCAGCACCGCCGTCTTCAGGCCGGCAAAGCTGAAATCCGGCTTGCCGCTGTGCAGCAGCGGGCGCGGCAGCGCGAAGGCCTCCGGGTTGCCGAACTCGGCCATACGCGCCAGATGCGGGCCACCCGGGTAAGGCAGACCCAACAACTTGGCGCTCTTGTCGAAGGCTTCGCCGGCGGCGTCGTCGATGGTTTCGCCGAGCATCTCGTAGGCGCCCACGTCGTCCACGCGCATAAGCTGCGTGTGGCCGCCGCTGACCAGCAGCGCGACGAAGGGAAACTCCGGCGGGTCGACCGACAGGAAGGGCGACAGCAGATGCCCTTCGAGGTGATGGACGGGCAGAGCTGGCACATCCAGCGCGGCAGCCAGCGACACGGCCACACCGGCGCCGACGAGCAGCGCACCCGCGAGGCCGGGGCCTTGCGTGTAGGCGATCAGGTCGACGTCCTGCAGCGCCACGCCGGCCTGCGACAACACCTCGCGCGTCAACGGCAGCACGCGGCGCACGTGGTCGCGCGAAGCCAGCTCGGGCACGACGCCTCCGTAGGCCTGGTGCATCGCGATCTGGCTGTACAGCCCCTGCGCCAGCAACCTTGGCGGCGCATCGCCATCCACCTCGACAAGCGCCACCCCGGTCTCGTCGCAGGACGACTCCAACCCGAGGATGCGCTGGACCGAATTCACTTGCCTTCCTTGGCGTGGTTGATCGAGTACTTGGGGATCTCGACCGTCACGTCCTGCTGGCGCAGCAGCGCCTGGCAGGACAGGCGCGAGTCCGGCTCCAGCCCCCAGGCGCGGTCCAGCATGTCCTCTTCGTCCTCTTCCATCTCGCTCAGCGAACGGCCGCCCTCGCGGACGATGACGTGGCAGGTCGTGCAGGCGCAGACCTGGTCGCAGGCGTGCTCGATGTGGATGTCGTTGGCCAGCAGCACCTCGCAGATCGACGTGCCGGGCTCGCCAGTCAACGTGGCGCCCTCGGGGCAGTACTCGGCGTGCGGGAGGATCTTGATGACGGGCATGTCGTTGTTCTCTTAAAGGGCCGAGACGTTGCGGCCGGTCAGCGCGCGGGCGATGGAGCGGTTCATGCGCTCGGCGGCAAAGCCTTCGGTCGCTTCGGCCAGCGCCTTGACGGCGTCGTCGATGGCGTCGGCATCGCCGTCCATCGCCGCAAGCATCACCAGGCGGGCTTCCAGCGCGTCGCGCTCGGTCGCGGGCAGCAGGTCGCCGTCGGCCGCGAGCGCGCTGCGTGTTGCCAGGACCATGCGCTCGGCCTCCACCTTGGCCTCGCGCAGCTTGCGTGCCGCCATGTCGCCCTCGGCGCTGTTGAAGCCGTCCTTGAGCATGTTGGCGATCTCGTCGTCGCCGAGCCCATAACTGGGCTTGACGGTGATGGCCGTCTGCACGCCCGAGGTCAGCTCCTCGGCGGAGACGTTCAGCAGCCCGTCCGCATCGACCTGGAAGCTGACGCGGATGCGCGCCGCGCCGGCCACCATCGGCGGGATGCCGCGCAGCTCGAAGCGAGCGAGCGACCGGCATTCGCTGACCAGCTCTCGCTCGCCCTGCACGACGTGGATGGCCAGCGCAGTCTGGCCGTCCTTGAAGGTCGTGAAGTCCTGGGCCTTGGCGACGGGGATGGTCGAGTTGCGCTCGATGACGCGCTCGGTCAGGCCACCCATGGTCTCCAACCCCAGCGACAGCGGGATCACGTCCAGCAACAGGATCTCGCCGTCGGCCGCATTGCCGGCGAGCTGGTTGGCCTGGATGGCGGCGCCGAGCGCGACAACTTCGTCCGGGTTCAGATTGGTCAGCACCTCACGGCCGACGAGTTCGCTCACCGCGCGGCGCACGATGGGCACGCGCGTGGAGCCACCGACCATGACAGTGCCGGCTACGTCCGCCGCCTTGACCTTGGCGTCGCGCAGCACGCGCTTCACGGCGGACAAGGTCTTGGCGATAAGCGGTTGCGCCAGTTCCTCGAACTGCTTGCGCGTAACGGTCACGCGCAGTTCGCCAGAGTCCAGCGCGGCAACCAGTTCGGTCGAGTCGGCGTCAGACAACGCCTCTTTGGCTGCACGCGCCGCAACGAGAACAGCGCGCTTGTCGTGCGCGGACTCAACGACGCGACCAACCAGCGCCCAATCGGCCAGCACACGGTCGAAGTCATCGCCGCCCAGCGCCGCATCGCCGCCGGTCGCAACGACTTCGAACACGCCGCGCGTCAGCCGCAGCAGCGAGATGTCGAAGGTGCCCCCGCCCAGGTCGTAGACCGCATACAGGCCTTCACTGGCGTTGTCCAGGCCATAGGCGATAGCCGCAGCGGTCGGCTCGTTGATGAGGCGCAGCACCTTGAGACCGGCCAGCTCTGCGGCGTCCTTGGTGGCCTGGCGCTGGGCGTCGTCGAAGTAGGCCGGCACGGTGATGACGGCGCCGAACAAATCGTCGGCAAAGCTGTCTTCGGCACGGAAGCGCAGCGTCGCCAGGATCTCGGCAGACACCTCGACGGGGCTCTTCACGCCGTCGCGCGTGGCAATGGCCAGCATGCCGGGGCGGTCTTCGAACCGGTAGGGCAACTGCTCGCGGTTGGCCACGTCGGCCAGGCTGCGGCCCATGAAGCGCTTCACCGAGACCACGGTGTTCTCGGGGTCTTCGGCCTGCGCGGCGAGCGCATCGGTACCGATCTGCCGACGACCTTCGGGCAGGTAGCGCACGGCGGACGGCAGGATGACGCGGCCCTGCTCATCGGGCAGGCATTCGGCCACGCCATGACGCACGGCGGCGACGAGGGAGTGCGTCGTGCCGAGGTCGATGCCGACGGCGATGCGGCGCTGGTGCGGGTCGGGCGAGGCGCCGGGTTCGGAGATCTGAAGCAGGGCCATGTTTTATGCATCTAGCGCGGCGAGGCGCTGATCGATATCGGCACGGAAGCGCTGGATGAACATCAGCGCGCGGACCAGGGAGGCGGCAGCAAACGCGTCGTTGGCGTCGTCGAGCAGGCGCTGCAGGGTGGCGAGGGCAGTGGTTTCGGCTTGCGCCGCATCGCCGTCCAAGGCTTGCAGCGCGGCTTCACCGTCGGCGTCGTCGAGGGCCTCGCGCCATTCCATTTGCTGCATCAGGAAGGCGGCAGGCATCTGCGTGTTGTTCTCGGCCTGCACCGGCGCGCCGCGCAGCTCGCAGAGGTAGGCCGCGCGCCTGAGTGGGTCGCGCAGGCGCTGGTGCGCCTCGTTGACACGCATCGCCCACTGCATGGCCAGGTGCTGGGCGGCGGCGCCCTCGGCGGCAAAGCGGTCGGGGTGGACCTCAGCCTGCAGCGCCTTCCAGCGCGCGTCGATGCCGGCGCGCTCCTGGGCCTGCTGTTCGGGCAGGTCGAAGAGCTGGAAGTCGTTGTCGGTCAGGCGCATGGCAGGAATGAAAAAGGCGCGGTCTCACCGCGCCCGTCATGGATTCACAGAGGCTCAGACACGGAAGGACTCGCCGCAGCCGCACTTGTCCTTCTCGCGCGGGTTGCGGAACTTGAAGCCCTCGTTGAGACCTTCGCGAACGAAGTCCAGTTCGGTGCCATCGAGGTAGGGCAGGCTCTTGGGGTCGATGAGGATCTTGACCTCATGGCCCTCGAACACCACGTCCTCGGGCGCCACGTCGTCGGCGTACTCCAGCTTGTAGGCCAGGCCCGAGCAGCCGGTCGTCTTCACGCCCAGGCGCACGCCCACACCCTTGCCGCGCTTGGCGATGTAGCGCTTGACGTGGCGGGCCGCAGCTTCGGTGAGCGTGACCGACATATCAGGCCGAATGCTTGGCGCGGTAGTCGTCCACGGCGGCCTTGATGGCGTCTTCGGCCAGGATGGAGCAGTGGATCTTGACCGGCGGCAGCGCCAGCTCTTCGGCGATGTGCGTGTTCTTGATCGTCAGCGCTTCGTCCAGGCTCTTGCCCTTGACCCATTCGGTCACGAGCGAGCTGGAAGCGATGGCCGAGCCGCAGCCGTAGGTCTTGAACTTGGCGTCTTCGATGAGGCCGGTCGCCGGGTTCACCTTGATCTGCAGCTTCATCACGTCGCCGCAGGCCGGAGCGCCGACCATCCCGGTGCCAACGTCGTCATCGCCGTTGTCGAACTTGCCGACATTGCGGGGGTTCTCGTAGTGGTCAACGACCTTTTCGCTGTATGCCATGGTGTTCTCCTGCTCAGTGGGCAGCCCACTGGATGGTGCTGATGTCGACGCCGTCCTTGAACATGTCCCACAGCGGGGACAGCTCGCGCAGCTTGCCGACGCGGTCGGTGAGCACGCTGATGGCGTAGTCAATTTCTTCTTCGGTCGTGAAGCGGCCGATGGTCATGCGCAGCGAGCTGTGCGCCAGCTCGTCGCTGCGGCCCAGCGCGCGCAGCACGTAGCTGGGCTCCAGGCTGGCCGACGTGCACGCCGAACCCGACGACACCGCCAGGCCCTTGACGCCCATGATCAGGGACTCGCCCTCGACATAGTTGAACGAGATGTTCAGGTTGTGCGGCACGCGGTGTTCGAGGTCACCGTTGATGAACGTCTGTTCGATGCCGGACAGGCCCTTGATGAGCCGGTTGTGCAGCGCGCGGATGCGTTCCTGCTCGACGCCCATCTCCTCGCGCGCAATGCGGAAGGCCTCGCCCATGCCGACGATCTGGTGCGTGGGCAAGGTGCCCGAGCGCATGCCGCGCTCGTGGCCGCCACCGTGCATCTGGGCTTCCAGCCGGACACGCGGCTTGCGGCGCACGTACAGCGCGCCCATGCCCTTGGGGCCATAGGTCTTGTGTGCGGACATGCTCATCAGGTCGATGGGCAACTTGGCCAGGTCGATGGCAATCTTGCCGGTCGCCTGAGCAGCGTCCACGTGGAAGATGACGCCACGCTCCCGGCACAGGTTGCCCAGAGCCACGACGTCCTGAATGACCCCGATCTCGTTGTTCACGAACATGACCGAGGCCAGGATGGTGTCCGTGCGCAGCGCGGCCTTGAACGCTTCCAGGTCGAGCAAGCCGTTGGCCTGAACGTCGAGGTAGGTCACCTCGAAGCCCTGGCGCTCCAGTTCACGCATGCTGTCCAGCGTGGCCTTGTGCTCGGTCTTGACGGTGATCAGGTGCTTGCCGCGGGTCTTGTAGAACTGCGCAGCGCCCTTTAGCGCGAGATTGATGGACTCGGTCGCGCCGGAGGTCCAGACGATCTCGCGCGGGTCTGCGCCGACAAGTTCGGCCACCTGCACGCGCGCCTTCTCGACGGCCTCTTCCGCTTCCCAGCCCCATGCGTGGCTGCGCGACGCCGGGTTGCCGAAGTGCTCGCGCAACCAGGGAACCATCGCGTCCACCACGCGGGGGTCGCAGGGCGTCGTGGCGCCGTAGTCGAGGTAGATCGGGAAGTGCGGGGTCATGTCCATGGAACGACTTCTTTTGAGTTTTTACTTACTGAACGCGCCACCCAGCGCAAACACCGAATTCGGCGCGGTCACGCGGATCGGCTTGAGCACGGGCTGCGACGAAATCGCACGCTTGACCGGCGCGGCCTCGACCTCGAAGCCCTTGGCCAACTGCTCGTCGGCCAGCTTGCGCAAGGACACGGAGTCGAGGTACTCGATCATCTTGGCGTTCAGATTGGTCCAGAGTTCATGGGTGATGCAGCGGCCGCTGTCCTCGCCCATGCAGTTGTCCTTGCCGCCGCAGCCGGTGGCGTCCAGCGCCTCGTCCACGGCGACGATGATGTCGGCGACGGTGATGTTCTCGGCCTTGCGGCCCAGCGAGTAACCGCCGCCCGGGCCACGGGTGCTTTCCACCAGTTCATGGCGGCGCAGCTTGCCGAAGAGCTGCTCCAGGTAGGAGAGCGAAATCTGCTGCCGTTGGCTGATCGCCGCCAGGGCGACGGGGCCGGTATTCTCGCGCAGCGCCAGGTCCAGCATCGCGGTAACAGCAAACCGACCTTTGGTGGTGAGACGCATACAGAACTCCTTTGCGAGACGCTCTGACACGGTTTGTTCAGAGCATTGATTCGGGGTTAACCCGGGATGACCAGGACAATAGCCGACTAATTCATTTCCGATGATTTTACTCGACTAATCGGGGCACCCTCAGGGTTACTCGCTAGCCCCTAGCCCTGGGCAGGTTTTTGGCCGGTCAGCGTGGCGCGACCTTGCGCGCGCTGTCCAGCGGCACGATGTTGTCGTGCACGCGCGCGCCAAACGCCTGCTCGCGGAGCTGACCCAGCTGATCCCGGATGCGGGCGGCCTGCTCGAACTCCAGGTTGCGGGCGTGTTCCAGCATCTGCTTTTCGAGCTGGGCAATACGTTTGGCCAGATCCTTCTCGGACAAGTCCTCAACCTTCGCGGCCGCCAGGAGCTTGGCGTCGTCGCGGCCGGATTCGGCGGAGTAGACGCCATCGATCAAGTCCTTGATGCGCTTTTGCACGCTGCGCGGTGTGATGCCGTTTTCCGTGTTGAAGGCGATCTGCTTGGCGCGGCGGCGCTCGGTTTCGTCGATGGCCTTGCGCATCGAGTCGGTGATGCGGTCGCCGTAGAGGATTGCCTTGCCGTTCAGGTTGCGCGCCGCCCGGCCTATGGTCTGGATGAGGCTGCGCTCGGCGCGCAGGAAGCCTTCCTTGTCCGCGTCCAGGATGGCGACGAGGGACACCTCGGGGATGTCCAACCCCTCGCGCAGCAGGTTGATGCCCACCAGCACGTCGAAGGCGCCCAGGCGCAGGTCGCGCAGGATCTCGACGCGCTCCACCGTGTCCACGTCCGAGTGCAGGTAGCGCACCTTGACACCGTTGTCGCTGAGGTAGTCCGTCAACTGCTCGGCCATGCGCTTGGTCAGCGTCGTGATCAGCACGCGCTCCTGCACTTCAACGCGCAGGCGAATCTCCTGCAACACATCGTCCACCTGGTGCGTGGCAGGCCGCACTTCCACCAAGGGGTCGACCAGCCCCGTCGGCCGCACGACCTGCTCGACCACCTGACCGGCGTTGTCCTTCTCGTACTGCGCCGGCGTGGCCGACACGAACACCGCCTGACGCATCTTACGTTCGAACTCGGCGAACTTCAGAGGCCGGTTGTCCAGCGCGGACGGCAGGCGAAAGCCGTACTCGACCAGCGTTGTCTTGCGTGCCCGGTCGCCGTTGTACATGCCGCCGAACTGGCCGATCAGCACGTGGCTCTCGTCCAGGAACATGAGGGCGTCCTTGGGCAAATAGTCAACCAGCGTGGGCGGCGGGTCGCCCGGCTCGGCGCCCGACAGATGGCGCGTGTAGTTCTCGATGCCCTTGCAGTGGCCCACCTCCTGCAGCATCTCCAGGTCGAAACGGGTGCGCTGCTCGACACGCTGGGCCTCGACGAGCTTGCCTTCCTTGACGAAGAAGTCGACACGCTCGCGCAGCTCCGCCTTGATCGCATCCGTTGCTGCCAGCACGCGGTCACGCGGCGTCACATAGTGGCTGCTGGGATAGACCGTGAAGCGCGGAATCTTCTGGCGGATCTGGCCGGTCAGCGGGTCGAACAGCGACAACGCCTCGATCTCGTCGTCAAACAGCTCGATGCGGATGGCCAGCTCGGAGTGCTCCGCCGGGAACACGTCGATGGTGTCGCCGCGCACGCGGAAGTGACCGCGCGTGAACTCCATCTCGTTGCGCGTGTACTGCATGCGGATCAGGTGGGCGATGACATCTCGCTGGCCCAGCTTGTCGCCCACGCGGAGCGTCATGACCATCTGGTGATAGTCGGCCGGCGAGCCGATGCCGTAGATGGCCGACACCGACGCGACGATGACCACGTCGCGCCGTTCCAGCAGGCTCTTGGTGCACGACAGCCGCAACTGCTCGATGTGCTCGTTGATCGCGCTGTCCTTTTCGATGAACAGGTCGCGCTGCGGCACATAGGCCTCGGGCTGGTAGTAGTCGTAGTAGCTGACGAAGTACTCGACCGCGTTGTTCGGAAAGAAATCCCGGAACTCGCTGTACAGCTGCGCGGCCAGCGTCTTGTTGGGCGCAAAGATGATGGCCGGGCGGCCCAGCCGAGCAATGACATTGGCCATCGTGAAGGTCTTGCCGGAGCCCGTCACGCCCAGCAGCGTCTGGTAGCTGAGACCGTCGTTGATGCCCTCGACAAGCTGGGCGATGGCCTTGGGCTGGTCCCCGGCCGGCGGGAAAGGCTGGAACAGCTGGAACGGCGAGCCTTCGAAGCTGACGAATTCGCCCTTGCGTTCCTCGGTGTCACCCTCGGGGGCTGTGATGGCGTTCAGCGCGTCTTGCATCGGGGGAATCCTGGGAAAATCGGCGCCTTGCGCAATCCGTCAGCTTAAGCGCAGTACCCCGCTGACCGCCCTACCCTGCTGCCAACGTCCTTTCAGGAATCCCGCCATGTCCCTCTTTGCCGATGTCACCCTTGCCCCCCGTGATCCCATCCTCGGCCTGAACGAACAGTTCAACGCCGACACCCGCCCGGGCAAGGTCAACCTCGGCGTGGGCGTCTATTACGACGAAGCCGGCAAGCTGCCGCTGCTGAAGTGCGTGCGCGAAGCCGAGGCCGCCATGGCTGCTGCGCCCAAGCCGCGCGGCTACCTGCCCATCGACGGCATCGCCGCCTATGACAAGGCCGTGCAGAAGCTCGTCTTCGGCAGCGAACTGAAGAACGTCGCCACCGTGCAGGCCATCGGCGGCACCGGCGCGCTGAAGATCGGCGCAGACTTCCTGAAGCAGCTCAACCCCGTCTCCAAGGTGCTGATCTCCGACCCGAGCTGGGAGAACCACCGCGCACTGTTCACGCAGGCCGGCTTCACCGTCGAGACCTACCCCTACTACGACGCGGCCAACAAGGGCATCAACTTCGACGGCATGCTGGCCGCGCTGAACGCCGCCCCCGCCGGCACTGTCGTCGTGCTGCACGCCTGCTGCCACAACCCGACCGGCTACGACATCACTGCCGCGCAATGGGCTGAAGTCGTCGCCGCCGTCAAGGCCAAGGGCCTGACGCCCTTCCTGGACATGGCCTACCAGGGCTTCGGCTTCGGCCTGAAGGAAGACGGCGAGGCGGTGCGCCAGTTCCTCGCCGCCGGCGTCGGCTTCTTCGTGTCGACCAGCTTCTCTAAGAGCTTCTCGCTGTACGGCGAGCGTGTCGGGGCCCTGAGCGTCGTGTGCACCAGCGACGAGGAGGCCGTGCGCGTGCTGTCACAGCTGAAGATCATGATCCGCACCAACTACTCCAACCCGCCGACGCACGGCGCGCAAGTCGTCGCCCAGGTGCTGGCCGACGACAAGCTGCGCGCGCTGTGGGAGGAAGAACTGGCCGGCATGCGTGTGCGTATCAAGGCGATGCGCAGCGCGCTGGTCGCGGCGCTGAAGGCAGCCGGCGTCACGCAAGACCTCGGCTTCGTCACTGAGCAGCTCGGCATGTTCAGCTACTCGGGCCTGAGCGCCGCCCAGATGCAGCGCCTGCGCAGCGAGTTCGCCGTCTACGGCGTGGACTCCGGCCGCATCTGCGTCGCCGCACTGAATGAGGGCAATCTGCCCACGGTTGCGGGCGCCATGGCGGCCGTGCTGAAGGGCTGAGCGCCTTTTTTGCACCAGTGAAGTGCAAAGGATTGGCGGTTCGCCCGCCGATCCAATGCTGCACCGCACAAGACCGACAACGTTTTCTGGCACCATCAAGCCTTCCTGATCCTCGCCAAGGCCGGCCATGCTGTACCAACTGTTCGAAACCCAGCGCGCCCTGCTGAGCCCGTTCTCCGAGTTCGCCGCCGCGTCGGCCAAGCTCTACAGCCACCCGCTGTCGCCCTTTGCGCACACGCCCATGGCGCAGCGCCTGTCCGCCGGGCTGGACCTGATGCACCGCCTGGCCAAGGAGTACGAAAAGCCCGAGTTCGACATCCGCTCGGTCGAGGTCGACGGCGTCGACGTGGCCGTGCAGGAGCTGGTGGCGCTGGAGAAGCCCTTCTGCCGCCTGCTGCGCTTCAAGCGCTACACGGACGAGCTGAACGTGCTGTCGCAGATGAAGGACCAGCCCACCGTCCTCGTCGTCGCGCCGCTGTCCGGCCACCACAGCACGCTGCTGCGTGAGACGGTCAAGCAACTGCTGAAGACCCACAAGGTCTACATCACCGACTGGACGGACGCACGCATGGTGCCGCTTGAAGTCGGTCCGTTCCATTTGGACGACTACATCGCCTACGTGCAGGAGTTCATCCGCCACGTCGGCGGCGCGGACAGCCACGTCATCTCCGTCTGCCAGCCCACGGTGCCCGTGCTGGCCGCCATCTCGCTGATGGCCAGCGCCGGCGAGGCCACGCCGCGCAGCATGACCATGATGGGCGGCCCCATCGACGCCCGCAAGAGCCCGACGGCCGTCAACAACCTGGCCATGAACCGCAGCTACAGCTGGTTCGAGAACAACGTCATCTACCGCGTGCCGACCAACTTCCCCGGCTCCGGCCGCGCGGTCTACCCCGGCTTCCTGCAGCACACCGGCTTCGTGGCGATGAACCCGGACCGCCACCTGACCTCGCACTACGACTACTTCCTGGACCTGGTGCGCGGCGACGGCGACAGCGCCGAGGCGCACCGCAAGTTCTACGACGAGTACAACGCCGTGCTCGACATGCCGGCCGAGTACTACCTCGACACCATCAAGACCGTCTTCCAGGACTTCGGCCTGGTCAACGGCACCTGGGAAGTCAACGGCCAGCTGGTGCGCCCGCAAGACATCACGACAACGGCGCTGCTGACCGTCGAAGGCGAACTCGACGACATCTCCGGCGCCGGCCAGACCCGGGCCGCGCACGACATCTGCTCCGGCGTGCCCAAGCAGCACCAGTTCCACTACGACGCCATCGGCGCGGGCCACTACGGCATCTTCTCGGGCCGCCGCTGGCGCGAGAACGTCTACCCGCAGGTCTGTGACTTCATTGCCAAGTACGAAGCCGCGCCGCTGAAGAAGACGGCCAAGGCCACGGCAGCAAAGGCCACGGCCAAATCGGCGCCGGCCCGCAAGCGCAGAGCGTGAGCCTGGCCGAGCTGATCGACGCCGCGCTGCCGCAGACCCAATGCACCCGCTGCGGCTACCCGGACTGCCGTCGCTACGCTGAAGCCGTGGCCGCTGGCGAGGCCGACATCAACCAGTGCCCGCCGGGCGGCGCCGAGGGCGTGGCTCGGCTCGCAGCGATCACCGGACGACCGGCGCACCCGCTGAATCCCGTGAACGGCATCGAAGCCACGCGCGGCGTGGCCGTCATCGACGAGGCCTGGTGCATAGGCTGCACGCTGTGCATCAAGGCCTGCCCGGCGGACTGCATCGTCGGCGCGCCTAAGGCCATGCACGTCGTCGTCACGGCGCAGTGCACCGGCTGCGAACTCTGTGTGCCGGCATGTCCGGTCGACTGCATCTCCATGCCCGAGGTGACCACGACGACGGGCTGGGCCGCCTGGAGCCAGCCGCAGGCCGACGAGGCCCGCGAGCGCTATGTCTTCCGCCAGTTCCGCCGCCACCGAGAAGCGGAAGAAAACGAGGCGCGACTGGCCGAAAAGGCCCAGGCCAAGCTGGCCGACCTGGCGGCGGCGTCGGCCATCACCGACCCCGCCCAACTCGACCGCAAGCGCGCCGCCATCGAGGCGGCCATGGCCCGGGCGCGCGCCAAGCGCAGCTGAAGCCCGTCGACAATGTCAGCATGAACGGTGCTCAAGTCGAACGCTTTTTCGCCATACTGAAGGCCGCCAACCCGGCGCCGCAGACCGAGCTGGAATTCGCCAGCGTCTTCGAGCTGCTGACCGCCGTGCTGCTTTCCGCTCAAGCCACCGACGTGGGCGTAAACAAAGCCACCAGGCGCCTGTTCGCCGTCGCCAACACGCCGGCGCAAGTCCTGGCGCTGGGCCAGGATGGCCTGGAATCGCACATTAAGACCATCGGCCTGTACCGCAGCAAGGCCAAGCACCTGCTGCAGACCTGCGCCATGCTCATCGAGCAGCACGGCGGCGAGGTGCCGCGCTCGCGCACCGAGCTGGAGGCGCTGCCCGGCGTCGGCCGCAAGACCGCCAACGTCGTACTCAACGTCGCCTTCGGCGAGCCGACGATGGCCGTCGACACGCACATCTTCCGCGTCGGCAATCGCACGGGCCTGGCGCCCGGCAAAACACCACTGGCTGTGGAGTTAGGCCTTCTCGACCGCATCCCCGAGGCCTACCTCGTCGACGCCCACCACTGGCTGATCCTGCATGGCCGCTATGTCTGCCAGGCGCGCAAGCCCCTTTGCAATGTTTGCACCGTCATCAACGAGTGTGACACCGGCCGCAACCTAAAATCGGCGCCCGCCTGATCCCGAGCCCATCCATGGCCAGCCTGACCGACCTGACAGACCGCGTGGAGCGCCTGCTCGTGCGACACGACGAAATCCTGCGCACCAACCTGCTGCTGCAGGTGCAGCTCACCGCCATCACGCAGGAGCGCGACAGCCTTCGCTCGCGCCTGAGCGCCGCCCGCGCCCGTGTGGATGCGCTGCTGGAGCGCCTGCCAGCCGAAGCGCCCAAGGAGGAGCAGCCATGAAGCAGATGGAAGTGACCATCATGGGCCAGAGCTACCTGCTCGGCTGCCCACCCGGCGGCGAGGCAGCGCTGACCGCCGCCGTGGCTCAGGTCGACCGCGAGATGAGCGCCATCCGCGACGCCGGCAAGGTCAAGGCCCGCGAGCGCATCGCCGTGCTGGCCGCGTTGAACCTGGCCTATCAACTCGCCGACACCCCACGAGAAGCCGCTGCTTCTACACCGGTTTCCTCACCCGAAGTCGATGCCCTGATCAAACGACTGGATGAAGCCCTTGGACATGACGGGCAGTTGCTCTGAGCGCTTAAAATCCGCCGCGTCCACTGCTTTCCCCGGGGCTTTATTTCCTTCATCCGATGCTCTATGAGCAAGGGCTTGGAAAATGCCGGATGGGCGTGATCGTCTCGCGTCAGATGAACCCGAAGTCCGGCTGACTTCGCCCACCTGATTACCCCTGGGTGTTCAGGATCTCGGCCCCCAGGATTGCGGTGGACACCTTCTTCCCCCTTAGCATCAGCCCATGAACTACTGGCTGATGAAGTCGGAGCCCGACGAAGCGGCTATCACCGACCTGGCCCGCGCAGGCACGCTGCCCTGGACCGGTGTGCGCAACTACCAGGCGCGCAATTTGATGCGCGACGCGATGCGGCTCGGTGATGGCGTGCTTTTCTATCACTCGTCCTGCGCCGAGCCCGGTGTCGCCGGCCTCGCCGAAGTCTGCAGCGCGGCCTACCCGGACGCAACGCAGTTCGACCCGGCCAGCCCCTACTTCGACCCCAAGTCCAAGCCCGACGCGCCGCGCTGGGTGCACGTGGACGTGCGCTGGCGCGAGACGACGCGGTTGCTGAGCCTCAAGGAGATGCGCGAGGCGCCGGAGTTGGCCAGCATGCAGGTGCTGCAGCGCGGGAGCCGGCTGTCCATCACGCCGGTCACCGCAGCCGAATGGCAGGCGGTGCTGAAGCGGCTGCACGCCGCATGACCGCAGGCCTCGTCGCCGAACTGCTGGCACTGGGCCTGGCAGCCGGCTTTCTTGCCGGGCTGCTGGGCATAGGCGGAGGCATGCTGATGGTGCCCTTCCTGACCTTCATCCTCGGCCAGCGAGGCGTGGAGGCCGGCCTGGCCGTCAAGATGGCCATTGCCACGTCGATGGCGACCATCATGTTCACGTCGCTGTCCAGCGTATGGGCGCACCACAAGCGCGGCGCTGTGCGCTGGGATCTCGTCAAGGGTCTGGCGCCCGGCATCCTGGCCGGTGGGCTGCTGGCCGGCGCAGGGCTGTTCGCGCTGCTCAAGGGCGCCTGGCTGGCGCTGGTGTTTGCCGCCTTCGTCGGCTTCTCGGGCTGGCAGATGCTGCGCAACAAGCGGCCCGCGCCAAGCCGCCAGATGCCTGGCCCGGCCGGCCAGTTCAGCGCCGGTGCCGGCATTGGTTTGCTGTCGGGGCTGGTCGGTGCGGGCGGCGGCTTCGCCAGCGTGCCCTTCATGGTCTGGTGCAACGTGCCGGTGCACTTCGCCGTGGCGACGAGCGCGGCGCTGGGCTTCCCCATCGCCATCGCCAACACGCTGGGCTACGTCGCGGCAGGCTGGGGCATGGAGCCAGTGCTGCCCGGCACCTTCGGCTATCTCTATCTGCCGGCGCTCGCGCTGATCGCCGTGGCCAGCGTGACGATGGCGCCGCTGGGTGCGCGCGCGGCGCATGCGATGAATGTGGCCCAGCTGAAGAAGGCCTTCGCGACGCTGCTGTTCGCGCTCGCGGCCTACATGCTTTGGAAGGGTCTGTCGGGGCTTTAGCCGAAGGCGATGGACGCCAGCACGACCTGGTTGCCGCCGCGGCGCTGTGCCTCGTGGACGGCAGCCTCGCTGGCGTTCATCAGCTCGTCCTGGCGCGACGCCGTGTGCGGGAAGCTGGACACGCCCATCGAAATCGAAAGGCCCAGGTCCTGGCCGTTCAGCACGACGATCTGGGCCGCGCACTGGCGGCGCAACTGCTCCATGCGCGCATGTGCCGTGGCCAGGCCGACGCCCGACAGCAGCACGGCAAAGCGCTGCGCGCCGATGCGGCAGGCCGAGTCCATCGCCCGCGTGTTGGCGCGCAGCATGCGACCGATGCCCTCCAGCAGGCGCTGCTGCGCGTCGTCACCCAGGCTCGCCACGGCGGGCGATGAATCCAGCGCAATGACGACGAGCGCGAACTCGCGATGCTCGCGCGAGGACAGGTCAATCTCGCGCAACAACTGGTCGTCGAACTGCGGCCGCATGTACAGGCCCGAGACATCGTCGCGGCCCGAGCCTTGCTGCAGCTCGCGGCGGATCTGCTCGATGGCTGCCTGCTGCTGCTCGATCTGCGCCAGCGCGCGCTGCAGATGCGACTCACGGTGGCGCTCCTCGGTGCGCTCATGCCAGACCGACAGCAGGAAGTCCTGACCCAGCGCCAGACGCGTCACGCTGAACTCGCGGCGGCGGCCGTTGATCTCCAGCTTGTGCTCCGAGACGACCGGGTGGCGCTGCGCCATGACGGTCTGCTCGACACGGCGCAACGCCGTCGTCTCATCGGGCTTCAGCAGCTCGGCATCGGTGTGACCGACGACTTGTTCCTGCTCGAACATCTGCGCCAGGCCGGCGCTGGCGAAAACGTAGCGGCCATTGGCCACGGCCTTGATGGCCGCCTGGCTCCCCAGCGGCTCGATCAGCGACACCAGGCCTGCCAGTGTTTCATCGACCAGCGCGGCATGACCGGCCAGCCAGTGCGCCAGGCTGCCGGGTTGCGTCGCGGATGGGTCGGCGGTCATGTCGATGGAATCGTTTTTGATGCGATCAGGTGCCATCGGCGGGGAACCGGGCTGATCCAGGATGTCAAGGGACTGTAGTGGGGCGTGCGCGCGGCCAGCAAGACCAGCTCACCCCATGAATCGGGCCTCCCCCCTAGAAGCCCTGACGCATCACTTGCTTGCATCCTACCGAGTTTCAACAGGCCGCCCACGACAATGCAGGTCGTTTCAAGAGTGGTTTATGCAGCGATTCGATGTGGTGGTGGTGGGTGCAGGCGCCGCAGGCCTGTTCTGTGCGGGGCTTGCGGGCCAGCGGGGCTTGAGCGTGCTGTTGATCGACCATGCGCAGAAGCTGGCTGAAAAGATCCGAATCTCCGGTGGCGGGCGTTGCAATTTCACGAATCGCGAGGCGGGGCCGGGCAACTTTCTGTCCGAGAACCCCGCCTTCTGCCGCTCGGCGCTGGCGCGCTACACGCCGCAGGACTTCATCAAGCTCGTGCAAGGCCACGGCATTGCCTTCCACGAGAAGCACAAGGGCCAGCTGTTCTGCGACGACTCCGCCGAGCAGATCATCAAGATGCTGGTCAGCGAGTGCGACGCGGGCGGCGTGACGCGCTGGCAGCCGTGCACGGTGGCCGATGTACGCCGGCTGCCCGACGGCGGCTTCGAGCTGGACACCAGCCAGGGGCCGGTGACGACGCCGCGGATGGTCGTTGCGACCGGCGGGCTGCCGGTGCCCAAGATCGGCGCCAGCGACTGGGGCCTTCGCCTGGCCAAACGCTTCGAACACGCCATCGTCGAGCCCCGCCCTGCCCTCGTGCCGCTGACCTTCGATGCCGACGCCTGGGCGCCGTTCGCCGCGCTGGCCGGGCTGTCGCTGCCGGTCGAGGTGTCCTGCGGCAGCGGCAAGGCGCGCGGGCGCTTCCTGGAGGACTTGCTGTTCACGCACCGCGGGTTGAGTGGCCCGGCCATCCTGCAGATTTCGAGCTACCGGACGGCCGCCGACCAGCCTCTGCAGATCAACCTCGCGCCCGAACTGCAGCTCGACAAGGACCTCGTGGACGCCAAGGCCACGTCCCGCCGCCAGCTCGGCAACGAGTTCGCGGCCCGCCTGCCGCAGCGCCTGGCCGGCGCGTGGCTGGAACGCGCCAAGCTAGACGCGGCGAAACCGCTGGCGGAATGCCGCGACGCCGACCTTCAGCGCCTGGGCCGCAGCGTGCACGACTGGCAGCTGATGCCCAGCGGCGACGAAGGCTGGCGCAAGGCCGAGGTCATGCGCGGCGGCGTCTCGACGCGGGACCTCAGCTCGCAGACGCTGGAAAGCAAACGCGTGCCCGGGCTGTATTTCATCGGCGAAGTCGTCGACGTGACGGGCTGGCTGGGGGGTTACAACTTCCAGTGGGCATGGGCCAGCGCGGCGGCCTGCGCTGCGGCCATGGCAGAGGCTGCAACGCCCATCTGAGCAAATCTTGGCAAGTCCTTGATTTTCTGGCTACAATCCTCGGCTTTGCTGGCAAACCCCGCGCGTCGATTCGCTGCATGTCATTGGACTGAACAAGTGACGCAGTAATCCGGAACCTGCTGCTGATACTGAAGCTGCGAATACCGAGCGCAATCTGAAGGAAATACATGACCACTATCCGCGTCAAAGAAAACGAGCCGTTCGACGTCGCACTGCGTCGCTTCAAGCGCACCATCGAAAAGCTGGGCCTGCTGACCGACCTGCGCGCCCGCGAGTTCTACGAGAAGCCCACCGCTGAGCGCAAGCGCAAGAAGGCTGCGGCCGTCAAGCGCCACTACAAGCGCGTGCGCAGCATGCAGCTGCCCAAGAAGCTGTACTGATCGTCTCCTGACGCGACCCGGAACCCTGTGTTCCGGTGAACTCCAAAACCCGCCACAGGACGCTGTCGCGGGTTTTTGTCTTTTTGAATCGGACCTCCCCATGAGCCTCAAAGACCGCATCACCGAAGACATGAAGGCCGCCATGCGCGCCAAGGACGCCGACCGTCTGCTGACCATCCGCGGCCTGCTGGCCGCCGTCAAGCAGAAGGAAGTGGACGAGCGCGTCGTCGTGGACGACATGGCTCTCGTCGTCATCGTCGACAAGCTGATCAAGCAGCGCAAGGATTCGATCAGCCAGTTCAGCGCCGCCGGTCGCGACGACCTCGTCGCCAAGGAAACCGCCGAGCTGGCCGTGCTGCAGGCCTATCTGCCCGAGCGCCTGTCGGCCGAGGCCGTGGCGGAGAAGGTCGCCGCGATCCTTGTCGAACTGGGTGCTACGGGTCCGTCCGACATGGGCAAGGTCATGGCTGCCGCCAAGGCCGCGCTGGGCAACTCGGCCGAGATGAGCACGGTATCCGCCGCGGTCAAGGCCGCGCTGGCCAAGTAAGGAGATCACCATGAGCCTGCCCCTGCAAGCGATCGCCCCCGACATCTGCGCTGCGCCGCAGTTGTCGCCCGAAGCCATGGCCGAAGCCGCCGCGATGGGCTTCAAGAGCGTGGTCAACAACCGGCCCGACTTCGAGCATGGCCCGGACCAGCCGACCTCGGCCGAGATGGAGACCGCCGCGAAAGCCGCCGGTTTGGAATACCGCCATCTGCCGGTGGCCGGCGGCTACCAGTCGCCGGAGGAGATCGCCGCCTTCGCACAGCTGTTGCAGGAGCTGCCACGGCCGCTGCTGGTGTTCTGCCGCTCCGGCGCGCGCTCGACGCGCCTGTTCGTCCAGGCTCAACAGCTCGGCTGAACCCGCTCATGCCCGGCCCCTGCAGGGGCCTGTCCTTCGGCACGCGTCGCACAGTGCGCAGGCACTGTGCCCGGTCGCGTCTCAGTGGCCGAGGTAGGCGGCCTGCACGCGCGGGTCGCCCAGCAGTTCGGCACCGCGGCCTTGCAGCACCACTTCGCCGCTCTCCACCACGTAGGCGCGATGGGCGAGCTTGAGCGCCTGCTTCACGTTCTGCTCGACGAGGAAGATCGTCAGCCCTTCGGCGTTGATGCGTTTCAGCGTGCGGAAGATGTCCTGCACGATGAGGGGCGCGAGACCCATCGACGGTTCGTCCAGCAGCAGCAGCCGAGGCTTGGCCATCAAGGCGCGGCCGATGGCCAGCATCTGCTGCTCGCCACCGGACAGACTGCCAGCCATCTGCGTTGCCCGCTCGGCCAGGCGCGGGAACAGCGAATAGATGCGATCGACATCGCGTGCCCGTGCGGTGGCGCCATCGCGGCGCGTGTAGGCGCCCAGGTCCAGGTTCTCTCGCACGGTCAGCGTCGTCAGCGTGGCCCGGCCTTCGGCGACCTGCACCAGGCCGCTGGCGACGATGCGGTGTGGCGCCATGGCTGAGATGTCCTGACCATCGAAGTGCACGGCACCTGCAGCCTTCTTCACAAGCCCGGACAGCGCCATCAACGTCGTGGTCTTGCCGGCGCCATTGGCGCCGACCAGCGCCGTGATCTCGCCGGCGGCCAGGTCGAGATCGATGCCGCGTACCGCGTTGACGTGACCGTAGTTGATGCTCAGCCCGCGCACGCTGAGCAAGGCTTGCGCGCTCATGCCGCCACCTCTTCGTCGTCATCGCGACCCAGGTAGGCCTCGATGACCTGCGGGTCGTTGCGCACGGCTTCAGGCCCGCCCTGGGCAATGATGCGGCCGAAGTTCAGTACGGCGATGTGCTCGCACAGGCCCATCACGAAGCGCATGTCGTGTTCGATCATGAAGATGGTGTAGCCGCGCGCCTGGATGTTGCGGATCTCGGCCATCAGCTCGGTCTTCTCGGCGCCGTTCATGCCGGCCACCGGTTCATCCAGCAACAGCAGCTTGGGCTCGGTGGCCAGCGCACGGGCGAGTTCAAGCTTGCGCTGCTCGCCATAGCTGAGGTTGTCGGCAATGTCATCGGCCTTGTGGTCCAGCTTCATCCAGGACAGCAACTCGCGCGCCCGGTCACGTGCGGCGCGTTCGGCGGCGCGGAAGCTGGGCAGGCGCAGCAGCAGCCCGGCCGGGCCATAGGCCAGCCGGCCATGCATGCCGACGATGACGTTCTCCAGCAGCGTCATCTCCTTGAACACGCGGATGTTCTGGAAGGTGCGCGCCACGCCGCTGGCGGTGATGCGGTGGGGCTTGCGGCCGACGAGGCTTTCGCCGTTGAACAGGATGTCGCCCGACGTGGGCGGCAGCAGGCCGGTGATGAGGTTGACGACGGTGGTCTTGCCGGCGCCGTTGGGGCCGATGAGGCCGAAGATGCCGCCGGCTGGCACGTCGAAGCTGACGTCCTGCAGCACCTTGAGGCCGCCGAAGTGGCGCGAGACGGATTGCAGCGTCAGCATGCTCAGCGCCTCCGGCCCAGCAGCGCGCGCAGCCGCGCCGGGTCCCACAGGCCGCGCGGCAGGAACAGCACGATCACCACGAGGATGAGCCCGTTGAACACGTTGCGGAAGTCCGCCAGGCCGCGCAGCAACTCGGGCAGCAACGTCAGGATGACGGCGCCGGAGATCGGTCCCATCAGGCCATTGATGCCGCCGAGGATGGTCATGGTCAGGATCTCGACGCCGCGGTCGAAGCCGTATTCGTTGGGGCCGATGAAGAAGGTCAGGTGCGCGTTGAGTGCACCGGCCAGACCGGCCAGCATCGCACCCAGCACGAAGGCCAGCATCTTGTGGGCGTTGACGTCGATGCCCATCAGGCCGGCTGCCGTCTCATCAAGCTTGATGGCTTCGAAGGCCCGCCCGACCTTGGAGCAGCGCAGCAGCGCCAGCACCGCGCATGCCAGCAGCAGCGCCAGCAAGACATGCCACCACTGGGTCGATGGCGGAATGCCGTTCAGCCCCAGGGCGCCGCCGGTCCAGTCCTCGGTGTTGAGGATGAAGATGCGCACCACCTCGCCGAAGGCCAGCGTGGCCATCGCCAGGTAGACACCGGACAGCCGCAGCGTGGGCCCGCCCATCAGCAACGCCACCAGCGCGGGTGCGGCCATGCCGCCCGCCAGCGCGACCGGGAACGGCATGCCGGCATTCATCGTCAGCAGCGCCGCCGTGTAAGCACCGATCCCCATGAAAGCGCCGTTGGCCATGGCCAGCATGCCGCAGGACAGCGTCAGGTAGATAGACAGCGCCAGCAGCGAGTTGGTGCCCAGCGTGAGCACCAGGTTGCTGTAGACGGCCCAGAAGTTGTCGAACGCTTCCACGGCTAGACCTTGCGTTCGTTGACGGTACCGAACAAGCCTTTTGGCCGCAGCAGCAACACGGCGAACAGCAGGCCAAAGCCGACCGCGTCGCGCATCGTCGAGCCGATGTAGGCCACCGACAGCACCTCGGCAAAGCCCAGGAACAGCCCCGCCAGCATCGCACCGCGGATGTCGCCCATGCCGCCCAGGATGATGACGGCGATGCCCTTGTGCAGGATGGGCTGGCCCATCAGCGGGTACAGCGCGTTGGAGTACAGGCCGATCAGCACGCCGGCCACGCCGCCCAGGCCGGCGGCGAAGAAGCTGGTCAGCATGAACAGGCCGCCCACGTTGATGCCCAGCAGCGCCGCCGCCTTGGGCGACTCGGCGATGGCGCGCAGCGCGCGGCCCAGTTGCGTGCCGCGCAGCACCAGCAGCAGCACGGCCATCAGCACGAAGGACAGCAGGATGATGCCCAGCTCCAGCACCGTGACATGCAGGCCGGCGATGGTCAGCGTGGCGTGCGGCAGGACCTCGGCCGGGAAGCGCAGGTTCTCGGCGCCGAAGATGCCTTGCGCCAGGCTGTTCAGCGCAATCGCCAGGCCGATGGTGGCGATCATCGGGATCAGGTGCGGCGCATTGCGCGCCCGCAGCGGCCGCAACACCAGCACATCGATCAGCAGCCCCAGCAGGCCCGACGCCAGGAAGGCCACCGCCAGCGCGCCGGCCAGCGGCAGGTTCAGCTTGAGGACGGCCTGCAGCGCCGCATAGGCGCCGACCATGAACACCGCGCCGTGCGACAGGTTGACGACGCCCAGCACACCGAACACCAGCGTGAAGCCGAGGGCGAACAGCGCATACACGCTGCCCAGCGAAAGGGCGTTAAAGAGCTGCTGTTCAAGCACGTGAGGAACCCGGACAAAAGACAAGGCCTGCGACGGGAAGCCGCAGGCAGCAGCGGCAGACGTACCGCGCTACTTCTCGATCGCGTAGCGGCCGTTCTTCGTCACGCTGACGATGGCGGTCTGGTTGGCGTCGTAGCCGGCCGGTTTGCCAGCCTTGTCGACAGCGCGGCGGAACGCGAAGCCGCCGGTGGCGCCGGTCCACTTCACGTCGGGCAGCGCGCTGCGCAACGCGGCGCGGTCCTTGGCGAGGTCGCCGCTGAGCTTGACCTTCTTCAGCGCCTGCGCGGTGATGTACATCGCGTCATAGGCCTGCGCGGCGAACTGGTCGGGCGCGGACTTGTGCAGCCTGGTGAAGGCGACGACGAAGGCGCTGTTCTCCTTGGTCTGGTTTTCGACGGACCAGGGGCTGCCGATCCACAGGCCGTCGGACGCGCCCTTGGCGAGGTCGAACACCTTGACCGAATTCATGCCGTTGCCGCCGATGACCGGCACGTTCAGGCCGAGCTGGCGGGCCTGCACCATGATCGGCGCGCCTTCGGCGATGAGGGCGGACAGCACCAGCGCGTCGGGGTTGCTGGCCTTGATCTTGGTCAACTGCGCCTTGAAGTCGACGTCGCCCTTGGCAAAGGTCTCGGTTGTGGTGACGGCGATCTTCTGCGCCTCAAGCGCCTTCTTGAAGTTGTCGTAGCCGCTCTTGGTGAAGACGTCGTCGTTGCCGTACAGCACGGCGACCTTCTTGATGGCCAGCTTCTTGACGGCCGTGGACAGCGTCACCGGCAGCACGTCGGCCTCGGTCACCGAGTTGCGGAACACGTGGTCGCCAATGGACGTGATGCCGTCGGCCGTGTTGGACGTGCCGAAGACGACGACCTTGGCCGCCTGCGCGATGGGGTTGGCGGCCTGGGCGGAGTTGGACAGCGTGGGGCCGAACAGCATCAGCACCTTGTCCTGGAAGATCAGCTTCTTGAAGGCATTGATCGCCTCCTCCTTCTTGCCCTGCTCGTCCTCGACGACCAACACCAACTTGTTGCCGTTGATGCCGCCTGCGGCGTTGATCTCGTCGGCCGCGAGCTGGAAGCCGTTGCGGATGCTCAGCCCGTACTGCGCGGCACCGCCCGACAGCGCCTCCGCGACACCCAGCTTGATGTCGGCGGCCTGGGCCACACCGGCCAGCGCGATGAAGGCGGCGACGGCGAGCGGCTTGAGTGTGCGAGTGATCATTGTGCGGATGCTCCTGTTGTCTTGTGCGAACTCGGTTGCTGGCAGCGCACTCAGTTGCCGGCCAGCTTCATGCCGGTGACCAGCACCGAGCCAACGGTCTTGGTGCCCATCGAATACTCGTCGGTGCCGATGCCGACGATGTTCTGCAGCATGTCCTTGAGGTTGCCGGCGATCGTCACCTCGTGGACGGGGTAGGCGATCTCGCCGTTCTCGACCCAGTAGCCGCTGGCGCCGCGCGAGTAGTCGCCGGTCACGTAATTCACGCCCTGCCCCATCAGCTCGGTGACGAGCAGGCCACGGCCCAGGCGGCGGATCATCGTCGGCAGGTCGTCGCCGGGCGCGGTGGCGCGGCTGGTCATGCGCAGGTTGTGCGAGCCGCCGGCATGGCCGGTCGTCTTCATGCCCAGCTTGCGCGCCGAATAGCTGGACAGGAAATAGCCCTGCAGCACGCCGCCGTCCACGACCGAGCGGGCGCGTGTGGCGACGCCTTCGTCGTCGAACGGCGAGCTGCCCTTGCCCTTGGGCAAGTGCGGGTCTTCGGAAATGTCGATGTGCGGTGCCGTGACCGGCTTGCCCAGGCTGTCGAGCAGGAAGGTGGTGCGGCGGTAGAGCGCGCCGCCGCTGGTGGCCTGCACCAGCGCGCCCAGCAGGCCGATAGCGACCGTGCTCTCGAACAACACTGGCACCTCGGCCGTCGCAACCTTGCGTGCCTTCAGGCGCGACAGCGCGCGCTCGGCGGCGTAGCGGCCCACGGCCTCAGGCGAGGCCAGGTCGGTCGCAGCGCGCATCGAGCTGTACCAGGCATCACGCTGCATGCCCGAGCCGCGGCCGGCAATCGGCGCGACCGACAGCGAGTGCCGCGAGCTGGCATAGCCGCCCCGGAAGCCGCGCGTGTTGCCCATCCAGAAGTGCGACTGCTGCGCCGACACGGCCGCGCCCTCGCTGTTGGTGATGCGCTTGTCCACGCCCAGCGCCGCAGCCTCGCAGCGCAGCGCGATCTCGGCGGCCTGGGCCGCGTCGATGGCCCAGGGGTGGAACAGGTCCAGCTCGGGCCGGGCGGCCGCGTCCAGCGCCAGGTCGGCCGCGTCGGGCAGGCCGGCGAACTCGTCCTCGGCCGTGAAGCGGGCGATGTCATAGGCTGCGCGCACCGTGTCGCGGATGGCCTGCGGCGAGAAGTCCGACGTGCTGGCATTGCCGCGCCGCTGACCCAGGTAGACCGAGATGCCCAGCGACTTGTCGCGGTTGCGCTCCACGTTCTCCAGCTGGCCCAGCCGCGCCGACACCGACAGGCCGCAGCCCTCGGACACCTCGGCGCCTGCGTCGCTGGCGCCCAGCTTCTTCGCCTCGGCGAGGGCGTCTTCAATCCACTGCTGGAACTGCGCGGGGCTGTAGGCGAAACCGTCTTGGGCGTGGGACATGAATGCGAGGCAAATCGAGTGGGCGACAATCATAGGACTCGCTGAACACGGCCTCCGATGCAAGAAGACACCCCTGATTTCGAAGACGACGACGACTTCGACCGCCCCAGCAAGTCCCAGCTCAAGCGCGACATGACCGCGCTGCAGAAGCTCGGCGAGGACCTGCTCGCCTTGCCCGAGAGCCGCTGGGAGCCACTGGCCCTGCCCGAGATCCTGTACGACGCGCTGCGCCACGCCAAGAAGATCACCAACTTCGAAGGCAAGCGCCGGCAGATGCAGTACATCGGCAAGCTGATGCGCAAGATCGACCCCGAGCCGGTGCGCGAGGCGGTGGCTGCGTTCAAGCTGGGCCATGCGTCGGACAGCCTGCGGCTGCACCAGTCGGAGCGCTGGCGCGAGCTGCTGCTGGCCGACGACGCGGCGCTGCAGCAGTTCATCGACGGTCATGTCGATGTCGACATCCAGCAGTTGCGCAACCTCGTGCGTGCTGCGCGCAAGGACGCGGCCAACGAGCCCGAAAAACGCAGCGGCCGCGCGTACCGCGAGCTGTTCCAGTTCATCAAGGCGTCTGAGCCTGCAGCTGATACCGATGAGTGAGCCTGTTCGCATCGGCATCGTGTCGATCAGCGACCGTGCCTCCAGCGGCGTCTACGAAGACAAGGGCCTGCCCGCGCTACAAAGTTGGCTGACGAGCGCGCTGCACAACCCCATCACGTTCGTGCCCCGCCTCATCCCCGACGAGCAGGCCGGCATCTCGGCGGCGCTCATCGATCTGGTCGACACCGAACGCTGCGACCTCGTGCTGACCACCGGCGGCACCGGCCCCGCGCCGCGCGACGTGACGCCCGAGGCGACGCTGGCCGTGGCCGACCGCGAGATGCCGGGCTTTGGCGAGCAGATGCGCCAGATCTCGCTGCACTTCGTGCCGACGGCCATCCTGTCTAGGCAAGTCGCCGTCATCCGCGGCCGGGCGCTCATCATCAACCTGCCCGGCCAGCCCAAGGCCATCGCCGAGACGCTGGCGGGGCATGAGAAAGCCAGCGGCATCTTCGCGGCGGTGCCCTATTGCATCGATCTGATCGGCGGGCCGTACATGGAAACGAGAGACGAGGTCTGCAAGGCGTTCCGGCCGAAGGCGGCGATCCGACCGAGCCAGGCCTGAGCCGAGACCCTGCGATGTCCAGGGCATTCGCACGGCTTCGACTCGGATGGATGCGACTAACGCTTGCCGCGCTGAAAACCTTGATCCTCGGGCTGCTGGTGCTCTGGTATGCCCTGCTTCCCGTCACGCTCATCGATGACGCGTCGAGCCACTGGCGGTTGCATGGGAACGGCGCTTTGCCGCTGGGGACCGGGATCTCGTCGTTCGTTGTCGCCGGCGTGATGACTGCACGGCTGATCAGGCGCGTCTGGCTCGGACCCGTCATTGCAGCGGTGCTCTTCGTCATCCTTGAAGCCGGCACACATGCGCGCTGGGTCAACGACTTTGCCTGGTCGATGGACATCGCGCTCTTGCTTGTCATGGCCTTGATCTGGGTTGGATGTGCCGTCGCGCTGGCCATCCAGCTTCGACGGCGGGTGGCGCCGGTGTTGAGTCGCCATCCGTCCCTTCACGTCTTGCTCGCAGGCCTGACCAGCATTGCCACCGGCCTGATCGTGCTGATGCACCCCTCGAAACTGAATTTCCTTGGCCTGGCGTTCGCCTGGGCCGGCGAATCACCGGCGTCAGCCGACTTCGTGATCGCGCTTTACTACTCATTGAGCGGGTTCGCCGCCGGCTTCACATTGAAGCTGCTTTGGCCGTCAAACCAGCGCCTGTCCAAAGTGCCAGCCCTGGCGCTCGTGAGCATCTGGTGCGCACTCACGGCCAGGACCGTGCTGGACCCGGAAAACAGCCGCGCAGACCTATACGCAATGCCGGTATTGCCTGCGCTTGTACTGCTGGTGCCAGTTGCTGCTGCCGTACTCGCCGGCCTTTTGCTGGCCCATTGGCCTTCAAAGTGGAGCCGCTATGCGTGAACTGCTTCTGGCCGTCACCCTGCTGGCCGCAGCCGCTGGCTCGGTGCAGGCTTGCTCATGCGTACCGCCGGGCGATGACGAGGCGGCCTATTGGCGTGAACGTTGGGCGTTCTCTCAGGCTGTGGTGTTGGCGGAAATCATGGGCGAGTCGTCCGAACCCACCACCTCCTGGCTATCGCGGGACCACGTTCTCGGGTGGCACTCGCCCCTGCACCTCCGCCCGCTGCTGCACCTCGTCGTCAAACATCGCTGGAAGGGTGACTTCGCAGTCGGCACCGCACTCGTCGTCGAAAAGGTCGACGGGTCGATGTGCGGCTACGAGCGCTGGACGCAAGCACGCCACCACCTGCTGTACCTGACCAAGAACAAGCACTGGGTCGCCAGCCTGTGTGGCATGTCGCATCCTGTTTTTGACACAGCCAGCGCCATCCGGAAGCAGGACGCAGAGATCGCCAGGTTCCTGCGCGACGAGAGCACGCGGCAACAGCGCTGACGCGCCTACTTGACCAGCCGGTTCATCTCCGCCGCATCGAAAGTCTCGTCCCGCTGAGCATCGCAGGGCACGCAATCGCCAACCGGCTTGCCCAGCTCAGTCGACAGCTTGCACACCGCGTCCCACAGCAGCGCGATCTGGTGCTCGTGGCCCGAGGCGCTGTCGATGAGGCCGCGCATGGCCAGCGCCACCGGGTCGTCGCCCTGGGCCACGCCGTAGGCCGAGAAGCCCATTCGGGCGGCAGCTTCCTCGCGGGCCTGCTCGCTGGCGGCCTCGATGATGCGGGCCGGGTTGCCGACTGCAGTCGCGCCCGCCGGCACGGCCTTGGTGACGACAGCGCCCGAGCCGATGCGCGCACCGGCGCCGACCGTGAAGCCGCCCAGCACACAAGCATTGGCACCGACGATGACACCCGGGCCCAGCGTCGGGTGCCGCTTGGCGCCTTTCACGAGCGAAGTGCCGCCCAGCGTCACGCCCTGGTAGATGGTGCAGCCCTCGCCAATCTCGGCCATCTCGCCGATGACGATGCCCATGCCGTGGTCGATGAAAACCTTGCGGCCGAACTTGGCGCCGGGGTGGATCTCGATGCCGGTCAGGAAGCGGCCCCAGTGCGAGACCCAGCGCCCCAGCCACTTGAAGCCATGCGTCCACAGCCAGTGCGCGCGGCGATGAAGCGTCAGCGCATGCAGGCCGGGATAACAGGTCAGCACCTCCCAGGTCGACCGGGCAGCCGGGTCGCGCTCGAGGATCAGAGCGATGTCTTCGCGCAGGCGCTGGAACATGGTGTGTGCTGAAAGAAGGGCTGGCCAGTCTAGGCGCGGGGTCAAGAACCTGCTGAACCTGCGGTCTTCATCATCTGCCGGGCAATGCCGCGCAGGATGTGGACTTCCTCGTTGGTCAGCTCCGCGCGGTTGAAGAGCTGGTTCAGGCGCGGCATCAGCTTGCGCGGCGCGGCGGGGTCGAGATAGCCAATGTCGGTCAGTGCGGTCTGCAGATGATCCAGCAGACCTTGCACGGCGCGCGCATCGGCCCGCTCGGGGTCGGGCGTGCGCGCCTGCACGCCGAAGCCGCCGATGGCCTGGCGCAGGTCGTAGGCCAGCAGCTGCACGGCTTGCGCCAGGTTCAGCGAGCCGTAGTCTGGGTGGGTGGGGATGCTCAGCACCGCGTGGCAGCGGTAGACATCCTCATTGCTCATGCCGTAGCGCTCGGAGCCGAACACCAGCGCCAGGCGCGGCGGCGCTTCCCGTGCGGCCAGCTCGGCGAACAGCGCGCGCGGCTCGTGCGTGGGCGGGCCGAAGTCGCGCGGCGTCATCGCGGTGGCGCAGGCGTGGTCGACGCCGTCCAGCGCCTCGGCCAGCGTGGCCACGACGCGGGCGCGCGCCAGGATGTCCGCCGCGCCGCTAGCCATGGCCACGGCCTCCTCGTGGCAGAGCACATCGGCAAAGCGCGGTGCCACCAGCACCAGGTCGTGGAAGCCCATCACCTTCATCGCTCGCGCCGTGGCGCCGACGTTGCCGGCGTGGCTGGTGTTGATGAGAACGAAGCGTGTGGATTGCACGGGTTACTACCAAGCGGGCGGCTAGAATCGCGCGATTATCCGGGCCGACCTCTCGTCGTCTCGCCGCTCTTTCCTCCTGTCAGCCCCTTCCCCAGCGAGTGCCACGCATGCTGCAAACGTCTCACCATCCCATGCTCAATGTCGCCATCAAGGCGGCGCGTGCGGCTGGCGCCATCATCAACCGCGCCTCGCTGGACCTCGAAGCTCTGCGCATCAACACCAAGAGCCCGAACGACTTCGTCACCGAGGTCGACCACGCCGCAGAAGGGGTGATCATCGAGACGCTGCTGGGTGCCTACCCGGACCACGGCATCCTGGCCGAAGAGTCGGGCCGCACGCACGGCGCCAAGCATTCCGAGTACGTCTGGATCATCGATCCGCTGGACGGCACCACCAACTTCATCCACGGCTTCCCCGTGTACTGCGTGTCCATCGCGCTGGCGCATCGCGGCGTGGTGCAGCAGGCCGTCGTCTACGACCCGACCCGCAACGACCTCTTCTACGCCACCAAGGGCCGCGGCGCTTTCCTGAACGACCGCCGCCTGCGCGTGTCCAAGCGCACCCGCATGAGCGACGCGCTGATCGGCACCGGCTTCCCGTTCCGCCGTGGCGACAACTTCAAGCGCTACGTGAAGATGTTCGAGGAAGTCATGCAGCACTGCGCCGGCCTGCGCCGCCCAGGCGCTGCAGCGCTGGACCTCTGCTATGTCGCCGCCGGCTACTACGACGCCTTCTTCGAGACCGGCCTGCAGCCCTGGGACGTGGCGGCCGGCTCGCTGATCATCACGGAGGCCGGTGGCCTGATCGGCAACTTCACCGGCGAAGCCGACTATCTGCATCAGCGTGAAGTGGTGGCGGGCAACCCCAAGATCTACGGCCAGCTCGTCACCATGCTGTCGCCCTACACCCGCGTCATCAAGGAGGGTGACGCCGCCGCCCCCGCGCCGGCCGCAGACACGGTGGCTGCCGAAGCCCCCGCGCCCGTGGCCAAGAAGCGCGTGGCCGTGCGCCTCAAGAAGGAAGACATGGGCGGCGACGCCCCGGTCTGACCCATTCTTCTGCGCCCTGCGCTGCTGACGAAGCCCTCCTCGCGAGGGCTTCGCCGCTTCTGGCCGTGATGGAGTTGGCAGCCCTGGCGCCTACGGGTGAACCCGAACCTTGATCCGTGACTTGTGCACGGCACCACCCCTTACACGTGGGGGGTCGACTGGCCAAAATGCGACCCAACGCGGCACACAAGCCGCAGCGCTTCCACTCCAACCCACTGAAGGATTCCATGTTCGCTCGCTCCGCTATCGCTCTCGCCCTCGTTGCCGCAGCTTCCCTGGCGCAAGCCGATGTGAAGGTGCTGAAGAAGGTGGCTCCTGAGTACCCGAACGAGGCTGTCAAGAAGAACATCAACTCGGGCAGCGTGCGCGCCAAGATGTCCATCGCCGGCGATGGCAAGGTGGCCAACGTGGAAGTGGTTGAAGCCGAGCCCAAGCGCGTCTTCGACCGCGCCGCCGTCGAGGCGCTGAGCCAGTGGAAGTTCGAAGGCACCGGCGCCGCGCAGACGCACGAAGTGAAGCTGGTGTTCAAGTCCGAAGATTAATCAGGCGCTTCGCTGAATCAACAAGGCCCGCGACTGCGGGCCTTGCTCTTTTTGGGGCGCCAGATAATGCGCGGCCCCATGAAAGCCGACACCGCCCCCGACCTCGCCCCTCACACGCCAATGATGAGCCAATATCTTGGCTTGAAGGCGGACTTCCCGGACACGCTGCTGCTGTACCGGATGGGCGATTTCTACGAGGTCTTCTACGACGATGCGCGCAAGTGCCATGCACTGCTGGACATCACGATCACCACGCGCGGCCAGAGCGCCGGCCAGCCGGTCGTCATGGCCGGCGTGCCGGTGCATTCGCTGGAGAGCTATCTCGCCAAGTTGATCAAGCTGGGCGAGGCGGTGGCAATTGCCGAGCAGGTGGGCGAAGTCGGTGCCAGCAAGGGTCCGGTCGAGCGCAAGGTGGTCCGCGTCGTCACGCCGGGCACCATCACCGACACCGAGTTGCTGGCCGACAAGCAGGACGCCGTGCTGCTGGCCGTCAGCGGCAGTGGCCGCCGGCATGGGCTGGCGTGGTTGTCGCTGACGCAGGGCGAGATTGGTCTCGCCGAATGCAGCGACTTGGAACTGCCGGCCTGGCTGGCGCGGCTGTCGCCGGCCGAGGTGCTGGTGAACCGCGAGCAGCAGCCGACGGGCGTCATGAAGGCGCGCTTCCCGGTCACGAACCGGCCGAGCTGGCAGTTCGATGCCGCTCTAGGCCAGCGCAAACTGTGCGAGCAGCTCGCCGTGGCCAGCCTGCAGGGCTTCAATGCGCATGAGCTGACCCTGGCACATGCGGCAGGCAGCGCGCTGCTGGCCTTCGCCGAGCACACGCAGGGCCGCGCGCTGGCCCATGTGCGGTCCTTGCGCGTGCAGCGCGCCAGCGACCTGCTGGACCTGCCGCCCGCCACGCAGCGCAACCTGGAGCTGGTGCAGACGCTGCGCGGCGAGTCGTCGCCCACGCTGTTCTCGCTGCTGGACAGCTGCAAGAGCGGCATGGGCAGCCGCACGCTGCGCCAGTGGCTGCTGCATCCCAAGCGCGACCGCGCCGAGGCCATCTCGCGCCACAACGCCATCGCGGCGCTGCAGACGGAAGGCTTCGAGCCGCTGCGCGAGGCGCTGAAGTCGGTCAGCGACGTGGAGCGCATCTCCGCCCGCATCGCCCTGCGCCAGGTGCGCCCGCGCGAGCTGACCGGCCTGCGCGCGACACTGCAGGTGCTGCCACAGCTGCGCGCGGTGACGCCCGCTGCGCTGCGCGATGCCAGCCTGACCCCGCCGGCCGACATCCTTGAACTGCTGGAGCGCGCCATCGCGCTGGAGCCTGCGATCCTGACGCGCGACGGTGGCGTCATCGCCGACGGCTTCGATGCCGAGCTGGACGAGCTGCGCGGCATCCAGCAGAACTGCGACGGTTTCCTGCTCGACCTGGAAACCCGCGAACGTACCCGCACCGGCATTGCCAACCTGCGCGTGCAGTTCAACCGCGTGCACGGCTTCTACATCGAGGTCACCCAAGGCCAGGTCGACAAGGTGCCGATGGACTACCAGCGCCGCCAGACGCTGAAGAACGCCGAGCGCTACATCACGCCGGAGCTGAAGGCGTTTGAGGACAAGGCGCTGTCCGCCAACGAGCGGGCGCTGGCGCGCGAGAAGCTGCTGTACGAGCAGGTCATCGACGCGCTGATCACCCGGCTGGAGCCGCTGACCGCGCTGGGCCGCACGCTGGCTGCGCTGGACGCTCTCGCAGCTCTCGCCGAGCGCGCCGTCACGCTGAATTGGTGCCGGCCCGAGTTCGTGTCGCAGCCCTGCCTGGAGATCGCGGCCGGCCGCCACCCGGTCGTGCAGGCGCGCCTGGCCGAGACGGGCGGCACCGAGTTCATGCCCAACGACTGCAAGCTGGACGCGCGCACCCGGCTGCTGGTCATCACCGGCCCCAACATGGGCGGCAAGAGCACCTTCATGCGCCAGATCGCGCTGATCGCGCTGCTGGCCGCCATCGGCTCCTATGTGCCGGCGACGAGCTGCCGGCTCGGCCCGATGGACGCCATCCACACGCGCATCGGCGCGGCCGACGACCTGGCCAACGCGCAGTCCACCTTCATGCTGGAGATGACGGAAGGCGCGGCCATCCTGCACTCGGCGACCGACCAGTCGCTGGTGCTGATGGACGAGATCGGCCGGGGCACGTCAACCTTCGATGGCCTGGCTCTGGCGTCGGCCATCGCCAGCCACCTGCACGACAAGACCCGCGCCTTCACGCTGTTTGCGACGCACTACTTCGAGCTGACCGAGTTCCCCGCCAAGCATGCACAGGCGCAGAACTGGCACGTCTCGGCCGTCGAGAGCGGCGAGGACATCGTCTTCCTGCACGAGCTGCAGCCCGGCCCGGCCAGCCGCAGCTATGGCGTGCAGGTCGCGCGCCTGGCAGGCATGCCGGCCAGCCTGGTGCGCCAGGCACGCGCGACGCTGGAAGCGCTGGAAGCACGGCAGAACGCCGAGGACGATCAGTTCGACCTGTTCGCGGCGCCCCCGGCTCCGCCGCCATTGCCCGAGCCCAGCGGGCTGGTCGCCGCGCTGGACGGCATCGACCCCGATGCGCTGTCGCCGCGCGAAGCTCTCGAGGCGCTCTACAGGCTGAAGAAGATCGCCAAGACATGAGCGAGAAAGTCCTCGTCTTCTCTCATGCCAACAGCTACCCCGCAGGCTGCTACCGCCTGCTGTTCGACCATTGGCGCGCCGCCGGCTGGCGCGTCGAGGCGCTGGACCGCTTCGGCCATGACCCGCGTTTCCCGGTCACCGGCGACTGGCGCAAGTTGCGCGACCAGCTCATCCACTTCATCGACAACGACGTGAGACCCGAGGGTCAGGTCGCGCTGGCTGGCCATTCGCTCGGCGGCATGCTGAGCCTGATGGCCGCCTGCCGCCGCCCCGACCTCGTCAACCGCCTGGTGATGCTGGACTCGCCCGTGGTGGCAGGCTTCAAGGCCGCCGCCGTCGCCGTCGCCAAGACGACCGGGCTCATCCACCGCTACGGCCCGTCCAAGATCGCCCGCGAGCGCCGCCATGCCTGGCCCGACCGCGAGGCCGTGCACCAGCACTTCGCCGCCAAAAAGATGTTCGCCCGCTGGGACCCGCGCGTGCTGGCCGACTACATCGCCGCCGGCTTCGAGGAGGCCGACGGCCAGGTCCAGCTGCGCTTTCGCCGCGAGGTCGAAGCCCACGTCTACCGCACGCTGCCACACCACTTGCCGCTCTTGTTGCGCCTACGCCCACCGCAATGCCCGGTCGCATTCGTCGGCGGCACGCGCTCGGCCGAGCTGCGCCAGGCGGGCGCAGCGGCATCCAAGAAGCTGGCCGGCGAGAACTGGCGCTGGGTGGAGGGTTCGCACCTGTATCCCTTCGAGAAGCCCGACGACACGGCGGACTTGGTGCTCGATCTGCTGGGCTGACCGGCCGCCTCTCTTACAATCGCAATTTCCACCTCAGCGCGCTGTTCTGGCGCGCTGCAAGACATGACCAAATACGTCTTCGTCACTGGCGGTGTGGTGTCCTCGCTAGGCAAGGGCATCGCGTCGGCCTCCCTGGCTGCCATCCTCGAATCGCGCGGCCTCAAAGTCACCCTGATCAAACTGGACCCGTACATCAACGTCGACCCCGGCACGATGTCGCCCTTCCAGCACGGTGAAGTCTTCGTCACTGACGACGGTGCCGAAACCGACCTCGATCTGGGCCACTACGAACGCTTCATCACCACCCGGATGAGGCGCACCAACAACTTCACGACCGGCCAGATCTACAAGACCGTGCTCGAGAAGGAACGCCGCGGCGACTACCTCGGCAAGACGGTGCAGGTGATCCCGCACATCACCAACGAGATCCAGGAATTCATCAAGCGCGGCGCCGGCATCGGCACGCCGGACGCGGCCGATGTGGCGATCGTGGAGATCGGCGGCACGGTGGGCGACATCGAGTCCCTGCCCTTCCTGGAAGCCGTGCGCCAGATGAGCCTGAAGGCCGGCCCGACCAACACCGCCTTCGTCCACCTGACCTATGTGCCCTGGATCGCCGCAGCCGGCGAGCTGAAGACCAAGCCCACCCAGCACACGGTGCAGAAGCTGCGCGAGATCGGCATCCAGCCCGACGCGCTGCTGTGCCGCGCGGACCGCCGCATCCCCGACGACGAGCGCGAGAAGATCTCGCTGTTCACCAACGTCGCGGAGTACGGCGTGATCTCGATGTGGGACGTGAACACCATCTACAAGGTGCCGCGCCTGCTGCACGAGCAGGGGCTGGACCAGCTCATCTGCACCAAGCTGCAGCTCAACACCAAGAGCGCTGACCTGAAGCGATGGGACACGCTGGTCTATGAGGTCGAGAACCCCAAGACCGAAGTCACCATTGCCATGTGCGGCAAGTACACCGACCTGTCGGACTCGTACAAGTCGCTCAACGAGGCGCTGCGCCACGCCGGCATTCACAACCATGCCGGCGTGAAGATCGAATACGTCGACAGCGAGACGCTGACGCCGGAGACCGTCGGTGAACTGGGCAAGTTCGACGCCATCCTGGTGCCCGGCGGCTTCGGCAAGCGGGGTGTGGAAGGCAAGATCCTGGCCGCCCAGTACGCCCGTGAGCACAAGCTGCCCTACCTGGGCATCTGCCTGGGCATGCAGGTCGCGACCATCGAGGTGGCCCGCCACCTGGCCGGCCTGGAAGGCGCCAACTCGACCGAGTTCGAACCCGACACGCCCCACCCCGTCATCGCGCTGATCGACGAGTGGCAGGACGCCGACGGCAGCATCCAGAAGCGCGACGAGAAGAGCGACCTCGGCGGCACCATGCGCCTGGGCGCGCAAAGCTCGGACGTCAAGCCCGGCACGCTGGCCTTCGACATCTACGGCAAGGTCGTCACTGAACGCCACCGCCACCGTTTCGAGGCCAACGAGCATTACCTGGACCGCCTGCAACAGGCCGGCCTCGTCATCTCGGCCATCACCCAGCGCGAGAAGCTGACCGAGATGGTCGAGCTGCCGCGCGAGGTCCACCCCTGGTTCGTCGGCGTGCAGTTCCACCCCGAGTTCAAGTCCACGCCCTGGGGCGGCCACCCGCTGTTCACGGCCTTCATCAAGGCCGCGCTGAACCACAAGAAGGACGCATGACCATGAAGCTCTGCGGATTCGATGTCGGCATCGACCAGCCCTTCTTCCTGATCGCCGGCACCTGCTCCATCGAAGGCCTGCAGATGTCGCTCGACGTGGCCGGCCTGCTGAAGGAGGCCTGCGACTCGCTTGGCATCCCGCTGATCTACAAGGGCTCGTTTGACAAGGCGAACCGCTCGTCCGGCACCACCAAGCGCGGTGTCGGCATGGAAGCCGGCCTGAAGATCCTCGACGAGGTACGCCGCCAGACGGGCCTGCCCGTGCTGACCGACGTGCACGACGCCACCCAGGTGGCCGAGGTCGCCAGCGTCGTCGACGTGCTGCAGACGCCGGCCTTCCTGTGCCGCCAGACGGACTTCATCCGTGCGGTCGCGCAGTCGGGCAAGCCGGTCAACATCAAGAAGGGCCAGTTCCTCGCGCCCTGGGACATGAAGAACGTCATCGACAAGGCCCGCGCCGCTGCGCGCGAGGTGGGCCTGTCCGAAGACCTGTTCCTGGCCTGCGAGCGCGGCGTCAGCTTTGGCTACAACAACCTGGTCGCCGACATGACCAGCCTGGCCGAGATGCGCAACACCGGCGCGCCCGTGGTGTTCGACGTCACCCACTCGGTGCAGAAGCCCGGCGGCCTTGGCGGCTCCAGCGGCGGTGCCCGCGAGATGGTGCCGGTGCTGGCCCGGGCTGGCGTGGGCGCGGGGGTGGCGGGTCTCTTCATGGAGACACACCCGAACCCGGCCGAAGCCTTCAGCGATGGGCCCAATGCCGTGCCGCTCAAGCACATGAAGACGCTGCTGGCGCAGTTGGTGGCACTGGATCGCGTGGTCAAGCAACAGCCTCTCTTGGAAAACGACTTTTCCTGCTGAATCTATGGCTGCCTACATCCTCGCCAACGTCAAGGTCACCAACCCAGCGCAGTACGAGGATTACCGGCGCCTGTCGACGCTGGCCATGAAGGAGCACGGCGCCGAGGTGCTGGTGCGCGGCGGCAAGACGACCGTGCTGGAAGGCGACTGGTCGCCCGACCGCGTCGTGCTGCTGAAGTTCCCGACTCCCGAAGCCGCGCAGGCCTTCTACGACTCGCCCGAGTACGGCGCTGCGCGTGAAGCCCGCGAGGGCATTGCAGTCATGCGCATGGTGTTGATCGAAGGCGTGTAAGCGGCGTGGCCATCGTCGCACTGCTGCTGGGCGCGCTGTTTGGCGGCATTGCTGCCGAGAGCCTGATCGGCGCGTTCCTCGGTGCCGCCGTCGGCTGGCTTTTCTGGCAGCAGATGCAGCAAGGCCGGCGCATCGCCAGCCTGGAGCAGCAATTGCTGGCACGCGCGCCCGCACCGGCAGTGGCAGCTCAGCCTGCTGCCGTGCAAGCGCCTGTCGCAATGCCCGAGCCCGCGCCCGAGCTGACCAAAGCGGCAAGCACCGTCCCAGTGCCGCCTGTCATCGCAACGCCGGTCGCCTCATCTCAACCACCCAGGCCGACACCCCCGCCGCCTCCCGCGCCCACCCCGCGCCGCCCCATCCCCATGCCCGCCTGGGCCCAGCGCATCGCGGCGGCCAACACCATCGTCAAGGTCGGGCTGGCGATGCTCTTCCTGGGCCTGGCCTTCCTGGCCCGCTTCGCGGCCGAGAACGTCACGCTGCCGCTGGAAGTGCGCCTGGCCGGCATCGGCGCCACCGGCGTTGCGTTGCTGACCATCGGCTGGCGGTTGCGCGTTCGCTCGCGTGGCTACAGCCTGCTGCTGCAGGGCGGCGGCGTGGCCGTGGTCTACCTGACGCTGTTCGCCGCCGTCAAGCTGGCCGGCCTGCAGCCGCTGGCGCTGGTGTTCGCGCTGATGCTGTCCGTCTCCCTGCTGGCCGCGCTGCTGGCGGTCAAGCAGGACGCGCAGGCGCTGGCCGTCGTCGCGGCGCTGGGTGGCTATGCGACGCCGCTGCTGCTGTCGACCGGCGGCGGGGCCATCGCGATGCTGCTGGGCTACTACCTGGTGCTGGGCCTGGGCGTGGCGCTGGTCGCCTGGTTCAAGCACTGGCCACGGCTGAACCTGATCGCCTTCGGCTTCACGGCACTGATCGCCAGCGCCTGGGGCTTAACCGGCTACACGCCCGCCGACTACGCCGTCGCCCAGGGCTTCCTGATCGCCTTCTGGCTGCTGTTCACCGCCGTGCTGCTGATGCCGGGTCGCCGCGCTCAGGAGCCCGAGCGCTGGCTGCAGTCCACGCTGCTGTTCGGCGTGCCGGTGTTCGGCTCAGGCATGCAGTACGCGCTGCTCAAGCCGGACTCGATGGCCATCGCCCTGGCCGCGCTGCTGATCGGCGCGGCCTATGTGGGCCTGGCCGCGTGGGTGCGCCGCCGCCCAGCCCACGCGCTGGTGTTCGAGGCTTTCATCGCGCTGGGCGCGGTGTTCGGCACGCTGGTCATCCCCTTCGCGCTCAGCGCCGAAGCCACCGCCGGCGCGTGGGCGCTGGAGGGCGCAGGCGCCGTGTGGCTGGGCCTGCGACAGCGCCGCCTGCGCGTGCTGGCCAGTGGCCTGGCGCTGATGGCGCTAGGCGGCTTCACGCTGGTGTGGTCAATGTCCCAAGGTGACGCCTCTCATGCGCCATCGCAACTACTCAACGCGCTGCTGATCGCCGCCGCCGGCCTGGGCGCCGCGCGCTTCCTGGGCCGTGACGACAGCCGGCCCTGGCATGCGGGCGTCGCGTTTGCGCTGGTCGGCTGGGGCGCGTTGTGGCTCGCGGTCGCGGCGGGCATCGTGTTGGACCAGTGGGTGCAGGCACCGCACGAGTGGGCCGTCAGCGTCGCGCTGGTCGCCTCAATCAGCGCGCTACTGCTGGGCATGCAGGCGCTATGGCGCTGGCCCACCGCCGCTTGGCCCACCTCGCTGCTGCTGCCGGTCTGGGGCTTGCTGGGCATCCTGGGCACGGTGCTGCATGGCGCGCCGCTATCGGCAGGCGGCATCTGGGCACTGCCGCTGGTTTGGGCGGCTCAGGCGCTGGTGCTGCAACGCACGGCACCGCACTGGCCCGCGCTGCTGCGCAACGCCACGCATGCCGGCAGCCTGCTGGCGTTCGCGCTGCTGGGCGCGCTGCAGGGCCGCCACTGGACCGCCGATCTAGGTGACCCCGGCAGCGCCTGGGGCTGGCTGGGCTGGCTGCTGGTGCCCACGCTGTTGCTGGCCGCCGTACTGCACCAGCAGAAGTGCCTACCCGAGCGACAGGCTTGGCCGCTGCGCCTGGCACCTGCGGCCTATGCCCAGGCCGGCGCCGCTGTGCTGAGCCTCGCGCTGGCAGCCTGGGTGCTGATCGCCAACTGGGCCAGCCCCGGCAGCGCCCAGCCCCTGCCCTATATCCCGGTGCTGAACCCGCTGGACCTCGGCATCGCCGCCGCGCTGCTGGCCGTCGTCGCCTGGCTGCGCAGCCCGGCCGCCGCGAAGTTGCCGATTCAGATGCTGGCGGTGCCTGCCGGCCTGGCCTTCCTGTGGCTCAACGGCATGCTGATCCGCTGCTTCCACCACTGGGGCGGCGTGCCGTATCACGTCGACGGTTGGCTGGACTCGCGCGGCGTGCAGACCGGCCTGGCCCTGCTGTGGAGCGCGCTGGCGCTGGTGCTGATGCTGCTCGGCACACGCCGCCAGCAGCGCGCGCCCTGGCTGGCCGGCGCCGTGCTGCTGGGCGCCGTCGTGCTGAAGCTGATGGTGTTCGACCTGCAGGGCAGCGGCACCGTGCTGCGCATCGTCTCCTTCATCGGCGTGGGCGTCTTGATGCTGGTGATCGGCTATGTCGCGCCTCTGCCTGGTGCTTCCGGTTCGGCTGGCTCTCCACGAGATGAAAAACCACCTGTTTGAAATGCTGATCCTCCTGGCCGCCACTGCGGCCAGTGCAGCACCCCACCGCGCGCCGGTCGAGGTCACGCAGGCCGCGCCCTTCCTGAAGCTGGAGGCCACCGCCGAGGCCTGGCGGCACAGCCTGGCCAGCGACCTGAGCGACTGGCAGCTGCTCGACGCGCAAGGCCGCCGCGTGCCGTTCGCGCTTTTGCCGGATGACAGCGTCATCGTGCTGCCCGAGCGCGAGCTGAAGCTGTTCGCGCTGCCGCCCGCGCCCCAGCCGGCCTCGGCGCCGCCAAACAAGTCGCCAGCCGGCTGGCTGCTCGACCTGGGCGAGCCGGAGCACTGGACCGCCGAGCCGCAGCAGCTGCGCCTGCGCTGGCCGGCAGACGCTGCACCCTTTCAGGCCGGCTATCGGCTGGAGACCAGCGCCGACCTGCAGGCCTGGCGCCCGCTCGGCACCGGCCACCTGCTGGGCGTGAGCACCGGTGACGGCGCGCCGCTGAGCCAGCCGCTGGTGGCCCTGCCCGCCCGACCGCAGCGCTATCTGCGCCTCGTCTGGGACGACTCGGCCCGCAGCGTGCAGCCGAACGGCGCCACGCTGCTCGCCCAGCCCGCCGGCGCAGCGCCCAGCCAATTGGCCCGCACCGCGATCTTGTCCGCACCCGACACCGACGGCGGCTGGGTTGTGCCGCTGGGAGGCCCGCAGCCGCTGCTGAGTCTGTCGCTCACCGGCACCCAAGGCACCTGGGTGCTGCCCTTGCAGGTGCAGACGAGATCAAGCCCCAAGGCCGCCTGGCAGACCGTCGCGCGCAGCGTTTTCTACCGCGTCGACCGCAGCGGCGACACCGCCGATGCGGCGCCCGCGCTGCCGCTGTCGTTGAACGCCAGCGAGCTGCGCCTGCTGCCGCCGCGCGGTGCGGCGTTGCCACCGTCCAGCAGCTTGCAGCTGAGCTGGACCGTGCGCACCGCCCGCCTTGTCTGGGCCGCGCAGGGCGAGCCGCCGTTCAGCCTGCAGGTCGGCAAGACCGCCGTCGAGGCCGGCCCGCGCCCGCTCGCCGATGTCGTGCCCGATTGGCCGCGCGAGCGGTCACGCCTGGGCAGCGCCAGCCTCGGCCCCTTCACGGCGCAAGCCGACGAACCTTCGCTGCCGCCCCGCCGCCTGCTGCTGTGGGCCGTGCTGGGCCTGGGCGTCACCGCGCTCGCCGCCGTGACATGGCGGCTGTGGAAGCAGGGGCCAACGCACGAAGCCAGCACTTAAACTCCCGCGCCTGCACCGGCCGATTGATGTGACGCGGTAACGCCCCTTTGGCACACTGCGCCCGCCCGAATTTTTCACTTCCCTGGAGATACTGAATGAGCGCCATCGTTGACATCGTCGGTCGAGAAATCCTCGACAGCCGCGGCAATCCCACCGTCGAGTGCGACGTGCTGCTGGAGTCCGGCGTCATGGGCCGCGCGGCCGTGCCCTCGGGCGCGTCCACCGGCTCGCGCGAAGCCATCGAGCTGCGTGACGGCGACAAGAGCCGCTACCTGGGCAAGGGCGTGCTGAAGGCCGTCGAGCACATCAACACCGAGATCTCTGAGGCCGTTCTCGGCCTGGACGCCGCCGAGCAGGCCTTCCTGGACAAGACGCTGATCGACCTGGACGGCACCGAGAACAAGAGCCGCCTGGGAGCCAACGCAATGCTGGCCGTGTCCATGGCCGTGGCCCGCGCCGCCGCCGAAGAGTCCGGCCTGCCGCTGTACCGCTACTTCGGCGGCATGAACGGCAACCAGCTGCCCGTGCCGATGATGAACGTCATCAACGGCGGCGCCCATGCGAACAACTCGCTGGACCTGCAGGAACTGATGATCATCCCCGTGGGCGCACCGTCGTTCCGCGAGGCGCTGCGCTGGGGCGCCGAGGTCTTCCACGCGCTGAAGAAGATCCTGCACGACAAGCACATCTCCACCGCCGTCGGCGACGAAGGCGGCTTCGCGCCCAGCGTCGAGAACCATGAAGCGGCCATCCAGTTGATCCTGGACGCCATCGACAAGGCCGGCTACACGGCCGGCGAGCAGATCGCCCTGGGCCTGGACTGCGCCGCCAGCGAGTTCTACAAGGACGGCAAGTACGTGCTGGAAGGCGAAGGCGGCATCCAGCTGTCCTCGCAGGAGTGGACCGACATGCTGGCCACCTGGGTCGACAAGTACCCCATCATCTCCATCGAAGACGGCATGGCCGAAGGCGACTGGGACGGCTGGAAGATCCTCACCGACCGCCTGGGCAAGAACGTGCAGATCGTCGGCGACGACCTGTTCGTCACCAACACCAAGATCCTGAAGGAAGGCATCGACAAGGGCATCGCCAATTCGATCCTGATCAAGATCAACCAGATCGGCACGCTGACCGAGACCTTCGCCGCCATCGAGATGGCCAAGCGCGCCGGCTACACGGCCGTCATCTCGCACCGCTCGGGCGAGACCGAGGACAGCACCATCTCCGACATCGCCGTCGGCCTGAACGCCGGCCAGATCAAGACCGGCTCCCTGTCGCGCTCGGACCGCATGGCCAAGTACAACCAGCTGCTGCGCATCGAAGAAGACCTGGGCGACGTGGCGGTCTACCCGGGCCGTGCTGCCTTCTACAACCTGAAGTGATCCTTTCGGCAGCCCCCGCCATGCGGGCCGAGCGCCGGGCCGCTCCCAAGCCGGCCCGCCTTGGCGATGTGCTTGCGGCTCAATGCCGCAAGCATCGCCGTCCCCTCGGGGGACCGGCCAAGGTAGTCCTTGGACGAGGGGCACGATGAAAGTTCTTGCCCTGGTCCTGGCGGTCTTCGTGATCGCCATCCAGGCCCAACTCTGGGTGGGCCGGGGCAGCCTTCCGTATGTCGCTCACCTCCGGGAGGAGGTGGCGCAGGCGCGGGCCGACAACGACGCGGCCCGCGCCCGCAATGCCCAGTTGCAGGCCGAACTGCGTGATCTGCGCGAAGGCCTGGAGATGGTGGAAGAAAAAGCCCGCTTCGAGCTGGGCATGATCAAGTCGGACGAGATCTTCGTTCCCCTCGCCGCGCCGGCCTCGGCCGTCAGGCGCTGATGCTCGCCAGCCTCTGGGCCGCGCTGCTTGCGCCGGCCTTCTCCGCATTTGGCAGCCCCATCTCCTGGCTGGAGCTGGTCGCTTTCGTGCTGGCCGTGTGGATGGTCATCTGCAATATGCGGGTGAACCTGCTGGCCTGGCCGCTGGCGCTGCTCAGCTCGCTGATGTATTTCGCGCTGTTCTGGGACGGCAAGCTCTATGGCGAGGCCGGGCTGCAGATCGTCTTCGCCGTGCTGGCCGTCTGGGGCTGGTGGCAATGGCGCTTTGGCCGCACGCGCGATGGCGAGGCGCTCAAGGTGCGCCGCCTGGGCATGCAAGGCCTGTTGAAGCCGGCGCTGCTGACGCTGGCCGCCTGGCCGCTGCTGGGCTTGTTCCTGGACCGCGCCACCGACTCGCCGCTGCCCTACTGGGACGCCTTCCCCACCGTCGTCAGCCTGCTGGGCCAGTGGCTGCTGGCGCGCAAGTACGTGGAGAACTGGCCGACCTGGATCGTCGTCAACCTGGCCAGCGTCGTGCTGTTCGGGCTCAAGGGGTATTGGCTGACGGTCATCCTGTACGCCGGCTTCATCCCGATGAGCGTGATGGGCTGGCGGGCGTGGAGGCGGGCTTGAAGCTTGTCGCGCTGCTGGGTGCCGAGTGCACCGGCAAGTCCACGCTGGCAGAGGCGCTGGCAGCGCGATTCAACGCTGGCCTCGTCCCCGAGTACCTGCGCGAGTGGTGCGACACCCACGGCCGCACGCCGCTGCAACACGAGCAGGCCCACATCGCCGCCGAGCAGGCCGCGCGCATTGACGCGGCCTCACGCCAGCACGAGCTGGTGTTCTGCGACACCACGCCCCTCATCACGGCGCTGTGCAGCCAGCACTACTTCGACGACGACTCGCTGCTGGCCGACGCACTGGCCTTCCAGCGCCGCTGCGACCTGACGCTGCTGTGCGCACCCGACCTGCCCTGGCAGGCAGACGGCATCCAGCGTGACGGCCCGGCTGTGCGGCAGGCCTTCGACGCGCGGCTGCGCAAGGCCTTGGCACAGGTCGGCCTCGCCTGGAGCGACATCCAAGGCGACTGGCCGGAGCGGCTTGACCTGGCGCTGGCCGCGCTAGCGCCTCTGCCGCGCAGCTGACGCCACCATCAAGCTGACTGCGCGCTGCCCCCCCTGATCAAAGGGGCCGCACGCCTGAACACGAGCCGCCGCCAACGAGAATCACCGCTCACCTTCAGGGAACAAATACATGCCGCACCAGTCCGCTAGCAAGACCAACCGTTTCCGCGCCCGGGCCGTGTCGCGCGACATGCTGGTGGGCGCGGCGGCCACGGTGCTGACCGTGAGCCCGGCCGCGGCCGACATCGTCTACAGCGGCCTGGTGAACCTGGAAGCCGCTGCGGGCTGCCGGACGATTAACGTTGATCTGCCCGGCGGGAACCTCCTGTCCATCGGCTTCTACGGCTCAAGTGGCGGCGTCTCGGATGGCAAGGGCCCCGGCTGCAGGCCAACCCCGAGAGGTGAACAGTTCGGTGCCCACCTCAGCGGCACCGGCACGCTGGCCGGGCTTGTCGGCGCAGACGGCACATCGCTCGAGAAGCTGGCGGCCGGTGACCTCATCGGCACGGGCGGCAGCTACGCCGATCCCCAGACGACGCCCCCGCAGCCCTTTTATTACCAACTCATCACCGCCAGCGGCAAGGGCGGCGCCACTTCAACGGACACCCGGGGTGACTGGTCTTACGGTGAGACCGCCTTCTTCGGCTTCGCATTCGTTGACAGCGGCGCCACGCACTACGGCTGGGGCCGCTTCACGCTGGGCACCGACTTCGACGACTCGCGCCTGGTCGACTACGCGTACGACAACGCCGGCGCCGCGATCCAAGCGGGCGCGGGCGCTGACATGCCCCTGCCCGAGCCGGGCACGCTGCTGCTGACGGCAATCGCCGGCATCGCACTGCTGGCACAGCGTCGACGCGCCTGAGCGGGCGGGCGACCCGCCATGCACGACCTGCGCGAACGCTACCAACGCGTTCCCTACGAAGACTTCGTCAGCCCGCTCACCGACCCCGGCCTCAGCGGCACGATTGCGCGCCTCTACGGCATCCCGGCCGTCAGCGCCGATGGTTGCCGCATCCTGGAACTGGGCTGTGGTGCCGGTCTGAACCTCAGCGCCATCGCGGCCCGCCATCCGAGCAGTCACTGCATCGGCATGGACCTCGTCCCCGAGCGAATCTCCGAGGGCCGCCAGCGCGCCGCACGCGCCGGGCTCACCAACATCGAATTGCTGCAGGCCGACCTGGCCGACTTCAACTGGCCCGGCGAGCGCTTCGACCGCATCATCGTCTGGGGCCTGTTCTCGTGGGTTCCGGATGCGCTGAAGGCGCGCATCTTCGAGATCGTCGCCGCCTGCCTGGCACCCGGCGGCGTCGCCTGCATCTGCTTCCTGACCTACCCGGGCTGCAAGCTCAACGAGGGCCTGCGCGACCTGATGACGCTGCAGTCAGGCGACGGCCTGCCCCAGGAGCGGCTCGCCACGGCCCGTGCGGCCCTGACGACGCTGGCCGAAGCCGGCGCGATGGGCGCCCGACACCATTCGTCCATCCAGGCCTGGCGTCAGCAGGCGCAGGAGCTGCTCGGCAAGTCGGACGCGCTGCTGTTTCACGACGAACTGGGCAGCGACTACGACCCCTGCTACCTGCTGCAGTTCGTCGACTGGGCCGCCGAGCACGGCCTCGCCCACCTGGCAGACGCCGACACGCCCGGCGGCGCAGAGCATCTGCTGCCGCCCGACATGGCCGCGCGCGTCGCGGCATGGAGTGACGACCCGCTGGCGCGCGACCAGTTCGCCGACTACCTGACGCACCGCACGCTCAGGACGGCGCTGCTCGTCCGCGCCGAAGACGCGGTGACTGCCGCCTTCACGCCGGCCGCGGTGCGCGAGCTGAGCCTGGGCAGCCTGCTGCAGCCGTTGGCCGACGCGGCCGGGTTTCACCATCCACGCGGCGAAGACATCGCTGTGGCCGATGCCGACGTTGCCACACTGCTGCGCGCCGCATCGGCGGGGCAGGGCTTGCGGCGACCGATGGGCGAGTGGCTGGCTGCCGCCGACGACGCCTGGCCGCGCGTGGGCGCGACCCTGTTCGGCCTGTTTGCACGCAAGCTCGTCTCGCTGAGCCAGACGACCGACACCGCGCAGCCGCCCAAGCGCCCTGCGCTGCATGCCTTCAACCGCCTGCTGCTGGCCGAACGCGCGATGCTTGTCAGCGGCCACCACCAGCCCATGCCGCTGCCTGCCGCCGAGGTCGCTTTTTTGCGCAGGCTGGACGGCAGCCTGCTGCGTGACGAACTGCTGGCATGCGCCGAGGCGCAGCGGCTCGGCGGCGAGCGCTCGCAACAGCTGCTCGATGTGCTGTGGCGCCAGGGCAGCCTGCTGACCGGCTGATCAGCGCCCGAGCAGCAGATGGTCAAACAGCTGCGTGCCGCCCGCCCCGCCCAGCGGCACCAGCATGGCCTTCAGCAGTGGCTGGTCAAAGAATGACGCGAACGCGCCGCGCTGGTTGTTCTCGACCTGGGCGATCAGGCGCTTGAAAGGCTCGACCAGGTCGGCCCGCGGCTTGCCGCTGCCGGCCAGCCAGCGCTGGTCGGCCTGCATGGACTCCAGCGCGCGCCGGCGCGTGTTCTCGGCGGCCTGCTTGAGCAGCACGGTCAGCCCGATCAGCGCCGCCACGTAGACGCTGACGCCGACCGCGATCGCCGGCGTCATCGCCCAGTTGTCGAACAGCCGGCTGCGCGCCACCACCAGCAGCGCCAGCACGACGAAGGGCCCGATGACGAGCCGCGCCACCGGCGCGCTGCGGCGGGCCACGACCTGCACGTCGATCCAGTCGTCCAGCAGCGTGTGCGAGTCGAACTCGCCGGCCTCGTGGCGCTCCTCGGGCCTGGCCTTGAAGCGCCGGGCCCACAGCTCATGGTGCTCGTCACCCAGCGAGCGGGCGAACATGTCGATCGTGGCCTGGGGGTAGTAGCTGCGCCCGGCGTTCATGTGCTGCACGAAGCGCACCAGCAGCACGATGGCGTCGCCCACCGCGACGATGAGCAGCGGCAGCATCAGCAGGATGACGTACAGCGTGGCCTTGACGATCTGGCGGTGCTCGTCGCCGCGCACCGGCACCTCGGGGATCTGGCCCTCGGACAGGCCCAGGAACATCAGCCCGACGAGGGCCAGCGTCAGCACGAACCACACCAGCACGCGGGCGGCGCGCGGGCGGGCCGCGCCGCGCTCGGCGTACTCCTTCCAGAGCTGCTCGAAGCTGCAGCTGAAGCCGACGCCCGGTTTCCAGAACAGCACGCTGACCCGCTCGAACCAGCCTTCGGCCAGCTCGCGCAGACTGCTGCGCACTATGGGCGGCGCCACGGGCGGCGGCAACTTGAGCCAGTCGGAGTCGTCGCGCAGCTGCTGCAGCGAACAGGCCCAGGCCCAGTCCAGTGTCCAGAAGATGGCGAACAGCGCCAGCAGGTGGATGAGGTGCGAAGGCCAGGCGCTGACGCCCTCCAGCCAGGCCACCGGCTCGCAGGTGCTGCACAAGGCCGTGCCGCGCCAGCCGACGGATGGCCAGGCCAGCCACAGCCACACGGCGGCCATCATCAGCAGCACGACGAGATGCAGCCGGTCCACGCCGGCCGCCTGGTGGGGCGGCGGCGGTTGCTCGCGCCGCGCCGACAGCAGCGCCGGCAGCACGGCCAGCAGCGCGCCGAAGCCGGCCAGGCTGGCCAGCAGCAACGCGTGGATGAAGTCCATCCGGCTGGGCAGCACGAACTCGATGAGGCTGGCCAGCACGTAGGAGAACAGCCCCGCGTGCAAGGCCACCAGCACGATGGAGGTCATGTCCATCTGCGGCTGGTTGTTGCGTGTCGGCTCGCGCAGAAAGACGCGCCGCGCCTGCTTGATGGCCGGCGTGGACGGCCAGATGAGCAGCATCGTGCCGGTGATGACGATCATCAGCACGGCCACAAGGATGCGGCCCGCGTTGTTGAGCGCCGGCCGCGCATCCAGTGCATAACCGGCCAGGGGCACGGCATTGCTGCGGCCCACTTCGTAGAGCGAGGGGTTCAGCAGCGCCTGATCCAGCGCGGCGCGCTCGCGCTGCTTGCAGTCGTCGCTGCGGCAGCCGGCGCGGCGCGCGGCCGCGTAGGTGCTGGTCTGGTAGATGTCGCGCAACGGCGGTGTACCAGCCTGCAGGTTGACGGGCTCGGGGCCGGTCTTCTCCGTCTGCGGCGGCGGGTAGAAGGCCAGCGGCAGGCTGCTGGCGACGACGAGGTTGCGCGTGAAGGCTTGGGTGCGCGGGTGCAGGTAGCGCGCGTCCATGTCCGTCGTGAAGAACATCTTGTCGGAGAAGTCCTCGTGCAGGGCCTGCAGCACCAGCAGCTTGTCGTGCACGTCGTTGGCGAAGATGCCGATGGCGCCGATGGGCGGCAGCTCGCGGTTGGTCTCGCTGCGTTTGAGGTCGGCACCCAGACGGCGCAGGTAGTCAAGCTGGTCGCGGCTCTCGGGCCATTCCAGCATCTGCGTGGTCTTGGCGGCGGCCTGTGCAGCGGTGGTCTCGCGCGTGGTCACGCCGTCCAGCCCGCGGAAGAAATACACCACCTCCAGCTGCAGCCGGTCCTGGCTGCCCTGCCCCAGCCGGTGCTTCAGCTCGGCCACCAGCGACTGCGCGTACAGCGAGTCCCGCTCGGCGACGACGACGACGCGGCGCCGGCTCTCCGGCGACAGGCGCAGGCGGATCTCGGCGTCCAGCTTGCGGATCAGCTCGCCGTCGTTGCCCACCGTGCGCTGCAGCACCACCGAGCGGTTCTCGCCCGTGATGCGGCCGAACTGTTCGGTGACGAAGGCGTCCAGGTCCTGCTTGTTCAGCTCGGCCAGCATGCGGTTGGGCGCCGTCGAGGCCGAGTTGTAGAACTCGGCGCGGGACAGCAGCCGGTAGCCCTCCTGCACGTCGGTCGGCAGCCCGGGGTTGTTCTGCATGCCCGGCATGGCGCAGCGCTGGGCGGCCACCGAGGCCGAGGCGCCGGCGGCCGTGCTGCGGTCGGCCGCACAGCGCAGATCGGCCAGCGCCAGGCGCAGCGCGTCGGTGGACGACGGGCCGATGACGGCCAGGCTGGGCTGGCCGCCCTCCTTGAACTTGAAGTTCGCAAGGCCCCGCGCCCGCTCACCGATCAACTGCTGCGTTAGGCGAACCAGCGCGTCGAGCTTGCGCGTGGGCAGAGAGTTCTCGTCCACCCACAGCATCACCACTTGCGCATAGCGGGCGCTGCCGGCACGGCCCGGCTTGTCCCGGTGGCTGGTGCGTTGGGACAGCAGCTCGTAGGGCACAACGAAGGGCGCGCGCGCCTTGGCCGGCTGGCTGGCGGCGCTGGCTGCGCTTGCAGGTCCGCTGGCGGCCTTGGCCGGCTGGGCCGGCGGCGGCTCCAGCAGGTCGAACTCCAGCAGGCTCAGGCGCTCGGCGTTGTCGGGCACGTAGTCCATGGCCAGCAGGCCGGCCAGCGCGGCATAGCGCACGCGACGGCGGGCTTCCTCGGCGCCGACGAAGTCCGCGCCCGGCAACAAGCCCAGCACAACCAGGGTGTCGTCCAGGCGCTGGTCCTGGTCGCGGTCCAGCTTGGCCAGCATGTTGCGCGGGTCGCGCGCCTCGGCCACACGGTCCAGGCAGTCGACGTCGATCTCGCGCGAGGCCTGCTTGCGAAAGCGCTCGCAGCGGTCCGCGCGCTCGGTCTCGTAGCGGCGCAGCGCGGCGAAGGGGTCTTCCCACAGCCGCGCGTTGACTTCCAGCTCCGGGTCCAGCGGCGCCTGCGCGCGCGGCTTCTCGGCCGGGCGCAGCGGCTCGAAGGCATGGGGCACCAGCTGCGTGCTGGCGACAAACGCCACCAGCACCGCCGCACTCGCCCACGGAAAACCGCTCAAGCCGCTTCTGGCATCTGCCATCGCCCGCTCCTGGCCCATGCGAAAACGGGCCACCCGGCAAAGTGTCAGCTTGGGGTGCTGGCGTCAATCACTACGGTGGCGCGCGTCCTCAGACGGCATGAGGGGCGTTGCTGAAACGCTGAACGCGGGCTACTGGAGCGTCGCGGCCCCGCCGCCTTCGGGCTGGTGCCCCGCCTGCGTGAACAGCAGGCCCACGTCCACCGCATCGAAGCGGTAGTGCTGACCGCAGAAGTCGCAGCTGATCTCGATGTCGCCGCGCTCGGCCAACACCTCGTCGGCCTCCTCGCGGCCCAGGCCGCGCAGCATCTGGCCGACGCGCTCGCGCGAGCAGGTGCAGGCGAAACGCGGTGCCTGCGGCTCATAGCGCGTGACGGTCTCTTCCCAGAACAGGCGGCGCAGGATGGTGTCGGCGTCCAGCGTCAACAACTCCTCGGCGGTCAGCGTGGCGGCCAGGATGGAGATGCGGTTGAAGCCTTCGGACAGGCCGATGTCATCCTCGTTGCGCTTGTTCTCGAGGTTGCCCTCGCCCTGGATGGGCAGGCGCTGGATCAGCAGGCCCGCAGCGATGTCGCCATTCGCGGCCAGCACGAGCTTGGTGTCCAGTTGCTCGGACTGCAGCATGTAGTGCTCCAGCACCTCGCTCATCTTCTGCAGCGGCTCGCGTTGGTCACCGTGCAGCGGCACCACGCCCTGGTAGGGCTGCTGGCCGGGGAACTTGTCCTTGGGGTCCAGCGTGATCGCGCAGCGGCCGTTGCCATGCACGTTGACCATGGCCTCCAGCGTCGCGCCCGGCTCCACCGTGCCGACGCACTTGGCCGTGGCGCGGAACGTCAGGTCGGGCTGCGCCTCGGCCACGGCCAGCTTGACCGGGCCGTCGCCAAACACCTGCAGCACCAGCGCGCCATTGAACTTGATGTTGGCCTGCATCAGCACGGCCGCCGCGCTCATCTGGCCCAGCATGTCGCGCAGCTCGGGCGGGTACTCCTGGCCGGGCTCGCGGCGGCTCAGCACCTCACGCCAGGCGTCGGTCAGCCGCACCAGCATGCCGCGCACCGGCAGGCCGTCGAACAGGAATTTGTGGAGTTCACTCATCGGATTCTTTTCAGTCCGGCCGCATAGCGGCGGCCGTTGTTCACGTAATGGGCGGCGCTGGCCTTGAGGCCGGCGATCTGCGCCTCGGTCAGCGCGCGCACGACCTTGGCCGGCGCGCCGACGATGAGGCTGCCGTCGGGGAATTCCTTGCCCTCGGTCACCAGCGCCCCGGCACCGACGACGCAGTTGCGGCCGATGCGGGCGCCATTCAAGACCACCGCGCCGATGCCGATGAGGCTTTCGTCACCGACCGTGCAGCCATGCAGCATCACCTTGTGCCCCACGGTCACGTTCTCACCGATGACGAGCGGAAAGCCATGGTCCGCATGCAGCACCGAGCCGTCCTGGATGTTGCTGCCAGCGCCGATCGTCAGCGTGTCGCTGTCACCGCGCAGCACGGCGTTGAACCACACGCTGACGTTCTCGCCGAGCGTCACGCGGCCAATGACTTCGGCGCTGTCGGCCACAAAGGCCGTGTCCGCCACGTCGGGGATGTGCTCGTCGAGCTGGTAGACGGCCATCGCGGTCTTTCGCAAAAGGATGGGATTCTAAAATCCTGCCCGATGTCCGACCTCCGCCTGGCCACGCTAGCCCCTCTTCTGATTGCCGATGCGCCCGCCAAGGCCGCCGCCACGCTGGCACTCGACGCGAGCCTGCCGGTCGACGTCCATGCCGCCATCGCCGACCCCGGTGGTATCCCCGGCCGCCCCGAGCGCCCTCGCCTCGTCGAGCACATCAAGCTGAAGCCCCCATCGATGCGCACGCCCGCCGGCGTCGCTGCGCTGGTGCATGCCATTGCCCACATCGAGTTGAATGCCATCGACCTCGCGCTGGACATCTGCTGGCGCTTCCCCGGCATGCCCGCGGCCTTCTACCGCGACTGGCTGCGCATCGCACAGGAAGAGGCCAAGCACTTCACGCTGCTGCGCGAGCACCTGCTGGGCCTGGGCTTCGACTACGGCGACTTCGACGCCCACAACGCGCTGTGGGAGATGGCCGAGCGCACCAAGCACGACCTGCTGGCCCGCATTGCGCTGGTGCCGCGCACGCTGGAGGCGCGTGGGCTGGACGCATCGCCGGCCGTGCGCGCCAAGCTCGTCGGCGCGGGTGACAAACGCGCCGGCGAGATCCTCGACGTCATCCTGCACGACGAGATCGGCCATGTGCTGGCTGGCAACCGCTGGTACCGCTTCCTTTGCGAGCTGCGCGGGCTGGAGCCCATTGCCACCTACGCAGAGCTGGCAACGCGCTACCAGGCACCCAAGCTGCGTGCGCCCTTCAACCTCGAAGCCCGCCGCGCGGCCGGCTTCGACGAGGCGGAACTGGCGGCGCTGCAACAGGCGGGCTGATCGATTCTGACGACCCTGTCAGATTCACTTTAGACTGGCGCTCCCCGCGAGGAGCCCCCCATGAGCGCCGACCTTCCCAAGCTTGATGCCTACTGGATGCCCTTCACTGCCAACCGGCAGTTCAAGCAGGCGCCGCGTCTGCTGACCAGCGCCGACGGCATGTTCTTCCGGGACGACAAGGGCCGCGAGGTGCTCGACGGCATCGCGGGCCTGTGGTGCGTCAACGCCGGTCACAACAGGCCCAGGATCGTCAAGGCCATTCAGGAACAGGCCGCCGAGCTGGACTTTGCGCCGCCCTTCCAGATGGCCCATCCCAAGGCCTTCGAGCTGGCCGAGCGACTGGCGCAGATCGCGCCCACGGGCATGAACCGCGTGTTCTTCACCAACTCGGGTTCCGAGGCGGTCGACACCGCGCTGAAGATGGCCCTCGCCTACCACCGCGTGCGTGGCGAAGGCGCCCGCACCCGGCTCATCGGCCGCGAGCGCGGCTATCACGGCGTCAACTTCGGCGGCATCTCGGTCGGCGGCATGGTGGCCAACCGCAAGATGTTCGGCACCCTGCTGGCGGGCGTCGACCACATCCGCCACACACACGACCCGGCGCGCAACGCCTTCTCGGTCGGCGTCCCCGAGCACGGCGCGGAATTCGCCGACGACCTGGAGCGCCTGATCGCGCTGCACGATGCGTCCACCATCGCCGCCGTCATCGTCGAGCCCGTCGCGGGCTCCACCGGCGTGCTGATCCCGCCGGCCGGCTACCTGCAGCGCCTGCGCGAGATCTGCGACAGGCACGGCATCCTGCTGATCTTCGACGAGGTCATCACCGGCTTCGGCCGCACCGGCAACCCGTTCGGCGCCCAGACCTTCGGCGTCACGCCGGACCTGATGACGGTGGCCAAGGGCATCACCAACGGCTGCGTGCCCATGGGCGCGGTGTTCGCGCAGCAGAAGATCCACGACGCCTTCATGACCGGGCCCGAGCACCTGATCGAGTTCTTCCACGGCTACACCTACTCCGCCCACCCGCTGGCCTGCGCGGCCGGCATCGCGACGCTGGACACCTACGCCGACGACGGCCTGCTGACCCGCGCGGCGACAATGCAGGCCGAGTTCGCTGCCGCGCTGCACTCGTTGCGCGACGAGCCCAACGTCATTGACGTGCGCAACATCGGCCTGGTCGGCGGCATCGAACTCAAGCCCCTGCCCGGCGAGCCGGCCAAGCGCGCCTTCAACATCTTCCTGGACTGCTGGGACAAGGGGCTCTTGATCCGCACGACGGGCGACACCATCGCGCTGTCGCCGCCTCTCATCATCGAGAGCGGTCACATCGAACGCATCATCGACACCCTCAGGGCGGCCCTTCGCCGTGCCGCATAAGAACTTTCCCCATGAAATGGCTACTCGCCCTGCTCCTGGCAGGGTCTGCACACGCGCAGCACCTCAGCTACCTCGGCCAGCAGATCGTGCCGACCAGCGCGACCTTCCGCAGCCTGCCGGCCGGTGGCCTGTCCAGCATCGACTATGTGCCCGCCACCGGCCGCTACCTGGCCATCTGCGATGACCGCAGCGACCGCGGGCCGGCGCGCTTCTACGAGCTGGCGCTGGACCTGAGCCAGTTCCGCCGCAGCGCCGACCCCGGCCACGCCGGCGTGACCTGGGTGGACATGACGACGCTGCGGGACAAGAACGGCCAGCCCTTCGGCCGCAACCGCATCGACCCCGAGAGCCTGCGCCTGGACGCGCAACGCCAGCTCATCTACTGGGCCGACGAGGGTCAGCGCAGCTCCGCCATCACCGAGCCGCCGACGCTGCACCGCATGCACCCCGACGGCACGCCGGCCGGCGACTTCACGCTGCCCGCCCACTACCGACCCACCGGCAGCGCCGGCGGCCTGGCGGCGGGCGACACCGGACCGCACAACAACCTCGCCTTCGAGAGCGTCGCCCTCACGCCCGACGGCCGCACGCTGTGGACCATGGTGGAGAACGGCCTGGCGCAGGACAGCCTGCCCGCGGCGCAAGGCCAGGGCAGCAGGGCGCGCATGCTGTCCTTCGACCTCGACACCGGCAAGGCCGGCGCCGAGTACGTCTACGACGTCGCGCCCCTGCCCTTCCCGCCGGCCCGCGAAGGCGACTTCGCCACCAACGGCGTGCCCGACATGCTCGCGCTGTCGGCCACCGAGTTCATCGTCATCGAGCGCGCCTACGCCGTAGGCGCCGCCACACCCGGCCGCGCGGCGCTGACGGGCAAGCCCACCAGCACCACCATCAAGCTGTTCCGCATCGACACGCGCGGCGCGACCGACGTGTCCGGCTGGCCCAGCATCAAGGGCCGTGACGTGGTGCCGGTCAAGCGCAGCCTGCTGCTGGACCTGTCCACGCTGACCAACGACGACGGCAGCGCGCTGGCGCTGGACAACATCGAAGGCATCACGTTCGGCCCCATGGTGGACGGCAAGCGGACGTTGATCCTTGTTTCGGACAACAACTTCAACGCAGCGCAGTTCACGCAGTTCATTGCTCTGAGCATCGATTGAGATGAAGGCCAGCCTCGTAGGGCGGGTCATGACCCGCCGTTTGCTGGCGGCAACCTTTTGCGCGATGTTGGAAGGCGCAACCAAACGGCGGGTCGCGACCCGCCCTACGGCCTGATGCTCGCGGTTCCCTGGCGCGCCTACGCGCTGCTGGCCGCCAGCACCAGCCTGGTGGGCAGCTATGTCGGCCTGTCCAAGCTGCTGGTCGCGGCCTTCCCCGTCTTCCTGCTGGCCGGCCTGCGCTTCGGTTTCGCGGCCGTGTTGATGCTGCCATGGCTGAAGAAGCCGGCCAATGAGCCGCCGCTGGACGCGCGCTCCCGCCGGCTGCTGTTCCTCGAATCCTTCCTCGGCAACTTCCTGTTCTCCATCTGCATGCTGTACGGCCTGCGGCAGAGTTCGGCCGTCGTGGCCGGCGTCATCCTGGCCGGCATCCCGGCGGCGGTGGCGCTGCTGAGCTGGGCGGTGCTGCGTGAGCGGCTGAACGGCCGCACGCTGGCCGGCATCGCCTGCGCGGTGGGCGGCATCGCGCTCGTGGCCACCGGCAAGCAAGGCGGCGCGGAGACCACGATGGTCGGCGCCCTGCTGCTGATCGCCGCCGTGTTCTGCGAGGCCTGCTACGTCGTCATCGGCAAGCAGCTTACGGCCGGGCTGGGCCCGAAGCGCATCAGCGCGCTCATCAACCTGTGGGGCCTGGCGCTGGTGACGCCGCTGGCCATCTGGCAGGGCCTGAGCTTCGACTTCAGTGCGCCGCGCGCCATGGACTGGGGGCTGCTGGCCTACTACTCCGCCACGGCCAGCGTCATCACGGTCTGGCTATGGATGGCAGGCCTGCAAGGGCTGCCGGCGGCGAAGGCGGGCGTGTTCATGGTCTTCCTGCCCATCAGCACGGCGCTGGTGGGCCTGGCGCTGGGCGAGGCGCTGTCGGCCCAGCAAGCCCTGGCCTACGGCCTGGCGTTGCTCGGTGTGGTGCTGGCGACCTGGCCTGCGCGGGTTCGTTAGCATCACGGCATGCCCCTGGAAGCCGACCTCGCGCGCTGGCGCGAGCACCTGACCCGTTTCGCCGCCCTGCTGGGCGCTCCACCCGACCGCCAGGCGCCGCCCGCGCCCGAGGTCGCACCGGGCCACTGCCTGATCTTCGCCCCCCATCCCGACGACGAATGCATCGTCGGCGCGATGCCGCTGCGGCTGCAGCAGGAGGCCGGCTGGCGCGTCAGCAATGTCGCCGTCACGCTGGGCAGCAACCCCGAACGCCGCGAGCCACGCTGGGCCGAGCTGCAGGACGCCTGTGCGGTGCTGGGCTTCGGCTGCATCCGCGTTGGCGCCGAGGGCCTGTCCGACGTGCGTGCCGACGCGATCCAGCCCGCGCAGGTCGACGCGCTCGCCGCCATCCTCGCCGAGCACCGCCCTGCCCTGGTCCTCGCCCCGCACGCGCTGGACGACAACCCCAGCCACCGTGGCGTCTACCGCCTCGTCGTCGAAGCGGTGGCGCAAGCGCGGCTGGACACGGTGCTGGCCTTCACCGAGTTCTGGTCCACCCAAGCCGCGCCCAACACGCTGGTCGAAACCAATATCGCCGACACGGCGCGCCTGATCGCCGCGCTAGAGCGCCACGCGGGCGAGATCGCCCGCAACCCGTATCACCTGCGCCTGCCCGCCTTCCTGGCCGACGCCGTGCGCCGCGGCGGCGAGCTGGTGCTGGGCGCCGGCGAGGCGCCGCCGGACTTCGCCTTCGCCACCCTCTACCGCCTCGTCGCCTACCGCGCCGGCCAGCCCGTGGCCGAGCTGCCGCGCCGCGTCTTTCCTGCTGACCGGACCTTGTCGTCCTCCGCCCTGCTCCAGCCATGACCCAGCCCACGCATATCCGCATCCACCAGTTCGCCGGCCTGCAGCCCGGCCCACGCGTGCTCATCACGGGTGCCGTCCACGGCAACGAGATCCACGGCACGAAGGCGATGACGGAGATCGCCCGCCAGCTCGACGCCGGCGAGCTGACGCTCAAGCGCGGCACGCTGACCTTCGTACCCATCGTCAACCCCCTGGCCCACCGGCTGAACCGCCGCGAGGGCGACCGCAACCTCAACCGCAACCTGCGCCCCCCGGTCATCGCGCAGGACTTCGAGGACCGCATCGCGCGCGTGCTGTGCCCGTTGATCGCGCAGCACGACGGCATCCTGGACCTGCACAGCTTTCAGGGCCAGGGCCCCGCCTTCGCGATGATCGGCCCGCGCAACAACAGCGGCGAGCTGGAGCCCTTCGCGCAGGAGGCGACCGAGTCGGGCCTGGCAGCGGCGCTGGGCGTGACGCGCATCGTCGAAGGCTGGCTGTCCACCTACGCGCTGGGCCTGCAGCGCCGCCAGCAACGCAGCCACGACGGCTCGCGGCGCGCGTCGCTGATCTCCGACCCGCACTACGGCGTCGGCACCACCGAATACATGCGCTCCACCGGCGGCTGGGCCATCACGCTGGAATGCGGCCAACACCTGGACGCCAACGGCCCCGAGGTCGCGCGCCTGGCCATCCTGCGCGCGCTTGTGTTCCTGGGCATGCTGGACGAGCGCGCCGTCGAGCCGCACCGGCCCGCGCAACCGCCGGAGCTGCTGCAGCTCTACGACGTCATCGACCGCGAGGACATGGGCGACAGCTTCGCGCGCGAATGGGCCAGCTTCGACGCCATTGCCCACGGCCAGCAGATCGGCACCCGCGCCAGCGGCGAGGCCGTGCTGGCGCCCAGCGAGGGGCGCATCGTGTTCCCGAACGTGAAGTCGCTGCCAGGGACGGAATGGTTCTATCTGGCGCGGCCCAGCGACCGGAAGCTGTGAGCCCATGAGACGGTTGTTGGCGCTGCTGATGCTGCTGGCCCTGCTGCCAGCCGCAGCGGCGCCGCCACAACCGCAGGTCGTCACCATCCCCCATATGGAGCGCGAGTCGCCGCACCGCATCTACGCGGACCGGCTGCTGGAGCTGGCGCTGGCGCTGTCCCGCGACAAATACGGCCCCTACAGCGTCGTCCAGCAGCGCGAGGAAACCGTCATCCGCCGCCAGCTGCTGGAGCTGGCCAAGGGCGGTGGCCTGTCGGTCGCCACGGCCATGCCGACGCAGGAGTGGCTGGACGGCGCGCTGCCCGTGCGCGTGCCCATCATGCGCGGCCTGGCCAGCTTCCGCTTCTTCCTCGGGCGCCAAAGCGAGCAGCCGCTGTATGCGTCCATCCGCACGGTCAACGACCTGCGCGCGCTGAGCATCGGCCAAGGCCCCGGCTGGTCCACCGCCAAGATCCTGGGGGACCACCGCTTCAAGGTCGTCTACGGCGGCGCCCACCCGACACTGATCCCGATGCTGCACTCGGGCCGCTTCCAGCTGCTGATGCGCAGCGTCTACGAGGTCGAGCCGGAGTTGCGCGCGCAAAGCGAGGCCCACCCAGGCTTGACCGTCGTCGACGACTTTGCCGTCTTCACCTACATGCCCATGTACTTCTTCGTTGCCAAGGACCAGCCCCGCCTGGCCGAGCGGCTGGCCTACGGGTTGAAGAAGGCTTATGCCAACGGCCAGCTCGACCGGCTCTTCCAGCGCTACTTCGGCGACAGCCTGAAGCTGCTGAAGAACAAGAAGGTCCGCTTCCTGCACCTGCCCAACACCAACATCGACCCGAGCTTCTTCGAGCGCGACCGGCCGTATCTGCTGGACGCGGTCGTCAGGCTGGAGAAGGCGGCGAGACGCTGAGAGCGCGGCGCACCATCGTGTACTTGACGATGCCGGGCGCAAACCCCGCCAGTTCCAGCGCCACGTCATAGCCCAGCGCCCGGTAGAAGGCAGGTGCCTGGAAGCTGAAGGTTTCGAGATAGATGGTCTGGCAGCCACGCGCCTCGGCGCGCGCCTCGAAGGCCTGCAGCAACTGCCGGCCCAGGCCGCGCCGCCGATACCCGTCATGCACCCAGAGCTGCTGCAGCTCGCAGCAAGCCCCCCAGGTGCGGCCGATGGCGCCGCCGACCACCTCACCCGAAGGCAGGTGGGCGAACGTGGCCAGCGGCAGGACTTCGTCGAGCGGCGCGGCCTTGTCGTTGGCCTCGCCGAGACCGGCGTCGACGACCCGGCAAGGTTCGGGCGGCGGGTCGTCGTGGGTCGTCAGCGACAGCGGTTGTCCGGCGTTCATGCCATCGTCCCGCGCGCCTGCATCGCCCCGCGCCAGCGGCGCAGCTCGGCGTGCTCGTCGACGGGCTTGAGGCGGATGGCCCGCGCAAAGTCCACGACAACGACGGCCGTGATGTCGGCAATGCTGAACTGGCCCGCCGCAATGAAGTCGCGCCCCGCCAGATGCGCGTCCAGCGCCGCGAAGAACTGCCGCGCCCGCGCGACGCCGCGCTCGGCCAGCGCCGGGATCTGCGCATGGTCCACCGGCCCCGGCAGCGCCCGGTTGACCATGCCCGGGCTGCTGTTGCGCAAGGCCTCGGCGACGGCCATCAGCCCCTCGAACTCGACGCGCCATTGCCAGCCCGCGATCTCGGCCTTGTCCAGCGGCGTGCGTCCCAGCAAGGGCGGTTCGGGGTAGCGCGCTTCGACATAGGCGGCGATGGCCCAGTTGTCGGTCAGCACGGCGCCCTCATCGGTGACCAGCGCTGGCACCGTGCATTGCGGGTTGATGCGCCGATACGCTTCGCCGAGCTGCTCACCGCTGCGCAGGTCCACCTGCACGGTCTCGTGAGCCACGCCCTTCTCGGCCAGCAGGATGCGGGCGCGGCGCGGGCTGGGGGCGGTGGCGCAGTCGTAGAGGGTGATCATAGTGTTGCAGAGTTGCAGCACCGAAGTCGCTATGGCCGGCCTTGCCAGTACGCAGGCCTGCGGCCGTGGTGCGCGATGGCGCTGATGCGAACAACGCCGGCTTCGGTTCTGTACAGGATGGAGAATGGATATCGCCCGATGGGATAGAGGCGGCGGCCTTTTGAAGTCGCCGTCCCTACGCCTGGGAAGTCGGCGATCAGGCGCACCTTGGATTCAAACGTGGCAAGGAAGCTTTCGGCGGCGACGGGGCCGAAATGCGTTCGGCAGAAGGAAGCCGCGTCAGATAACTCGCCTTCAGCTTCCGGCGAGAGGACATAGCTCACTTCAGCGCGGCTCGCACGCGTGCGACAGCCTCCGCCCCATCAACCCACTGCGCCTGACCGTCGGCGATCCGCGCTTCACGGCGGTCTGCCTCCTCGGACCAGGCTTGCTCCCAGGCCGGGTCATGCCCAAGGCTGGCCAGCAACCGATCAACCAGCCGAGAGCGCTCTGCCGGCGAAAGGCTCAACGCTTCGGCTTCAAGAACGTCTATCGGCTTCGTCATCGCACACCTCGTCTCGCTTCTGCCGACAAGCATGCCACAGGGCCAGACCGGCCTGCGCTGCTTGCACAGTCATGGCGCGGTCATCAGCTTGTCCTGCGTCCTCAGATCAAAGTCGCTCGCCTCATGTCGCTCATGCAGTTGGCTGCTGGGCTCGCCCCAGGTGCGATTGACCTTGCGGCCGCGCTGCACGGCCGGCCGCTGGGCGATCTCGTCGGCCCAGCGGATGACGTGGCGGTACTCGTGCACCGACAGGAACTCGCCCGCGCCGTAGAGCTGGCCCTTGGCCAGCGCGCCATACCAGGGCCAGATGGCCATGTCGGCCACCGTGTACTGCTCGCCCGCCACGAAACGGCGCTCGGCCAGCAGCCGGTCCAGCACGTCCATCTGGCGCTTGACCTCCATCGCGTAGCGGTCGATGGGGTACTCCTGCTTGGTGGGCGCATAGGCATAGAAGTGGCCGAAGCCGCCGCCCAGGAAGGGCGCGCTGCCCATCTGCCAGAACAGCCAGCTCAGGACTTCCGCGCGCTCGGTGCCGCCGGCCGGCAGAAAGGCGCCGCCGAACTTCTCGGCCAGGTAGATGAGGATGGCACCGGACTCGAACACCCGCACGGGTTCAGCACCGCTGCGGTCCACCAGCGCCGGGATCTTGGAGTTGGGGTTGGCCGCGACGAAGCCGCTGCCGAATTGATCGCCCTCATTGATGCGGATCAGCCAGGCGTCGTACTCGGCGCCCGCATGGCCGAGGGCCAGCAGTTCCTCCAGCATGACGGTGACCTTGATGCCGTTGGGCGTGCCCAGCGAGTAGAGCTGCAGCGGGTGGCGGCCAACGGGCAGCGCCTTGTCGTGCGTCGGCCCGGCGATGGGCCGGTTGATGCTGGCGAACTGGCCGCCGCTGGCCTTGTTCCAGGTCCAGACCTGGGGCGGGGTGTAGTCGGGTGTCGGGTCGGTCATGCCGGCAACGCTAGCGCAAAAGCCGATCTCCCGTCGCGCCGGGGCCCAAATCGAAGGGCATCCCGGCACGCTTGTTTCAAGCCCTTCAGCCGCAGGGTCGTCGCCGGCCCACGAAAATGCCGGCCATGCGAATCGACTTCATCTCCGACATCGTCTGCCCCTGGTGCGCCATCGGCCTGTATTCCCTCGAAGCCGCTGCGGCGCGCATCCCGGGGCTGGTGCTGGACCTGCACTTCCACCCCTTCGAGCTCAACCCCGGCATGAGACCCGAGGGGCAGGACATCGAGGAACATCTGGCCGAGAAATACGGCGCCAGCCCGGCTTCGCTGGCCGGCGCGCGCCAGGCCATCCGCGAGCGCGGCGCCGAGCTGGGCTTCACCTTCAGCATGGAGGCGCGCAGCCGCATCGTCAACACGCGCGACGGCCACCGCCTGCTGCACTGGGCCGACGAAGTCTTCGGCGGCGCGGTGCAACGCACGCTCAAGGTGGCGCTGCTGAAGGCCTATTTCACCGACGGCCGCAACGTGTCCGACCCCGCCGTGCTGCTGGAACTGGCCACCGCCGCCGGCCTGCCCGAGACCGAAGCGCGCGAGCTGCTGGCCGGCGACCGCTATGCCGCCGAGGTCGCGGAGGCCGAAGCCGGGGTTCATGCCCAGGGTATCCACGCCGTGCCGGCCATCATCGTCGACCAGCGCCACCTGATCCAGGGCGGGCAGTCGGTGGAGGTGTTCGAGAAGCTGCTGCGGCAGGTGGCCGACGAGGCCTGAGACAATCGCCACCCATTTCCGAAGCCCGCCGCTGGCGGGCTTCCTGTTTCTCCAGAGACCATGTTCAAGAACCTGATCACCTACCGCATCGGCGAAGGCTGGACGGCCGATGCCCAGTTGCTCGCCGAGCAGCTTGCCAAGGAAACCTTCCTGCCCTGCGCGCCCACGCAGCCCCTGGCCGTCGGCTGGGCGCCGCCACGCGGCATCGAGCACGCGCCACTGGTCGAAGTGGTCGACGGCCACTGGCTCATCAAGCTCAAGCGCGAGGTGCGCCTGCTGCCCTCCTCCGTCGTGCAGGAGCGCGTGGACGAGCTGGCCGAGCGCATCGAAGAGACCACCGGCCGCAAGCCCGGCAAGAAGGCCAAGAAGGACCTGAAGGAGCAGGCCCAGCACGAGCTGCTGCCGCGCGCCTTCACCAAGACCTCGGCCACGCAGGTGTGGATCGCGCCCGCCCAGCAATTGCTGTTCGTCGACGCCGGCTCCACCAGCCGCGCCGATGAAGTCATCACGCTGCTGATCCAGGCCAGCCCGGGCCTGAGCCTGCAGCTGGTGCAGACTGCCGAGAGCCCCGCCGCTTGCATGGCCGCCTGGCTCATGGACGGCGTGACGCCCGAGGGCTTCCAGATCGAGCGTGAGTGCGAGCTGAAGGGCAGCGACGACGAGAAGCCCGTCGTGCGCTACGCCCGCCACCCGCTGGACATCGACGAGGTGCGCGCCCATCTGACCAGCGGCAAGATGCCCACTCGCCTGGCGCTGAGCTGGAAGGACCGCGTGGCCTTCACGCTGACCGAGGGGTTTGCGATCAAGAAGATCAGCTTCCTGGACCTGGCCTTCGAGGGCAAGCCCGAGGCCAGCGGCGACGAGGCGTTCGACGCCGACCTGGCCCTGGCCACTGGCGAGCTGGGCGGCTTGATCCCGGCGCTGATCGAAGGGCTGGGCGGCGAGCATGACTTTGCCGCCGCAGGCGGTGCACCGGCGCCGGCCGCCCTGCCCGCCAACGTGCCCGAGGAAGCGCTCAGCGAGTCGCCGCCCTGGTGACAGCCCAGCACGCCCAACGCAGGGATGCGCTGGGCGCGAGGGGCTTGTTCGGCGTCGTCGCTGATCAATATTCCCAGAAGATCCGCTGCAGCTCAGCGGTGGTCTGCGGCTTGGTCAGCGCCACGGCGGCCAGGATCTTGGCCTTCTGGGGGTTCAGGTCGTGGGCCACCACCCAGTCGTACTTGTCGTCGGGCTGTTCGGCGTTGCGCAGCACGATGCCGTCGGCCACGCGGCTGGAGCGGATGACCAGCACGCCTTTGTCGCGGATGGACTTGAGCTTGTCCACCGCGTAGTTGGGCACCGAGCCATTGCCCGTGCCGGCGTTGATGATGGCCTTGACGCCCGGCGAGGCCGCCGCGTCGTACAGCGCCATGTTCATGCTGCCCGAGCCGTAGACGATGGACACCTCCGGCAGCGCGTCGATGGTGTCGATGTTGAACTCGGAGTTCACGGTGTGGCGCTTGGCCAGGCTGCGGAACCAGAAGGTCTTGCCCTCGACCACCATGCCCAGCGCTCCCCATTGGCTGCCGAAGGCGCTGGTCTTGATGTTCACGCGCTTGGCTGCGTCCCGGCCGGCGAGGATGTCGTCGGCCATGGTGATCAGCACGCCCTTGCCCTTGGCGCTGGGCGAAGCCGCCACCACCACCGCGTTGTACAGGTTCAGCATGCCGTCGGCCGACATCGCGCTGCCCGGCCGCATCGAGCCGACCACCACGATGGGCTTGTCGCTCTTGACCACCAGGTTCAGGAAGAAGGCGGTCTCTTCCAGCGTGTCGGTGCCGTGGGTGACGACGACGCCGCCCACTTCCGGGTCCTTCAGCAGCGCGGACACGCGCTTGCCCAGGGTCACCAGCTTGTCGTTGGTGAAGCTCTCGGAGGCGATCTGGAAGGCTTGCTCGCCGCGCACGTTGGCCACGCTGGCCAGTTCGGGCACACCGGCGATCAGCTTGTCCACCGGCACCTTGGCCGCCTGGTAGGTGGCGCTGTTCAGCGCCGAGGCGCCAGCACCGGCGATGGTGCCGCCGGTGGCGAGGATCACCACGGTGGGTTTGGCGGTCTGGGCCAGCGCCGGCAGGCCGGCGAAGGCGCTGGCTGCCAGCAGTGCGGCGCAGGCGGCGCGCAGGCCGAGGGTCATGGATTGCATGCGAAGTTCTCCTCTGGTGGTAAAGAAACCATCGCGAGTAGATGCGAGAAACGGGCCAGCCTGAATACCGATCCAGCATTCACGCTTTCAGAAGGCGCATGACGCCGGTGCATTGCCCACCAAGGTGCACGCACCCTCAGCGAGTCGCCCCCCTGGCGATCGCCCAACCGGCGGCCGGCGGCAGATAGCCCCGCGTCGCCAGCCGCCACGGCGCCAGCTCGCGCCGGTCGACGGGGCGTCCACCGGCCAGCTGGCCGGCCGCCCACGACGTGTGCGCCCAGGCACGGTCGCTCAGCGCCTCGCGCCAGGCCGCCAAGGCCTCCATCAGGCCGGGCTGCAGCCAGACGTCCCAGCATTCATCGCCGGGTGCCAGCCGCTTCAGGCCGACATGCACCGCATCGGCCAGCAGCCGCAGCCGGGCCTCGGCCGAGGCGCTGCCGCAGGCCGGCAGCAGGCCGCGCAGCAGCCGGTTGCGTGAGGCCGCCTGGCTGGCGTTCAGCGTCAGCAGCCGCTGCACCTGTTGCAGCGCCGTGCGCGCCGACGTGGGCGGCAGCGGCGCGCACAGCGGCAGGGCGGGCACGTCCAGCGGCCTGTCTGCATGCGCCGGGCCCAGCATCAGCACGGCCAGGCGCAGCCATTCGACGGGCGTGAGGCTGGCCGTGGGCTCGCCGCGCCGCGACAGCGCCCAGACCTCGTCGAAGCCGCGCCCGCCCTTGATGCGGTTGACGCGCGCCGACAGCATCGCGAGATTGGCCGCCGCGTAGGCGCCATCGTTGTTGAGCCGGTCCACCGAGGCATCGCTGCCCAGGCGGGTGGCATGCGTCAACGGCTCGCGCGTGACCGGGCAGTGGCTCACGTCCAGCCGGCGCAGCAGGTCGACGGTGACGTCGGCCGCCACGGCGCGGCCGCGTGCCAGCGCGCCCAGGCGCAGTTGCAGCCACTTGCGCACGAAGCGGTCGTCCTGGTGCGGCCGGGTGCCAGGTCTTGCGGCCTCGAAACCCTCGCACACGGCCAGCGGCCAGTCGGGCTGCAGCGCGATGCGGCTGAGGCGATGGAGGTCGTGGCCCAGGCGACGCCCGGCCTCGACCGGGTCGACGGTGTCGTTGATGAAAGTCATGTGAATCCCCCAAAGGCCCGCGCGGCGACGGCGTCGTCCGGGCGGGCGCAAGGCAATCCGGCGTGCAGCCGGGTCGGCGTCGGCGGGGATCAGCTTCGGGGCGGCGGTGGCGTGGGGCGGTGCAGCGCGTCCACCCAGGCGGGCGCAGGCGGCATGTGCCAGCGGCCGTTGGCAGTATGGGCGGCGACGAGCAACGGCCGGACAGGCGCGCCCAGCACCAGCGCGGCACTGCCGGCAGCCGCGCCCGCGACCAGGTCGGCCACGGCCGGGTCGGCCGCAGCGACGGTGCGCACGCCCTCGTCCGCTGGCTCATGCCAATGGCGTAGCAGGCCATGGTGTTCATGCCGCGCGCCCAGCGCATGGGCGCGGGCATGCGTCTGGGCTCGCAAGGCCTGCACGCGCTTGGCCACGCGCTGCACCAGGCGCACGGCGGGCTGCAGCCAGTCGTCCTGATGCGCGACCACGGCCGGCGCCGCGTGCCAGTGCGCCGGCCCGAGCAGCCGCAGGTTGGCACTGGACGCGCCGTAGATTGGCTGGGCCAGCATCAGCAGCCAGAGCAGCAGCGCGCGCATCGCGAGGGCCTGCTCAGAAGCCCATCTTCAAGGTCACGCGCACCGTGCGCGGCTCGGCGGGGTGGACGTGCCGGTCGGCCACCAGTGCCGCCTCGCCCGGCAACTGCGACTCGTAGAAGTACTCGATGTCGTTGAGCTTGCGGTTGGTCAGGTTGAACACGTCCATCGTCAGCTCGGCCTTGTCCCAGAGCTTGCGGCTGACGCGCAGGTTGGTCGTCAGCGAGGAGCGCGAACGCACGCTGTTGTCCTCGATCAGCGCGCCCGAGCCGAGGTAGCGCCACTGCAGGCTGGCCGACCAGGGGCCCAGCTCGCGCACGGTGACGGCCATGGACGCCACCTTGTCGACGGCGTTGGGGATGCGGTTGCCGGCGGCGTCGAAGTTGGCGAAGCGGGCGTGTGTCCAGGCCAGGTCGGCATCGATGAGCAGCCAGGGCGTGGGCACATAGCGGTTGTTCCACTCCACGCCATGGCGCTTGCTCGGGCGGTTGGCCTCGGTGGCGCCGGCATCGCCGACGTAGACCAGCTCGGAATCGAAATCGAGCTGCCACAGCGCGACCGAGCTTTGCAGGCCGGGCACCCACTCCGTGCGCGCACCCAGCTCCATGCCGCGCGCCGAGACAAGACCTGGCACCTTGTCGACGGCGTCGCCGGTCCGGGGGTCGACGGCGGCCGTCGTGCCGCGCGCGTCATTGCTGTGAAAGCCCCGGCCGGCGTTGAAGAAGAACTCGGTGTTGGCCCAAGGCCCGGCAATCAGCGACAGCTTGGGCGAGAACAGATTCGCCGACGCGCTGCCGGAATTGGCGCTGTTGCTCAGGCTGTTGACCTTGAAGCGCGCCTGGTCGGCCCGCAGGCCGACGACGCCGCGCAGCCAGGGCGTCAGCTCGATCGAGGTCTGGCCGTGGACGCCCAGCTGGGTTTCGCGCACCTCGTCGTCGCGCGTGGTGCCGATGACGCGGCGCTCCACCGTGTCGTACAAGCCCACGCGGATGCGATCGTGGCGCAGTTGCAGGCCGATCTCGCTGCGCGCCGGCAGGCCGCCCAGACGATGCTCGACGGCGTGGCTGGCGCTCGCGCCGTAGACATTGCGGCTGTCCTGCTGCGAGAACTGGTCGCCGTCATCGGGGCGCTCCAGTGCATAGGTGAAGTTGGAGAACAGCTTGAGCCGGTAGTTCATCGCGTAGGCCGCGACGGTCGTGGTCTCTGCACCCGTGTTGCGATGCCACTCGCCGGAGACGCTGGTGCGCCGCGTCTCGCCGCCGTCGCTGGTGTCGATGGCGTCGAAGCGGCCGAAGGGTTGGCCGTTGTACGTGCCGGCGCTGATGAGCCGCTCGGGCACCTGGTCGGTCGACTGCCACTTGGCGTCGTAGCCCATCAGGCTGGCACTCCAGCCCTCGGCCTTGCTTCCGCCGGAGAGGGTCACCACGCCGTTGCTCTTGCGCAGGCGCTCGGGCAGCGTCCACGGCCCGTCGTTGTGCTGCACCTCGACGGCGCCCAGCAATTGCAGCCCGCCGCCGATGGCCGTGGAGCCTGCGCCGACGAAGCGCTGGAACTGGCGCTGGCCCAGCGTCAACGCGGCGAAAGCTTCGTCCAGCGTACTGCGGTAGGCGATGTCGGCCGAGCCGGCGGCGGCGAAGTTGCCGTTCCTGGCGAAGTACGGGCCCTTGCGGTACTCGATGCGGTCGACCAGCTCGGGGATCAGGAAGTTCAGGTCCGAATAGCCCTGGCCGTGGCCATGCGACGGCATGTTGACGGGCAGGCCGTTGACGCTGGTGGCGAAGTCGGTGCCGTGGTCCAGGTTGAAGCCGCGCAGGAAGTACTGGTTGGCTTTGCCGTCGCCCGAGTGCTGCGTGACGATGAGGCCGGGGACGAACTCCAGCACCTCGCCGGGGCGCAGCGCGGGGCGGCTCTTCAGCAGCTCGGCGTGGATCGTCCCTTGCGAGGCGGCGTCGGCGCTGCCGATGGCGTTGTCGTAATGGCGGCCGCTGACTTCGACCTTCTCGAGCGTGGCGGTGGCGACGACGACGGGCGCCTGCGTCTGCGCGGCGGCGGTGGTGGATGCGGCGAGCAGGCAGGCAGCGGCCAGCGCGGTGGGCCGCAAGCGGTTCTTGGACATGGGAGTTCTCGGCAATGGGGGGCGCCGCGGCGTGCGCAGGCAGGCACCGGTCTCGTCTCGGACCGGCGTCAATCGAGGGGTGTCTGGCGGGCGGCGGGCGCCCGCAGTCCTCAGCCTCGCGGCGGCGCCAGCGGCGGCGCGATGATGCGGCCGCGCCAGTCGGCATCAGCCGTGGCCGGGCGGCCAGCGCCTGCTGCCGCCATCGGCAAGGCCAGCGGCGCCGGCAACCAGGCCAGGAAGGCCGTGGCACCGCCTTGCGCGGCCTCGTCGGCCGGGTCGCCGACGGCCAGCACGTCGGTGTCGGCCGCCGTGTGGCTGTGCCTCACGCCGCCATGCTCGTGCTCCTCGGCAGCGGCGCCGTGGCTTACCACCCAGGCGGGCCTGTGACCCTGAAGCCGCAGGTCCTGCGCGGGGTGCAGGCGGTCCAGCAGCACCCGCAGCGGCGACGGCGATGCGTCATGCACAGCGCCCGTGTGCACATGGCGCTGGCCCTGCAGGCTCACCGCGAGTTGCAGCACGCCCTGCAGCGGCAGCACGACGAGCAGCAGCATCAGCAGGCCGGCGCGCATTCGTTGCAGCAGTGAGGACGGGCACAGGGGCACGGGCGTTGTCGTTGAGGGGCGAAACCGTGCATCTTGCGATGCGGGCATGGCCTGCGTGTGACACGCAGCCTCATGGCCATACGCGGCCTGCCCGTGCGCGGATTCGCCGCCCCCTCGTTCGTCAGGCCGGCCAGCTCGTGAACGGCCGCACCGCCAGGTTGGCGTTGACGTAGCGGCCGTCGCCGGTGACCTCGTCGCCCAGCCAGGCCGGGTGGGCGAAAGGCTGGCTCTCGGATTCGAGTTCGATCTCCGCCACGACCAGGCCGGCATTGGCGCCCAGGAACTCGTCGACCTCCCAGGTCACGCCCTCATGCGGGCACAGGTGGCGAATCTTCTCGACGACGGGGCCGTCGCACAGGGCCAGCAGCGCTTGAGCATCGGCGAGTGGGATGTCGTACTCGAACTCCGCGCGCGTCGCACCTTGGGTCGCGCCCTTGATGGTCAGGAATGCTGCTTCGCCCGCGATGCGCACACGCACCGTGCGGGCCGGGTCTCGGCTCAGGTAGCCCTGGCTGAAGCGCGTCTGCGTGGCAGCCTGCGCGCGCCAGCCATCGCCCGTGACGAGGAACTTGCGTTCGATCTCAATGCCCATCGCTGGCTCCTCCGGCGCGTGCGGCGGCTTCGCGCAGCTTGTCCTTCTTGCTCTTGCGCGTCGTGCTCTTGATGCCGCCCGTGGCCTGCGTCTCGCTGGCCACGGCCTCGGGGTCGAAGCCCGCCAAACGCTCGCGCGGCACGCGCTGGCCTTGCCGCTTCTCGATGACGCGGAAATGGCTCTCGGCGTTCTCGGCGCTGTCCGCGCAGATGAAGCTCACGGCCACGCCTTGCGCGCCCGCGCGGCCGGTGCGGCCGATGCGGTGGGTGTAGTCGGCCGGCGAGCGCGGCAGCTCGTAGTTGACGACGGCATCCAGCGCGTCGACATGCAGGCCGCGCGCGGCCACGTCGGTGGCGACGAGCACCTTGACGCTGCCGGCCTTCAGCGCCGCCAGCACGTCCTGCCGGGCGCCCTGGCTCAGCTCGCCATGCAGCACGCCGGCCTTGAAGCCGTGGGCGAACAGCTTGTCGGACACGAGATCCGCCGTGTAGCGGCTGGCGACGAAGACCAGCGCCCGCTCCCAGCCCTCGGTCTTCAACAGCTCGCGCAAGGCGGGCAGGCGCTGGGCGCGGTCGAGCTGGATGGCGCGCTGCGTGATCTGCGGCGGTGCCTCTTCGATGGTGATGCGAACGGGGTCGCGCAGCAGTTGCTCGGCCAGCACCTGCACGGCGGGCGGGAAAGTGGCGGAGAACAGCAGCGACTGGCGCTGCGCCGGCAACAGCGCCAGCACGCGCTGCAGCTCCTCCGCGAAGCCCTGGCTCAGCAGGCGGTCGGCTTCATCCAGCACCAGGCACTGCACGCCGGCCAGCTGCAGGCCGTTGTGCTCCAGCAGGTCCAGCAGCCGGCCGGGCGTGGCCACCATCACGTCGCAGCCGCCGCGCAGCGCCATCAGTTGCGGGTTGATGGACACGCCGCCAAAGGCCAGCGCGACCTTGGGCCGGTGCAGGAGCAGTGCCGCCAGCTCGCGCAGCAGCTCAGCCGTCTGTGCGGCCAGTTCGCGCGTGGGCGCCAGCACCAACACGCGAGGTCCCGGGCGTGGCGGTGACGCGATCAGCCGTTGCAGCAACGGCAGCGCAAAGGCGGCCGTCTTGCCGGAGCCGGTCTGCGCCAGCGCCAGCACGTCGCGGCCGGCCAGCGCGGGGGGGAGTGCCGCCGCCTGGATGGCGGTCGGCGCGTGGTAGCCCTGCTCGCGCACGGCGCGCAGCAGGGCGGGCGTGAGGCCCAGTTCGTTGAAGCTCATGCGTCATTAGAAGGGTTTTGCGGGACAGACCGATCAAGCGCCGCGAGCAGCTCTGTCCCCAACTGACTAAAAAAGTGCCTGCTGGTCGCCCGCCAACTGGCCCGCCGCGCGGGCCTCGATGAGCAGCAGCTGCCGCTTGGTCTCGACGCCTCCGGGGGCCGAGAAACCCGTCGGTGCACCGCCCGCGCCCATGACGCGGTGGCAGGGCACGATGGGCGCAAACGGGTTGTGGCCTTCGGCGCGGCCGACGGTGCGCGCCGCGCCGGCATGGCCAAGCGCGCTGGCGATCTCGCCATAGGTGCGGGTCTGGCCGACGGGGATCTGGCGCGTCAGCCACAACGCCTCGCGATCGAACGCCGGGACGGCGCGATCGTCCAGCTTGACGGCCAGCAGCTCACGGTGGTCGGCCGTCTCGCCCGCCAGCAGGCGCTGGATGAGGGCGATGGCCTCGTGCACCGGCGCGGGCGGCGCGGCCTCGCTGGCGCCGTCGAAACGGCGCTGCATCAACTCGCGCAGCGTGGCGACATCGGCTGCCGGCAGTTGCGAGCCGATTACACCGTCGCTGGCATCGCCGCGCCAGGCGATGCCGCAGTGCCCCAGCGCGGTGGCGAAGACGGCGAACCGCGTCGTCAACCGCCCTGCCCCAGCCGCGCCGCCGTTGCCATCGCAGCGACCTCGCGCGGCGGCAGCGCCTTCAGCCGGTGGTCGCTCCACACCTGGCGCCAACGGCGCGCGCCCGGTGTGCCGTTCCACAGGCCCAGCGCGTGGCGCATCGCATGCGCCCAGGACCGACCGGCGACGTGCACGCGTTCCAGGTAGTCCAACCACTGGTCTTCGACCTGCTCACGGCTGACGGCCGGGTCGTCCGTGCCGAAGAAGCGCGAGTCCCACCGCGCCATGCTCCAGGGCTCGTGATAGGCCTCGCGGCCGACCATCACGCCGTCCAGCACGGCGAGCTGGGCGGCAATCTCGTCAGGTGTCTTCAGGCCGCCGTTGATGGCGATGGTCAGCTGCGGGAATTCGCGCTTGAGCTGCGCCACCAGCTCGTAGCGCAGCGGCGGGATCTCGCGGTTCTCCTTCGGGCTCAGGCCTTGCAGCCAGGCGTTGCGGGCATGGACGATGAAGACCTCGCAGCCGGCTGCGGCGACGGTGCCGACAAAGTCGCGCACGAAGTCGTAGCTCTCGATGCGGTCGATGCCGATGCGGTGCTTGACGGTCACCGGCAGCGCCGTCGCGTCACGCATCGCCTTCACGCAGTCGGCCACCAGTTGCGGCTCGGCCATCAGGCAGGCGCCGAACGCGCCCTTCTGCACCCGCTCGCTGGGGCAGCCGCAGTTCAGGTTGACCTCGTCATAGCCCCAGCGTTCGGCCAGCTGCGCGCAGGCAGCCAGATCGGCCGGCTCGCTGCCACCCAACTGCAGCGCGACCGGGTGTTCCTCGGCGTTGAAGTCCAGATGACGCGGCTGGTCGCCGTGCAGCAGCGCGCCGGTCGTCACCATCTCGGTGTAGAGCAGGGTGCGGCGCGTGATGAGACGGTGGAAATAGCGGCAGTGGCGGTCGGTCCAGTCCATCATGGGGGCGACGGACAGGCGCCAGGGGCTAAGTGCTTGATTCGAAATCACTAATTTTCTCTTCCGTCAGCGCGCGGCCGGCTCGCTCAGCACGAAGGCGGCCCAGCTCTGGACGAGCTGTCCCCGCCGCAGGGCCTCCAGCTGCGTCGCCTGCAAGGCGACGCTCAGATCCTGCGGCCGACGCTTCGCCTGCTCGTAGAAGCGGTGCATCAGGCTGGCCGTGCTGCTGTCATCGACCCGCCACAGGCTGGCCAACACCTGGCCGGCGCCACTGACCAGCAGCGTGCTGGACAGGCCGTCGACTTCGCGCCCGTCGGCACCCATGCCACCCGGCACGGCGGTTTCGCAGGCCGACAGGGTCAACAAGCGCGGCGCACCCAGCGGCCACTGCCGCAGCTTTTCCAAGGTCAGGCGTGAACCGTCACCCAGCAACAGCCAGGACTGCGCGACATTGCCGGGGCGCAGCACGAAGTGCGTGCCGATGTGAACCACGCCACCGGCTGACCGCGTCGAGCCAGCGGCGCGCCACGCGGTCTCGGTGAAGCGCGCATTGAGGTCGCCCTGCCCGCGCAGCACGCCACGGCAGGCACGGTCATCCCAGCCGCGCACGGGTCCGTCCACGATGCCGCACAGCTCATCACCCACGCCAGGCAAGGCCGGCAGGCCCGCGAGCGCCTCGGTCACGCCCCAGGCCTGCACCGCCAGCGGTGGCACTGCCTTGCCAGCTGGCGCAAGGGTTGCAGCGGCGGCAGCGCGGTCCACCGGCGTGGCCATGCTCAAGGCGAATCGTTCGATGAGGTAGCTCTGACCGTCGTGCAGCAAGCCCAGCGGCAGATACCGCAGCGCGCCATCCGACCAGATCACCAGCCGGCGTATGCGCCAGGCACGGGCCTGTTCGACGAACAAGGCGCCGATCTGTGCATGCAGCCGTTGCGCCGGGCCACGCACATCCTGGCGCTGGCGCACGGCGTCCAGCAGGCCCGCCACGCCGCGCGACAGCTCGGCCGCAGTGGCCGGGCCGCGCACGACGCGTCGACCCTGCTGGCCCACCAGCACCGCCCGCAGCCCGTCTGCCCCGGTCAGCAGGTAGACGTGCAAGGTGCGGGCGTCGGCCGGCACGGGCAGGCGCGGATCTGCTGTGTCAGCCGATGCGCGGCTGGTGCTGCTGAGGCCCGGCTCGGGTGTTTGGGTCTGGACCTGAGCCAGCGCACTTTGCAGTCGCTCACGGACAGCCAGCGCCTCGGCCCCCTGTTCGGCCAGCAGGGCTTGCAGGCGAGCGCTTTCTTCGCGGCTGATACGCCGCGCCGCCAACAGGCGATTCAGGCGCTGGATTTCCTGGGCACGCAGCTCGCCGGCGCCAGCCGCTGCATCCAGCCGCTGGCGCCAGGCCAGCTCGCGCGGCGTGAGACTCAAGCCCTCGGCCGCAGCCGCGCTTCGGTGCTCGTTGAAGTCGTCCTGTTCGCTGCGCTTGAGCAGGCGCAGCACCTCCAGTCCTTCGGGCACGCGCCCTGCATCCAGCAGCCAGCCCGCCACGTCGCGATACAAGCCCAGCTTGTCGGCCAGGTACAGCTTGTCGGCGTCAGGGCCCAGGCCGTCCAGGCGGTTGCGAGTGACCTGCAACTGCACCAACGCCAGCTTGCCGAAGAAGATCGCTTCGGCGCTGCGCTTATGCACCTGTTGGCTGCGTGCATAGACCGCCAGGGCCTGCCATTGCAGCAAGGGGCTGGCTGCGGCCCAGGCCGCCTGTATGGCCTGCCCGGCCTGCAGTTGGGCACTCTCGGCATCACCGGCCGCCAGCCGGTCGCGGGCCAGCACCAGTGCCGCAGCAGCCGCCAGCCGGGGTTGCTGCGTGATCGCGCCCAAGCGGCGCGGCAGTTCAGCACAGCCACGGCCCAGGCCGCAGGCGCGAACCAGCAGGTCGCGGCGGTTGGCGTGTTCCGGCGGGAACTGCACAGCGTAGGCACTGTCGGCTTCATCCAACGTGCGCAACGCGGCCTCGGTCTGGCCCGCGAGTTCCTGCCACATCGCCAGCACCAGCAGCCGCTGGCCGCGTTCGGCCAGATTGGCCGGCGCACGCGCTGCCTCGATCTCGGCGCGCTCCAGCAGCACGCGTGCAGCATTCAGGTCGCCCAGCGTCAGCAGGGCCTGGGCCTGGCCCAGCAGCACGCGCAGCCGCAACCAGGCCTCGCCCTGAGGCGGTTCGATGTCAACGATGCGCTGGGCCTCACGCCAGGTGGTCATGGCGCCGGCCAGGTCGCCCAGGGCGATCTGCGCGCTGGCCGTCTGGTGCAGCGCATTGAGCTTTGCGCCGCCTTGCGTTTGCGCGGCGGCAGCCTGTGCATGCACCAGTGCGTCCTGCGGCTGACCGCGCGCCAGCAACAAGTTGGACAGGTTGCCGCGCATCTGAGCCAGCGCCCCCGAGGCCTGAGCATCGGAAGAACCACCGCCTTCGCTTTCGGCGATGGCCTGCCGCATGGCGGCCAGGGCTTCGTCGAACCGGGACAGATTGGTCAGGGCGCTGGCCCGGTTGCCCAGCGCCACGGCCAGGCCTGTGCGATCGGCTGGCAGGTACTGGCGGCGGTGCGCGACCAGTTGGTCTGCGGTGGCCAGCGCCTCGGTCCAGCGGCCTTGCACCGCCTGGGCATAGACGAGCTGATTCAGCGCCACCGCCACCGGGTAGCGGAAGACTTGTCCGCCGTCTTGCGCCTGCACCCGCTGCAGCATTTGGTTCAACTGTTCCGCCGCTGGGGCGAAGCGGCCGGCCATCAGCTCAGTGGTGGCACGGTTTGCCAGGGCCAGCGCACCGTCCTTGTCAAGCGGCTTGTCATCCGGGCTGGCATCTACGGCGCGCTGGGCCCACAGCTGGCTGGCCGTCTGGTCACGCACCTGCAGATGCGCCTGCAGCAAGGCGGTTGCCGCGCGGCGCAAGGCCAGGCGCCCGGTTTCGCCCAGCGCCTGGGCCTGGGTGTACGCCTGTTCGGCCAAGGCCATGGCTTCCGTGCGGCGCTGCGCGCCCACCAGCACCTGCGCCACCAGTGCCTGCCAGTCCAGCGTGTTCCCGGCCTGCCCGCCGGCCTGCCGGGCTTGGGCGACCCAACCCCGGCAGGCGAAGTCCAGCGTGATTTCCTCGTCGGCACTGTCGAGGGCCACGCGCTGCTGCCGCAGATCGGGCACGCGCAGGCTGTCGGCCGGCAAGGCCCACGCGGGCGCGCAAAGGGTCTGGATGCCGACGTCAACGGCATGAACCTGATGGGCCGCCCCCGGGGCTGACTCTTGGGCGACCGCGTCACTCGGCATCCAGCCGGGCGACAACAGCGCCAAAACCATGGCCCTGCAGGTCAACCAGGCAGCAGGCTTGACTGCGGATTTCAATGCGGACTCCCGGCCCCTGCCCCACGGACTGTGGCGCAGTTCGCTCACTGGAGGTCTCGCAGCGGATGCTCGGCCAACGCCCACGGACTGGCGAAGAAAGCAGCCACCTCGGCCGGGTCGACGCCCGCCACCGTCGCAGGCTGCCAGCGCGGCGCATGGTCCTTGTCGATGGCCAGCGCGCGTATGCCTTCGACCGTTTCGCTGGCCGAAGCGCCGCGCAGGTGGAAGGCGTGATGAACGAGGTCGCGCTCCAGGCGCAGGTCGTCGGCCAGGTCGAGATGGCGGGCGCGGCGCACCAGCTCCAGCGTGACGGCCATCATCGTCGGCGAGCGGCCTTGCAGCGTCTGCAGCGTGCGGCGCGCCCATTCGTCATCGGCCTGCGCAAGCGAGGCGAGGATGGCCGGCAAGGTGGGCTGGCCGAAGTGGCGGTCGACCTGCGCCACTGGCGTGTCGGACGACGGCGCGATGTCGCAGCGCTCCATGACGGTGGCGACGACATGCTCGGCGCTGGGCTGCTCGCCGTGGCGCAGGTTGTCGATCATCGTGGGCCAGTGCTCGGCGCCGACGAAGACGTCGCCCAGGCCCCAGGTGATCGCGTCCGAGGCGCCCACCGTCTGGCCTGTCAGCGCCAGCCATTCGCCGATGTGGCCGGGGCATTGCGCGAGGAACCAGCCGCCGCCCACGTCCGGGAACAGGCCGATGCCGGTCTCGGGCATGGCCAGCGTGGAGCGCTCGCTCAGCACCCTCAACTTCGAGCCCTGGCTGATGCCCATGCCGCCGCCCATGACGATGCCGTCCATCAGCGCAACATAGGGCTTGGGATAGTGGTGGATCAGGTAGTTGAGGCGGTATTCCTCGGTGAAGAAGTCGCCCAGCGCCGGGTCGCCGGCCAGCGCGGCCTGGTGGAAGAAGCGGATGTCGCCGCCCGCGCAGAACGCCGGCGGCTTGCCTTCGCGGGGTGCTCCGAGAACGGCCACGGCCTGGATCTGCGGGTGCGCGGCCCAGTGATGCAGCAGCGCGGTCATGTCGCGAATCATGGCCAGCGACAGCGCGTTGAGCGCCTGCAGGCGGTTCAGCGTGATGAGGCCAAGGCAGCCATTGACCTCGGCCAGGATGTTGCCGTCGGACGCCAGGGGTGGGATCAGGTCGCTCATGCGTTCTTCAATGCAGATTTGACGGAGGGGGGCGCCAGCGCCTCGTTGGCGACCAAGGCCGCGAGCACGAGGCTACCGCCGATCAGCGCGGCGCTGCCTGGGTGTTCGCCCGCAAACGCCCAGGCCCATAGCACACCCAGCAGCGTTTCGGCCTGGCCGAGCAGGGCCAGCTCGTGGCCAGGCAGCTCACGAGCCAGGCGCACAGCGAGCAGACAGGGCACGGCGAGTTGAAAGATGCCGAGGAAGGCCAGCAGGCCGAGGTCGTGGGCGCCGGCCTGCAGCGGCCAGGCCAGCGGCAGCGTGATCGCGGCCGAGAGCAGGGCGCCGATCAACACGGCCGGCAGCATGTCGGCGCCCTGCCCCACCTTCTGCAGCAGGCACCAGTTCGTCGCGGCCGCCAAAGGCACGCCAAGCGCAACAAAGACACCCAAAAGCGGCCCGCCAAGCTGGCCGCCGAACATCCACGCGATGCCCGCACCGGCCACGGCGATGGCCCACCAGGTGCGCGCCGGGATCGGCTGGCGCAGGAAGACGCGCGCGAAGATCGCCGTGAACAGTGGTGACAGCGACATCGTCACGAGCACGTTGGCCACCGTCGTCAACGACAGCGCCACCATGAAGGCCGTGAACATGACGGCCCAGCACAGGCCGGACGCCCAGACGGCGGTGCCGCGCATCGCGCCGAGCAGCGCCCTGCCCCGCATGAAGCCGAGGATGACGACCAGCGCGAGCGCATTGAAGGCACTGCGCCAGAACGTGATCTCGAAGCCCCGCGCCGCGTCCAGGTGCCGCGTCACCACGCCCGCCGAACTCCACAGCAGCGTGACCAGCAGCATCAGCAACACAGCAGATCGGTGGCTCATCAACGAAGAGCGCCCCGTAAACGGGGCGCGGGCAATCATCTGACTAGAGCCCCCTCGCGGAGGGGGCTGGGGGAGCTCAAGGAGCCGCGCCAGCGAGTGGCTCGCGCTTAAGCGCGAGACGCTCGCTTACGCTCGTTTTCGGACAGATGGCGCTTGCGCAGGCGAACCGACTTCGGCGTGATCTCGACCAGCTCGTCGTCCTCGATGAACTCCACGCCGTACTCCAGCGTCAGGTCGATCGGCGGCGTGATCTTGATCGCGTCTTCCTTGCCGGAGACGCGGAAGTTGGTCAGCTGCTTGGTGCGCGTGGCGTTGACGACCAGGTCGTTGTCGCGGCTGTGGATGCCGACGATCATGCCTTCGTAGACCGGGTCGTTGGGCTTGACGAACATGCGGCCGCGGTCGTCCAGCTTGCCCAGCGCATAGGTGAAGATCTCACCGGCGTCCATGGAGATCAGCACGCCGTTCTTGCGGCTGGCGATGTCGCCCTTGTGCGGCTCGTAGCCGTCGAAGATGTTGCTGATCAGGCCCGAGCCACGGGTCAGGTTCAGGAACTCGTTCGTGAAGCCGATCAGGCCCCGCGCCGGGATGCGGTACTCCAGGCGCACGCGGCCACGGCCGTCCGGCTCCATGTTGACCAGCTCGCCCTTGCGCTCGCCCAGGGCCTGCATGACGCCGCCCTGGTGGGTTTCTTCCACGTCGGCCGTGACCAGCTCGATGGGCTCGTGCTTGACGCCGTCGACGTCCTTGAACACCACACGCGGCTTGGAGACGGCCAGCTCGTAGCCCTCGCGGCGCATGTTCTCCAGCAGGATGGTCAGGTGCAGTTCGCCGCGACCCATCACTTCGAAGATGCCGTCCTCGTCGGTCTCGCTGACGCGCAGCGCGACGTTGCTCTGCAACTCCTTCTGCAGGCGGTCCCAGATCTGGCGGCTGGTGACGTACTTGCCTTCGCGGCCGGCCAGCGGGCTGGTGTTGACGCAGAAGTTCATCGTCAGCGTCGGCTCGTCGACCTTGAGCATGGGCAGCGGCGCCGGCTCGCTCGGGCTGGTCACGGTGACGCCGATGCTGATCTCGTCGATGCCGTTGATCAGCACGATGTCGCCGGGACCGGCCGTCTGGGTCTGCACGCGGTCCAGACCCTGGAAGGTCAGCACGTTGTTGACGCGGCCCTTGTAGGTCTTGCCGTCCGGGCCTTCCATGACCAGCACGTCCATCGCGGGCTTGAGCGTGCCCTGGCTGATGCGGCCCACGCCGATGCGGCCGACGAAGGTGGAGTAGTCGAGTGCCGAGATCTGCAGCTGCAGCGGCGCCTCGGGGTCACCCTTTTGTGCCGGCACGTGCTTCAGGATGGTGTTGAACAGGGCCGACATGTCGGGGCCCCACTGCTCACCGGGTGCGCCTTCTTCCAGCGAGGTCCAGCCGTTGATGCCAGAGGCGTAGACGACGGGGAAATCGAGCTGCTCGTCATTGGCGCCCAGCTTGTCGAACAGGTCGAAGGCGGCGTTGATGACGGCGTCGGGCTTGGCGCCCGGCTTGTCGACCTTGTTGACGACGACGATAGGCTTCAGGCCCAGGGCCAGCGCCTTCTTCGTGACGAAGCGCGTCTGCGGCATCGGGCCTTCCTGCGCGTCGATCAGCAGCACGACGCCGTCGACCATGGACAACGCGCGTTCGACTTCACCGCCGAAGTCCGCGTGGCCCGGGGTGTCGACGATGTTGATGTGCGTGCCTTCCCAGCTGACCGCGCAGTTCTTGGCCAGGATGGTGATGCCGCGCTCGCGCTCGATGGCATTGCTGTCCATGACGGTGTCGACGACCTTCTCGTGCTCGGCGAAGGTGCCGCTCTGACGCAGGAGCTGGTCCACCATGGTGGTTTTGCCATGGTCGACGTGGGCAATGATGGCAATGTTGCGGATCGGGGTGGTCATGGTGATGCTTTTAAAGAAAACCGGGTCAGGCAGAAGCTATTGCTTCTCAAGGAGCGCCTGGACCTCCGGCGGGGTCAACAGGCGGTCGGCGATCAGCTCGCCAGAAGTGATGTGGGCGCTGCCGAGAAAGGCGCGCGATTCGGGGCCGTAGACGCGCACGCGTTCGGCGTCGGGCGCGCTGACACGGCGGCGCAGCCCGGACAGAAAACGGGCGGCCTCATCGGCCGGCAGGCGCAGCTCGGGCGCGTCGGCCAGCAGCCGGTCGGGTGACGTGAGCAGCGCGGCGCGCTCATCGTCGGGCAGGGCCTCCAGCGCGGTCAGCGTGATGCTGCCGTCCAGCGTCAGGCTGCCGGAGCCCGTGCGGCGCAGCGCCGCCAGCGACGCGCCTACACCCAGCTTCGCGCCGATGTCTTCGGCCAGCGTGCGGATGTAGGTGCCTTTGGTGCAACGAACGTCGAGGGTCACGGTGCCAGCCTGCACGGCGACGATGTCGATGGCATGAATCGTCACGCGACGGCTCTTGCGCTCGATCTCGACGCCGGCGCGGGCGTATTCGTACAGCGCCTTGCCCTCGTGCTTGAGCGCCGAGTACATCGGCGGCGTCTGGTCGATCTCGCCAGTGAAGGCGGCGCAGGCGGCAGCAATCTGCTCGGGCGTGATGTGGTCGGCGTCAACACGCGCCAGCACCTCGCCCTCGGCATCGCCGGTCGTCGTGCGGATGCCCAGCGCCAAGGTCGCGAGATAACGCTTGTCGGCGTCCAGGCTGAGCTGGCTGAACTTGGTGGCCGCACCGAAGCACAGCGGCAGCAGGCCGGTGGCCAGCGGGTCCAACGTGCCCGTGTGGCCGGCCTTCTCGGCGCGCAGCAGCCACTTGGCCTTCTGCAACGCGTCGTTGCTCGACAAGCCCAGCGGCTTGTCGAGCAACAACACACCATGCAGCGGCCGACGCTGAACGCGTACTCGGGCAGGCCTGGTGGCGACGACGGCCTCAGTCATTCGGTTCCTCGTCTTCCAACGCGCGCGTCGCGTTGGCGCGGTTGATCAGCGCGCTCATCTCGGCCGCGCGCTCGGTGGTGCGGTCGAACTGGAAGTGCAGCGTCGGCACCGTGTGGATCTGCAAGCGCTTGAACAAGCCGTTGCGCAGGAAGCCCGCCGCCTCGTTCAGCGCCTCCTGCGTCTCGGCCGGGTCGCCGATAAGCACCGAGAAGAACACCTTGGCATGGACGTAGTCGGGCGTGACCTCGATCGCGTTGATCGTGGCCATGCCGATGCGCGGGTCCTTCAGCTCACGGATCAGCTCCGCCAGATCGCGCTGGATCTGGTCGGCGACGCGGAAAGCTCGGTTGGGAATGGCGCGTTTATGTCTCATGGCGGTTTCCTCAAAGAACAAACCCCGCCCCTTTCGGGCGGGGTCTGCGGGGTAAACCCGAGGGATTGGCAGTTAAAGCGTGCGAGCCACTTCCTTGATCTCGAAGAATTCCAGCTGATCACCTTCCTTGATGTCGCTGTAGTTCTTGAGCTTGATACCGCACTCGAAGCCTTCCTTGACTTCCTTGACGTCGTCCTTCTCGCGTCGCACCGAGTCCACTTCGCCCGTGTAGACGACGGTGTTCTCGCGCAGCAGGCGGAAGCGCGCGCCACGGCGGACCAGGCCGCTGGTGACCATGGAGCCGGCCACCGTGCCGATCTTGGAGGCGACGAACACGACACGGATCTCGGCCGTGCCCAGTGCCTCTTCGCGCTGCTCGGGCGCCAGCATGCCGGACATCGCCTTGGTCACGTCATCCACAGCGTCGTAAATGATGCTGTAGTAACGCAGATCGACGGCGTTGCCTTCGGCCAGCTTGCGCGCACCGGCATCGGCCCGCACGTTGAAGCCGATGATGACGGCCTTGGAGGCGATGGCGAGGTTGATGTCGCTCTCGCTGATGCCACCGACCGCCGCGTGGACGATCTGCACCTTGACCTCGGCGTTGCTGAGCTTGAGCAGCGAAGCGGCCAGCGCTTCCTGCGAGCCCTGCACGTCGCTCTTGATGATCAGCGGCAGGGTCTGCACGTCGCCGCCGCCCATCTCGCTGAACATGTTCTCCAGCTTGGCGGCCTGCTGCTTGGCCAGCTTCACGTCGCGGTACTTGCCCGAGCGGAAGGTGGCCACCTCACGGGCACGACGCTCGTCGCCCAGCACCATGAACTCGTCGCCGGCCTGCGGCACTTCAGTCAGGCCCTGGATCTCGACCGGGATGGACGGGCCAGCCTCGGTACAGGCCTTGCCGTCCTCGTCCAGCATGGCGCGCACGCGACCGAAGGTGGAACCCGCCAGCACGACATCGCCGCGCTTGAGCGTGCCGCTCTGCACCAGCACCGTCGCCACCGGGCCGCGGCCCTTGTCCAGCTTGGCTTCGATGACGAGGCCCTTGGCCATGGAGACGACCGGCGCCTTCAGTTCCAGCACTTCGGCCTGCAACAGCACCTGCTCCAGCAGGTCGTCGATGCCCTGGCCGGTCTTGGACGACACGCCGATGAAGGGCGCGTCGCCGCCGAACTCTTCCGGCACGACCTGCTCGGCCACCAGCTCGCTCTTGACGCGCTCGGCGTTGGCGTCGGGCTTGTCGATCTTGGTCATCGCGACCACGATGGGCACGCCTGCCGCCTTCGCGTGGTGGATGGCTTCCTTGGTCTGCGGCATGACGCCGTCATCGGCCGCACAGACCAGGATGACGATGTCCGTCGCCTTGGCGCCGCGAGCCCGCATGGCCGTGAAGGCCGCGTGACCCGGGGTGTCCAGGAAGGTGATCATGCCGCGCGGCGTCTCGACGTGATACGCACCGATGTGCTGCGTGATGCCGCCCGCTTCGCCGGCAGCGACACGGCTGCGGCGGATGTAGTCCAGCAGCGAGGTCTTGCCGTGGTCGACGTGGCCCATGACGGTGACGACCGGCGCGCGCGGCAGCGACTCGTGCTGCTGCTCGGCGGCGCTGCCCTCTTCTTCAAGGAAGGCATCCGGATCGTCCAGCTTGGCCGGCACGGCCTTGTGGCCCATTTCCTCGACGAGGATCATGGCCGTTTCCTGGTCCAACTGCTGGTTGATGGTGACCATCTGGCCCAGCTTCATCAACTGCTTGATGACCTCGGCAGCCTTGACCGACATCTTGTGCGCCAGGTCAGCGACCGAGATGGTCTCCGGCACGTGCACCTCGATGGTCTGCTGCTCGACCGGCGGCGTGAAGTTGGAGCCACCGTCATCACGGCCGCCACGACCACCGCGGCCACCGCGCGCCGGAGCGCGCCAGTTGCCACCGCCACCCGGGCGGTTGGCGCCGGCGGGGCCGGAGCCGATGGTCTTGAGGCCACGCTTCTTGGCGGCGTCATCGGCCCAGCTGGACGACAGCTTCTCGGACTTGACCGACTTCTTGTCGCCCGGCTTGGCCGTGGTGCTGCCCGGAGCAGCCGGTGCGCCCGGCGCGCCGACCTTCTTGTGGATGGTGCCCTTGATGCCCGCAGCCGGTTCGGCCGGCTTGGGCTCTTCCTTCTTGGGCGCGACCATCACCTTCTTGGGCGCGTTCATCATCGCGCGGATGGCGGCAGCCTCGGACTCGGCGGCCTTGCGGCGGCGGGCCAGGTCGTCCTGCTTGTTCTTCTCTTCGGCGGCGGCGTCCACGGCCTTGACCACGCGCAGCGCGGGCTTGGGCGGCTCCACGGGCGCGGCAACCACGACGGGCGCGGGCACCTCCACCGGCGCAGCGGCGACGGGTTCGGGCGCAGGCGCCGGTGCCGACTTGGCGCGGCGGCTGGCAGCAGCCTTGTTGATGGCAGCGGCTTCGGCGGACGCGGCAGCCGAGCTGCGCTGGCGGGCTTCGGCGGTCTGCTCCGGCTTGGCAGCTTCGGCAGCGGCCTGCGCTGCGGCGGCCTGTGCGGCAGCAGCGGCGGCAGCCGCAGCAGCGGCCTCGGCGGCAGCCTGCTCCTCGGCACGGCGCGCCTCGGCGGCTTCGCGGGCGGCGCGCTCGGCGTCCTCGCGGGCCTTCACCTTGGCGTTCAGCTCCTCTTCTTGCTGACGCAGTGCGGCGGCCTGGGCTTGCGCCTCTTCCTCGCGACGCGCCAGGTCGGCATCGTCCTGGCCACTGCCGGCCTCTTCCGAGGCGTCGTCGCGCTTGACGAAGGTACGCGTCTTCTTGACCTGGACCTGGATCGTGCGGGCCTTGCCACTGGCATCGGCCTGCTTGATCTCGGTGGTCGACTTCTTGACCAGCGTGATCTTCTTGCGGTCAGCGGCAGCGGTGCCGTGGGACAGGCGCAGGTGGTCGAGCAGGCGTTCCTTGTCGTTCTCGCTCAGCGAGTCGTCGACGGAAGACTTCTTGACGCCCGCGGCTTGCAGCTGCTCCAGCAGACTGCTCGCCGGCTTGCTCAGCTCGGCGGCGAATTGGGCGACGGTAGTCACGGCCATGTGGGAATCCTTCAAATTACTTTTGGTGCGGCGCGGCGTGTCGAGATCGATCAATCGTTGAACCAGTGTTCACGCGCCTTCATGATCAGCGTGCGCGCAGCCGCTTCGTCCAGGCCGGACAGGTCGACCAGCTCATCCACGGCCAGATCGGCCAGGTCATCGCGGGTGTTGATGTTGCCTGCCGCCAGCTTGGACAGCAGTTCGGGCGAGACGCCTTCCAGGTCGCGCAAGTCCTGCGAAACCTCCTCGACCTTCTCTTCCTTGGCGATTTCCATCGTCAGCAGCGCATCCTTGGCACGAGTGCGCAGCTCGTTGACGGTGTCCTCGTCGAAGGCCTCGATCTCGAGCATTTCCTGCATCGGCACGTAGGCGACTTCTTCCAGGCTGGTGAAGCCCTCGGCGATGAGGATGTCGGCCACCTCGGCATCGACGTCGAGCTTGTCGACGAACAGCGCGCGAACGCCTTCCGTCTCCAGCTCCTGCTTGGCGGCCGATTCCTCGGCCGACATGATGTTGATGCGCCAGCCGGTCAGCTCGGACGCCAGGCGCACGTTCTGACCGCCACGGCCGATGGCGATGGCGAGGTTTTCCTCGTCGACGACGACGTCCATCGCATGCCGCTCTTCATCGACAACGATGCTCTGCACATTGGCCGGGGCCAGCGCGCCGATGACGAACTGCGCCGGGTCTTCGCTCCACAGCACGATGTCCACGCGCTCGCCGGCCAGTTCGGTCGTCACGCCGTTGACGCGCGAACCACGCACGCCGACGCAGGTACCGATGGGGTCGACGCGGCGGTCATGGCTGATGACGGCGATCTTGGCGCGGCTGCCGCTGTCGCGGGCGCAGCTCTTGATCTCCAGCAGCCCTTGCTCGATCTCCGGCACTTCCTGCGCGAAGAGTTCCTTCATGAACTCGGGGCTGGAGCGCGACAGCATGATCTGCGGGCCGCGCTGCGTCGGGTCCACGCCGAGGATGACGGCGCGCACGCGGTCGCCGGTGCGCAGGTTCTCTTTCGAGATCATCTCGCTGCGCTTGAGGCGGCCTTCCACGCGGCCGCTTTCGACAATGATGTCGCCCTTGTCCAGACGCTTGACGGTGCCGACGAAGATCTTCTCGCCGCGCGACATGAAGTCGTTGAGCAGTTGCTCGCGTTCGGCGTCACGGATCTTCTGCAGGATGACCTGCTTGGCTGCCTGCGCGCCAATGCGGCCGATGGGCACGGACTCGACCGGTTCCTCGATGTGGTCGTCGACCTCGATGTCGTCGATCTGCTCCTGCGCTTCGAACAGCAGGATTTCCGCGTCGGCGTTCTGCAGACCAGCTTCGTTCGGCACCACATGCCAGCGGCGGAAGGTCTCGTATTCGCCGGAGTCGCGGTCGACACTGACGCGGATGTCGGCCTCAGCGCCGTAAATCTTCTTGGTGGCCGAGGCCAGTGCGGCTTCGACCGCACCGAACACGACATCGCGTTCCACGCTCTTCTCGCGCGAGATCGCGTCCACCAGCATCAACATTTCGCGGTTCATTGCTTGAGACCTCCGTCAACCTTGTCTTGGCCGGGCACCACCTCGGTGGATGCGCCCGCTTGTTTCTTAGCTGCTGCCTTTTTCGGCTTGATAACGCCACGCTGGCCCGGCTTGCGGTCGGGCGCCGGCTCACCGCCGCGCCCCTTGAAGCTGATCACCGGGACGAGGCGGGCCTCGCGCACCTCGTCGAGCGTGAAGTCCAGCGCCTGGTCGGCCTCGCCGTCGTCGAACACCAGGCGCCAGGCCTGGTCGTTCTCGGCCTGCGGCTGGGCGCTGAGGACGCCGCGGTATTTCTTCTTGCCCTGGAACGGCAGCTTCAGCGTGATGTCGATTTCTTGGCCGGCAAAGCGCGCGTAGTGCGCAGCCTTGTTCAGCGGCCGATCCAGACCCGGCGAAGACACTTCGAGCCGGGAATACTCCAAACCCTCGACCTCAAGTACATACTGCAGCTGGCGAGTGACCTTTTCGCAGTCGTGCACATCGACCAATTCACCGGCAGCCGCTTGCGCCTCCAGCTTGTCGATCGTCACGCGCAGCGTTCCACCACTGGCACTGCGTTCGCAGTCCACGAGTTCGTAACCGAGTCCGGTCACAGTCGTTTCCACAGTGGTTTGCCAACTCATGCGGGGATGGGCGAGGGGTCGAAGAAAAGCGAAAAAGCAAAAAAAATGGGCTGGATGAATCCGCCCAACTCGTTTCACAAAAAACCAACTGCAACCAGTTTGCGGCCAGCTCCGGGGGATGTCGTCCGGGGCTTGGCGAGGCTGAGCCTCGTTTTCGGTGAAAGTCGGATTGTACGGTGCAAGTCCCATGCCGGCAAGCCGCCGGCCGCTGCGCGTGACAGAATCTGAGGCTGTTTGAGACCTCACAGGAGACAAGAATGGGCTTTCTCGCCGGCAAGCGGCTGCTGATCACGGGCGTGCTGTCCAACCGCTCCATCGCCTACGGCATCGCCCGGGCCTGCCACCGCGAAGGCGCCGAGCTGGCCTTCAGCTACCAGGGCGAGCGCTTCAAGGAGCGCATCACCGAGTTCGCCGCCGAGTTTGGCTCCCAGCTGATCTATGACTGCGACGTGACCAGCGACGAGCAGCTGGAGGCGCTTTTCAATCAACTCGGCGAGGCTTGGCCCGAGTTCGACGGCTTCGTCCATTCGATTGGTTTTGCGCCGCGCGAGGCGATTGCCGGCGATTTTCTCGAAGGCATGACGCGCGAGAACTTCCGCATCGCCCACGATATTTCGGCCTACAGCTTCCCAGCCATGGCCAAACTCGCCGCACCGCGGCTGCGCGAAGGCGCCGCGCTGTTGACATTGAGCTACCTCGGCGCGCTGCGCATTGTGCCCAACTACAACACCATGGGCCTGGCCAAGGCCAGCCTGGAGGCCAGCGTGCGCTACCTGGCGCAGGCGCTCGGCCCGAAGGGCGTGCGGGTGAACGGCATCTCGGCCGGCCCGATCAAGACGCTGGCGGCCTCGGGCATCAAGGACTTCGGCAAGCTGCTGGGCCAGTTTGCGGCCCAGGCGCCGATCCGCCGCAACGTGACGATCGACGACGTCGGCAACACCGCCGCCTTCCTGCTCTCCGACCTCGCAGCCGGCATCAGCGCCGAAATTACCTACGTCGACGGCGGCTTCAGCCAGATCGCGATGGCCGGCGAGGGGTGAACGGTCGCCGCTAGCCGTTCAAATCCCGCCCCCAGGCCAAGCCTTGGGGCGGGGCAGGCTCAGGCTTTGACGCAGTCCACGTAGTAGAAGCCGCGCCCAGTCTCTTCGTCGATCTCGTGCACGAGGCCGTGCACGTCTGTCGCGAAGCCTGGGAACCTGGCGTTGAAGCTGCGCGTGAACTTCAGGTAGTCGACGATCTTCTTGTTGAAGCGCTCGCCGGGCACAAGCAGCGGGATGCCGGGCGGGTAAGGCGTCAGCAGCGAGGTCGTGATGCGACCCTCCAACTCGTCGATGCCGACGCGCTCGGTGCGGCGCTGCGCGATGTGGGCATAGGCGTCGGTCGGCGTCATGGCCGGCTGCAGGTTGGACAAGTACATGTCCGTCGTCAGCCGCGCGATGTCGCCTTCCGCGTAGGCCTGATGGATCGCCTGGCAGAGGTCGCGCAGACCCATGCGCTCGTACTTCGGGAACTTGGCGCAGAACTCCGGCAGGATGCGCCACAGCGGCGCGTTCTTGTCGTAGTCGTCCTTGAACTGCTGCAGCGCCGTCAGCAGCGTGTTCCAGCGGCCCTTGGTGATGCCGATGGTGAACATGATGAAGAACGAGTAGAGGCCCGTCTTCTCGACGACGACGCCGTGCTCGACGAGGAACTTGGTGACGACAGACGCCGGGATGCCGGTTGTGGCGAAGCGCCCTTCCATATCCAGCCCGGGCGTGATGATGGTGGACTTGATCGGGTCCAGCATGTTGAAGCCTTCGGCGAGGCCGCCGAAGCCGTGCCAGTCCTCGTCCGCATGCAGCATCCAGTCGTCTGAGACCGGGTGGCTGCCCTGGTCATCCTGGGCACGCAGGAAGTCCGGCCCCCAGACCTTGAACCACCAGTCCTCGGCATAGTCGGCCTCGACCTTGCGCATCGCGCGGCGGAAGTCCAGCGACTCCCTGATGCTCTCCTCCACCAGCGCCGTGCCGCCGGGCGGCTCCATCATGGCGGCCGCCACGTCGCAGCTCGCGATGATCGAGTACTGCGGGCTGGTGCTGGTGTGCATCAGGTAGGCCTCGTTGAAGAGGTGCTTGTCGAGCTTGACGCTCTGCGAGTCCTGCACGAGCACCTGCGAGGCCTGCGAGATGCCGGCCAGCAACTTGTGCGTGGACTGCGTCGCGTAGACCATGGCCTCCTTCGGACGCGGGCGGTTCTTGCCCATCGCGTGGAACTGGCCGTAGAAGTCATGAAAGGCCGCGTGCGGCAGCCAGGCCTCGTCGAAGTGCAGCGTCGGGATGTAGCCGTCGAGCTTCTTCTTGATGGTCTCGGTGTTGTAGAGCACGCCGTCGTAGGTGCTCTGCGTCAGCGTGACGATGGCGGGCTTGACGGTGGCCGGGTCGATGTGCGCGAGCAGCGGGTTGGCGGCGATCTTGGCGCGGATGGTCTCCGGGCTGAACTCGCTCTCCGGGATGGGACCGATGATGCCGTAGTGGTTGCGCGTCGGCGTCATGAAGACGGGGATGGCGCCGCACATGATGATGGCGTGCAGATTGCTCTTGTGGCAGTTGCGGTCGATGACGACCACATCGCCCGGCGCCACCGTGTGGTGCCAGACCATCTTGTTGGACGTGCTGGTGCCGTTGGTGACGAAGAAACAGTGGTCGGCATTGAAGATGCGCGCCGCGTTCTTCTCGCTCTGGGCAATGGGGCCGGTGTGGTCCAGCAACTGGCCGAGCTCCTCGACGGCATTGCAGACGTCGGCACGCAGCATGTTCTCACCGAAGAACTGGTGGAACATCTGGCCCACCGGGCTCTTCAGGAAAGCGACGCCGCCGGAATGGCCCGGGCAGTGCCAGGAATAGGAACCGTCCTGGGCGTATTCCATCAGCGCCTTGAAGAACGGCGGCGCCAGGCCGTCGAGGTAGCTCTTGGCCTCGCGGATGATGTGGCGGGCCACGAACTCCGGCGTGTCCTCGAACATGTGGATGAAGCCATGCAGCTCACGCAACACGTCGTTAGGCAGATGCTGGCTGGTGCGCGTCTCGCCGTAGACGTAGATCGGAATGTCCGGGTTGCGGTTGCGGATCTCCTGAATGAACTTGCGCAGGTTCAGCACCACGGGGTCCATCTCGGGGCCGGGCGTGAACTCCTCGTCGTCGATGGACAGGATGAAGGCCGACGCGCGGCTCTGCTGCTGCGCGAACTGCGACAGGTCGCCGTAGCTCGTCACGCCCAGCACCTCCATGCCCTCCTTCTGGATGGCCTCGGCCAGCGCGCGGATGCCCAGGCCCGAAGTGTTCTCGGAGCGGTAGTCCTCGTCGATGATGACAACGGGAAAGTGAAAACGGATCATGGGCAGCCTCCAGCGGGCGGGCATCAAAAACGAAGCGGCGAAGTGTAGGGCCGCAGTGTGTTTCGTCCGTGTCAGCGCAGTCTATAAACTGCCCCGACAACGCAGACCTCGGGAGACAAGATGGACTGGAACTGGGCCACCGGCTGGTGGATCGCGGCGGGCGTGCTGGTCGCTGTCGAATTGGCCACCGGCAGCTTCTACCTGCTGATGTTGGCGCTGGGCGCAGCCGCTGGTGCGCTGGCTGCGCATCTGGGCGTGGGCCAGACCGGCCAGCTGCTGGCGGCCGCCGTCGTCGGTGTCGCTGCGGTCGTGGGCTGGCACCTGAAGCGCAGGCGCATGCCCGCGTCCGCGCCCGCCTCGAGCAATCCCGACGTCAACCTCGACATCGGGCAATCCGTGCAGGTCGAGGCATGGACGACCGACGGCCTGGCCAAGGTGCACTACCGCGGAGCGGCCTGGCAGGCGCGCTTCATCGGCAGTGCGCCGGCCCAGAGCGGCCGGCATGTGATTCGCGCGGTCGAAGGCAGTTGCCTGCTGCTCGACCGCTGAGCCTTCAAATCAACAACACGGGAGGCCCCATGGGGTTCCAGATCGCACTCGTCATCCTCGTCATCGCCGCCATCTTCGTCGTGCGCTCGATCAAGGTCGTCCCGCAACAGAACGCCTGGGTGGTGGAGCGCCTCGGCAAGTACCACGGCACGCTGACACCGGGCCTGAAGTTCCTAGTGCCCTTTGTCGACCGACTCGCCTACAAGCACTCGCTGAAGGAGATCGCGCTCGACGTGCCCAGCCAGGTCTGCATCACCAAGGACAACACCCAGTTGACCGTCGACGGCATCCTCTACTTCCAGGTCACGGACCCGATGCGCGCCAGCTACGGCGCGAGCAACTACGTCATCGCCATCACCCAGCTCGCACAGACGACGCTGCGCTCCGTCATCGGCCGCATGGAACTGGATCGCACCTTCGAGGAGCGGGCGGTCATCAACACCTCCGTGGTCGAGGCCCTGGACGAAGCCGCGCTGAACTGGGGTGTGAAGGTGCTGCGCTACGAGATCAAGGACCTGACACCGCCGCCGGCCATCCTGCACTCCATGCAAGCGCAGATCACCGCTGAGCGCGAGAAACGCGCACTGATCGCAGCGTCGGAAGGCAGGCGGCAGGAGCAGATCAACATCGCCACCGGAGAGCGCGAAGCCGCGATCGCGCGCTCGGAGGGTGAAAAGCAGGCAGACATCAACCAGGCCCAGGGCGAGGCGGCCGCCATCACGGCGGTAGCCGATGCGACGGCCGATGCCATCCGAAAAATTGCCGCCGCCATCCAGCAGCCTGGCGGCGAACAGGCCGTCCAGCTCAAGGTGGCCGAAAAGGCAGTCGATGCGTTTGCCCAACTCGCACAGAAGAACAACACGATGATCGTGCCCGGCAACGTGAGCGAGGTCGCGGGCTTGATCGGCACGGCGATGAGTCTGCTCAAGGCAGGCAGCAAGCCCTGACAGCCTGAGTTACCCGGAAAGTTACCCGGTCAGATGCCGGAATGTGGTGCACTTACCCGGGCGCTGGCGGACAAAGAAAAAGGCCCAAGTCGTTGATTTACTTGGGCCTTTTGGGCTTCAGCGGACTTCGCTGAACTCTGAGATGGTGGAGCCGGGGGGAATTGAACCCCCGTCCGCAAGCCATCACCGGGCAGATCTACATGCTTAGCCGGCTGATTTGAATCTCACGGTCAACTCGCGCAGTGGCACGCTAGCTTTCCCGCCAGTCACTTAGTCTCACAACACACTGAGTGACCCAGCGCATTGCCAGCCGATGTGAGTGACTTCTCAGCCTTGCCCCTTGCGAGGTTCAGCCCGGCCCATCGGCCTGCCGTTGAGAAGCTCATCCGCAATTAAGCGGCGAGTGCGAACGTAGAGTCGTTTGCAGTTACTTTGTTTCCAGTGGTTTTACGAGCGGACTGGTGCTCGGCATGCCCTACTCCGGATCCGCACCCACGTCGAAACCAGGTCGGCCCCAGGAACCTTATTTTAGGCCAGTCCGAGCTGCTTCAAGAGCTCGCCTGGTTCGGTCAGCACGATATCTGCGCCCCAGCGGCTGTGGTCGGCCTCTGGGCCGAGGTAACCCCATGCCGCCACCGCCGTGGTCATGCCGGCCGCGCGACCGGCGATGACATCGCGCTCGTCGTCACCGACGTAGAGGCAAGCCTGTGGCGCGACACCCAGACGACGCGCCGCTTCCAGCAGCGGCGCGGGATGCGGCTTGGCATGGCCCGTCGTGTCGCCGCCCACCACGGCCTGCGCACCCAGGCGCAGCGCTGTTGTCAGCGGCAGCGCGAAACGCTCGGCCTTGTTGGTGACGACGCCCCAGGCCAGTCCCACCGCCGCCAACCCCGCCAGTTCGGCGGCTATGCCGGCAAACGGGTGCGTGCTGTCGTACATCAGTGCCTCGTAGCGATCGAGGAACTCGCGCTTGAGTTCGTCATACCCCGACTGGCCCGGTCCGATAGCGAAGGCCTGGCCCAGCATGCCGCGCGCGCCGGAGCCACCATGCGGCCGGTATTGCGCCAGGGGTAGCGGCGTCAGGCCACGCTTGGCACGCATCGCGTTGGCAGCACGGGCGAGATCTTCTGCACTGTCGATCAACGTGCCGTCAAGGTCGAACAGCACGGCACGCAGATGCGCCCAGCGTGCGCCGAATGGACTCACAGCGGGCGCCGGCAGGCCAGCAAGTAGTTGACGTCCGTGTCGCTACCGAGGCTGTAGCGCTGCGTCAGCGGGTTGTAGGTCAGACCCCGGCTGGACTGCAGCTCAAGCCCGGCATCGCGGCAGAACTGCGCCAGCTCCGACGGCTTCAGGAAGCGCGCGTATTCATGCGTGCCCTTGGGCAGCATGTTCAGCACGTACTCCGCGCCGACGATGGCCAGCAGGAAAGACTTGGCATTGCGATTCAACGTCGACAGAAACACCCACCCGCCCGGCTTGACGAGCGCCGCCAGCGCATGCACAACGGAGGCCGGGTCGGGCACATGCTCCAGCATCTCCATGCAGGTGACGGCGTCGAAGCTCGCAGGCTGCTCGGCGGCCAGCGCCTCGACGGCGATCTCGCGGTACTCAACACCCTCGGTGCCGGCTTCCATCGCGTGCAGTTCGGCGACGCGCAGCGGCTTGGTCGACAGGTCGATGCCCAGCACCTGCGAGCCGGCACGGGCCATCGAGTCGCTCAGGATGCCGCCGCCGCAACCCACGTCGACGACCCGTTTACCCGCCAGAGGACATAACTGTTGAATCCAGCCCAGGCGCAGCGGGTTGATCTGGTGCAGCGGCTTGAAGTCACTTTCGGGGTCCCACCAGCGGTGGGCGAGTTCGCCAAACTTGGCAAGCTCTTGCGGGTCGGCATTGATGGTCATGGCGTGCTGAAAATAAAAAAGCCCCGACGGCGAGCCGGCGGGGCCTTGCGCTCAGCGCCCGAGGGCGCCAGAGCTTACTTGTTGCGCGTACCGACGACTTCGATCTCGGTGCGGCGGTTCTTGGAGCGGCCATCGGCGGTCTTGTTGTCGGCGACAGGCTGCTTCTCGCCCTTGCCTTCGGTGTAGACGCGGTTCGGCTCGACACCCTTGCCCACCAGGTAGGCCTTGACGGCTTCCGAGCGACGGATCGACAGTTTCTGGTTGTACTCGTCGCTGCCCACCGAGTCGGTGTGGCCAACGGCGATGATGACTTCCAGATTGATGCCCTTGGTCTTGCTGACCAGGTCATCCAGCTTGGCCGTGGCTTCGGGCTTCAGCGTCGCCTTGTCGAAGTCAAAGAAGGCGTCAGCGGCGAAGGTGACCTTCTCGCTGACCGGGGCGGGCGGCGGCGGGGGCACAGGCTTCGGGGGAGCCGGGGGCGCCACCGGGGCCGGCGGCGCGGCGGGCTTGGGTTCTGCTGCCTTCGGTGCCGGCTTGATTTCGCCGTCGCAACCCTTGGCTGCCGTAGCCGGCGTCCAGAAGTTGTCGCGCCAGCAGTATTCGTTGGTGCCGTTCTTCCAGACCGTACCGTCGGTCGCGCGCCAGTTGTCAATGGTTTGCGCCGACACCGACGACGTCGCGGCGGCGACCGCAGCCATCGCAAACAGCGACGCCACTCGATTCAATTTCTTCATGATTCTCCTCTCAAGGAATGCCGCAGTTGCCCTGCGAGAGTCAGTACTCAACCTCTAACCCAGGAGACTTTAGGGTTTCTCCTAGGGACTCAACGATTGTGCCATGGGGGCACTGAGACAAACGCATTGTGGCGGCCTACGTTCAAGGGCACGGTGACGCTGTTGCGCTGCTGCTACAAGGGACGGGGCCCTTAGAATTCCGTCTTTCACCTACCTCCAATGACGCCGCCCTGTTGTAGGCGCGTGCGCCCCTCCGCCGCATGACCCAGTTCGCCAAGGAAACCCTGCCGATCAGCCTCGAGGAGGAGATGCGCCGCTCCTACCTCGACTACGCGATGAGCGTGATCGTCGGCCGCGCCCTGCCCGATGCGCGAGATGGCTTGAAGCCCGTGCACCGTCGCGTTTTGTACGCGATGAATGAAATGGGCAACACCTATAACGCCAAGTACCGCAAGAGTGCGCAGGCGGTCGGCGAGACGATGGGTAAATACCATCCGCACGGCGATTCGGCCATTTACGACACCATCGTGCGCATGGCGCAGCCATTCAGCTTGCGGCACATGCTGATTGATGGCCAGGGCAACTTCGGTTCGATCGACGGCGATAACGCGGCAGCAATGCGATATACCGAGATTCGTCTCGACAAAATCGCTCACGAGATGCTGGCCGATATCGACAAGGAGACTGTCGATTTCGGGCCAAACTATGACGGCAGCCATCAGGAACCCCTGGTTCTGCCGACCCGCCTGCCCAATCTGCTGGTCAACGGCTCTGCCGGCATCGCGGTCGGCATGGCGACGAACATCCCGCCGCACAACCTGAACGAAGTCGTCGACGCCTGCCTGTTCGCACTCAAGAACCCGGAGTGCACGGTCGACGAGCTGATGGAGATCATCCCGGCGCCGGACTTCCCGACCGCCGGCATCATCTATGGCTTAGCCGGCGTGCGCGACGGCTACCGCACCGGTCGCGGCCGCGTGGTGATGCGCGCCAAGGTGCATTTCGAGGACATCGACAAGGGCGCGCGCCAGTCGATCATCGTTGACGAGATCCCCTACCAGGTCAACAAGAAGACGCTGCTCGAGCGCATCGCCGAGCTGGTGCAAGAGAAGAAGATCGAGGGCATCAGCCACATCCAGGACGAGTCCGACAAGTCGGGCATGCGCGTCGTCATCGACCTCAAGCGAGGCGAAGTGCCCGAGGTGGTGCTGAACAACCTCTACAAGCAGACGCAGCTGCAGGACAGCTTCGGCATGAACATGGTCGCGCTGGTCGACGGCCAGCCCAAGCTCTGCAATCTGCGCGACATGATCGTCGTCTTCCTGGAGCACCGCCGCGAGGTGGTGACGCGCCGGACGATCTACGAGCTGCGCAAGGCACGTGAACGCGGCCACGTGCTGGAGGGCCTGGCCGTCGCGCTGGCCAACATCGACGAGTTCATCGAGACGATCAAGACCTCGCCGACGCCGCCGGTCGCCAAGGCGGCGCTGATGGCCAAGGGCTGGGACTCGTCGCTGGTGCGCGAGATGCTGGCGCGTGCCGAAGGCGGCAGCCAGGCCTATCGCCCCGAGGGCCTGGAGCCCCAGTTCGGCATGCAGGCTGACGGCCTGTACCGTCTGTCCGAAGCCCAGGCGGGCGAGATCCTGCAGATGCGCCTGCAGCGGCTGACCGGGCTGGAGCAGGACAAGATCGTCGGCGAGTACCGGGAGGTGATGTCGCAGATCGCCGATCTGCTGGACATCCTGGCCACGCCGTCGCGCGTGACGACCATCATCAGCGAGGAGCTGGCGCAGCTGAAGCAGGAGTTCGGCCAGACCAAACTGGGCGCGCGCCGCAGCGTCATCGAGCACAACGCGCAGGAACTCGGCACCGAGGACTTGATCACGCCGACCGACATGGTCGTGACGCTCTCGCACACCGGCTACATCAAGAGCCAGGCGCTGAGCGAGTACCGTGCGCAAAAGCGCGGCGGTCGCGGCAAGCAGGCCACGCAGACCAAGGACGACGACTGGATCGACCAGCTCTTCATCGCCAACACCCACGACTGGATCTTGTGCTTCTCCGACCGTGGCCGCGTCTACTGGCTCAAGGTCTGGGAGGTGCCGCAAGGTTCGCGCAACTCGCGCGGCAAGCCCATCGTCAACATGTTCCCGCTGCAGGCCGGGGAGAAGATCACCGTCGTGCTGGCGCTGACGGGCGAGTTCCGCACCTTCCCCGAAGATCACTTCATCTTCATGGCCACCGCGCTCGGCACCGTCAAGAAGACGTCGCTGAAGGACTTCAGCAACCCGCGCAAGGCCGGCATCATCGCCGTCGACCTGGACGAGGGCGACCACCTCATCGGCGCGGCGCTGACCGACGGCCACCATGACGTGATGCTGTTCAGCGACGGCGGCAAGGCCGTGCGCTTCGACGAGGACGATGTGCGCCCAATGGGCCGCACCGCCCGCGGCGTGCGCGGCATGATGCTGGAACCCGATCAGCGCCTGATCGCCATGCTCGTGGCTGAAGACGAATCGCAGAGCGTGCTGACCGCCACCGAGAACGGCTACGGCAAGCGCACCAACATCGTCGAGTACACCCGCCACGGCCGGGGCACCAAGGGCATGATCGCCATCCAGCAGACCGAGCGCAACGGCCGCGTCGTCGCCGCGACGCTGGTCCGCCCGGAGGACGAGATCATGCTGATCACCGACAAGGGCGTGCTCGTGCGTACCCGCGTTGCCGAGATCCGCGAACTCGGCCGCGCCACGCAAGGCGTCACACTGATCGCGCTGGACGATGGCAGCAAGCTGTCGGGCCTGCAGCGCATCGTCGAGAACGATGCCAATGAATCCGATGCCGGCGCCGAGCCCGACGAGGCCGGCGACAACCCCGAAGCCCCCAAGGACTGACATGACTTCCCGCAAACTGGGCCTGGCCCTAGCCCTCGTTTTGGCCGCCGGCTCGGCCATGGCGCAGCCCTCGCCCGCCAAGAAGGCGCTGATCGACAAGATCGTCGCGCTGCAACAGCGCGGCCTGGCCGACAACCTGGCCGCCAGCATCGTCCAGGGGCCGCTGCCGCAACTGTCGCAAAGCGTCCGCGCCGCCCTGCAACAGGTGCCGGCCGACAAGCGCGAAGCCACGGTCAAGGCCATGGACGTCGAGCTGAAGAAGTTCGTCGAGGAGAACGTGTCCTACCTGAAGGACAAGATTTCCAAGGCCGTGCCGAACACGGCTTCGGCGCTGCTGGACGAACGCTTCAGCGAGGACGAACTGAAGCAGGTGCTGGCCTGGGCAGAATCGCCCGTCAGCCAGAAGTTCGGCCTCGCCAGCATCGAGCTGCAAAAGGCTGTCGCTCAGAAGGTGATGGCCGAAGCCGGCCCGACACTGGAAGGCCGGTTGAAGACCCTGCAGGCCACCCTGGCCAAGCAGCTCGGATTGCAGCCGCCGCCCGCGAGCGCCGCCCCCAAGGCCGCACCGGCCTCCGCACCCAAGAAGTAGCCTCCCGACCTCGATGACCTCTGCCCGCCCGTTCAACTTCGCCCCCGGCCCCGCCACACTGCCCGAACCCGTGCTGCGCCAGGTGGCGGCGGAGATGCTGGACTGGCACGGCAGCGGCATGAGCGTCATGGAGATGAGCCATCGCGGCAAGGAGTTCGGCGCCATCCTGGAGGCGGCCGAGCGCGACCTGCGCGAGCTGCTGGCGGTACCGGCCAACTTCCGCATCCTGTTCATGCAGGGCGGTGGCCTGGGCGAAAACGCCATCGTGCCGCTGAACCTCAGCCGTGGCGGCAAGGTCGACGTCGTCGTCACGGGCTCCTGGTCGCGCAAGAGCGCGGCCGAGGCGCGCCGCTACGCCGACGTGCAGATCGCCGCCGATATCGGCAAGGGCTACGCCATCCCGCGCGACTGGGCGCTGCGCGATGACGCGGCTTATGTCCACCTCTGCACCAACGAGACCATCGACGGCGTCGAGTTCCACGACCTGCCGCAGCTCACCAGCGGCGTGCCGCTGGTCATCGACGTCTCGTCGCACCTGCTGTCCCGCACCATCGACTGGAGCCGCGTCGGCCTGGCCTTTGGCGGCGCGCAGAAGAACATCGGCCCGGCCGGCATGACGCTGGTGTTCGTGCGCGAGGACCTGCTGGGCCACGCACTGGACATCTGCCCCTCGGCCTTCAACTACGAGACCGTGGCCGCCAACCATTCCATGTACAACACGCCGCCGACGTTCGCGATCTACGTTGCCGGCCTCGTGTTCCAGTGGGTCAAGGCGCTGGAGTACGGCGGCAAGCACGGCCTCGCGGCTGTCGAGCAGCGCAACATCGACAAGGCCGCCCTGCTCTATGGTGCCCTGGATGCGTCGGGCCTGTACGAGAACCGCGTCGACCCGAGCTGCCGCTCACGCATGAACGTGCCCTTCCTTCTGCGCGACGAAAGACTCAACGAGAGCTTCCTCACTCAGGCCAAGGCCGCCGGCCTGCTGGCGCTCAAAGGCCACAAGTCGGTGGGAGGCATGCGCGCCTCCATCTACAACGCGATGCCGCTGGAAGGCGTGCAGGCGCTGGTCGGCTTCCTGAAGGATTTCGAGGCCCGCCATGGCTGAACCCGTCGCCTCCCAGGCGTTGCTGGCGCTGCGCGACCAGATCGACGGCCTGGACAAGCAACTGCTGGAACTACTGAACCAGCGCGCCCGCGTGGCCGAACAGGTCGGTGAGATCAAGCGCGCCGAAGGCACGCCCTTCTTCCGCCCCGACCGCGTAGCGCAGGTCATCGAGAAAATCCGCGCCGCCAACCCCGGCCCCCTGCAGGGCGAGCATGTGGCGGCCATCTGGCGCGAGATCATGTCCGCCTGCCTGGCGCTGGAGTCGCCGCAACGCGTGGCCGTGCTGGGCCCGGTCGGCACCTTCTGTGAGCAGGCTGCCATCGAATACTTCGGCGGCGCGGCCGACATGACCTACTGCGCCAACTTCGACGAGGTCTTCCACGCGACGGCGTCGGGCAGCGCGCAGTTCGGCGTCGTCGGCGTCGAGAACATGACCGAGGGCGTCGTCACGCGCTCGCTGGACCTGTTCCTGCACACGCCCTGCCATGTGGTCGGCGAAGTCAGCCTGCTGATCCGGCACAACCTGATGCGCAAGGAGCCGTCCATGAACGGCATCGAAGCGGTGCTGGCTCATCCCCAGGCGCTGGCGCAATGCCAGAACTGGCTGAACAAGCACCTGCCCGACGCCGAGCGGCGCGCCGTGTCCAGCAATGCTGAGGGCGCCCGTCTGGCCGCCACCAACCCGGCCTGGGCCGCACTGGGCGCCGAACGGGCGTCGACACTGTTCGGCGTGCACATCGTCGCTCACGCCATCCAGGACGAGGCCTACAACCGCACCCGCTTCGCCGTCATCTGCCTGCCGCAGACGATGGCCACGCCGCCGGCCACGGGCCGCGACTGCACCAGCCTGGTCGTCTCCGTGGCCAACCGCCCCGGCGCCATGCACGATCTGCTCGTGCCGCTGAAGAAGCACGGCGTGTCCATGACCCGCCTGGAGTCCCGCCCGGCCCGCACAGGTCAGTGGGACTACTACTTCTACATCGACCTCGACGGCCACCCGACCCAGCCACACGTCGCCGGCGCGCTGGCCGAGCTGCGCCAGATCTGCGCCTTCTTCAAGATGCTCGGCGCCTACCCGGTAAAAAACTGATGTTTCAACAGCTCGGCGTGATCGGATGCGGCCTGATGGGCGGCAGTTTTGCGCTGGCGATGAAGAAGGCCGGCCTGGTCAAGCGCGTCGTCGGCTACAGCAAGTCGCCGTCGACGACCAAACTGGCCAAGAAGCTCGGCGTCATCGACGTGGCCGCCGAGTCCGCGCTGCTTGCCGTGTCCGGCTCGGACATCGTGCTGATCGCCGTGCCCGTGTCGGCCACCGAAAGCACGCTCAAGGCCATCCGCCACCTGGTGAACCCCGGCGTCCTGTTCATGGACGTGGGTTCCACCAAATGCGACGTCATCGAGGCCTCCCGCCGCGCCCTGGGCGAGCGAGCCGCCAGCTTCGTGCCCTGCCACCCCATCGCCGGCAAGGAGTCGGGCGGCGTGCAACATGCCGAGGCCACGCTCTACGAGGGCCGGCAAGTCATCCTGACGCCCCAGCCCTTCACGAACCCGGTGCTGGTGCAGCGCGCAACCGACGTGTGGTCGGCGCTTGGCTCCACGGTGCTGAAGATGCGGCCGCACAACCACGACGCTGCCTTCGCTGCCGTCAGCCATCTGCCGCACCTGCTGGCCTTCGCCTACTTCCAGGCCATCGCCGAGCAGCCCGCCGCGCGGGACTACCTCAGCCTCGCTGGCCCGGGCTTTCGTGACTTCACCCGCATCGCTGCGGGTGAGCCCGGCGTCTGGCGCGACATCCTGCTGGCCAACAAACACGAGGTGCTGGCGCAGTCCAAGCGTTTTCGCACCATGCTGGACCAGCTCGAAGCGCTGATAGAAGCCGGTGACGCCACGGCCCTCGAAGCCGCGCTGCGGCCCATTGCCGAAGGCCGTGCTGCCTGGGGCAACCCTGCGCCTGCGCCCACCCCTGCCCTTCCTCCCGGCCGCCCTGCGGCGAAGTGATGTTCAAGATCCCCTTTCTCGACCTGCCGCCGCTGCGCGGCGCCGCAGGCACCGTGCGCCTGCCCGGCTCCAAGAGCATCTCCAACCGCGTGCTGCTGCTGGCCGCGCTGAGCGAGGGCAAGACCTTCGTGCGCGACCTGTTGGCGTCGGACGACACCGCCGTCATGCTGGAGGCGCTGCGCACGCTGGGTTGCGGCGTCTGGCGTGAAGGTGACGCACTCGTCATCGACGGCCTGGGTGGTCGTCTGCGCGCCAAGGACGCCAAGCTCTTCCTCGGCAACGCCGGCACGGCGATGCGGCCGCTGACGGCGGCACTGGCGCTGCTGGCCGCGACGCAGGGCGGCAGCTTCGAGGTGTCGGGCGTGCCGCGCATGCATGAGCGACCCATCGGCGACCTGGTCGACGCGCTGCGCGGCCTGGGCTGCGAGATCGACGACCTGGGCAACGCGGGCTACCCGCCGCTGCGGCTGCGCGGGCCGTCCTCGTTGGCCCTGGACACGCCGGTGCGCGTGCGCGGCGATGTGTCCAGCCAGTTCCTGACCGCCCTGCTGCTGGCCCTGCCGCTGGTGGCCGAGCGCGATATCCGCATCGAGGTGATTGGCGAGCTGATCTCCAAGCCCTACATCGAGATCACGCTGGCCCTGCTGGCCCGCTTCGGCATCGACGTGAAGCGCGAGGGCTGGGAGGCCTTCGTCATCCCGGCCGGCAGCCGCTACCGCTCACCGGGCGAGGTGTTCGTCGAGGGCGACGCGTCATCGGCGTCGTACTTCGTCGGCCTGGGCGCCATCGCCGCAAGCGAAGCGCCCATGCGCATCGAAGGCGTGGGCAGCGAGTCTCTGCAGGGCGACGTGCGCTTCATCGAAGCCGCCGCCGCCATGGGTGCCGAGATCACGACCGGCCCGAACTGGCTGGAAGTCCGTCGCGGCGCCTGGCCGCTCAAGGGCATCACGCTGGACTGCAACCACATCCCCGACGCGGCGATGACGCTGACCGTCATGGCTCTGTACGCCGACGGGCCGACGACGCTGACCAACATCGCCAGCTGGCGCGTCAAGGAGACGGACCGCATCGCCGCGATGGCCACCGAGTTGTGCAAGCTGGGTGCCACCGTCGAAGAAGGCCCGGACTGGATTCGAGTCGAGCCGCTGAAGGACTGGCAGGCCGCCGCCATCCACACCTACGACGACCACCGCGTCGCGATGTGCTTCTCGCTGGCCGCCTTCAACGGCCTGGTCACTTCGGCCGCCCAGCCGGTGCGCATCCTGGAGCCGCACTGCGTCGCCAAGACCTTCCCCGACTATTTCGAGACGCTGTTCGGCGTCGTGACGGCCAACGCCGCCGACATCCCCGTCATCACCATCGACGGCCCAACCGCCTCCGGCAAGGGCACGCTGGCCGACGAGGTCGGCAAGGCGCTGGGCTTTGCGGTGCTGGACTCCGGCGCGCTCTACCGCGTCGCTGGCCTGGCCGCGCGTCGCGCCGGCTTAGACCTGGACGACGGCGCCGCAGTTGCAGCCATCGTGCCGACGCTGCAACTGCGTTTCATCGACGGCCAGGTCTTCCTAGGCTCAGAAGACGTCAGCGCCCGCCTGCGCGCCGAGGCGACCGGCCTGCTGGCTTCGCAGGTCGCCGTGCACCCCGCCGTGCGTCAGGCCCTGCACCAACTGCAACTGAGCTTTCGCCGCCTGCCCGGCCTCGTCGCCGACGGCCGCGACATGGGCACGGCCATCTTCCCCGACGCCGACCTCAAGGTCTTCCTGACCGCCAGCGCCGCGACGCGCGCCGAGCGCAGGCATAAGCAATTGATTTCCAAGGGTATTTCAGCTAATATCAAAGGCTTGCGCGAAGATCTGGAGGCGCGGGACGAACGGGACAAGAACCGCTCTGCCTCGCCACTGGCCCCAGCGCAGGACGCGCAGCTGCTCGACAACTCGGCGCTGACCATCGAAGCCTCGGTGGATCAGATGCTGGTTTGGTGGCAACAGCGCCGGCCGTTCTGACCCGTCAGCCCGGCCCAGGCCCGAGAAGCCACGGCCCGCGGCCCTTCCCTCCGAACGTCAGTTCACCGAGGGTCGCGATGTCAACAACTTAACCCGCAGCTCGTCTGCACGCCGCGTCCGGGGCTCCCCGGCGCATCAAGGTCTATCCACATGTCCCAAAACCAAACCGCCGCTTCCGGCATGGAATCCTTCGCCGCCATGTTCGAGGAGTCGCTGCAGCGCTCCGACATGCGCGCTGGCGAAGTGATCTCGGCTGAAGTCGTTCGTGTCGAACACAACTTCGTCGTCGTCAACGCAGGCCTCAAGTCCGAAGCCTACGTGCCCATCGAAGAGTTCAAGAACGACCAGGGCGAACTGGAAGTCCAGGTCGGCGACTTCGTCTCCGTCGCCATCGACGCCATCGAAAACGGCTACGGCGACACCATCCTGTCGCGCGACAAGGCCAAGCGCCTGGCCTCGTGGCTGAGCCTGGAAACGGCCCTGGAGTCCGGCGACTTCGTGACCGGCACCGTCTCCGGCAAGGTCAAGGGCGGCCTGACCGTCCTGGTCAACGGCATCCGCGCCTTCCTGCCCGGCTCGCTGCTGGACACGCGCCCGGTGAAGGACATGAGCCCCTACGAGGGCAAGACCATGGAATTCAAGGTCATCAAGCTCGACCGCAAGCGCAACAACGTTGTGCTGTCGCGTCGCGCGGTGGTCGAGGCTTCGATGGGTGAAGAGCGCGCCAAGCTGCTCGAGACGCTGTCCGAAGGCGCCATCGTCAACGGCGTGGTCAAGAACATCACCGAATACGGTGCGTTCGTGGACCTGGGCGGCATCGACGGCCTGCTGCACATCACCGACATGGCCTGGCGCCGTGTCCGCCACCCGAGCGAAGTCGTTCAGGTCGGCCAGGAACTGACCGCCAAGGTCCTGAAGTTCGACGCCGAGAAGAACCGCGTCTCGCTGGGCATCAAGCAGCTGGGCGACGACCCGTGGTTCGGCGTTGCTCGCCGCTACCCGACCGGCACCCGCCTGTTCGGCAAGGTCACGAACATCGCCGACTACGGCGCGTTCGTCGAGATCGAGCCGGGCATCGAAGGCCTGGTGCACGTCTCCGAGATGGACTGGACCAACAAGAACATCGCCCCCAGCAAGCTGGTCACGCTGGGCGACGAAGTCGAAGTCATGGTTCTGGAAATCGACGAAGACAAGCGCCGCATCAGCCTGGGCATGAAGCAGTGCAAGGCCAACCCGTGGGAAGAGTTCGCCGAGAACGTCAAGCGCGGCGACAAGGTCAAGGGCCCGGTCAAGTCGATCACCGACTTCGGCGTGTTCGTGGGCCTGGCGCAAGGCATCGACGGCCTGGTGCACCTGTCCGACCTGTCCTGGGACGAGACCGGCGAAACCGCCGTGCGCAACTTCAAGAAGGGCCAGGAAGTCGAAGCCGTCGTGCTGGCCGTGGACGTCGAGCGCGAGCGCATCTCGCTGGGCATCAAGCAGCTGGACAGCGACCCCTTCACCGCTTACACCACGATCAATGACCGTGGCGCTTCGGTGACCGGCAAGGTCATCACGGTCGACCCGCGTGGCGCCGAGATCGAGCTGGCTGAAGGCGTGATGGCCTATCTGCGTGCTTCGGAAATCTCCCGCGACCGCGTGGAAGATGCCCGCAACGTGGTCAAGGAAGGCGACGAAGTCACCGCCGTCATCGTCAACATCGACCGCAAGACCCGCAACATCCAGCTGTCCATCAAGGCCAAGGACAACGCCGACAACCAGGAAGCCATGCAGCGCCTGAGCCAGTCGAGCGAGCGTGAAAACGCCGGTACCACCAGCCTGGGCGCCCTGCTGCGCGCCAAGCTGGACAACCAGGGCAACTAAGCCCTGTCTGGCCCGCCCGGTCTCTTCGGAGGCCGGGTATGCTCCCCACAGGCTCGCCGGCCTCGCCAGCGGGCCTGTTTCAATTTCTGCTCTCAGCAAAAGCTCCGCCATGACCCGCTCCGACCTCGTCGCTGTGCTCGCCGAACGATTTGGCCAACTGACCCAGCGCGACACCGAGTTCGCCGTCAAGACCATCCTCGACGCGATGAGCGACGCCCTGGCGCGCGGCCACCGCATCGAGATCCGCGGCTTTGGCAGCTTCTCCATCAGCCGCCGCCCACCGCGCGTGGGCCGCAACCCGCGCAGCGGCGAGCAGGTCATGATCCCCGAGAAGCTGGCACCCCACTTCAAGCCCGGCAAGGCGTTGCGCGAAGCTGTCGACAAGCACCTGCCAGTGACGGACGCCTGAGCCAGAATCCGGGGCCATGCGCACCCTCGTCTGGCTCCTGCGGGCCCTGCTCTTCTTCACGCTGTTCGCCTTTGCGCTGAACAACAGCCACGACGCCGTCGTGCGCTGGTTCTTCGGCCACGAATGGCGCGCGCCGCAAGTCATCATCGTGCTGCTGGCCTTCGGCCTCGGCGCGGCGTTTGGCGTGCTCGCCATGGTGCCGGCCTGGTGGCGACACCGCCGCGCGGCGCAGCGCCTGGAGCCGGTCTCCAACGCCCCCGCTGCCGCAACGGAAGCGCCTTCCCTTCCCTTTGCCGCCCACCAAGATGGCGTTTGATCCGCGCTGGCTGCTGTTTGTCCTGCCCGTCGTCTTCATCCTCGGCTGGCTGGCCTCCAAGCTCGACTCGCGGCAATGGAAGCTCGAAGAGAAGGAATCCCCCAAGGCCTACTTCAAGGGCCTGAACCTGCTGCTGAACGAGCAGCAGGACAAGGCCATCGACGCCTTCATCGAAGCCGTCCAGAACGACCCCGACACCTCCGAGCTGCACTTCGCCCTGGGCAGCCTGTTCCGCCGCCGTGGCGAGACCGAGCGCGCCGTGCGTGTGCACGAACACCTGCTGCGCCGCGGCGACTTGGCGCAAACCGACCGCGACCGCGCCCAGCACGAGTTGGCACAGGACTTCTTCAAGGCCGGCCTGTTCGACCGCGCCGAGGCTGCCTATGCGGAGCTGCGCGGTACCGCCTTCGAGCGTGAGGCCCGTCTGGCACTGCTGTCACTGTACGAGCGCTCGCGCGACTGGGCCAAGGCCGCCGAAATCGCCGCCGAACTGGAGGCCGCCGGCACGGGCTCGTTCTCCGGCCGCATCGCGCACTACCTGTGCGAGCAGGCGCTGGTCGCCCAAACCCAGGGGCATGGCGACCTCGCGCTGGAGCTGCTGGGCCACGCCCAGCGCCGCGAGCCCGAGGGCGCCCGAGCCTACGTGCTGCAAGGCCAGCTGCTGCTGAAGGCCGGGCAGGCTGAAGGCGCGATGGCCGCGTTCACCAAGCTGCTGACCGCCAACCCGCCGGCCTTCAACCTTGTCGCCGCCGACTGCGCCGCAGCCGCCCAGGCCCTGGGCCAGCCGGAGCGCGCCATCGCGTTGCTGACTGAGCAATACCAGCGTGCGCCCAGCATGCATCTGCTGCGTGCGCTGGCCACGCTTCAACCCGGGCCGCAGCGCGGCCGCCTGGCACTGCATCTGCAAGAGCAACCGGCACTCTCCGCTGCGACCGAGTTGCTCAAGCTGAACGCCGCCGCACTACCGGCCGACGAGGCCGCGCCGCTCATCCAGACGCTGGAGCGAGCCACCAAGCCGCTGCTGCGCTACCGTTGCGCCGCCTGCGGCTTTGAGGCCGCCCACTATTTCTGGCAGTGCCCGGGCTGCCTGGGCTGGGACACCTACCCCCCGCGTCATGTCGAAGAACTCTAAGCGCACCATCGTCTGCATGAAGTGGGGCACCAAGTACGGCCCCGAGTACGTCAACCGTCTGTACGCGATGGTGCGGCGCCATCTGAAGGGCGACTTCGAGTTCGCCTGCCTGACCGACCGTACGGAAGGCATCCGCAGCGAGGTGCGCTGCTTCCCCATCCCCGAGCTGACACTGCCTAACGGCGAACCCGAGCGGGGCTGGAAGAAGCTGACGACCTTCAGCCCCGTGCTGGTCAACGAGTACGGCCTCAGCGGCACCGCGCTGTTCCTGGATCTGGACGTCGTCATCGTCGACGACATCACGCCCTTCTTCAACGTCTCCGGAGAGTTCCTTGTCATCCACGACTGGAAGCGGCCCTGGCGCATCACCGGCAACTCCTCCGTCTACCGCTGGGAATTGGGCGCGCACCAGGACGTGCTGACCGAGTTCGTCGCCGACCAGGCCAAGGCCAAGGCCGACTACCGCAACGAGCAGGCCTTCCTGTCCGCCGTGTTGCACCGTCAGGGCAAGCTGCAGTATTGGGACGACGCCTGGTGCGCCAGCTACAAGTACCACTGCATCCCGGCCTGGCCGACCAGCTACTGGCGTGACCCCTTCATCCCCGACGGCGCCCGCATCCTCATCTTCCACGGCGTCATGAACCCGCCCGACGCGCTGGCCGGCCGCAGCAACGGCAACTGGCGCCACGCGCGGCCGGCGCGCTGGATCGCGGACCACTGGCGAGAGTGAGGCGCGAATGACCACCCTCGTGCTTGTGCTGAAGGGCCTGCTGATCCTGGCCACCGTGCTGTTCCTGCGCGAGGTCTGGACGGTCCTGCGCGCCCGCGTGCCGGAACGCACCCGCGAGACGGTCGTCGGCGCGGCCCGTTGCGAGACCGAGATTCCCAAGGTCATCTGGACCTATTGGCAGACCGAGCCGGCACCGGACTTCATCGTCGCCTGCCTGGAGAACTGGCGTCGTTTCGCTCCCGACCACGAGATCCGCCTGCTGCACCGTGCCAGCGCCCTCGACTGGCTGCCCGGCCTGCGCGCCGATTTCGACACCCTGCCCGCCTACCGCCAGGCCGACTGGCTGCGCATCCAGCTGCTGGCCCGTCACGGTGGCGTGTGGATGGACGCCTCCATCCTGCTCGCCCGCGACCTGGACTGGCTGCATCAGCAGCGTGCCCGCCGCGCGGCCAGCTACGTCGGCTTCTACGTCGACCGCTTCACGGCACGGCCCGAGCAGCCCATCGTCGAGAACTGGCTGATGGCCGCCGTGCCGGGCTGCCCATTCGCCACGGCGCTCGCCCAGGGTTTCGACGAAGCGCTAGACATCGGCCCCGAGGCGATGCTCACGCGGCTGCAGGATCAGGGCCGCGCGGCGCGGGTGCTGCAGCGGCTGGACACCGGCTCACAACGCTATCTGCTGATGCACGTCGTGGCGGCCGACCTGCTGGACCGCCAGGCCGCCGACTACCGCCTGGCCTTGATGCGCGCCGAGGACGGCCCCTTCGCCTGGCTGTGCGGTGTCGGCTGGCGCAAGACTCACCTCTTCGTGCGCATCGCGCTGACGCCCTGCCCGCGCCGGCTGCCGGCGCTGCTGAAGCTGCGCGGCAATGACCGAAACATTGTCGAGCGCAACTGGCTCCGTGGTCGGGTGCTGCCGGGCAGCGTGCTGGACGCGCTGCTGCGCCGGCCATCTTGACCTGGCTCAGCCTGCTGCTGCCGATGTACCGGGTGCAGGCCTGGCTGCCGGCCTGCCTGGACTCGTTGCGCGACCAGCTCGACAACGACGTCGAGCTCATCTTCGTTGACGACGCCTCGCCCGACGGCTCTGCAGCGCTGGTCGAGGCGCTGCTGCCTCAGGCCCGCGTGATCCGCCAGCCGCTCAACAAAGGCGTTAGCGCGGCGCGCAACCGGCTGCTGAATGAGGCGCGCGGCGCCTACCTGTGGTTCATCGACCCGGACGACCTCGTGGAGCCTGGTGTTATCCCGCGCCTGAAAGCTCTGCTGGCCGAACACCAACCGGACCTGCTGACCTGCGACTTCCGTGTCTTCGACGACGGGCCCTCGACGGCGTCGGTCAAGCCGCGCCACCGGCACATCGCCAGCTTCGACGGCCCGGCCGGCGTGCTGATGAACGACATCGACCTGCGCCTGCGCGGCCTGTTCGTGCGCGGCCAGTTCCACCCCTGGAGCAAGATCGTGCGCCGCGCCTGCTGGCCGGCGGGCCTGCGTTTTGCCGAGGGCCGCATCTTCGAGGACATGGCCCTCTACCCGCGGCTGGCACTGCACACGCCGCGGCACCTGCATGTCGCCGAGGTCTGGGTGGCTTATCGCCAGCGCGGCGGCAGCCTGATGAGCCATCTGGACGTCAAACGGCTGGACGACTGGACGCTGGCGCTGGACGGCCTGGCAGCCGAGCTGCCGCCGCTGCAGGCGGACACGCGCTTCGAGATCGCCCATTTCTGCGCCCGCACGCTGCTGCGCGCGCGGCGGCGGCGGCGGCAGCTGGGTGGCGAGGCGCTGCAGGGGTTGAAGACCGACGCCGAGCGCTTCGAGCGCAGCTCGCCGCTGACAAGACAGGAGCTACTTGCCGCCTATTTCAAACGCGGCCGCTGGCTACGCGGGCTGCAGTGGTGGCGCAGCATGTGAGCATGGCGGATCACGTCCGGGCCTGCAGTTCGCCGAGGTAGAACGCTTCGATACGCGCTGCCGCCGTGTCGATGGAATAGGCCGTCAGGTCATGACTGCGGCGCCCTGGCCGGGTCGTGCCGAGCAAGGCCAGCGCCGCCTTCAAGGCGCTGCAGTCACCGACCGGCACCAGCGGCTGGCAAAGGCTTTGCTCGAAAAGCTGCCCGCCCTCGCTGGCCGTGGCGACGATCGGCAGGCCGGCGGCCATGGCCTCCAGGAAAACCAGGCCGAAGGGCTCCGACGTGGCCGCGCTGACGAAGGCGTCCATCGCACTGAACCAGTCCTGCGGCCGGGCCACGAAGCCGGGCATGACGATGTCGGCGGATGCCTTGCGACGCAGCCTGGCCCACTCGGCACCGCCGCCGACGATGACCAGGCGCGTGCCCGGTGGCCGCGCCGCCTGATACGCGTCGATCAGCGTGTCCAGGCCTTTGCTGGCCTCGCAGCGGCCCAGCGCGCCGATGACGAAGTCGCCGTCGGCGATGCCGGCATCGGCCCGCACACGGGCGCGTGCAGCGGGGTCGAACGGGCCGGCGGCCGTCCAGTTGTCGATCTGCCGCGTGTGCTGCAGGCGGGCCTCGGGCATGCCGGCGAGCTGCCAGGGAGCGATCGCGATCAAGGCATCGAGGTCGTCATGCTGGTTCGGCTTGTAGCGGATGTGCAGCGTCGCGACCCGCAGCCCCGCCTTCCTGCGCCCATGCAGTGCGCGGCAGCCCAGGCTGAGGTGGGCATGGGCCACGTCGGGCGCCTCCGCATCGACCGCGCGCCGCGCCGCCCAGATCGCCAGCGGCCGCCAGCCGCCAACCAGCACGCGCCGCACGCGCGCATCGAGCCGGTGGGCGATGGCATCGGGCCGCGGCTCGGCGCCGCGCTTGTGCAGCACCACCACCACCTCATGCCCGGCCGCCGCCTGCGCATTGGCCAGCTCCACGGCGTAGCGTTCGGAGCCGGCAAAACGAGGGGTCAGGAGCAGGTGGACGATTTTCATGGGCGGGCGTTGGCCGGGCTGCGCGGCAGTATAGGAAGGCCTCGCTTCGCGGCCCGATGACGCAGACGACAATCCGCGCTCATGTCCGCTGATGCCCGCCCCGATTCGTCGCCCACGCCATCCGTGGCCCGCCGCCTGCGCCAGTTCGTCTACCCGCACCGCTGGGGCGCCGTGCTCACCGTGCTGGCCTATATCGGCGTGGCAGCCACCGAGCCGTTGATCCCCAAGCTGGTCGGCTATGCCTTCGGCGATGGCTTCACGGCGGACGCGTTTCCGCTGTGGATGGTGCCGGTCGTGCTGATCGGCCTGTACGTCATCCGCGGCGTGTTCGGCTTTCTCGGCCAATACCTCTTCAACTGGACGCTGACACGCACGGTGGTGGACTTCCGCGCCGCGCTGGTCAGCGCGCTGCTGCGGCTGGACGCGCAGGTCTACACGCGCATGCAGCCCGGCACGGCGGTCAGCAAGGTCGTCAACGACCCGCAGCAGATCATCCATCTGGTCGCCAATGTGGGCTTGAGCGTGCTGCGCGACGGCCTGCCGGCGCTGGCGATGATCGGCTTCCTCTTCTATCTGAACTGGCAGCTGACGCTGCTCAGCCTCATCGTCACGCCGCTGATGGCCCTGGTCATGAAGAAGGTCAACCAGCGCATGCGGACCATGTCCACGCGCGCCTACGACTCGCAGCTGCTGCTGGTCAACCGCGTCGACGACATGACGCGGGCCTGGCGCGTGGTGCGCCAGTTCGGCGCGGCCGCGCATGAGCGGGAGCGCTTTGCGGAGGTGTCCCAGACCGTGCGCCGCAATGACCTCAAGACCGCCGCCGCCGGCGCGCTGGCCCAGCCGCTGTCGCAGTTCGTCGCCAGCATCGGCCTGTCCTTCATCATCTGCGTGGCGCTGTGGCAGGCGCGCGCGGACAACACCGGCGTCAAGGCCTTCGCCGAGTTCGTCACGGCGCTGATGCTGCTGACCTCGCGGCTGCGCCATCTGTCCGACCTGGCCGCGCCGCTGACCCGCGCCTTCGTCATCGCCAAGGGCTGCTTCGAGCTGATGGATGCGACCAAGGAAGCCGATGCGGGCACGCACGAGCTGGCCGCGCCGGCGCAGGGAGAGCTGGTCATGGAGGACGTGGGCCTCACCTACCCCGGCGCCAGCCAGCCGGCGCTGAACGGCCTCAGCCTCGCCTTCGCCGCCGGCCGTACGACGGCGCTGGTGGGCGCCTCGGGCGCGGGCAAGAGTTCCATCATCCATCTGCTGCTGGGCTTCGGCCGGCCGGACGCCGGGCGCATCACGCTGGACGGCACCGACATCGAGACGCTGACACGCCTGTCCCTGCGCCGCCAGTTCGCCGTCGTCTCGCAGGACATCGTGCTGTTCGACGACTCGGTGGCCAACAACATCGCCTACGCCCAGCCGCGCGACGACGCCCGGCTGGAGCAGGCGCTGCGCGCGGCCCACCTGTGGGACTTCGTGCAGACGCTGCCGGAGGGCGTCGAAACGAATGTCGGCGCCAACGGCAGCAAGCTGTCCGGCGGCCAGCGCCAGCGCCTGGCCATTGCGCGCGCGCTGTACAAGGACGCGCCGGTCTGGATCTTCGACGAGGCCACCTCGGCGCTGGACACCGAGAGCGAGCGCGCGGTGCAGCAGGCATTGGCCGCCTGGTCGGGCCGCAAGACGCTGATCGTCATCGCCCACCGCCTTTCCACCATCCGCGACGCCGATGCGATCCATGTGATGGGCGCGGGCAAGTTGGTCGAGACCGGCACTCACGCCGAGCTGCTCGCGCGTGACGGCGCCTATGCCGCCATGGTGCGGGCGCAGGCCGGCGAATCATGAGGCGCCGCAGCCTGTTGCTGTGGGCGGCGACGCCCGCCCTGGCTCAACAGGCCGAGGTCGAGGCGAACACGGCCAAGCGCGCCCAGCTCGAATCCCTGCCCGGCCTCGGGCCGGCTTTGGTTCAACGCCTGCTGGACGCGCGCCCGTTCGCGGACTGGGCCGATTTGATGAAGCGCGTGCCGGGCATACGCTCGGCCACGGCGATCAAGCTCTCGGGCGCCGGCCTGCGTGTGGCGGGTCAGGCCTACGGAGCTAGCGCATCCGGCTCCGGATGACCCCCATCAGCGGGCTGTCCAGCGGCACCCTGGCGCCCTTGCCCTGCTCCCGCAGGTAGTACACCTGGCCGGCGGGAAATGCGGGCGGGATTTCGTAGTCCATGCCTTCCCAGACGTCCTCGCGGAAGCTGTAGAAAGCCCAGTGCGCGCCGTGGCTGTTCAGCGTGTCGAGCACGTCAGCCAGGTAGGCGCCGCAATCTGTCCAGACGCGCACGCAGCCCAGCTCACCCGCCACCACTCGATTCGCCGGCACGCCGTTGGCCTTGGCCCACGCGAACGGCACGCCCAGGAACCGCTGCATCGCCGCCTTGTCGAAGCTCAGCGTCCTGCCGCCCCAGGTCACCTCGGCGCCGGGATAGCGCAGCTGCGGCTTGCGCTTGATCTGCGGAGCGCTGGTGAGGTTCCAGGGCTCGTACATGTGGAAGGCATAGAGCAGCTTCGCGTCCGTCAGCAGCGTCCAGTAGCTCAGGCTCCACGCATGCGCGTACCAGCCGCCGTCGAGCATCAACGGCGTGTCCGCATCGACCGCGCGGATCGCGGCGATCAGTTGCCCGTAGAACGCCGGCAGATCGCGTGTCGTGCCCTTGTGGGTGGCGTACCAGGCCTGGCGCACCTCGGGCGTGGCCTGTTCGTCCAGCCCCATGCCCTTCTCGGGCGTCGGCTCGTTGAGCAGGTTGTAGCCCGCCAGGGCCGGGTGGTCCTTGACGGCCACGGCCAGGTCGCGCCAGAAAGCGGCGGACTGCGCCCAGTACCGGCGGTCCTTCCAGAGCCGGTCGTCCTGCTTGTCCTGGTTGTGCTGCACCCAGCGGTTGCCGGGCAGGGACAGCGGCACCAGCACGACCTTGATGCCCGCCGCACCGGCCGCATCCATCGCCTGGCGCAGCAGCGCCAGGTCCTCCGCCGGAATGCCTCGGTAGTCGTCCGCATCGCCGATCAGGAAGTCGCGGCCCTGACCCTTCCACTTCGAGAAGGTCAGCCGCACCCACGTGGCGCCGGTGGCCCGGAGCGCACGGAAGTAGGCCTCGTCGGGCGGCTTGCCGTTGAAGCTGTTGCCGCCGTGGCGCGGTGTGTCCCAGAAGGCGATGTCGGCCGCCTGCGCCGGAACGGCAAGGAGCCCATACAGCAATGCAACCACAGAGGCGCAGAGACACAGAGACACCGGCTTGATTGAAGACCTCTGTGTCTCAGTGCCTCTGTGGTTGCCTTTGAATACCATTCAGACCCCCGCCGCAAAACCGGCCGAGCGTGTACGCCGCAGCACCGCCGGGTCGATCTGCGGCGCGCGCGCCGGCCAGCCGAAGAAGCGCTGCACCTCGGCCCGCTTGGCCAGCGTGTCGCTCATGCCCAGGTTGATCAGCTCGCCGATGAAGCTGGGTTCGAACAGCAGATAGCTCACCAGCGCTGAGCCGCTGGTCGTCTTGCCCTTGCCGCTGACGCCGAAGGCCCGCAGCATCGCGCGCACGGACTTGGGCAGGCTGGCCTGGTGCTCGCCGGCCAGGTCGTCCAGGCGGCGGCTGGGCGCAATGACGAGCAGCTCGATGGAGCGCAGCGCTGTCGCGGCACGCGCCTCGCGCGGCAGCAAGGCCAGCGTGCGGTTGATGCGGCGCAGCCGCTCCACGTCCACGGCCAGCGCGTCCAGGAAAATGTTCGACAGCGCATGGCCGGCGATCTGCGCCATGCTGGGATGCGCCTCGCCCGTGTCGACACGGCGGCCCTCGGGCTCCTTCATGCGGCCGGCGCCGATGACGAGCACGCGCTCGGCGCCCAGGTGCACGGCCGGCGAGATCGGCGCGCTCTGGCGCATGGAGCCGTCGCCGAACCATTCGGCAATGCCTTCCAGCTCCAGCGATTCGGCCGGGAAGATGAAAGGAATCGCCGCCGAGGCCATGAGATGACCCAGCGACAGCTGGGTCTGCACGGCCATGCGCTGTTCGCGCAGCCAGGGCACGATGTGGTGGCGTGTCTGGAAGAAGGTGACGTGCTGGCCCGAGCTGTAGCTGGAGCCGGTCAGCGCCAGCGCGCGCAGGTGGCCGCCGTCCAGCATGGCCTCGATGCGATCCATGTCCAGGTAGCGGCCCAGCAGCGTGCGCAGCGGTGTGTTGTCGAGCAGGCTGCGCGGGCGGCTGCGCGTCCAGCGGGCGAGGGCCCAGCCCAGGCTGATCATGCTCAGCCAGCGCGCGCCGCTCTTCACCGCCTCGAAGGCATCGGCGCGATAGATGCTCTCGACATGCAGGCCCTGCCAGAGATGCAGCAGGCCGTCGACGGCGGCGTCGAAGTCATCGGCATGGCAGGCCAGCGCCGACGCGTTGATGCCGCCGGCCGACGTGCCGCTGATGATGGGAAACGGATTGGCCGTCACGCCGGCATCGCGGCGCAACTGCGCGATGGCCGCCAGCACGCCCACCTGGTAGGCCGCACGCGCGCCGCCGCCGGTCAGGATCAGGCCCGTGACCGGCTGCGAGCGGATGAGCCCCGCGAGGGGTCTGGGCACGGCTTGCAGCATCGGGCGAAATCATCGCCGATGGCGGGCCTCATCCCACCTCGTAAATGACCTCAGCCGCGGCGCCCAGTTTGGCCATCGCCTCGTCGGCGGGCCAGAAGCGGCTGGCCTCGCCCAGCTCTACCAGCCAGCGTGCGCCGACCTTGTCGCCCTCGGGCTCGGCCTTGACCGACACGCGCACCGGCAGGCCGAGCTTGCGCGTGCCGCCCTCCTCCATCTCGACATCGCGCGGCGGAAAGCGCTCGACCAGTTCCTTGATCAAGCCCGCCGAACCTGCGTTGGCCAGCAGCAGGTGACGGCCGAACTTGGCACGCGCGGCGGCCAGGCCCCACACGGCCTGCACGTTCATGCGCAGGCCGCCGGAGAAGCGGTCGTTCTGCACCTTGCCCTGGGCAATGATCAGCTCGTCCTCGGCGAGCAAGTCCTTGTTGGCATTCAGCAGCTCCTCGTTGGCGACAGCCTCGATGGCGTCGCTCTTGTCATCGATCTTGAAGATGGCGACGCGGCCGCGCTGGCCGTTGATGACGCGCATGTCGCTGACGATGCCGGCCACCAGCGTGGGCTCGCGGCTGTCCTGCAGGTCGGCAATCTGGCGCTTGACGATGCGCCGTACCTCGGCCCCGCCGTGGTCGAACAGGTGGCCCGACAGATAGAAGCCGATCGCCGTCTTCTCCAGCGACAGCCGCTCCTTGATGCTCCATACGGCCGCGTCGACGAGGTCGGGCTCGACATGCGAGGCTGCGTGGGAGTCGCCGAAGTCGAACAGTCCGCCCTGGTCTGCATTGGCCTCCTGCGTCTCGGCATGCGTGTAGCCGCGACCGACGCTGGCCAGCAGCTTGTGACGCTCGGGGTTGAGGCTGTCGAAGGCGCCGGCCTTGATGAGCGCCTCCACAGCGCGCTTGTTGACCGACTTGCGATCCACGCGCAGGCAGAAGTCGTAGAAGCTCAGGAACGGCCCGCCGGCTTCGCGCGCCGCGACGATGGCCTCGATGGCTCCACGGCCCGTACCCTTGACGGCGCCCAGGCCGTAGTTCACCAGCCGATTGGTGATCGGCTCGAAGCGGTACACGCCTTTGTTCACGCAGGGCGACTGGAACTCGATGCCGAAGATCTTGGCATCGTTGAGCAACACCTTGAGCTTGTCGGTGTCGTCCATTTCGATGGTCATGTTCGCGGCGTAGAACTCGGCCGTGTAGTGCGTCTTCAGCCAGGCCGTGTGATACGACAGCAAGGCGTAGGCGGCGGCGTGCGACTTGTTGAAGCCGTAGCCCGCGAACTTCTCCATCAGGTCGAAGACCTCGTCGGCCTTCTCCTCGTTGATGCCCTTTTCCGCAGCGCCCTTGCGGAACATCGCGCGATGGGCGGCCATTTCATCGGCCTTCTTCTTGCCCATCGCGCGGCGCAGCATGTCGGCGCCGCCGAGGCTGTAGCCGCCCAGCACCTGGGCCGCCTGCATGACCTGCTCCTGGTAGACGAAGACGCCATAGGTCTCCTCCAACACCTGGCCCAGCAGCGGGTGCGGGTACTCGATGGTCTCCTTGCCGTGCTTGCGCGCGACGAAGGACGGGATCAGGTCCATGGGCCCCGGCCGGTACAGCGACACCAGCGCGATCAAGTCCTCGAAGCGCGACGGCTTGGCATCCTTCAGCAGACGCTGCATGCCGGGCGATTCAAACTGGAACACGCTCTCCGACAGGCCCTTGCCGAACAGGTCGAACACCTTCTTGTCGACCAGCGGCACATTGGCCCAGTCGAAGCCCTTGCGGTCCGGGTAGCGGGCGACGATGAAGTCCTTGGCCAGCTCCAGGATGGTCAGCGTCGCCAGGCCCAGGAAGTCGAACTTCACCAGGCCGATGGCCTCCACGTCGTCCTTGTCGAACTGGCTGACCGCGCTGGTGGAACCGGGCTGCTGGTACTGCGGGCAGAAGTCGGTGATCTTGCCCGGCGCGATCAGCACGCCGCCGGCATGCATGCCGATGTTGCGCACCATGCCTTCCACCTTGGCCGCGAGCTTGAGCAGCTCGGCCACTTCCTCGTCGCTTCTCTCGCGCTCCTCCAGCTCCGGCGCCTCGTGGCGCGCGTAGATCATCTTGGCCTTGTCGGGGTCGAAGTTCGGCGGCAGCTTGGCCAGCGTCACCGTCTTGCCCGGCGGCGCGGGGATGAGCTTGGCGATGCTGTCCACATGGCCGAAGCCCATGCCCAGCACGCGGCCGATGTCGCGCAGCGCGGCCTTGGCGGCCATGGTGCCGAACGTCGCGATCTGGCTGACCGCCGGGCGGCCGTACTTGTCCTTGACGTAGTCGATGACCCGGTCGCGGTTGCCCTGGCAGAAGTCGATGTCGAAGTCGGGCATCGAGACCCGCTCGGGGTTCAGGAAGCGCTCGAACAGCAGGTTGTACTTCAGCGGGTCCAGGTCCGTGATGAGCAGCGCGTAGGCCACCAGCGAGCCCGCGCCCGAGCCCCGGCCCGGGCCGACCGGGCAGCCGTTCTCCTTGGCCCAGCGGATGAAGTCCGACACGATCAGGAAGTAGCCCGGGAAGCCCATCTTGATGATGGTGTTCAGCTCGAAGTCCAGCCGCTCGACGTAGCGCGGCCGCTCCTTCTCGCGCTCGGCCTCGTTCGGGAAGAGGTGCACCAGCCGTCCGACCAGCCCCTCATGGCTCAGCTCGCGGAAATACTGCTCCATCGGCATGGGCGTGCCGTCATCCAGCAGCGGCGTCGGGAAGTTGGGCAGCTGTGGCTTGCCCAGCACCAGGCTCAGCGAGCAGCGGCGCGCGATCTCGACGGTGTTCTGGATGGCGCTCGGGATGTCCTTGAACAGCGCGCGCATCTGCGCCTGCGTCTTGAAGTACTGGCTGGGCAGGAAGCGCTTGATGCGCTTGGGGTTGGCCAGCGTCTCGCCCTCAGCCACGCAAACACGCGCCTCGTGGGCCTCGAAGTCGTCCTCGCCGAGGAACTGGATCGGGTGGGTCGCCACCACCGGCAGCCCCAGCTCGGCCGCGAGCGGCACGCTGGCCTGAACGAGCGCCTCCTGGCCGGGCAGGCCGGCGCGTTGCAGCTCGATGTAGAAGCGGTTCGGGAACACGGCCGACAGGCGCTGCCCCCAGTCCCGCGCCCGCGCCTTGTCGCCCTGCATCAGCGCCTGGCCCACGCCGCCATGCTGCGCGCCGGACAGGCAGATCAAGCCCTCGCCCAGCTCCACCAACCACTCCCACTTCAGGCAGGCCTGGTTGCGCTGCACGTTCTGAATCCAGGCGCGCGACAGCAGCTCACTGAGGTTGAGATAGCCCTGCTTGTCCTGCACCAGCAGCAGCAGCCGCGTGGGCGGCTTGTCGGTGGCCTCGGTCTCCAGCCAGCAGTCGGCGCCCAGGATGGGCTGCACGCCCTTCTTGCGCATCGCGCTGTAGAACTTGATGCCGCCGAAGAGGTTGGCCAGGTCGGTGATGGCCGCCGCCACCTGGCCGTCCGCAGCCGCCGCATCGGCGGCGTCATCGGTGCGCAGCGTGCCGTCGACGACCGAATACTCGGTGTGCATGCGCAGGTGGACGAAGGGAAGGTCTGGCGAATCTTGGACGGCGGTCTCGGGCATCGCGGCATTGTAGGAAGCCGCCCCGGCACCCACCCCGCCCGCCAACGCCACCGCGCTGTAAACGCTTCCGGCATAAAAGTTTAAGTATTACTTTTAAGTGATATCAACTCCTGAATCGGCGTTACCGCGAGGTTACGGCGCGGAAATAGTCATGTTTAATTTCTGCAGGCTGCACGACGAGGCGGCCGCCAACGACACCGGAGACAACCCATGTTCCTGACCCTGAAGCGCCTGATGCGCTTGGCCGCCGGCTGCGCCCTCGCGGCCGGCCTGGCCGCCAGCCACGCCGCCCCCTGGACGCTGACCGGCGCCATCGGCACCCACGATCCCCACCTCTACAAGACCAGCTCGACCTGGTGGCTGTTCGAGACCACCGACAACGGCGGGATCGGCGTCAAGTACTCCAGCAACGGCACGAGCTGGACCCAGGGCGGCCCCATCTTCAGCGGCGGCCTGGCCTGGTGGAGGAACTACCTGCCGAGCAACAAGACCGCCATGGTCTGGGCGCCCGGCTGCGGTGAGTACGGCGGCCGGGGCTATTGCTACTACGCCATCTCCAGCTTCGGCTCGCAGAAGTCGGCCATCGGCCTGACGACCTCGGCCGGCGGCATCGCGGCGGGCCAGTGGGTGGACCAGGGCGCCATCCTGACCTCCAAGGCCGGCGACGGCTACAACGCCATCGACCCGGCCTTCACGCTGGCCGCCAACGGCGACCCCTACCTGGTGTTCGGCTCGTTCTGGAACGGCATCTACATCACGCGGGTCAGCAAGGTGAACCTGAAGCCGCCCACCGGCGGCCTCGTCAACATCGCCCGCGACACGGCCAACGGCATCGAGAACGGCATGGTCGTGCGCCGCGGCAGCTGGTACTACCTGTTCGCCTCCAAGGGCGCCTGCTGCAAGGGCGCGAGCAGCACCTACTACATCACCGTCGGCCGCTCGACCTCGATCACCGGGCCGTACACGGACAAGGCCGGCAAATCGATGATGTCCGGCGGCGGCACCGTTATCGCGTCCAGCGGCTCGCGCTTCAAGGGCCCGGGCGGGCAGTCGCTGCTGGCCGACGGCTCGGTGATGGCCTGGCATGCCTACGACGCGAACAACAACGGCGCGCCGGTGCTGTTCATCGGCAATGTGACCTGGGGCTCGGACGGATGGCCGCAAGCGGTCTGGTGATCGCGCCGCCGGCGGCCCTGGTGCTGGGGGTCGCGCTGCTGGCCTGGGCGTGGTTGAGCCCGACCTCAGTCGATGCAGAGGCGCCGCCCCGGGCAGCGGTCGCCACGCTGGCGCCTGCCCTCGCGGACGCCGCGCCACCGCCGGCTGTGACCGTGCTGCCGGCGGCATCGCCCGCGCCAACCGAGACAGCCGTCATCGGCCTGCCCGGCCTGCTCGAAGCACCCGAGACCGAGCTGCGCGCCAGCCTGCTGGCCGCGCTTGCGCAGCGCGACCTGGGCGGGCGCCTCTATGCCCGAGCGCTGGCACGGCGCTGTGCCGACCTGGCCGCCCTTCAGACCATCAGCCAGCCCGACCGCAACGACGCCCGCCACCAGCGCGCCGTGGCGCGCCAGTCGGCGCTCGCGGCGGGCTGCAGCCAGTTCGCCAGCGCCGAGTGGCTGGCCTTCGTCAACGTGGCCGCCGACGAGCCCGGCGGCGACCCGCTGCTGGCCGTGCAGCAGTCCGACCTCGACGACGCCGCGCTGCTGCAGGCTGTCTTCGCGCGGCCCGACGCGCTGCTGCTGGATGAACTCGGCGAGCGCCTGTTGCTGCGCCGCATCGGCGGCGAAGCGGTGCTGTACTTCGACGGCCAGCGCTTCGATGACGAGGACGGCCGCGCCACCGCCCAGGCCGCGCTGCGCCTGCTGCCCTGCCAGTTCGGCCTGGCCTGCGACGAGCGTGACCCGGACGTCTGGTTGACTTGCCTGCGCGGCGACGGCTGCCATGGCTCGCGCGCCGAACGGGAGGCGCCTGCCGCACAGGCGCTGGCGGCGCGGCTGGCCCAGGCGCTGCGCGCACGCGATGGCAGCCGCTTCCTGCCGCCGCCCTGAAGATCGCGGGCGCCGCTAAGCTGCGCGCCCATGAAACACATCGCCCTCGCGCTGGCCACCGCCGGCCTGCTCTCCACCGCCCTGGCCGCACCGAAACCCGCCAAGCCATCGGCGCCCAAGAAGACGGCCCAGCAGATCCTGGCCGCCTCACCCGCCAGCCACTGGCGCGCGCTGGACCCCGAGAACACGCTGCTGATGGAGCTGGCGTCGGGGCAAGTCGTCATCGAGCTGGCCCCGCGCTTTGCGCCCGCCCATGCCGCCAACATCCGCGCGCTGGCCCGGGGCGGCTACTGGGACGGCCTGGCCATCCTGCGCGTGCAGGACAACTTCGTCACCCAATGGGGCGACCCCGACGGCGACGACACCGCCAAGGCCCGCGCCCTGCCCGCCGGCGCGAGCGCGAAGCTGCCGGCCGAGTTCTCAGTGCCGCTGGAGCGCGTCGGCAAGAAGGCCGGCTTTGCGCGGCTGCCGGACAAGGAGGGCTGGGCGCCGCGCACCGGCTTCGCCCAGGGCTTCCCGGTCGCAGCCGATCCCAAGACCGGCAAGGCCTGGCTGGCGCATTGCTACGGCATGGTCGGCGCCGGCCGGGGCGACGCGATCGATTCGAGCAACGGTGCGGAGCTGTACGCGGTCATCGGCCAGGCGCCGCGCGGGCTGGACCTGAACATCACCCTCATCGGCCGCGTGCTCAAGGGCATGGAGCTGCTGTCCGCCCTGCCCCGTGGCACGGCGGCCATGGGCTTCTACGACAAGCCGGAGCAGCGCACCGGCATCCAGCGTGTGCGCCTGCTGGCCGAGGTGCCAGCGGACGAGCGGCCCGCGCTGCAGGTGCTGAAGACGGAGTCCCGCACCTGGACGCAGCTGCTCGACGCACGCCGCTTTCGCAGCGGCTGGTTCGTACACAGCCCGGGCTACATCGACGTCTGCAGCGCGGCCGTCCCCACCCGGCCGACGCCTCAAGCGCCCAAGTAGAGCGCCACGCGGTAGGTGATGAACGACGCCAGGTAGGCCAGCGCAAACAGGTAGCCCGCCGCTGCCAGCGCCATCTTCACGCTGCCTGTCTCGCGCTTGATGGTGGCCAGAGTGGCCAGGCATTGCGGCGCAAACACGAACCAGGCCAGCAGCGACAACGCGGTCGCGAAGCTCCAGGTCTGCGCGATCAGCGGCGCCAGCGCGCCGGCGGTGTCGTCGCCGGTGGCCGACAGTGCATAGACCGTGCCCAGCGCACTGACCATCACCTCGCGCGCCGCCAGGCCCGGCACCAGCGACAGGCTGATCTGCCAGTTGAAGCCCAGCGGCTCGAAGATGACGGCCAGGCCGCGGCCCAGGGCTCCGGCGATGCTGTACTCGATGGGCGCGCCCGTGGCGCCAGCCGGCGGCCCGGGGAAGCTGGACAGCAGCCACAGCGCGATGGTCATCACAAGGATGATGCCGCCCACTCGCCTGAGAAAGATGACAGCGCGCTGCCACAGACCGATCGCGACGCTGCGCGGATACGGCCAGTGGTAGGCCGGGAGCTCCATCATCAGCGGCCGCACATCGCGGCCGGCGCTGCCCAGGCGCTTGATGACCCAGGCCACCACCAGCGCGCCGACGATGCCGGCCAGGTACAGGCCGAACAGCACCAGGCCTTGCAGCTCGAAACCACCAACCTCGCGGTTGGGCACGAAGGCCGCGATCAGCAGCGCATAGACCGGCAGCCGCGCCGAGCAAGTCATCAGCGGCGCAATCATGATGGTGACCAGCCGGTCGCGCGGATTGGCGATGGAGCGTGCGGCCATGATGCCGGGGATGGCGCAGGCGAAGCTGGACAGCAGCGGGATGAAGCTGCGGCCCGACAGGCCCACGCTGCCCATCAGCCGGTCCAGCAGCAGCGCCGCGCGCGGCAGGTAGCCCGACTCCTCCAGCACGAGGATGAAGAAGAACAGGATCAGGATCTGCGGCAGGAACACCACCACGCCGCCCAGGCCGGCAACGACGCCGTCGACGAGGAAGCTGCGCAACAGGCCCTCGGGCAGCCAGCCCCCCACCTGCTCGCCCACCCACGCAGTGGCCGACTCGATCCAGCCCATCGGCGCCTCGGCCCAGGCGAACACGGCCTGGAACAGGAAGAACAGCAGCACGGCCAGGATCAACGAGCCGGCCACCGGGTGCAGCAGCACGCGGTCAGCGCGGTCGCTGGGCAGCTCGGGCAGCTCGTTGGCCAGGCCCAGGCCGCCCAGCAGCACGTTGATGGCGGCCTGGTCGTCCACGCCCGGCTCGGCGCTGGCGGGCACGGCCTGCCAGGCCTCGGGCCGGTCCAGCACGGCGCTCAGCTCGTCCAGGCCTTCCTTGTGGATGGCCACCGTGCGCACCACCGGCACGCCAAGGGCAGCGCCCAACTTCGCCGGGTCCACGTGGATGCCACGCTTGGCGGCCAGGTCGGCCATGTTCAGCGCCACGACCACCGGCAGGCCCAGCCGGCGCACGGCTAGCAGCAGGCGCAGGTTGCGGCGCAGGTTGGTGGCGTCCAGCACGCAGACGACCAGGTCCGGTCGCTTCTCGCCCTTGGCGCGGCCGGCCAGCACGTCGCAGGTGACGCGCTCGTCCGGCGAGCGCGGATGCAGGCTGTAGGTGCCGGGCAGGTCCAGCAGACGCAGCGTCTTGCCGGCGGCTGAAATGAGGCGCCCCTCCTTGCGCTCGACGGTGACGCCGGCGTAGTTGGCCACCTTCTGGTGGCTGCCGGTCAGGCCGTTGAACAGGGCCGTCTTGCCGCAGTTGGGGTTGCCGACGAGGGCGACCAGCTTGCCGCCGGGGTGAAAGTGGACGACGGACTCAACCATGACGCGGCGTCACGGCGATGCATTCGGCCTCGGCATGGCGCAGCGCGAACGTCGACTGCCCGACGCGCACGACCAGGTTGCCCGTGCGGTCGGCGCCCCGGCGCAGCACGCGCACCGGCTCGCCAGGCATGAAGCCCAGGTCGGACAGCCAGGACGCCCACTCCGGCGAATGCGCGGGCGCGCTGACCTGCTGGACGGTCAGCGCCTGCCCGGCGGGGGCGGCGGCGAGGCTGGAAGGCAACGGCTCGGACATGGCGGGCGGGTCGGATCTTTGATGAGAATGATTCTCATTGTATGTGTCGGCGCGAGGCCGGCCCGTCAACCGTTTCAGCGCGGGTTCAGGCTCTGCAGCAGCAGGTCGCAAGCCTTCAGCGCCTTGGCGAAGTCCAGCCGCGCGATGGCGCCGGACAGTGTCGCGAAGTCGGGGCCCAGCGCGCCCGCCTGGCCGGCCAGTTGCTCGCAGGCGGCGACCGAGCGCATGTTGCGCTCCACCAGCAACTGGCGCAGCTGGCGCAGCGCCTCCAGCGCCTCCTGCGGGTCCGCCGGCGCCGCCACCACCGGGGCCGGCGCGGCGGGCGGCACCAGCGCGGCGAGGCTGTCGGCCAGCAGGCGCTGCAAGGCGTCGGCATCGGCGGCACGCACATCGGCCTCGGTGCGCACCGCCTGCTCCTGCGCGCCGGCGAGCGCCGCCAGCGCCTCGGCGCCAACGGCCCCGGCCAGGCCGCGCAACGTATGCAGCACGCGCACGGCGTCCGGCACGCTGGCCTGCCGCACATGGCGGCGCAGCGCCTCTATCTCGGCCGGCACATCCTGGGCGAACGACGTGACGAGGCGCTCGTACAGCGCCTGGCGGCCGCCCAGCCGGCGCAGCGCACCGGCACGGTCCAGCAGCGGTGCCGGGGTAACCGCAGCGGCGGGCGCCGCAGCACCATCGACATGACCCACGTGGCGGCGCAGGCAAGCGACGAGCTGCTCCAGGTCGACCGGCTTGGCGACGTGGTCGCACATGCCGGCGGCCAGGCAGGCCTGGCGGTCGGCGTCCATCGCGTTGGCCGTCATGGCGATGACGAGGCTGTCCGGGCGCTTTTTCAGGATGCGCTGCGTCGCCTCGAAGCCGTCGATGTCGGGCATCTGCAAGTCCATCAGCACGGCATGGAAGGGCGGCTCCGCAACGACGGCCACGTGGGCGCCCTCGACGCCGCCGCCGGCCAGCGTGACGACGGCACCCTCGTCCTGCAGCAGCTCCTGCGCCACCTGCTGGTTGAAGCCGTTGTCCTCCACCACCAGCAGGCGCATGCCGGTCAGGCGCCGCTGCCCACCCTCGGCGCGCCGGGTGCGCGGGCCGCCATGCATGGCCTCGGCGACGGCATCCTGCAGCATCGAGGCCGTCACCGGCTTGACGAGGTAGCCGCCCAGGCTGGCCATCTCGTGCTCGCTGCGCTCGGCCAGCAGGTCGCGGCCATGGGCGGTGACCATGATGATGACCGGCGCGTCGGACTCGTGGCTGTCGCGGATGCGCCGCGACGTCTCCCAGCCGTCCAGGCCGGGCATGCGCCAGTCCATCAGGATGAGTTCGTAATGCGGCTCGCCGCGCTCGGCGGCCAGGTGGACGAGGGCTAGCGCCTGCTCGCCGCTGGCGGCCAGGTCGCAGTCCCATCCCAGGCCCTCGCCCATGCCCATCAGCACCTCGCGGGCCATGGGGTTGTCGTCGACGATGAGCACCTTCAGGCCCCGCTGCGCGGGCTGGCCCTTGGGCAGCGCGGCCGGCGCCTCGGCCAGCGCGATCTCGAAGTGGAAGCGGCTGCCCTCGCCCACCCGGCTGTCCACGGCCAGCTCGCCGCCCATCAGCGCCACCAGCCGGCGGCTGATGGCCAGCCCAAGGCCCGTGCCGCCGTAGCGCCGCGACGTGCTCTGCTCGGCCTGGCTGAAGCCGCCGAAGATGTGCTCCAGCTTGTCCGCCGGGATGCCGATGCCGGTGTCGCTGACTTCGAAGCGGATGCGCGGCGGGTCGCTGTCGCCGTCCAGACGGGTCAGCGCCAACACCACCTCGCCGCGATCGGTGAACTTCAGCGCATTGCCGGCCAGGTTCAGCAGCACCTGGCGCAGCCGCGTCGAGTCGCCCACCAGCGCGGCCGGCAGCCGCGGGTCGACACGGAACAGCACCTCCACGTCCTTCATCCCGACGTTGGCCGACAGGATGGTGGCCAGCTCGCGCATGAAGTCGCTGAGCGCGAAGCGGTGCGCGTCCAGCTCCATCTTGCCGGCCTCGACCTTGGAGAAGTCCAGCACGTCGTTGATGACGGCCAGCAGCGCCTGCGCCGCCGTGCGGGCCTTGGAGGCGTAATCGTGCTGGCGCGGCGTCAGCTCCGTGCGCAGCAGCAGGTTGAGCATGCCGAGGGCGCCGCTCATCGGCGTGCGGATCTCGTGGCTCATGTTGGCGAGGAAGTCGCTCTTGGCCTGGCTCGCGGCCTCGGCGGCGACGCGGGCGCGCACCAGGTCGACCTCGGCCCGGTGGCGCTCGGTCACGTCGATGAGCATCTGCACGACATTGACGATCCGGCCACGGCGGTCGCGGATGGCGCTGGCGCTGCCGTCGACGAACAGCTCGCCGCCGCCCGGCAGCGCAAAGCCGCGCTCGAAGCGCACATGCTCCAGCCGCCCCGCCGCCAGCCGCGCCAGCTCGGTGCCGGGCGCGCGGCCGACGCGGAAGTCGGGCAGCTCGGCCAGCCGGGCGCCGCGCAACTCCTCGCCGGTGCGGCACAGCATGGCCGTCAGCGCCTGGTTGACCTCCAGCAGGACGCCCTGGGCATCGCACAGCGCAATGCCCACCTGGGCGCGCTCGAAGACGCCGCGGAAACGCTGTTCGCTGTCGTTCAGCGCCCGGGTGCGCTGCTCCACGCGAGCCTCCAGCAGCTGCTTCTCCACCACCAACTGCTCGGCCATGTGATTGAAATTGCGCGCCAGCTCGCGGAACTCGGCGAAGCCGCAGACCGGCGCGCGCTCGCCGAGGCTGCCGCCCGCGATGCGCGCCACCGCACGATTCAGCAGCTGCACGGGCTCGACGAGGCGCCGCCCGGCCAGCAGCGCCAGGCCCAGGGCCAGCAGCAGCGCCAGGCCCAGCGTCGCCAGCAGCCGGTTGCGCAGCGCCTGGACCGGCGCGAAGGCCTCGTCGGCGTCGAGGTTGACAGCCATGCCCCAGTCCAGCGCCGGCAGATGCCGCCATGACGACAGCACTGCCGCGCCCGCATAGTTGCGCGCCAGCCCGCTGCCGCTCTCGCCGCGCAGGCCGCGTAGCGCCGGCAGGGTGGCCGCGGTCTGCGCGTCCAGCGGTCGGGCCGCCTGCTCGGGCGACATGCGCAGCAGCCTGTCGTTGACGAAGAAGGCCTGGCTGCCGACACGCTGCACCAGGACGGTCTCGCCGCTCTGCGCCAGGCCGTCGCGGTTGCTGGCGACGGCCAGCAGGCGGTTCAGGTCGAACTGCAGCACGATGCTGCCCAGGGTGCGCTCGCCATCGACGACGGCATGCACGAGGAAGAGCGTGCGCCCGCCCTCGTCATGCAGGCGCACGACCGGCGTGAGCTGGGCTTCGAGCCCAAGGATGGCGCGGCGATGCGCATCGAGCAACTCGCTGCCCGCGAAGGCGCCCGCGTCCAGCCGGGCCATCGCCGGGCTGACGCCGGCCGGCGGCTTCCACGCGAAGCTGATGCGGCCGTCCGGCTGCGCCAGCAGCAGGTTCTCGTACTTGCCGGTGTCGTAGAGCCGCTTGAAGAAGGCCCGACTGGCGGCCGGCACCTGCGTCGCGCCGGCATCGAGGCCCTGGCCCAGCAGGTAGCGCGTGTCGGCCGCCTGCGCGGCGAGCTGGGCGTCGACCCGCACCTCGTTGAGGTATTCGTTGATCTCGGCGACCTTCTTGCCCGCGATCGCCACCAGATGGTCGGTGACCGTGGCACGCAGGCTGCGCTCAAAGCTGGCGAGCTGCCAGAAGCCCATCGCGCCCAACGGCAACACCGCCAGCAGCACGAAGCCCAGCAGCAGCGCCGGCCCGATGCGCCAGGCCCGGCGCGAGGACTCGGCGACCGTCGGCCCCGTCACGCTGCGGCTCGGCGCGCTTCGGGCGAGATCATCGGCAGCGACAACCTCACGGTGGTGCCGACGCCCGGCGTCGATTCGACTTGCATCTGCCCGCCCAGCGCGAACGTGACGAGGTTGCGCACGATGTACAGGCCGGGCTCGCTGCGGTTGGGCGCGAAGCGGGTCGAGAAGAAGGGGTCGAACACCCGCCCCAGCAGTGCCGGCGCGATGCCCACGCCATGGTCTTGCACCGTGATGGTGAGCTGGTCCGTGCCCTGGGGCCGAACGCGGATGTGGACCTCGCCACCGGCCTCGCGGTAGGCATGCTTGACTGCGTTCTGGATCAGCGTCGACAACACCTTGGCCAGCGCACCGCGAAAGCTCAGCAGATGCAGGTCGTCGGCGGCATCCAGCTCGCAGCGCACCTGGTGGGCCTCCAGCATGGTCGCCAGGCTGGCGACGACCTCGTGCACCAGCTCCAGCAGCGAGAAGCTGCGCCGCTGGTCGCCGAAGTTGTCGGCCGTGGACTGCATGAACGAGTCGACGATGGACAGCGTGCGCTGCAGGTTGGACAGCACCAGGCTGACGCTCTCCTCGCTGACGCGCAGATGCTTGTCGAGGTCGCTGCGCTTGATGCTGCCGGCGTTGCTGAGGCCGCGAAGATGGGCCAGGTCGTCCTGCAGCGTGCAAGCCGAGATCAGCGCATTGCCCAGCGGCGAAGACAGCTCCTGGGCGATGCCCGCGATGGTGCGGCCCACCGACGCCAGCTTGTCGCGCTGGAACAGCTCGATCTGCGAACGCGCGAAGCTCTCCGACGCCAGCTTCAGCGCCAGCTGCGTGCGCACGCGGGCCTTGACGACGACGTCGACGAATGGCTTGGGGATGTAGTCGACCGCGCCGTGGGCAAAGCCCTCGGCCTCGTCGGCGGCGCTGCCCTGCACGGTGACGAAGATGACGGGGATGGCGCGGGTGCGCGGGTCGGCCTTGAGGCGGTCGCAGACCTCGTAGCCGCTCATCTCGGGCATCAGCACATCGAGCAGGATGAGGTCGGGCAGTTGTTGAGCGCAGAAGGCCAGCGCCTCGGCGCCGCTGGTGGCCATCGACACCTCGCAGTCGTCCACCAGAAGCTGGTAGAGCGCGTGGATGTTGCTCGGTTGGTCGTCGACGACAAGGATCAGCGGCATGGCGGCTCAGGATAACCGCGCGATCATGCTGTCTCGGCGCGCCGGGACGGTGGTTTTCCCCAGCGTGGCGCCGGCGCAGCGGCCGGCAGCCGTGGAGTCTTTCGCGGCTGGCCGACTTTTCAGTTGGGCCGAGCGCCGGGCCGCGCCCAAGCCGGCCCGTCAGGCGATGTGCTTGCGGCTCAATGCCGAAAGCATCGCCGTCCCCTCGGGGGCTGAGGCCGGACACGGCAAGTCCTGTTGACTTGTCGTGCCTGCCGAAAAGCAGCCGCTCTGTCGGCTGCGCGGTCTGCAAGACCGACCAGGCGCGCCCGCGTCCAGCGGCGCGAGACTGTGCGAGGGGCAGCTTCATTCCAGCCACACATAATCCGCCGGCTCAACGAACCCGCTTCATGCCCCAGCGCACGCTCACGCTCGGTCTTCTCTGGCTTGCCATGGCGGCGCTCATCGCGCTGCTGGCCTTGCTCCTCAGCCTGCGCGGCAGCGCGGGCGGAGCCGTCGATGCCGCGCTCGCGCTGACGGTGCTGCTGCTGCCGCTGCCGCCGCTGTGCGTGGCCGCACTGCGCCGCCGCCACGGCGATGCCCTCGCCCACATCGCCGCCGCCCGGGCTGCCACCGAGGCCAAGACCCGCTTCCTCGCGCAGATCAGCCACGAGATCCGCACGCCCATGAACGCCATCATGGGCATGAACCAGCTGGCGCTGCAGACGCCGCTCAGCGCCGAACAGCGCGACCTGCTGCTGAAGGCCGACGCCGCCTCGCGCACGCTGCTGAGCCTCATCAACGACGTGCTGGACGTGTCCAAGATCGAAGCCGGCCACATGCAGATCGAGGCCCGACCGCTGCGGCTGGAGGATGTTGTCGCCCAGGCCGTCGAGCTGGTGCGGCCGCTGCACCCCAACCCGGCCGTCACGCTGATCTGCGACTGGGCCGACACCGCCCTGCTGGGTGCGCAGGGCCAGCTGCATGGCGACGCGCTGCGCCTGCAGCAGGTGCTCGTCAACCTGCTGTCCAACGCCCTCAAGTTCACGCCGGAGGGTCAGGTCGTGCTGCGCCTGGCGATGCGCCCGCCCGAGGCACCGGACGGCGTGCCCCTGCTCATCAGCGTGCAGGACAGCGGCATCGGCATGTCGGCCGAACAGGCCGCCGGCCTGTTCCGCCAGATCAACCCCGGCGAGACTGCCATGCCGCGGCGCCATGGCGGCACCGGCCTGGGCCTGGCCATCGCACACCGCCTCGTCGAGCTGATGGGCGGCCGCCTGACCGTGCGCAGCGAGCCCGGCCAGGGCAGCCGCTTCGACATCCAGCTGACGCTGAGGCTGGACCGCAGCGCGCACGCACCCGCCGCGCTGCCGCCGCGCCGCGTGCTGCTGGCCGAGCCGCATGCCGACAGCCGCGCGGCGACGCAGGCCTTGCTGGGTCATCTCGGGCTGGCCGGCGGCCTGGTCGTGGCCGGCCATGCCGAGGCCATGCTCGCGGCGCTGGACCAGGCCCGCCACGCCGGGCCCGGCTTCGACTGGCTGCTGCTGGACTGGCACCTGCCGGGCCCCGGCCCGACCGGCGCCGAGCTGCTGGCCCGGCTGCGCCGCGACCACCCGGCGCTGCGCGTGGCCGTGCTGAGCCCGCCGGGGCTGGACGACGGCAGCGCGCAGGCGCGGGCCTTCGGCGCCCGGGCGCTGTGCGCCAAGCCGCTGCTGCCCGGCGAGCTGCGCCGCCTGCTGGGCAGCCACGGCAGCGGGGCCGGCGAGCGCTCGGCCTTCGTCGATCGCCAGTCCCTGGCTGGGCTGCGCGTGCTGCTCGTGGAGGACCATCCCGTCAACCAGGAGATCGCGCTGCGCCTGCTGGGCAGCCGCGGCGCCCAAGTGGCGCTGGCGGGCAATGGCCAGGAGGGTCTGGACAAGCTGCTAGCCGGCGGCCCCGAGGCCTACCACCTGGTGCTGATGGACTTGCAGATGCCGGTGCTCGACGGCCTGACTGCGACGCGGCGCTTACGCGCGCTGCCCGGCTTCGCGACGCTGCCGGTGCTGGCCATGACGGCCCATGCGCTGGCCGAGGAGCGCGCCCAGTGCCTGGCCGCCGGCATGCAGGGCCACATCGCCAAGCCGCTGGACGTGGCCCGCCTGGTGCGCGAGCTGCAGCCCTACCGGCCCGCACCGGCGCCGCCGCCCGCACCTGTGCTCGACATGAGCCTGGGTATCCGCCAGTTCGACGGCCAGACCGCGCTGTACCGGCGCACGCTGCAGGGCTTTGCCGCGCAGTACGCCGGCGGACTCGCCGGCTGGGCCGACTGGCTGGCCGGTGGCGAATGGGCCGAGCTGCGCCGCGCCGCGCACACGCTGCAGGGGCTGGCCGCCACGCTGGGCGCCCAGGGCCTGCACCGCGCGGCGCTGGCGCTGGAACGCAGTGCCGCCGGGGCCGACGCGGGCGCCGCCGGCGAGCAGCTGGGCCGCGTCGAAGCCGCGCTGCGCCAGGTGCTGGTCGAAGTGCAGCAGGCGCTGGACGCGCCCGTCGTCGCCGCCGCCCCTGTGGCACCTGCACCCGGCGACCTCGCCGACCTGCACCAGTTGCTGGCCCAGAGCGACAGTGGCGCACTGGACTGGTGGCAGGCCCACGGCGCCGGCAGCGGCCTGGACGACGCGACACGGGGCCAGGTGGAGACGGCGCTGGCGGCGCTGGACTTCGACGCGGCGCTGCTCGCGCTGCAAAGCGGCACGCCATGACACGGCCGACGCTGGTCGTCGTTGGCCCCGTCGGCACGCGCTGGCTGTTCTGCCTCATCGTCGCGTCGGCGCTGGCGGCCTGGGCCAGCGAAACCCGGCTGGGTGTCATCGATCCGAACGACCGCATCGCCTACCCGCTGCTGGCGTTCGCCTTCGCGCTGCTGGCCTGGCTGACCCACTCGCGGCCTCTGCAGCTGAGCCAATGGCAGCGCGGCGGCGTCACGCTGCTGGCGCTGTACTTCTGCTGCAGCATGCTGGCCTTCACGCTGCGGCCCGACCCCGGGCCCAGTCTCTACACGCTGGCCAGCCTGGCGCCGTGGACGCTGGGCGGCTGCCTGCTGCTGTTCGCGACCTGGCGGGCCGGCCAGGCGCTGCTGATCTCGCTGGCGCTGCTGGCGCTGATGCTGGCGCCGCCGACGCTGCTGCGCTTCGCCGGCCAGCCGCCGGCCTGGCTGGTCGAGGCCTGGCCGCTGCTGGCCAACCTGGCGCTGTGCCAGACGATGTTCTGCCTGGCGCTGTGGGGCCTGTCCTGCCAGTTGTCGCGGCTGATCCAGCTCGCCCCGGCAGGCGCGGGCCTGACCACGACGGACGACCTCGTCAAGGCCCGCACGGCTGAGCTGGAGCGCTCGCGCGCCGCGGCCGAGGCGGCCTCGCGCGCCAAGTCCGACTTCCTCGCCAACATCGGCCACGAGATCCGCACGCCGATGAACACCGTGCTGGGCCAGACGCGCCTGCTGCTCGCCGGCCGCATGGCCGCCGAGCAGCGCGCCCAGCTGGAGGAGGTGGCGCAGGCGGGCGAGTCGCTCATCAAGCTGATCGACGGCCTGCTCGACTACGCTGACCTCGACGCTGGCCGCATGCAGCTGGCCGCCGAGCCGCTGCGGCTGGAGACCGTCATCGGCAGCGCCGTCGAGGCCGTGCGGCCAGCGGCGCAGGCGCGGCAGCTGGAGCTGCTGTGCGAGATCAAGTCGACCGAACTGCTGGGCTCGGCCGGCGCTCGCCGTGGCGATATGGCGCGGCTGACGCAGCTGGTCACCGAGTTGTTGGTCAACGCCATCAAGTTCACGCCGGCCGGGCAGATCAAGCTGACGGCCGCGCTGGACGCTGGCGGCGCCTGGCGGCTGCAGGTGCGCGACAGCGGCGTGGGGATGTCGGCCGAGCAGATGGACCGCCTCTTCACGCCCTTTGCACAGGCGGAGGCCGGCGCCAGCCGGCGCTTCGGCGGCACGGGCCTGGGCCTGGCCATCTGCCGCGCGCTGGCCGACCGCATGGGCGGCACGCTGACCGCGCGCAGCACGCCGGCCCGGGGCAGCGAGTTCGAGCTGCTGCTGCCGCTGCCACCCAGCCCCGAGCTGCCACTGCCACGCCTGGCCCCGCTGCGCAGCATCCTCATCGTGCAGGCCGCGCACAGCGCCGGCCACGAGGCGCTCGTGGCTCTCGTGAAGGCGCTGGCACCGACGGCACGCCTGGAGCTGCTCAGCCAGGGCAGCCAGGCACTGGGCCGCCTGGCGCGCACGCCGCCCAGCCAGCCGCACGACCTGATGCTGGTCGACTGGGTGCTGCCCGACATGGAAGGCGGCGAGCTGCTGCAGCGCCTGGCCGAGGCCGGCCCGCCCTGCGTGCGGCGCATCGTGCTGCTCAGCGCCTTCGACACGCCGGTGCTGCGGGGCCGCGCGCTGCGCCAGGGCGCCCAGGCGCTGTGCGCCAAGCCGCTGCTGCCGCACACGCTGCGCCGCCTGCTCGACCTGGAGCGCCCGCTGGCGGGCCTGCCGCCGCCGGTCGTGCCTGCTGCGGTGACGAGCGATGCCGTGGCCACCGTCACCGACCCGGCCACGCTGATCGGCGAGCTGGACACGCTGCTGGGCGAGGCCGACAGCACGGCGCTGACACTGTGGGACAAGCACGGCTCCACCTTCATCGGCATGCTGCCAGCACCCCAGGCCAAGGCGCTGGCCAGCGCGATGCAGCGCTTCGATTTCGACGCCGCCCAGGCCGCACTGCGCGGGGAGCACAAGCCATGATGCCAACGGTCCTCGTCGTCGACGACACGCCGGCCAACCTGACGCTGCTGGCCCAGGTGTTGAAGCCGGACTACCGCGTGCAACTCGCCGTCAGCGGCGCCAAGGCGCTGGAGATCTGCCGCCGCCAGCCGCCCGACCTCATCGTGCTCGACGTGATGATGCCGGAGATGGACGGCTACGAGGTCTGCCGCATTCTGAAGGCCGACCCGGCGACGCGGCGCGTGCCCATCATCTTCCTGACCGCGCTGACGCGCACCGAGGACGAGAGCAGCGGCTTCGAGGCCGGCGGCGCCGACTTCATCCACAAGCCCTTCAACCCGGCCACCGTGACGGCGCGCGTGCGCACCCACCTGCAGCTCAAGCTCGCCGAGGACCAGTTGCTGCGCCACAACGCCCAGCTCAGCGGCGAGCTGGACGCGCGCCGCCGCGAGGTGGAGCGGCTGCGCGACACGACGCTGTTCGTCATGGTGAGCCTGGCCGAGTTCCGTGACGCCGACACCGGCAACCACATCCAGCGCACGCAGGAGTACGTGCGCACGCTGGCCACCTGGCTGGCCGCCCAGCCCGGCGGCCCTGCCGACCTGACCGAGTTCGCCATCGACGAGCTGGCCAAGGCCGCGCCGCTGCACGACATCGGCAAGGTGGCCATCCCCGACGGCATCCTGCTCAAGCCCGGCAAGCTGTCGGCCGACGAATGGCGGGTCATGAAGACGCACGCAGAGCATGGCGCCGACCTGCTGCAACGCGCCATCGACAAGCTGGGCGAGGACGCGGGCCTGATGCTGACCTTCGGCAAGCAGATCGCCCGTCACCACCACGAGAAGTGGGACGGCAGCGGCTACCCGGACGGCCTGGCCGGCGAGGCCATCCCGCTGTCGGCGCGGCTGATGGCGGTGGCCGATGTCTACGACGCGTTGATCAGCGTGCGGCCCTACAAGCAGTCCATGACGCACGACGAGGCGCTGGCATTCATCCGCAACGGCAGCGGCAGCCATTTCGACCCGGGCGTGGTGGCGGCGCTGGAGGCCTGCGTCGACGAGGTCCGGCAGATTGCGTCGAGGTGGGCCGATTGATAATCCGCCCCCCATGCAGACCGGTCCCATCCTCAACATCTCCTGCTACCTCTTCGTCTCGCTGGCCGACACGGCGGCGCTGCGCGACCGCCTGGAGGCCCGGGCGCTCGCCCTGGACCTCAAGGGCACGGTGCTGATCGCCGAAGAAGGCATCAATCTGTTCCTGGCCGGGCCGGCCGCAGCCGTCAACGCCTGGGTGAACGAGCTGCGCGCCGACGCCCGCTTCGCCACGCTGACGCCCAAGGAGAGCTGGAGCGAGGTGCAGCCCTTCCAGCGGCTGAAGGTCAAGGTCAAGCCGGAGATCATCCGCATGAACCGGCCCACCGTCCGCCCCGACCAGGCGCCCCGCGCGCCCGCGCTGGCGCCAGCCACGCTGGTGCGCTGGCTGGACCAGGGCCATGACGACGCCGGCCGCGAGGTCGTGCTGCTGGACACGCGCAACGGCTTCGAGGTCGACCAGGGCGCCTTCAACGGCGCCATCGACTGGCGGCTGGACAAGTTCAGCGACTTCCCGGCCGCGCTGGAGGCGCACAAGGGCGAGCTGGCCGGCAAGACGGTGGTGAGCTACTGCACCGGCGGCATCCGCTGCGAGAAGGCCGCCATGGTCCTGGAGGCGCAGGGCCTGACCGCCTGGCAGCTGGACGGCGGCATCCTGAAGTACTTCGAGGACACGGGCGGCAAGCATTACCACGGCAACTGCTTCGTCTTCGATGACCGCAGAGGCGTCAACGCGGATCTCAGTCCCACGTGAGCAGCCGCTTCGGTGACGTGGCGCTGAAGCTGGTCGGCATCCTGCTGATGCTGGCGGCGCTGGGTTTTGCCGTCAGCAAGGCGCCGGACCGCTCGCTGGAGAGCCTCATACCGCGCTGGGCACAGCCGCCGTCGGACTTCGTCGACGTGGACGGCCTGCTCGTCCACTACCGCGACCAGGGCCCAACGAGCGACCCGCTGCCCCTCGTGCTCATCCACGGCACCGGCGCCAGCCTGCACACCTGGGAAGGCTGGGTGGCGGAACTTAGCGAAACGCGCCGCGTCATCAGCTTCGACCTGCCCGGCTTCGGCCTGACTGGGCCGAACGCCGACGGCGACTACAGCGACGCCCGCTACGTCGCCTTCGTGCGCAACCTGCTGTCCCGCCTGGGCATAGGCCGGGCCATCGTCGGCGGCAATTCGCTGGGCGGCGAGATCGCCTGGCAGCTGGCGCTGGCCGACCCGGCGCGCGTGGCCGGCCTGGTGCTGGTCGACGCCGCCGGCCACGACTTCGTGCCCGAGTCGCTGCCGCTGGGCTTTCGCATCGCCCGCATCCCGGTGCTGCGCGAGCCCATGCGCTGGCTGCTGCCGCGCCGCGCCATCGAGGCGAGCGTCATCGACGTCTACGGCGACCCGGCGCGCGTCACCGCCGCACTGGTGGACCGTTATTACGAACTGACGCTGCGCGAGGGCAACCGCGTCGCGCTGATGCGCCGCATGGACCAGCTCGCGCCAGGGCCGGTCGAGCGCCTGCCCGAGATCAAGGTGCCCACGCTCATCCTCTGGGGCGGCAAGGACCGGCTCATCCCGCCGCGCTGGGGCGAGGCCTTCCACGAGGCCATCCCGGGCAGCCGCCTGGTGACGTTTGCCGCCCTGGGCCATGTGCCTCAGGAGGAAGACCCGGCTGCTACCCTTGCGGCCTTGCGTGATTGGCTACCTGCCGTCACCCGCTGAATACCGTCCCACCCAAAAGGTCCGACATGAAGAAAACCGCCCTGTTCACCCTGGCCCTGGCCGCCACGCTGGCCCAGGCCCAGGCCCCCGAATGGAAGAAGCTGCGCATCGGCGTCGAGGGCGCCTACCCGCCGTTCTCCGAGATCGGCCCCGACGGCAAGTTGAAGGGCTTCGAGATCGAGCTGCTGCAGGCCTACTGCGCGGAGATGAAGGCCCAGTGCACCATGGTGCAGCAGGAGTTCGACGGCCTCATTCCGGCGCTGCAGTCACGCAAGGTGGACGCCATCTTCGCCAGCGTCTCCATCACCACCGAGCGCCAGAAAGTGGTCGCCTTCTCCAAGCCCTACTACGCCACGCCGGCCCGCCTCGTCGCCAAGGCCGGTGCCAAGCTGGAGCCCACCGCCGCCGGCCTGAAGGGCAAGAAGATCGGCGTGCAGCGCGGCACGACGCACGAGACCTATGCCGCCGCCACCTTCAAGCAGAGCGACATCGTGCGCTACGGCAGCCAGGATCAGGTCTTCCTGGACCTGAAGAGCGGCCGCATCGACGCCACGCTGATGGACTCGCCGGCCGCCGACTTCGGCTTCCTGAAGAAGCCCGAGGGCAAGGGCTTCGCCTTCATCGGCGGCAACGTTCTCGATGACAAGTTCTTCGGCGTCGGCACCGGCGTGGGCATGCGCAAGGCCGACGAGGCCACGCTGGGCAAGAAGTTCAACGCCGCCATCGATGCGCTGCAGGCCAACGGCACGTTCAAGAAGCTGGCCGACAAGTACTTCGACTACGACATCTCGCCCAAGAAGTGATGCGACGGCGCGCCGCACTGACAGCCGCTCTGGCCTTTGCATCGGCTGCCCGCGCCCAGGCGCCGCAGCGGCTGCGCATCGGCTTTGCGGTCGGCTACGCGCCCTTCAGCGAGATCGGCACCGACGGCCAGCTCAAGGGCTTCGAGATCGACGTGGCCGACGCCCTGTGTCGTCACATGGGGATGCAGGTCACGCCGGTCATCCTGGACTTCGACGGCCTCATCCCCGCCCTGCAGTCGCGCAAGATCGACGCCATCCTGGCCTCGATGTCGATCACGCCGCAGCGCCAGCAGCTCATCGCCTTCTCGTCGCCCTACTACTTCTCGCCGGTGCGCATGGTCATGCGCAGCAACGCCGGGCTCACCGTCAGCGCGCAAGGGCTGAAGGGTCGGCGCATCGGCGTGGAGCGCGGCACCATCCATGAGCGCTTCCTGGCCGAGCAGTTCAAGGGCAGCCAGGTGCTGCGCTATGCGACGCAGGACCAGGTCTTCCTGGACCTCAAGGCCGGCCGGCTGGACGCAACGCTGGTGGACGCCGTCATCGCGCAGTTCGGCTTCCTGAACCACGCCGAGGGCCGCGGCTTCGGCTTCCACGGGCCGGACTTCGGCCGTGACGAGCGCCACTATGGCAAGGGCATCGGCGTGGGCCTGCGCAAGGAAGACGCCCCGACGCTGGGCAAGCGGGTCGATGATGCCCTGGCCGCGTTGCGCCGCAACGGCACGCTGAAGGCGCTGAACGACCGCTATTTCAGCTTCGACCTCGTTTCACAGCGCTAGTCATGTTGCTGCACGGTTTTCTTCCCAGCCTCCTCGAAGGCGCATCCGTCACGCTGGGCGTGGCGCTGTCGTCCCTGGCCGTCGCCATCGTGCTGGGCCTGGCCGGCGCGCTGGCCAAGCTGTCGCGCTCACGCGTGGCGCAAGGCCTGGCGACCGTCTACACGACGCTGATCCGTGGCGTGCCCGACCTGGTGCTGATGCTGCTCGTCTTCTACGGCGGGCAGGTCGCCATCAACACGCTGGCGCCGATGCTGGGCCATGAGGACTACATCGACATCAACCCCTTCGTGGCGGGTGTGCTGACCATCGGCTTCATCTTCGGCGCCTACCTGACCGAGTCCTTCCGCGGTGCCTTCCTCGCCGTGCCGCCGGGTCAGCGCGAGGCCGGCCTGGCTTTCGGCATGAGCCCGCGCCAGGTGCTGTGGCGCATCACGCTGCCGCAGATGCTTCGCCATGCGCTGCCGGGCCTGTCCAACAACTGGCTGGTGCTCGTCAAGAGCACGGCCATCGTCTCGGTCATCGGCCTGTCGGACCTGATGACGCGTGGCCAGCAGGCGGCCGGCAACACGCGCGAGCCCTTCAGCTTCTACCTCGCAGTGGCGCTGATCTACCTGGTCTTCACCAGCGTGTCGGAGCTGGGCTTTGCCTGGGCGCAGAAGCGGCTGGCCATCGGGGTGAAGGAGGGGCGGCTGTGAGTTTTGAAGCCATCGTCGAGAACCTGCCGATGTATGTGGCCGGCCTAGGCATCACGCTGAAGCTGCTGGTGCTGTCGCTGCTGAGCGGCCTGCTGCTGGCCGTGCCCCTGGCGCTGGTGCGCACGGTCTCCAAGGGCTGGGGTTCGCGGCTGGTCTGGGCCTACACCTACGTGTTCCGCGGCACGCCGATGCTGGTGCAGCTCTTCCTCTGCTACTACGGCCTGGCGCAGTTCGACGCGGTGCGCGAGAGTTGGGCGTGGCCCTGGCTGTCGTCGGCCACCTTCTGCGCCTGGCTGACCTTCACGCTGAACACGGCGGCCTACACGACCGAGATCATCGCCGGCAGCATCCGCGCGCTGCCGGCCGGCGAGATCGAGGCAGCCAAGGCGCTGGGCATGGGCCGGGGCCTGATGCTGCGCCGCATCGTGCTGCCCGCCGCCCTGCGCCGCGCGCTGCCGGCCTACGGCAACGAGGCCATCTTCATGCTGCACGGCACGTCGCTGGCCAGCGTCGTCACGCTGATGGACCTGACCGGCACCGCCCGCCTCGTCAACTCCACGTACTACGTCCCGTTCGAGGCCTTCATCACGGCCGGCGCCTTCTACTTCGTGCTGACGCTCAGTCTGGTTGGGCTGTTTCGCTGGGCCGAGAACCGCTGGCTGAAACCCATGATGTCCCGCTGACCATGCAAGTGATCCGTCACCCTTTGATCTCCCCCGCGCCGGGTACCCAGCGCGAACTGGTCTCGCTGCACTACGGCCAGACCGGCGGCCAGAAGGCCTACATCCAGGCCTCGCTGCACGGCGATGAGCTGCCCGGCATGCTGGTGGCCCACCACCTGCGCCAGCAACTGGCCGCGCTGGAAGCGGCCGGCCAGATCAGCGGCGAGATCGTCCTGGTGCCGATGGCCAACCCCATCGGCCTGAGCCAGTTCCTGCTGCACGCCCACCTGGGCCGCTTCGAGCTGATGTCGGGGGAGAACTTCAACCGCCACTACCCCGATCAGGTCGCCGCCGTCGCGCAGGCGGTGGAGTCGCAGCTGGGCGCGGACGCCGCCGCCAACGTCACCTTGCTGCGCCGTGCGCTGAAGGCCGCCGTGCTGGCCTCGCCGGTCGACACCGAGCTGCAGTCGCAGCGCCGCACGCTGATGAGCCTGTCCTGCGACGCCGACATCGTGCTGGACCTGCACTGCGACGCCCAGGCGCTGATGCACCTTTACACCGAGACGCCCTGCTGGCCCGACTGCGAACCGCTGGCGCGCTTCCTGGGCTCGCGCCTGACGCTGCTGGCGCAGGACTCGGGCGACAACCCGTTTGATGAAGCCTGCTCGCAGGTCTGGTGGAAGTGGGACAGGCACTTCGGCGGCCGCTTCCCCATCCCGCAGGCCTGCCTGTCGGTCACCGTGGAACTGCGCGGCGCCTGCGACGTGACGCATGAACTGGCCGCTGCGGACGCAAAGAACATCGTCGACTTCCTGCGCTGGCGCGGCCTCATTGCGGGCGACAAGCCGGCCCTGCCCGACGCGGTCGGCGACGCCCGCCCGCTGGCCGGCAGCATGCCCATCAAGTCGCCCGTGCCCGGCGTGCTGACCTTCCTGAAGAACGTCGGCGCCGAGGTCAAGGCCGGCGAGGTGCTGGCCCATGTCATCGACCCGATCACGGCCGAGGTGACTGAGCTGAAGAGCCCCGTCGACGGCCTGTTCTTCGCGCGCGACTTCCTGCGCTTTGCCAACGCCGGCATGCGCGTCGCCAAGGTCGCCGGCCGCGAAGCCCTGCGTACCGGCAAGTTGCTCGGAGCTTGAGAAAAGATGATCCAACTCCAGGCCACCAACATCCACAAGCGCTTCGGCGAGCGCGAGGTGCTGAAGGGCATCTCGCTGGCCGCCAGCCGCGGCGACGTCGTCACGCTGATCGGTTCATCGGGCTCGGGCAAGAGCACCTTCCTGCGCTGCCTGAACCTGCTGGAGCAGCCCAACGAAGGTGAGCTGAGCCTGTGCGGCGAAAGCCTGAAGCTCGTGCGCGACCGCGACGGCAGCCTGAAGGCCGGCGAGGCCAGGCAACTCCAGCTCTGGCGCGCCAAGCTGGCCATGGTGTTCCAGAACTTCAATCTCTGGGCCCACATGACGGTGCTGGAGAACGTCATCGAGGCGCCGATCCATGTGCTCGGCAAGCCCAGGGCCGAGGCCATCGAGCGCGCCCAGGCGCTGCTGGCCCGCGTCGGCGTGGCGCACCGCGCCGGCGTCTACCCGGCCCAGCTGTCGGGCGGCGAGCAGCAGCGCGTCGCCATCGCCCGCGCGCTGGCCGTGGACCCCGAGGTTATGCTGTTCGACGAACCCACGTCGGCGCTGGACCCGGAGCTGGTCGGCGAGGTGCTGAAGGTGATGCGCGACCTGGCGGCGGAGGGCCGCACGATGGTGGTCGTCACGCACGAGATGGGCTTTGCGCGCGAGGTGTCCAACCACTGCCTGTTCCTGCATCAGGGCAAGGTCGAGGAAGAAGGCAACCCCAAGGAGATGCTGTTGCGCCCGCAGTGCGAGCGGCTGCAGCAGTTCCTCAGCGGCGGCTTGAAGTAGGCGTGAAATAGGCCATGCATCGCGCGCTGGTCCGGTTGCTGTGGCGCGCATTGGCGGTACTGAGCCTGGTGCTCGCCATGCTGGGCCTGGTGCTGCCCTTGCTGCCTGCCGTGCCCTTCCTGCTGCTGGCCGCCTGGGCCGCGAGCAAGGGCTGGCCGGCGCTGGAGGCCTGGCTGTTGAACCACACCCACTTCGGCCCCCACATCCGCAGCTGGCGCGACCACGGCGCCGTGCCACGCCGTGCCAAGTGGCTGGCCACCGTCATGATGACGTGCAGCGCCGTCATGCTGATGTTCATGCCCGTGCCGCTGGCCGTGCAGCTGGGGGTGCCGGCGATCATGGCCACCGTGGCGATCTGGCTGTGGCGACGGCCTGAAAACTAAGGTTTCGGCTTGTTGCCGGCAAAGGCCTCGGCGTCGTCCGCATAGACCGCGTCCCGGAAAGCCCGGTTCAGCTTGCCGTCGCCCGGCGGGTAGAACTGCGTGAACAGCACCGCCGCGATGCCGTGCTTGGGGTCGACCCAGAACAGCGTGTTGGCCGCGCCGTCCCAGAAGAACTCGCCCGGCGCGCCGGAGAACTCGCCCGAGTTGCGCGGCGGCCCGACGCGCACGCCGACGTTGATGCCGAAGCCGACGTTGCCCTTGCTGGGCAGCCACGAGCGGTCGGTCAGCTCGGCCGGCAGCGCATCCGTCGCCATTAGCTTGACCGTCTCCGCTTTCAGCACCCGCGTCCCGTTGGGCGCCACGCCACCGTCCAGCAGCATGCGCGCGAAGGTCATGTAGTCGTCCAGCGTCGACACCAGACCCGTGGTGCCGGTCTTGAGCTGCCAGTCGGTGTCGTTGTAGGCACGTGACTGGGCATCGGGGATGCGCTGCAGCCGGCCGTTCGCATCACGGGCGTAGCTGGGCGCGAAGCGGGCGCGGTCGGCGGCGTCGGGCGCGACATGGAAGCGCGTGCTGGCCATGCCCATGGGCTGGAACAGGTGGTCGCGCAGGTAGTCCTCGAAGCGCTGGCCCGACAGCTTCTCGACCAGGCGGGCCTGCACGTTTGTCGCCAGGTCGTAGGTCCAGCGCCGACCGGGATGCGCGACCAGAGGCGCCAAGGCCGTGCGGGCGACCAGTTCGCTCAGGTCGGATGTCCAGGCTATGCCTCGGTAGTGCGCGTTGTTGTGGCGCTCCAGGGCGGGCGGCATGCCCAAGCCGCTGGCGATGCCGCTGGTGTGCCGGCCCAGGTCGCGGATCGTGATGGCGCGCGCGGCCGGCTCGGTGACGGGCTGGCCGTCCGCCCCCTCGCCCACCCAGACCCGCGGGTTCGCGAACTCCGGCAGGTACTTGGCCACCGGGTCGTCGAGTTGGAACCTGCCCAGCTCGTAGAGCTGCATCAGCGCCACGCCGGTGAGGGGCTTGGTCATCGAGTGGATCTGCATCAGCGCGTCACGCGCCATCGCCCGGTCGGCCTCCCGGTCCGCCTGGCCGAAGGCGCCGAAATAGGCCTCGCTGCCGCCTTCATAGACGACGGCGGTGACGCCCACCAGCTCGCCGCGCTTGACCATGGCCGACAAGGCGGCGTCGATGCGCGCCGGCACGACCAGGGGGGCGGCGTGCGCTGCAGTCAGCCCGGCCAGGGCCGCTGCGAGCAGCCACCGCCGCAGGCTCAAGCGGCCGGCTCCAGCAGGCCGCGGTCCTTCAGCATGGGCTCCACGACCGGGTCGCGGCCGCGGAAAGCGCGGAAGGCCTCGCCCGGCTCGCGGCTGTTGCCGGCCGCGTAGATGCACTCGCGCAGCCGCGCCGCCACGTCGGCATCGAACACGCTTCCCGCCTCGACGAAGGCGTCGAAGGCATCGCAGTCCAGCACCTCGGCCCACAGGTAGACGTAGTAGCCGGCCGCGTAGCCCGCGCTGCTGAACAGGTGCTGGAAATGCGTCAGCCGGTGGTTCAGGCCGACCTCGGCCGGGAGCCGCCATTGCGCCAGCGTCTCTGCCTCGAAGGCGACCACGTCGGCTGGCGCTTCTGGCAACGCGTGCACCGCGATGTCGACGAGCGCGCTGGCCGTGTAGCGCAGCGTCTCGTAGCCCTGGCCGAACTGCCGCGCGGCCTGCAGCTTGGCGAGCAGTGCGTCGGGCAGCGGCTCGTCGGTTTGCCAATGCCGGGCGAAGGTCTTCAGCACCTGCGGCTCGGCCATCCAGTGTTCGTAGAGCTGGGACGGCAGCTCGACGAAGTCGCGCAGCACCTGGGTGCCGGCCAGGCGCTCGTGCTCGACGCTGGATAGCAGGCCGTGCAGGCCGTGGCCGAACTCATGGAACAGCGTGCGCACGTCGTCGAAGCTGAGCAGCGTCGGCTCGCCCGCCGCACCGCGCGCGAAGTTGTTGTTGTTCAGGATGACGGGCGTGGCGCCCAACGCGCGGCTCTGGTTGCGCAGCGCGTTCATCCACGCGCCGCTGCGTTTGGTCGGGCGGGCGAAGTTGTCCTGCAGGAATAGGCCCCGCAAGGAGCCGTCGGCGTTGAGCACCTCGTAGGCGCGCACATCCGCGTGGTAGCCGGCGATGTCCGGTCGTGGCTTGAACTGCAGGCCGAACAGGCGGCTGGCGCAGTCGAACATCGCCGCAACCATGCGCTCCAGCGGGAAGTAGGGCTTGACCTCGGCCTCGTCCAGCTCGAAGCGCGCGCGCCGGGCCTGCTCGGCGTAGAAGCGCCAGTCCCAGGGCTGGAGTTCATGAGTGGCTCCCACAGCGGCCATGGCGCCGAGAACGGCCTCGCGCTCGCGCGCCTGTGCGGCCAACGCCGGATGCCAGACGCGCTCCAGCAGGCCCATCACGGCTGCCTGGCTGCGCGCCATCGTGTCCTCCAGCGCGAAGTCGGCATAGCAGGCATGGCCATGCAGCGCGGCTTGTTCGGCGCGCAATTCGAGGATCTCGCGGCAGATGGCGCGGTTGTCCGTTTCACCCGTGTTGTCACCCCGGCCCACCCAGGCGCGCCAGGCCTGCTCGCGCAGGTCGCGCCGCGCGCTGAAAGAGAGGAAGGGCACGATCAGCGAGCGCGACAGCGTGATGACGTGAACGCCCTCCTCCAGCGCTCGCTCCACGGCCGCCTGGCGGGCCGCAGCACGCACGAAGCCGGGCAGGCCGGCAAGATCCGCCTCGCCCGCCAGCCGCAGCTGGTAGCCGTTTTCGGACGCCAGCACGTTCTGCGCAAAGCGGGTGTTCAGCTCGGCCAGCCGGGCCATGACGGCGGCATAGCGGGCCTTGGCCTCGGGCGACAGGCGCGCGCCGGCACGCAGGAAGTCCAGGTGCACACGCTCCAGCAGGCGGCGCTGCTCGGCCGACAGGCCCAGGCGCTCGCGCGCCTCGAACAAGGCGTCGACGCGGGCGAACAGCCCCGCATGCATGTAGACGGCACTGCCGTGCGCCGACAGCGGCGCAGCCAGATCGCGCTGCACGACCTGCAGCTCGGGCGACGTGGCCGAGGCGGCCAGCGTGTAGAACAAATGCTCCAGCCGGGTGAGCCGGCGGCCGCTGGCATCAAAGGCGGCGAGCGTGTTCGCAAAGCTCGGCGGCTCGACCTGAGCGGCGATCGCATCGACCTCGGCGCGGTGCTCGGCGAGCGCCGCGTCGAAGGCGGCTTGGAAGTGCCCGGGGGCGATGTCGGCAAAGGGCGGCAGGCCGTGGGCGCCGGTCCAGTCCTGCAGCAGCGGGTTGGGGTTGTTCATGGGGATCTCCCGAAACAATGAAGAAGGGCCGCTCCCTGGTGGGGGGCGGCCCGGCTGGTGGTGCAGGTCAGCGAACGGCGTGGGTCACTTGTCGGCAGCGGCCGCCTTCTCCTTGCGGATGGCCTTCTCGTCGTTCTCGTCGTAGGCCTTGTTCTGGCACTCGGCCTTCCACTTGTCATCGGCGTCGAAGTACTTTTCCTCGCGCTCTTTCACCGTCTTGAACTGCGCGTCCCGCGCATCGATCTTCTCGTTGAAGGCCTTGCGCTTGGCGTTCTGCTCGACTTCGGCCGCCTTCGCGGCCTCGAACATGGCATTGAAGGCCGTGGTGCGGGCCGTGTACGCTTCGTTGCGAGTCTTCAGGTCGGCCTTCGCCAGCTTGGGTGCCTCAGCCGTGAGCGCGGCATGAGCCGCCAGGATGGCATCCCGCTCGGCTTTCACTTCGGTGACCTGCTTGCTCAGCGCCGCTTCGCCGGCATCAAGCGTCACCTTCTCTGCCCTGATCTTCTCCTCGTTGGCCTCGAACGCGCTCTGCTCTGCCTTGATGGCCAGCGCTTCCTTGCTGTTGGCCTCCTGCTGGTCGATGCAGGCGCGCAGCTCGTCGCGAGACATCAGCTTGGGCTTGGGTTTCTCGACGACCGGCTTGCTGACCTTGTTGTTCTTCGGATCGACCTTGGCCTTGGGGTTGTTGATGACCTGTGCCTGGGCAGCGACGGCGAAAACCAGGGCCAGCGGGAGAAGAATGCGTTTCATGACGAGGGCGCAACGCGGGTTGCGAAGGTTCAAAACGGAAGGCGGCATGATGCCACGAGCCCTTCACCGCGATAATCGCGGGCTGCGCTTCGTTACCACCTCGTACCTCCACCGAATCTCCACCGAATGGCGCTCAAAGCCACCATCCACAAAGCCCAGCTGCAGATCGCCGACATGGACCGTCATGTCTACGGCGACCATGCGCTCACGATCGCCCGCCACCCCAGCGAGACCGACGAACGCATGATGGTGCGCGTTCTGGCCTACGCACTGAACGTGACGGCGGACGACCTCAACGGCCGGCTGGAGTTCACCAAGGGCCTGTCCGACGTGGACGAGCCCGACCTCTGGCAGCTCGACCTGACGGGCGAGGTGCAGCACTGGATCGACCTCGGCCAGCCCGACGAGCGCCGCCTGATGAAGGCTCACGGCCGTGCCCGCCGCGTCAGCGTCTACAGCTTCGCGTCGAGCACGCCGGTCTGGTGGGCCGGCCTTGAGAACAAGCTGACGCGCGCGCCGCGCCTGGCCGTCTGGCAAATCCCTGCCGAGCAGTCGCAAGCCCTGATCCCGCTGGCCGAACGCAGCATGCAGCTGCAGATCAGCATCCAGGACGGCAGCATCTATGTGTCGACCAGCAGTGCCTCGGTCGAGATCCATCCCGTTGCCCTGAAGACGGCCAGCGAATGACGCCGCAGCACGAACCCGACCGCCAGCGCTTCACGCTGCCGACCACGCCGGTCAGCGTGCTCGACTACCAGCTCGGGGCCGGCCGCGTCGTCTTCACGCACACCGGCGTACCGCAGGCCTACCAGGGCCAGGGCCTGGCAGCGAAGCTCGTCGAAGCCGGCCTGCAATGGGCCCGGGCAGAAGGCCTGAAGGTCCAGCCCGCCTGCAGCTACGTCCACGTCTACATCCAGCGCCACCCCGAGTGGCAGAACCTCGTCTAAGAGACCCTCACCATGTCCACGATCCTGCAATCCGTTCCCGTCGGCCAGAAGGTCGGCATCGCCTTCTCCGGCGGCCTCGACACCTCGGCCGCGCTGCACTGGATGAAGCTCAAGGGCGCCCTGCCCTATGCCTACACGGCCAACCTCGGCCAGCCCGACGAGCCCGACTACGACGAGATCCCGCGCAAGGCCATGCTGTACGGCGCCGAGAAGGCCGTCCTCGTGGACTGCCGCGCGCAGCTGGTGGCCGAAGGCATCGCCGCGCTGCAGGCCGGCGCCTTCCACATCAGCACGGCCGGCGTCACCTACTTCAACACCACGCCCATCGGCCGCGCCGTGACTGGCACGATGCTGGTGGCCGCGATGAAAGCCGACGGCGTCAACATCTGGGGCGACGGCTCGACCTACAAGGGCAACGACATCGAGCGCTTCTACCGCTACGGCCTGCTGACCAACCCGGCGCTGAAGATCTACAAGCCCTGGCTGGACCAGACCTTCATCGACGAGCTGGGCGGCCGCGCCGAGATGTCGGCCTTCATGACGGAGAAGGGCTTCGCCTACAAGATGAGCGCCGAGAAGGCCTACTCGACCGACTCCAACATGCTGGGCGCCACGCACGAGGCCAAGGACCTGGAGCACCTGAACAGCGGCATCAAGATCGTCAACCCCATCATGGGCGTGGCCTTTTGGCGCGAGGACGTGGTCGTCAAGGCCGAGACGGTGTCGGTGCGGTTTGAAGAGGGCGTGCCCGTCGCGCTGAACGGCGTCGAGTACCGCGACCCGGTAGCGCTGCTGGCCGAGGCCAATGTCATCGGCGGCCGCCACGGCCTGGGCATGAGCGACCAGATCGAGAACCGCATCATCGAGGCCAAGAGCCGCGGCATCTACGAGGCCCCCGGCCTGGCGCTGCTGCACATCGCCTACGAGCGTCTGGTCACCGGCATCCACAACGAAGACACCATCGAGCTCTACCGCGACAACGGCCGCAAGCTCGGCCGCCTGCTCTACCAGGGCCGTTGGTTCGACCCGCAGGCCATCATGCTGCGCGAATCTGCCCAGCGCTGGATTGCCCGCGCCATCACCGGCGAGGTCGCCATCGAGCTGCGCCGCGGCAATGACTACTCGCTGCTGGACACGAAGAGCCCCAACCTGACCTATGCGCCCGAGCGCCTGAGCATGGAAAAGGTCGAAGGCGCCTTCAGCCCCGCCGACCGCATCGGCCAGCTGACCATGCGCAACCTCGACATCAGCGACACGCGCGGCAAGCTGGGCGTCTACACCGGCGTGGGCCTGCTGGCCGGTGGCGGGCTGCCCAAGCTGGAAAGCTAGAGCCCTTGCGGGACAGACCGATCGAGCGCAGCGAGTAGCTCTGTCACCGACTGACTAGAACGTCTCGGCGACGCGGAGGAAGCTCGCGAACCGCGGCTTCCCTGACGGGGTGAGGTCGCGGTAGCGGTAGGTGACCGTCGCGCCGATGGCCGGTGGGTCACGACGCTGGGCGTCGGTGAAGCCGGTGCCCAGCTTGAAGCGCACGCCCTCCGGCGTCTGCAGATCCAGCGCGCCGAGCTGTCCCGCCAGGCGACCCTTGCCGGGCTCGTGGCCGATGACGACCGCTTCGGCGTCGGCATGAGGCTTGAGCTTGAGCAGCAGGTCGCTGCGGCCGGACGCCAGCGGCGCATCGGCGCGGTGCAGCATCAGGCCTTCGCCGCCCGCGTCGACGACCTGCTTCAACTTCGCACGCAGCTCGGCATTCGACTTGAGGCGCTGCTGCTCGACCGGCACGACGATGTCGTTCGCCAGCGACTTGATCTTGTCAGCGCGCTGCTCGAACGTGCCATCACCGGCCGGCAGCTCAAACACGCGGTAAGTGATGCGGCGCCATTCGGCGTCGACCGGCTCGGCGCGCCTGACCGCAGCCGACAGCACATCGAAGCTGCGCCGTGAAATCCACAGCTCGCCGTCCAGCGGTGTCCTGGGCAGCGCCGCCAGGAACCATGCCGGCGCGGCGATCACACGGCCACTGCGAAACCGCAGCGTCGTGCCATCCCACAGCGCGCGCACGCCATCCAGCTTCTCGCTGACGAGGTAGCGCTTGGGGTCGATGCCTGCCGGCGCCGTGCGCGCCAGCAGCGGCTCCAGCGCGGCCGCCGGCAGCGCGGCCGAACCCAGCCACGCCAGCAGCGCGCGCCGGCCGAGCCTCATACCACCACCGGTTCCGGTTCCAGCCGAATGCCGAAGCGCCCGTAGACGCTCTCCTGGATGGCTCGGGCCAGCGTCACGACCTCCGCGCCGCGCGCGTCCGCCTTGTTGACCAGCACCAGCGCCTGTTTCTCGTAGACCGCCGCTCCGCCCACCATCTTCCCCTTCCAGCCGCAGGCGTCGATCATCCACCCGGCGGCCAGCTTCACGCTTCCGTCGGGCATGGGATAGTGAACGATGCCGGGGTCGCGGCCGATGATGTCCTTGCACTGCTCGGCGGTGACGACCGGGTTCTTGAAGAAGCTGCCGGCGTTGCCGATCACCGCCGGGTCGGGCAGCTTGGCGCGGCGCACGGCGACGATCCAGTCGTAGATCTGACGCGCGTCCGGCGCCGCGATGCCCGTCTCGGCCATCTTGCGTTCGATCTCCAGATAGCCCAGCACCGGCTGCCACGGCCGGGGCAGGCGAAAGCGCACCTTCGTGATGACGCTCTTGCCGGCCAGACCGCCGAAGTCACTGTGCTTGAAGACGCTGTCGCGGTAGCCAAAGCGGCAGACCTCGGCCGGCAGCAGCGCCGGCCGGCCGGTGATGAGGTCCATCACTTCGACCGCCTCCAGCCGGTCTTTCACCTCAATGCCGTAGGCGCCGATGTTCTGCACCGGCGCCGCGCCCACGGTGCCCGGGATCAACGCCATGTTCTCCAGGCCAGGGAAGCCATGGTCCAGCGTCCACGTGACCAGTTCATGCCAGACAACGCCCGCGCCCGCCTCGACGATCCAGGCGTCCGGCCGCTCCTCCAAAAGGCGGATGCCAGCAATCTCCACCTTCAGCACGACGGCCTCCACATCCTTGGTCAGCACGAGGTTGCTGCCGCCCCCCAGCACGAACTTCGGCGCCCTGCCCAACTCCGGGTGATCAACGACCCGGCGCACGTCCGCCGCCTCGCGGATGCGCACCAGGCGCTTGGCGACAGCGGGCAGGCCGAAGGTGTTGTAGGGCTTGAGATTGACGTCGGTTTCGATGCGCAGGGGAATCGGCACGCCGCTAGGCACTTCGTTCAAGGGGGTCTGTGAGGGCGAGGACATGGGAAAATTTTCGCAGACCCACACACCTCTTCTGCAAATGCCCAGCTTCGACACCGTCCTAGAACCCGATCACGTCAAGATCCGCAATGGCGTCGACAACGCCATCAAGGAAATCGGCACCCGTTTCGACTTCAAGGGCACCGGCGCCAAGGTCGAACTCAAGGACAAGGAAATCCACGCCACCGGCGACAGCGACTTCCAGTTGGAGCAGATCGAGGCCGTGCTCTACGGCAAGCTGACCAAGCAGGATGTCGTCATCAGCTTCCTCGACAAGCAGGAGAAGATCGAGAAGCTCGGCGGCGACAAGGTGCGCCAGGTCTACAAAATCAAGGAAGGCATCGAGGCGACGCTGGCCAAGAAGATCGTGACCTCGCTGAAGGAGAGCAAGCTCAAGGTCCAGGCCAGCATCCAGGGCGACGCCGTGCGCGTGACCGGCAAGAACCGTGACGATCTGCAGACGGCCATCGCCCACATGAAAAAGAGCTTCAGCGACACGCCGCTGACCTACAACAACTTCCGGGACTGAAGTGACACCCCTCGCCCAGCCCTGCACCGCTGCACGCGGGCGCGCCCGGTCGGTCCCCCAAGGGGACGGCGATGCTTGCCGGTTCGACCGGCAAGCACATCGCCAGCCGGGCCGGCTTGGGAGCGGCCCGGCGCTCGGCCCGGAATACGCCACGTTCGTGCGCCGCGTCATGCTTGTGCCGCTGCTGCTCGGCCTGGGCCTGGCGACGGCGCAGCCGCTGCCGCCGCCGGCACAGGTGCAGCTCAATGGCATGCTGGGCACCAGCGCAGCGCTGTTCCTCATCGATGGCGAGCCTCGCACCATCCGCATGGGCGAGGTGTCCAAGGGCGTCCGGCTGGTCGCACTGGAGAACGGCCGCGCCACGGTTGAGATCGCCGGCCGGCGCCAGACCCTGGTCCTCGGCGCCGCACCGGGCCGCATCGTGCCGACAACGGCGCCGCCGCGCCACATCGTCATGCCCATGGGCCCGGGCGGGCATTTCACGACGCTGGGCACGATCAATGGCCACGTCACCAGCTTCCTGGTCGATACCGGCGCCACCAGCGTCGCCATCAGCCAGATCGAGGCGGAGCGCCTGGGCCTGCGCTTCGTCAACGGCAAGCGCATCGTCACGCAGACCGCCAACGGCGCGGTGCCGGCGTACATGATCCAGTTGGCCAGCATCCGCATCGGCGAGGTCGAAGTCCGCGACGTCGTCGCCATCGTCATTCCAGGCCAGATGAACGATGTGTTGCTGGGCAACAGCTTCCTGAACCGCTTCCAGATGCGGCGCGAGAACGATGTCATGACGCTGGAGCTTCGCTACTGATCCGGCAACGGGGCCGCCCCTATCATCCGGCCCCACCCGCGCCTGAACAGAGCGTCATGACCAAATTCAATGGCCTCACAGGCCAATCTGCCCGCACCCACTTCAGCCCTAGGTTGGCCGGCCTGCTCTGCGCGCTGCTGGTGGCGGGGACCATGTCGCCTGTCTCGGCACAGACATCCAGGGAAAAGGCCGCGCGCTACTACGAAGACGCGCAGGTTCGTTTCGACAGGAAGGACGTTTCCGGCGCCATCGTCCAACTGAAGAATGCCCTGCAGATCGACAAGACCTTGCTTCCGGTCCAGTTGCTGCTTGGACGCGCACTCATGATGGACGGCCAGGTCGCTGCCGCTGAGGTTGCCATCGCCGAGGCGCTGCGACTGGGTGTGGATAGGGCCGAAGTGGCGGTCATCCTGGGTCAGGCGCTGCTGGCCCAGGGCAAGCACCAGCAATTGCTGGAGCAGGCACGCATGGCGCCAGCCGGCCTGCCCAACAGCGTGCGGCTGGCAGTCCTGCTTCAGCGGGCAACTGCCTATGCAGACCTAGGTAGCCAGGCCAACGCGCTCCAGTCCATCGAAGAGGCCCGCGCGATTGATCGCAACGCGCCGGAAACCTGGCTTGCCGAGGTGCCGGTGCGGGTACGTGCGCGCCAGTTCAAAGAGGCCACCCTTGCCGCAGACACAGCGCTCAAACTGTCCCCGAACCTTGCCGAGGCTCACTACCAGCGCGCGAGCATCAGTCACCTCAGCGGCGATATCGCGGCAGCAATCGCCGGCTACAGCGAGGCCCTGAAACTCGACACCCGTCACATCGAGTCACGACTGGCGCGCGCGGGTCTCTACATCGACAGCCACCGCGACGCAGATGCGCTTGCTGACGTTGAAGCCGCGCGCAAGCAGTTGCTGCGCGAACCTCGTGCCGCCTACTTGAAGGCGCTGCTGTCCAGCCGGGCCGGCGACCGCGTGGCTGCCAAAGCGGCCTTGCAGGAAGTTGTTGCCCTGCTCGATCCGGTCCCCATCGAGTTCATACGGTACCGTCCGCAGCTGCTCTTGCTGGCCGGCATGGCTCACTACGAGCTGGATGAATTGGGCAAGGCAAAACCTTTCCTCGAACTCTTCTGCCGCGCCCAACCCATGACGCCGGCCAGCAAGATGCTGGCGCGAATCAGCCTGCAGGAAAACAACCCCGACCAGGCCATCGAGGTGCTTGAGTCCTACCTCAAACTCGTCTCGAACGACGGTCAGGCGCTGACGATGCTGTCCGCCGCCTATCTCGGCAAGGGCCGGCACCACAAGGCCAGCCAATTGATGGAGGAAGCCCTCAAGACCCGGGATCGCCCTGAGTTCCACACCGCCCTGGGCATGGCCCTCTATCAGGGCGGCGACTCGAGCAGCGCCCGTGCGCAGTTGCTCACCGCCTTCAAGAAAGATCCGCGTCAGGTCCAAGCCGGCATGGGTCTGATCGCGCTGTATCTGCGCGAGAACCTCCCCGCCAAGGCCGTCGAAGTCGCTGATGCACTGCTCAAGCAGCAAGCTGGCAACGCCGTCTTCCTCAACCTCGCCGGCGTGGCCAGGGCCAAGGCGGGTGATTTCGGCACCGCCCGTCGACATTTCGAGGCGGCCTACGCGGCGGACCCGAAGCTCATCGCCCCACAACTCGGATTGGCCCGCCTCGACATCGCGGCCAACGCCTACGAAAGCGCCTCGCGTCGACTCAAGGCCATCCTGAAGTTGGATGAGCGAAACACCGAAGCGATGTTCGACCAGGCCGTGCTGCAACAGCGAATGGGCAAGCTTGATGAAGCACAGCGGTTGCTTGAGAACGTGGCTCAGCTTTCCGCCAAAACCGACACTCGCGCGGATTTTGCGCTGGTGGAAATGCACCTCAAGCTCAACCGCCCCAGCCAGGCCATGGAGGCCGCCAAGAGCCTGCTTGCCAAAGCACCTGATGACGTAGGGATTCTGTCCATCTACGCACGTGCACAACTTGCAAACGGCAATGCGAGCGGCGCACGCCACACACTTGTGAACGCCTCCCGCCGCGCCGGGTCGAATGCACAGATCCAGACGGACATCGCCGCGATGCAGGTGACCGCCGGCGACCTGGCTGCGGCGAACTACAGCCTCGACAAGGCACTCGGCAGCAGCCCGGATTTCCTGCCCGCCAACGTGCTGATGGCCACCATCGATCTGCAGCGCAATGAGTCAGCCATGGCTGAAGCGCGCGCCAAGCGCATCATCCAGCAGCACCCAAAACTCCCTGTCGGCCACCAGTTGCTGGGCGACATTGCGGCGGCCCGCGGACAACCCGCCGCAGCGATCGCGGCGTACCGCCAAGCCTTCAGCGTACAGCCAACATCGACCACTTTGCGACCCCTGTTCGAGTTGCTGAGCGCCAAAGGCCAACCCGGGGAAGCACGCGCTGCGGCCGAGGCCTGGCTGAAGCGCAATCCCCGCGACCTGAACATTCGCAAGGCACTGGCCAACCACCATGCTCGGAACGCCGACTTCGCGCGCTCGAAAGCAGAGTACGAAGCCGTGCTGAAAATCGCTGACGCCGACGCCGAGGCCCTGAACAACCTCAGCAATGTCCATCTGGCCCTCAAGAATCCCAAGGCTGCAATCCAGACGGCCGAAAAAGCCTTGCTCATCAGGCCGAACAACGCCCTGATCACCGACACGCTGGGCTGGGCCCTGTTCGAGGACGGCCAGACCGACGCCGCTTTGATCAAGTTACGCGATGCGCGACTGCGCGCGCCCAACAACCCCGACATCCGGTACCACCTCGCTGCCGTGTTGGCAAAAGTCGGCAAGCGCACGGAGGCCCGCGAGGAATTGACTGCAGCCATCAGGGACTACCCAAGCTTTGAGAGCCGCGAGGCCGCCAAACGACTGCTAGATGCACTCAAGTGAGGGGATGGATCTACCGTCGGAAGGCTTTACATTTCAGTCACACAAAGTTTCGATGCGCGTCTAAGTGCCTGTCGGACATAGCTTCACGAATCTGGCATTGAATTTGCTAATTTCGATGTGATTCAAATAGAACGAGCAAATCGGAGAAATTCATGACCATTGCTGCAAAACGGAAGTTGGCTTTAGCCCTGGTATCGGGCTGCACTTTGCTGGCAGCCATGTCACAAGCCCAAGCTGCGTCGACTTGGGGCATCAACGCCAGTGCCTGCCAGGCGGCCATCGGCACAAACCTCGGCACGACCGTTGGCAACTCGGCGAAATGCGCGGCGACCGACGGCGACACCAACGGCCTGACGATGTGGGCCTATGGCGCAGGTGCCGTCCGAAATACGTCGGGAGCAGTCACGGGCGCCACGGGCACCTACCAGGATGCTCAACTGGCTGCGATGAGCAGCGACGGCGTCGCCGTCAAGAGCGCCTACGAGATTGCGACCAACACCGGGTCGCCGCAACACGCGCTGGACAACAGCCCGACGAATGGTGCACCGGACCTGATCCTTCTGAAGTTCGACACTGCAGTCGCGCTCGACAAGGTCACGATTGGCTGGCGCCAGAATGACGCCGACTTCACCTTGATGGCCTACACAGGAACTTTCGGCGCAGGCTTGAATGACGGCCAAAAGGCCGATGCTCTGGTCGTCGGCAAGTCCGCATCAACGCTGACCGCCGGTGCCGGATGGGCACTCATCGAAGACAGCGGTGCGAATGGTTTCGACCCAGGCCCTGCCGCCAACTATTCCAGCGGCACCAACGTCACGCGCACGGTTAACGACGGTGACGCGGCTGGAGGCAAGAAGGATGTCGTGTCGAGCTGGTGGTTGATCTCCGCCTACAACAGCAATTTCGGCGGTGGGGCCACGTTTGACACCAACAATGACTACATCAAGCTGCTGACCTTCGCCAGCAAGGACGTCACCACCAACCAGGCGCCGGAGCCGACCAGCTTGGCGCTTGCAGGTGTCGCACTGGCTGGCATATTGGGTGTGCGCCGTCGCCGCGCCGCGCAAGGCTGAGCATCGGCACGCCGCACGAAAGGCACTCTTCGGAGTGCCTTTTTGCTTTTGAGCCCACTCGCCACGCTGTCCCTGGCAGGACAGCGCAGATACGAACGACCGTGCTAAAACGCCCGGCATTCCAATCAGACGCAGCGAGACATGGACCTCAACTTCACCGATGCGGAGCTGGCCTTCCGCGCCGAGGTGCGCGAATGGGTGCGCACCAACCTGCCGGCCGACATCGCCCACAAGGTGAGACACGCGCTGCGCCTGAACAAGGATGACCTGCAGCGCTGGGCCAAGATCCTGGGCACCAAGGGCTGGCATGGCTGGGCCTGGCCCGCGCAGTTCGGCGGCCCGGGCTGGAATGCCATCCAACGCCACCTGTTTGAAGAGGAATGCGCCCTCGCCTGCGCGCCGCGCATCGTGCCCTTCGGCCCGGTGATGGTGGCGCCGGTCATCATGGCCTTCGGCACGCCGGAGCAGCAGCAGCGCTTCCTGCCCGGCATCATGAGCGGCGAGGTCTGGTGGAGCCAGGGCTACAGCGAACCTGGCTCGGGCTCCGACCTGGCCTCCCTGAAGTGCCGCGCTGAACGCCAGGGCGACAAGTACATCGTCAACGGCCAGAAGACCTGGACCACGCTGGGTCAGTACGGCGACTGGATCTTCTGCCTGGTGCGCACGTCCTCTGAGGGCAAGCCGCAGACCGGCATCAGCTTCCTGCTGATCGACATGACCACGCCCGGCGTCAGCGTCAAGCCCATCATCATGCTGGACGGCGAGCACGAGGTGAACGAGGTCTGGTTCGACAACGTCGAGGTGCCGGCCGAGAACCTGATTGGCGAGGAGAACAAGGGCTGGACCTATGCCAAGCACCTGCTCTCGCACGAACGAACCAACATCGCCGACGTGAACCGCGCCAAGCGCGAGCTGGAGCGGCTCAAGCGCATCGCCAAGGCCGAGGGCTTGATGGACGACCAGCGCTTCCGCGACCAGATCGCGCTGTGCGAGGTCGATGTCGTCGCGCTGGAAATGATGGTGCTGCGCGTGCTGTCCGGCGAGCGCACGGGCAAGCAGCCGCTGGACGTCGCGGGCCTGTTGAAGATCCGCGGCAGCGAGCTGCAGCAGCGCTACACCGAGCTGATGATGCTGGCCGGTGGCCCGCTGGCCCTGCCCCACATCCACGAGGCGATGGAAGCCGGCTGGCAGGGCGACCAGTGGCTGGGCGGCGCCTGGCTGGGCGGTGCATCGCATGCCATCCCGCTGACCGGCAACTACCTGAACGTCCGCAAGACGACGATCTACGGCGGCTCGAACGAAGTGCAACGCAACATCGTTGCCCAGACCGTGCTCGGCTGAGCGGGAGACAAGAACATGGATTTCGATTTCAGTGAAGACCAGGAAGCCCTGCGCGACGCGGTGCGCCGTTTCGTCGACAAGGACTACAGCTTCGAGCGCCGCTCGCAGATCGCGCGGGCAGGTGGCTTCGACCGTGCCGCATGGGACGGCCTGGCCGGCCTGGGCCTGACCGCGCTGGCCGTGCCCGAGGCCCATGGCGGCCTCGGCTTCGGCGCGGTCGAGGCCATGGTGGTCATGGAAGAGCTGGGCCGGGGTCTCGTCATGGAGCCGGTGGCCCAGGGCGCGCTGATCGCGCCGGCCGTGTTGAGCCAGGCGCCGGACGAACTGCAGGCCGCCTGGCTGCCGCGCATTGCCGGTGGCGAGGCGCTGGTCGTGCTGGCACACCAGGAGGCCAGGTCGCGCTACCGCCTGAACCGGGTCGCCACACGTGCCGTCGACGGCAGGCTGACCGGCGTCAAGAGCCTCGTGCCCGCAGGCGACGTGGCTGATGCCTTCATCGTGCCGGCCCGCTTCGCCGGCAGCGACGACGCGCCGCACGGCGTTGCCCTCTACCTCGTCGAGCGCTCGGCCGCCGGCGTGCAGACGCGGCCGTATTCGCTTCACGACGGCTCCCGCGCGGCCGAAGTTCATTTCGACAACACGCCCGCCCAGCTCATCGCCGGCCCGGACCAAGGCCTCGCGCTGCTGGAGCTGGCCGCGGACATCGGCATCGCTGCGCAAGCGGCCGAAGCGATTGGCGTCATGGAGAAATACCTGGCACTGACCGTCGAATACATGAACACGCGCAAGCAGTTCGGTGTCGTGATCGCCAGCTTCCAGGCCCTCAAGCACCGCATCGCCGACGTGAAGATGCAGCTCGAACTGGCCCGCTCCATGAGCTACTACGCGACCCTGCGCCTGGGCGACATGCCCGCCGTGCGCCGCCGCGCGCTGTCGCAAGCCAAGGTCCAGCTCGGCAACTCGATGCGCTTCGTCGGCCAGCAATGCACGCAGCTGCACGGCGGCATCGGCGTCACTGACGAATATGCCGGCAGCCACTACTTCAAGCGCCTGACCGTCATGGAGATGCAGTGGGGCGACACGCTGCACCACCTCGGCGAAATCAGCCAGCGCATGCAGGACACGGCCGGCGTGTTTGCCTGAGATGCGGGGCCGAGGCCCGACAATCTGGGGCATGGCCAAACCGCTGCGACTCGACCAGATCCTGTTCTCCCAAGGCTTCGGCACCCGGCGCCTGTGCGCTGGGCTGATCGGCCACGGCGAGGTCAAGGTTGCGGGCGAGGTCGTCGACGAGCCCTGGGCCGAGTTCGACACGGCTGGCCTTCAGTTCGAGGTCGCCGGCCAGACCTGGCCCTTCTTTGACAAGGCGCTGGTCCTCCTGAACAAGCCCGCCGGCTATGAGTGCTCACAGAAGCCCAAGCACCACCCCAGCGTGCTCAGCCTGCTGCCCGCGCCGTTGCGCGAGCGCGGCGTGCAACCCATCGGCAGACTGGACGAAGACACGACCGGCCTGCTGCTGCTGACCGACGACGGCACGTTGATCCACAAGCTGACCTCGCCCAAGCACCATGTGCCCAAGGTCTACGAGGCGCGCTGCAAGCATCCGCTGACGGCCGAGATGGTGGAGCGGCTGAAGACCGGCGTGGAGCTGCGCGAGGCCGAAGGCAAGCCGGGCAGCGAAATCACCCATGCCGAGGGCGCCGAGATCGTCGACGAGACGCTGCTGCGGCTGACGCTGATCGAAGGCAAGTACCACCAGGTCAAGCGCATGGTCGCGGCCGTCGGCAACCGCGTCGAGGCGCTGCACCGGCCGCAGTTCGGTGCGCTGACGCTGCCGGCCGACCTCAAGCCCGGTGAATGGCGCTGGGTTTCGAGCCCTGCCGAGGTCTGGGGCTCGTGACGCAGCAGGGACAATGAGCCCGATGCGAGTTTTCAGAGGCTTTCACCACCCCGGCATCGCGCCTGCCTGTGCGCTGACCATCGGCAACTTCGACGGCGTGCACCGCGGCCACCAGGCCATGCTGGCGCTGCTGCAGTCCGAGGCCCGCCACCGCGGCCTGCCGACTTGCGTGATGACCTTCGAGCCGCATCCGCGCGATTTCTTCGCCACCAAAGCCGGCAAACCGGAGCTGGCGCCCGCCCGCATCGCCAATCTGCGCGACAAGCTGGTTGAGCTGGAGCGCTGCGGTGTCGACCAGGTCGTCATCCTGCGCTTTGACGAACAGCTGGCCTCGCTGCCGGCGCAGGACTTCATCCGCCGGGTGCTGCAGGAAGGGCTGGGCGCGCGCTACGTGCTGGTCGGTGACGACTTCCGCTTCGGCGCCAAGCGGCAGGGCGACTATGCGACGCTGGACGCCGCCGGTCAGGCGAAGGGCTTCGACGTGGCCCGCATGATGAGCTATGAAGTGCACGGCCTGCGCGTCAGCAGCTCGGCCGTGCGCGAGGCGCTTGCCGACGGTGACATGGCGGCTGCGGCAGCGCTGCTCGGCCGGCCCTATGCCATCACGGGTCATGTCACGCATGGCCGCAAGCTGGGGCGCCAACTGGGCGAATCCGCAGCCGGCGCCGCCGATGGCTTTCGCACGCTGAACCTGCGCTTCGCACACGACAAGCCGGCCGCCAGCGGCATCTTCGCGGTCCTCGTGCATGGCCTGTCGCCAGAGCCTTTGGCCGGTGTCGCCAGTCTCGGTCGCCGGCCCACCGTCGAGGACGCGGGCCGGGTCCTGCTAGAGGTGCACTGCCTGAGCTGGCCACTGTCTCCCGAGGGGGGCTACGGTAAACTCGCCCGCGTGGAACTGCTGCACAAACTTCGCGACGAAGCCAAGTACGACGGGCTGGATGCGCTCACGGCCGCCATTGCCGCCGACACCGAGGCAGCACGCGCCTTTCTGGCCACCCACGCCGCCCAGCGCCGCCAGACCACGCGCGACCGAATTTGAAGCGGCTCCCCGCCGCTCTTCGACCGCCCTCCCCCGTTTTTTGACCGCCAGGCTAGTCGCCTGGCCGCATGCCATGACCACGCCCGACTACCGCGCCACGCTCAACCTGCCCGACACGCCCTTCCCGATGCGCGGCGACCTGCCCAAGCGCGAGCCGGGCTGGGTCAAGTCTTGGGACGAGCAAGGCCTGTACAAGCGCCTGCGCGACGCCCGTTGCGGTGCGCCCAAGTTCGTGCTGCACGACGGCCCGCCCTATGCCAACGGTCAGATCCACATCGGCCACGCCGCCAACAAGATCCTGAAGGACATGATCGTCAAGGCACGCCAGTTGGCGGGCTTCGACGCAGCCTACATCCCGGGCTGGGACTGCCACGGCCTGCCGATAGAGAACCAGATCGAGAAGACCTTCGGCCGCGGCCTGCCGCGCGACGAGGTGCAGGCCAAGAGCCGCGCCTATGCCGGCGAGCAGATCGACGGCCAGCGCGCGGACTTCAAGAGGCTGGGCGTGCTGGGCGAGTGGGACAACCCCTATCGCACGATGAACTTCGCCAACGAGGCCGGCGAAATCCGCGTGTTGAAGCGCATGTTCGAGCGCGGCTTCGTCTACCGTGGCCTGAAGCCGGTGTACTGGTGCTTCGACTGCGGCTCTTCGCTGGCCGAGTTCGAGATCGAGTACGCGGACAAGGTGTCTCCCGCCGTGGACGTGGCCTTCCTGTCGGCCGAACCCGAGAAGCTCGCCGCCGCCTTCGGTGTCGCGCCGCTGACCAAGGACGCCTTCACTGTCATCTGGACAACGACGCCCTGGACCATCCCTGCCAACCAGGCGCTGAACCTCAACCCCGAGCTGCCCTACGCGCTGGTCGACACGCCCAAGGGCTACTTCGTTGTCGCCGAGGCGCTGGTGCAAAAGTGCCTGGCGCGCTGGCAACTGGAAGGCAGCGTCGTCGCCACCGTGCCCGGCCGCGCACTGGAGCTGCTGAAGTTCAAGCACCCGCTGGCGCACGTGCACCCCGGCTATGACCGCGAGAGCCCGGTCTACCTGGCCGACTACGCGACGGCCGAGGACGGCACCGGCGTCGTCCACTCCGCGCCCGCCTATGGCCTGGACGACTTCCAGTCCTGCGTCGCCCACGGCCTGGCCTTCGACGACATCCTGAACCCCGTGCAGGGCAACGGCGCCTACGCGGCCGACCTGCCGCTGTTCGGTGGCCAGCACATCTGGAAGGCCAATGCGGTCGTCGCGCAGACGCTGCTGGACAACGGCCGCCTGATGGCCCAGTCCAAGCTGACGCACAGCTACCCGCATTGCTGGCGCCACAAGTCGCCGGTCATCTACCGCGCCGCCGCGCAGTGGTTCGTGCGTATGGACGAGGGCGACGGTCTGTTCACGACCGATAAGGCGCCGGACAGCCTGCGCAAGACCGCACTCGCGGCCATCGAAGCAACGAGCTTCTATCCCGAGAACGGCCGCGCCCGCCTGCACGACATGATCGCCGGCCGGCCCGACTGGTGCATCTCGCGCCAGCGCAGCTGGGGCGTGCCGCTGCCCATCTTCCTGCACAAGGACACGGGCGAGGCGCACCCGAACACGCTGGACTTCATCGAGCGCGCCGCGCAGCTGGTGGAGGCCAACGGCATCGAAGCCTGGTCCAAGCTGGACGCCGCTGAGTGGCTGGGCGAGGAAGCCGCCCAGTACACCAAGGGCAACGACATCCTGGATGTCTGGTTCGACTCCGGGTCGACCTTTGAGCATGTGCTCAAGGGCAGCCACAAGGGCGCCGGCCACGAAACCGGCCCCGAGGCGGACCTGTACCTGGAAGGCCATGACCAGCACCGCGGCTGGTTCCACTCGTCGCTGCTGATCGCCTGCGCGCTGTACGGCCGCGCACCCTACAAGGGCCTGCTGACCCACGGCTTCGTCGTCGACGGCAAGGGCCGCAAGATGAGCAAGTCGGACGGCAACGTCGTGGCGCCGCAGGCCGTGTCGGACAAATACGGCGCCGAGATCCTGCGCCTGTGGACGGCCGCAACGGACTACTCGGGCGACCTCGGCCTGGACGACAAGATCCTCGCGCGCGTGGTGGACAGCTATCGCCGCGTGCGCAACACGCTGCGCTTCCTGCTCGCCAACGTCAGCGACTTCGACCCGGCGACGGACGCCGTCGCGCCTGAAGACCTGCTGGAAGTCGACCGCTACGCGCTGGCCCGCGCCGCCGAGCTGCAGGCCGACATCCTGGCCCACTTCGAGCGCTACGAGTTCCACCCTGTGGTCTCGAAGCTGCAGGTCTATTGCTCCGAGGACCTCGGCGCCTTCTACCTGGACGTGCTGAAGGACCGCCTATACACGACCGCGCCCAAGAGCCTCGCGCGCCGCTCGGCGCAGACGGCGCTGTGGCAGATCACGCACGCCATGCTGCGATGGATGGCGCCCTTCCTCAGCTTCACCGCTGAAGAGGCTTGGGCAATCTTTGGCAAGGGCGAGAGCATCTTCACCGAGACCTACTGGGACTTTGGCAAGACCGACGCCGCACTGCTTGCCAAGTGGCAACGCATCCACGCCATCCGCGACGAGGTCAACAAGGCCATCGAGGCGGTGCGCGTGACGGGTGCCGTCGGCGCCTCGCTGCAAGCCGAGCTGGTGCTCAAGGTCAACGAGCAGGACCAGATGCTGCTCGCCAGCCTGGGCGACGACCTGCGCTTCGTCTTCATCACATCGGCGGTCAGGCTGGTGTCGGCGACGGAACTGGGCGTCACCGTCACGCCCAGCCCGCACGCCAAGTGCGAGCGCTGCTGGCACTACCGCGCTGATGTCGGCAGCATCGCCGCCCACCCGACGCTGTGCGGTCGCTGCGACAGCAACCTGCACGGCACGGGCGAGACCCGCACCATCGCCTGAGCCCGCCATGCCCAAGACCTCCTCCACGCCCGGCCTGTCGCAATGGCTGCTCGTCGCCGCCCTCATCATCGTCGCCGACCAGCTCACCAAGGTGCTCGTCATCGGCGCCTTCCAGCTCGGTGACACGCGCCCCGTCACCGGCTTCTTCAACCTCGTGCGCGCCCACAACTACGGCGCCGCCTTCAGCTTCCTGCACACGGCGTCCGGCTGGCAGCGCTGGTTCTTCATCGGCCTGGGGCTGGTGGCCGCCTGCTTCATCATCTGGATGCTGCGTCGCCACGGCCAACAGCGCATGTTCGCCTGGGCACTGACCCTCATCCTGGGCGGCGCCTTGGGCAACGTCATCGACCGCGCGGTCCACGGCTACGTCGTCGACTTCATCCAGGTTCACGCCGGCGGCTGGTATTTCCCGGCCTTCAACGTCGCCGACAGCGCCATCTCCGTCGGCGCGGTGCTGCTGATCCTGGACGAACTGCGGCGCGTCCGTAAAGGCTGACCCGCCGAGATGCGTGCCGTGCATTCGTTCACACGGGCTCGTGTGACGGAAAGTGACAATCGCGCGCCTTTATCTCGCCTCCGATGCTCCTCGACTTCGCCAGCCTGAGCCACTACGACTGGCTTGACGTGCCACTCTGGGTCTTTGACCCCGAGCAGCGGCGCAACCTCTGGGCCAATGCTGCGGCGTTGCGCTTCTGGCATGCCGACAGCGCCGAGGAGTTCCTGTCGCGCGACTTCTCCGAGCACGGCGACGCCGTGCAGGAGCGCCTGGCCGTCACGGCGGCAGACCATGCGCAGGGCAAGATCGTCCGCGAGCTGTGGACGCTCTACCCCAAGGGCGAGCCCACCTCGGTGATGCTGGTCTCGCGTGGCATGCGCACGCCGGACCGCCGCCAGGTCATGCTGTTCGCGGCCGACTCGCTGGGCGGCGGCGCCGACCTGTCCATGCTGCGCGGCGTCGAGGCCTTGCAGCACACCTCCGCGCGCATCGCCGTCTTCACGCTGCAGGGCGGCGAGCTGCTGATGCGCAACCCCGCCGCCGCGCTGACCTTCGGCGACACGCCGCCACCCGCTGGCGGCAGCGAGTTCAGCCGCCTGTTTGCCCACTGGCATGACGCGGCCGGCATCCTCGCCCGCGTGCAGCGCGGCGAGACCTGCCGCCAGGACGTCGAACTGCAGACGCTGGCCGGCCCCTGCTGGCATGCCTTGGACGCGCGACCCATGCGCGACCCCATCACCGGCGACACCGTCATGCTGCTCAACGCACGCGATATCGCCGACCTCAAGGCCAGCCAGGCCGCCCTCGTCGCCGCCCGCGAGGCCGCCGAGGCCGCCAGCCAGGCCAAGAGCAGCTTCCTGGCCAACATGAGCCACGAGATCCGCACGCCCATGAACGGCGTGCTGGGCCTGACCGAGCTGGTGCTGCAGACCGAGCTGAGCGAGCGGCAGCGCCGCTTCATCGGCATGGCCCACCAGTCCGCCAAGGGCTTGATGACCATCATCAATGACCTGCTGGACGTGGCCAAGATCGAGGCCGGCCGCATCGTCATGGACGAGCAACCGTTCAGCCTGCACGACTGTCTCGGCGAGGCCGTTCAGCCGCTGTTGCTGCAGGCGCACGACAAGGGCATCCAGTTGCACGCGCTCGTGCAGCCGGGCGTGCCGGCCGACCTGGTGGGCGATGCGCTGCGCTTGCGCCAGGTGCTGATCAACCTGATCGGCAATGCGCTGAAATTCACCGAGCACGGTGAAGTCCGCGTCGAGATTGCCCGCGCCGACGCCCACGCCGACGACAGCCCCGATCGGCTGCGCCTGCGCATCGCTGTGACCGACACCGGCATCGGCATGACGCGCGACCAGATCGGCCAGATCTTCGACCCCTTCACGCAGGCCGACGGCAGCATCACCCGCCGCTACGGCGGCACCGGCCTGGGCCTGACCATCGTGCAGCGCCTAGTCCACCTGATGGGCGGCGAGGTGGCCGTGGAAAGCGCGCCGGGCGTGGGCTCCAGCTTCAGCTTCGAGATTGCGGTGGGGCTGGTGGGGCAACGGCTGGCGGAGCCAGAACCCCAGTGCGAGGTTCGGGCCGCCTAGGCAACCCACGCGAACCGGGGGGCGAGCTGATGCGTCGATGTAACCAGTTGCGGCCGATACTGGCGACATCCCCTAAATCGAAGGATGTTGTCATGTTGAGAAATGCCGTTGCACTTGCCGCCGCCCTGATTTGCGGCGTTGCTTTCGCTGGCACGCCCCTCACGCTGGTCCAGGACACGACTGATCCGAGCATCTGGTCGGCCAGCTTCAACGGCCTGGCAACTGGCGACAACGAGTTCACCTTCGACCTGTCCGGTCCCGAGTTCGCGGGTTGGACCGACTTCGATCTGTTTCCGTTCGTCGTGCAGGCCAGCGCCGGAGCGACGCAAGGGTATGACGTGACGAACGTCACCATCGATGGGGTGAGCGCCTTTGCCTTGATCGACGACGGCGTTCCCGGTTTCTTCAGCGTCGACCTCTGGACCTACAACGACGGCTGGCTGACGCGCGGCCCGCACACCATCGTGGTGACCGGCAATCTCATCGGTGGCACCACAGGCTTCACCGGCTCGCTGAACATCGCTGCCCAGCCTGTGCCCGAGCCCGAAAGCTATGCGCTGATGCTGGCCGGTCTGGCCGCTGTCGGTGCCATCGTGCGTCGCCGCAGCCGCTGAATCGAACTGCTTCGCTGACAGAGGCCGGCTCTGCCGGCCTTTGTCCTATCAGGGCAGCAGCACAGCGCTGCCCAGCAAGCGGCGCGCTTCCAAGTCGCGATGCGCCTCGGCGGCGTCGGCCAGCGCATATCGCTTGTCGATGCGGATGCCGACCTGCCCGCTGCCCACCATCGCAAACAGGTCGTCGCCCATCGCCTGGGTGGTTTCGCGCGTGGCGATGTGCGTGAACAGCGTCGGCCGCGTCAGGTAAAGCGAGCCCTTGGCCGCCAGCGTGCCGACGTTGAACGCCGGCACCGGCCCGGAGGCGCCACCGAAGCTGACCATCAGGCCGAAGGGCGCCAGGCTGTTCAGCGAGCCCTCCCAGGTGTCCGCGCCCACCGAGTCGTAGACCACCTTCACGCCGCGCCCGCCGGTGATGTCGCGCACCCGGGCGGCGAAGTCCTCGCGGCGATAGTCGATCGCATGGGTCGCGCCGTGCTCCAGCGCCAGTTGGCATTTCTCGGCGCTGCCTGCCGTGGCGATCAACTGCAGGCCCAGCGCCCGTGCCCATTGGCAGGCGATCAGGCCGACACCGCCGGCGGCGGCATGGAAGAGGATGAAATCACCCGCCTGCAGCCCGCCCTGCGGCAACGTCCGGCGTAGCAGGTATTGCACCGTCAGCCCCTTGAGCATCATGGCTGCCGCCGTCTCGAAGGCGATGGCGTCGGGCAGCTTCAGCACCGCCTTTGCTGGCATCACGCGCGCCGTCGCGTATGCGCCCGGCGGCTGGCTGGCGTAGGCGGCGCGGTCCCCGGGTGCCAGGTGCGTGACGCCCTCGCCCACCGCCTCGACGACGCCCGCGCCTTCCATGCCCAGCCGGGCCGGCAGCGGCAGCGGGTAGGCGCCGTTGCGGTGGTAGACGTCGATGTAGTTCAGGCCGCAGGCCGCGTGGCGGATGCGAATCTCGCCCGGGCCGGGCGCGCCGACCTCCACGTCCACCAGCTTCAGTTGTTCCGGCCCGCCGGGGGCCTCGATGACCACGGCCTTGTCGCTCATGCAGCGTCTCCAATTGCAAGGTCGGCTATCGTGCCAGCCCTTTGCCCACCGCGTCGCCGCTGATGAAGCTGACCCCACGCCTTGCCCTGCTGCTGACGCTGCCGCCGCTGCTGTGGGCCGGCAACGCCGTCGTCGGCAGGCTGGTGCGCAACGACATCCCGCCTATGGCACTGAACGCGCTGCGCTGGGGGCTGGCCTTGCTGCTGCTCGCGCCGCTGGCCTGGCGCCTGCTGGCCCATCCGCGCGAGGCGCTGGTGCGCTGGCGCAGCCTGGCCTGGCTGGGCTTCCTCGGCATGGGTTGCTACAACGCGCTGCAGTACCTGGCGCTGCACACCTCGTCGCCGCTGAACGTGACGCTGATCACCGCCAGCATGCCGGTGTGGATGCTGGGCGTCGGCGCCCTGTTCTACGACGTGAAACCGACCCGCCGTCAGTGGGCCGGTGCGGTGCTGTCGCTGGCCGGCGTGGCGCTGGTCATCGCGCGCGGCGACCCGGCGGCGCTGCTGGCCGTGCATTTCGTGCCGGGCGACCTGCTGATGCTGGTGGCCATCTTCACCTGGGCCGTCTACTCGTGGATTCTGGCGCGGCCAATGCAGGGCCTGCGGCCGGGCGAGAAGCCCGGCTGGAACTGGGCCGAGGCGTTGATGGCGCAGTTGATGTTCGGCGTGGTGTTCTCGGCCGTGTCGGCCGGCGTGGAGCAGGCCGTCGCGCCTGCGGCCATCCACTGGAGCCCGACGCTGGTCTTGGCTCTGGCCTATGTCGCCATCGGCCCGTCGCTGATCGCCTACCGCTGCTGGGGCCTGGGCGTGGCGGAGGCAGGGCCGGCGCTGGCCGGCTTCTTCGTCAACCTGACGCCGGTGTTCGCCGCCATCATCTCGGCCGCCCTGCTCGGCCACATGCCGGCGTGGTACCACGGCGCGGCCTTCGCGCTGATCGCGGCAGGCATCCTCGTGTCCTCACGTTGATGCGCATCGTGCACGTGGACGACCGCCTGGTCGTCATCGACAAGCCGCCCGGGCTGCTCAGCGTGCCGGGCCGCACCGAGCCGGACTGCGCAAGCGCCCGGGTCCAGCGGCTCTACCCCGACGCCCTCGTCGTGCATCGCCTCGACCAGGCCACGTCCGGACTGCTGCTGTTTGCGCGTGGCGTGCAGGCGCAGCGCGAGCTCAGCGCCGACTTCGCCGATCGCCGCGTCGAGAAGCTCTATGTCGCCGTCGTCGCCGGCCGGCTGGAAGGCGAAGGCGTTATCGACCTGCCGCTGGGTGCCGACTGGCCCAACCGCCCACGCCAGCAGGTGAACATTGAAAGCGGCAAGCCGTCCCAGACGCGCTGGCGCGTGATCGGCCACGAAGGCAGCTCGACGCGCGTTGCGCTGGAGCCGCTCACGGGCCGCACCCACCAGTTGCGCGTGCACCTCGCCCACATCGGCCATGCCATCCTGGGCGATACCCTCTACGCCGCGCCCGACATCGCAGCCACCAGCCCGCGCCTGCTGCTGCATGCAAGCGAACTGCGCGTTAGCGGCCATTGCTTCTCCAGCCCACCGGAGTTCTGAATGCATCTCTACCTCGTCACCGGCAGCTCGCGCGGCCTGGGCGCCGCCCTCGCCGAACAGCTGACCCAGCCCGGCAACGCCGTCGTCGGCATCGCCCGTCGCCTCAACCCGGCGCTGAAGGCCGAGCAATGGACGCTGGACCTCGCCGACCCGCTGCCCGCCGCCGAGCGCCTGCAGACCTGGCTGCGCGCCAACGCGGGCTGGGAGAGCGCCACGCTGATCAACAACGCCGCACTGCTGAGCGCCCCCGGCCCGCTGGCCGCGACCAACCTGGCCACGCTGTCCGCCGCACTGCGAGTGGGGCTGGAGGCGCCAGCATTGCTGAGCCGCGTCTTCCTGGCCGAGACCGCCGGCGTGCCCAGGCGGCGCATCCTCAACATCTCCTCCGGCCTGGGCCGCCGCGCCATGGCCGGCAGCTCGGCCTACTGCGCCGTCAAGGCGGGGCTGGACCATCTGAGCCGCGCACTGGCACTGGAGGCGCCCGACGTCGGCGTCGTGTCGCTGGCGCCCGGCGTCATCGACACCGACATGCAGGTGCAGTTGCGCGGCGCCGACCCGGCTCAGTTCCCCGAACAGGCGCGCTTCCAGGGACTGAAGGATGGAGGGCAGTTGCAGACGGCCGAGGCAACGGCATCCACCATCATTCAGTTCCTGGCTAGTCCACACTTCGGCAAAACCACCGTCGCCGACATCCGCGATGCTTGAAAATGCTGAGCCGAGTCCTCAGCTACGCTGGGCTCATTCCCAATCTTCTGGAGACTGCACGTGAACCGCATCCTCGCTGTGAGCCTGGCCGCCTTGTTGGCCTTCGCACTGCCCGTCCATGACGCCGAGGCCAAGCGCCTGGGCGGCGGTGGCGTGAAGCGCAACGTCCCCACCCAGACGACGCCGCAGACGCCGGCCCCGTCGCCTCAACAGGCCGCTCCTGCCAAGCAGGCTGCGGCCACGCCGGCCGCCGGTGCAGCCGCTGCGCCCAAGCGCTCCTGGATGGGCCCCATCGCCGGCCTGGCCGCAGGCCTGGGCCTGGCCGCGCTGGCCAGCCACCTCGGCTTCGGCGCCGAGCTGGCCAACATCATGACCATGGTGCTGTTCGGCCTGTTGGCGGTCGTCGTCATCGGCTTCCTGATGCGCCGCTTCGGCGGCCGCAAGCCGCAACTGGCTGGCGCCAATGGCGCCAACGTCTCGCGCTTCGACGCGCAGCCGCAGCAGCCGGCCTGGAACCCGCAGCCCGCCGCAGGCGCCATGGGCGGCGCGGCCGCCGCCAGCGCGCCGGCCGCAGTGCCGGAAGGCTTCGACACCGATGGCTTCGAGAAGATCGCCAAGCAGGTCTTCATCCGCCTGCAGGCCGCCAACGACGCCGCCGACCAAGCCGACCTGCGCCGTTTCACGACGCCGCAGATGTACGCCAGCATCCAGCACGACCTGCTGGAGCGCGGCAGCAAGGAGCAACGCACCGAGGTACTGCAGCTCGATGCCAGCGTCGTCGATGTGGCGACGGAGAACGGCGAGCAAGTCGTGTCGGTGCGCTTCTGGGGCCTGGTGCGCGAGGACAGTGAGCAGGCAGCCGCCGACTTCGACGAGGTCTGGCATCTGGTCCAGTCCGGCCAGGGCTGGCTGATCGCCGGCATCCAGCAGACGGCCTGATCCAGGCCAGACCATGACGACCGGCATCCCGGGTTAGACCCGAGCCGGACCGGCACGAAAATGGGCGCTTCCGAGCGCCCATTTCCTTTTTGAGGCCCCCATGATCCGTTCACGTCTTTCGCTGGCGGCGCTTGCCGCTTCGCTGCTGGCAGCCTGCGCCACGCCGCCCGCGCCACCCGCCCAGACGACTGCGCCAGCCACCGCGCCCCAGCCCGTCGTCACGCCCAACGCCAACCTCGTCGTGCAGGGCATCCCGCCCGTGCCGCAGAGCCTGGCCGATGCGGTGGGCCGCTACAACGACTTCCGCGGCCACGCTTTCTCCGACTGGCACCCCACACAGCGCGAGATGCTGGTCAGCCACCGCAAGGCGGGCGCCAACACGGCGCAGATCTTCCGCGTGACAGCGCCACTGACGGAAGGCGAACAGTTGACGGATGGCGCCGACCCGGTGGCCCGCGCCACCTACGAGCCGCGCACTGGCCAGTACATCGTCTTCGAGCGCGCTAGCGGCGGCAACGAGGTGGCGCAGATCTACCGCCTGCCGCTGAACCAGCCCGGGGCACAGCCCGTGCTGCTGACCAGCCCCGACGAGCGCCATGCGATCAACACCTGGCTGCGCAAGAGCGGCCAGCTCGTCTACTCCAGCGTGCCCATCGACCGCACGGCCCAGGGCGGCACGCGCACCAAGATCACGACGACGCTGTGGCTGATGGACCCGGCCAGGCCGGAAGGCCGCCGCAAGCTGGCCGAACTGGAGGGCGGCGGCTGGGCCGCCAGCCGGCCCTCGCCGGACGAGCGCCGCATCTTGCTGACACGCTATCTGTCGGCCAATGAATCGCAGATCTGGATGCTGGAACTGGACAGCGGCGCTGCCCGGCGGGTGCTACCGGCCATGGACAGCCAGGAGGCCAAGGCGACCTATTCTCCGGCCGGCTGGACGCCCGACGGCCGCACGCTGTGGATCACCAGCGACCGCGCCGGCGAGTTCCGCGAGCTGATGAAGCTGGACATGGCCAGTGGCCGCATCGACCGCGTCAGCAGCCACATCCCGTGGGACGTCAGCGGCGTCACGCTGACGGAGGACGGCAGCCGCCTGGCGGCGCAGTTCAACATCGACGGCCGCGACGAACTGCGCTTCTTTGACACGGCCACGGGCAAGGAAGTGGCGGCGGCCGCTGTCCTGCCCAACGGCACGGTCGGCACGGCCGCCTATCACCGCGCCCGCAGCGAACTGGCCTTCTCGATCAGCAACGCCCAGGGCCCCGGCCAGATCTACTCCATGGGCACAGACGGCAAGGTCCAGCAATGGACGCGCGCCTACTCGCCCCCGGGCATCGATACGTCCACTTTCACCGAACAGAAGATCGTCCGCTGGAAGAGCTTCGACGGCACGACCATCTCGGGCCTGCTGACACCGCCGCCCGCGAAGTTCACCGGCAAGCGCCCGGTGCTGATCGCCATCCACGGCGGCCCCGAGTCGCAGGCACAAATGGGCTTTCTCGGCCGCAGCGCCTATTACGTGCAGGAGCTGGGCATGGCGCTGATCCAGCCCAACGTGCGCGGCTCCAGCGGCTACGGCAAGAGCTTCCTGGCGATGGACAACGGCTTCAAGCGCGAGGACTCGGTCAAGGACATCGGCGCCCTGCTCGACTGGATCGCCACCCAGCCCGACCTGGATGCCTCGCGCGTGCTGGTCACCGGCGGCAGCTATGGCGGCTACATGACACTGGCGGTGTCGACCCTCTACCCCGAGCGCATCGCTGGCGCCATCGACGTGGTGGGCATCTCGCACTTCGTGACCTTCCTGAACAACACCGAGAGCTACCGCCGCGACCTGCGTCGCGTCGAGTACGGTGACGAGCGCGACCCGGCCATGAGAGCGCACCTGGAGAAGATCTCGCCGCTGACCAAAGCAGCGCTGATCAAGAAGCCGCTGTTCGTCATCCAGGGCAAGAACGACCCGCGCGTGCCCTACACCGAGGCTGAGCAGATCGTTGCCAAGGTGCGGGAAGGCGGCACACCGGTCTGGTACCTGCGCGCCGACAACGAAGGCCATGGCTTCCAGAAAAAGGAAAACCAGGACTTCCAGTTCTACGCGACGGTGCTGTTCATGCAGCAGACGGTGCTGAAGTAAGCCGACCGTAGGCAGGCGGGCGGGGCCAGCTCGACGGCGTCGGCGCCCCGCCCTGCCAGCACCGCGCATTGATCCAGCCGCCGTGGCCAACCGCCAGTGCGCAGGGCGGCTGCCATGCCGATGCGCGCTTGAGTAGCGCGTCCAGCGACTCGCCACCATCGAAGTCGAAGCCGCAGAAGTCACTCATCCAGCGCTCGAAGTCTGCGGGCGGGATATCGCTCCACGGCCGGCCATCCCAGGCGCCGAAGTCCATCTCCGCCAAGGCGGCATCGACTCGCCAGACAAAGCCCCAGCGCTTGAGGCATCGCCCAACGCCTGCTGCACGCGCCAGCGGCGACGTGACGACCTCGCGCGGCAGGCTGAGCCGGCGGGCATGCTGGCGGATGCGGTGGGCCAGGCGCTTGGCCTTGCGCGGGTCCACCGGCAGGTCGGTGCGCCCGCCGATGCAGCGGCCCTCGGCACCGCGCGGCCGGGGGTGGCGCCAGATCGTGAACGCCGCCATCAGAACGAGGCCGTGAAGGCCAGCAGCACGGCGATCTCGGCAAGCTGCTCGGTCGCGCCAAGGCCATCGCCGGTGTAGCCGCCCAGGCGGCGCTTCAGCCACTGGCGCATCAGCAGCGCGACAACGGCGGCGGCCGCAACGGCGGCTGCCAGTTTAGGCAGGTAGACGCCGCTGGCCGCCAGCCCAAGCAACAGCAGCCCGCACCAACCCAGCGCGATGACGAGGTTGCGCGGCGCCACCGCCAGCGCCAGCGGCTTGGCCTTAGCGTGCTCGGCGTCGCCGCCGTAAGGCAGGCTGACCATGATACCCACCGCCGCCGCCCGCGCCAGCGCATGGCTGGCGAGCAAGGCCGCCACCGCGCCCAGCGCGGGCCGCGCCGCCAGCACCGCCAGCAGGGCTGCACGCAGCAGCAGCGACAGCCCCAGCGCCAGCGCGCCGTAGCTGCCGATGCGCGAGTCCTTCATGATGACCAGCGCCTTGTCGCGCGGCACGACGCCGCCCAGCGCGTCGAAGGTGTCGGCCAGGCCGTCCTCGTGGAAGCCGCCGGTCAGTGCGACCGTCGCCGCCAGGGCCAACACGGCCGCGATCCAGGCGGGCCACAGTTGCGCAGCGCCGATCAGCACGATCGCGCCGACGGCACCGACCAACGCCCCCACCAGCGGGAAGTGGCGCACGCAGTCGTTCAGCCAGCCGGGCTCGAAGGTGCGCAGGCGTACCGGCAGCCGCGTCAGGAACTGCAGCGCGACGAGGAACAGTCGCATGCTCAGTCGCGGTTGCTGACGCCGGCGCTGTCGAAGCTGGCCATGTCAGCCAGCAGCGCGCAGGCCGCTGTCAGCAGCGGCCAGGCCAGCGCCGCACCGCTGCCTTCGCCGAGGCGCAACTCAAGGTCGAGCAGCGGGCGCACGCCAAGCTGCTGCAGCCAGTGCGCGTGTGGACCTTCGGCGGAGCGGTGCGCAAACACGCAGGCGGCCAGCACGCCGGGCCGCAACGCCTCGGCCAGTGCTACGGCGGCCGTCGTGATGAAGCCGTCGACCAGCACGACCCGGCGCTGTGCCGCAGCAGCGATGACGCTGCCCGCCATCGTGACGATCTCGAAACCGCCCAGCGCGGCGGCGATCTGCAGCGGCGTCTGCGCGCCGGCATTCACGGCCAGCGCCTCGCCCAGCACAACGCTCTTGCGCGCCAGGCCAGCGTCGTCCAGCCCGGTGCCGCGGCCTACGCAATCTGCCAACGGCAGGCCCGTCAGCCGCTGCATAAGCAGGCTCGCCGACGAAGTGTTGCCTATGCCCATCTCGCCCAGCAGCAGCGCGTTGCCCGGCAGGCGCTCGACCAGCGCCATGCCGTTGTGCAGTGCGCGGCCCGCCTGCTCGGGCGTCATCGCCGGGCCTGCGCTTGTGTCCGCAGTGCCGGGCGCGATACGCAGGTCGACGGCACCCGGCGCCAGCGGCGCGTCGACGCCGCAGTCCGCGATCGTCAGCGCCAGGCCTTGCTGGCGCGCCAGCACCGACACGGCCGCACCGCCGGCGAGCATGTTGGCCACCATCTGCGGCGTCACTTCACGCGGATAGGCCGACACGCCGCGCCGCGCCAGGCCGTGGTCGGCCGCGAAGACGACGAGCTGCGGCTCGCGCAGCGCAGGCCGCTCGGCGCCCTGGATCAACGCCAACTGCAGCGCCAGTGCCTCGATGCGGCCCAGCGCGCCCAGCGGCTTGGTCTTGTGGTCCAGCGCGTGCTGCACGCGCGCGCTCAGGCTCGGCTCGGCCAGCGCCGGCAGCTCGGGTAGGTTCATGTCAGCCGACGAGGTTGGCCAGGCTCAACAGCGCCAGCAACAACATCCAAAGCACCACCGAACGCCAGACCAGGCCGACCACGCTTTGCAGATGGCCCAGCTGGGGCAGCGCACCCGCCGTCGACCCGGCGGCGCCGGTGGCTTCCGGCTCCGAGCCGGCCTCGAAGGTGCGGCTGCGGTTGGGCGTGATGCCCGGGGCGGCGGCACCGCCCAGTTGCAGGCCGACAGCGCCGGCCGCGGACGCGAGGATGATGCCCTCGTTGGGATGCAGCCAGAGGTTGGCGTCGCGGCGCCAGGCGTTCACCGCCTCCTCGAAGTTGCCGACGATGGCGAAGCCCGCTGCCGTCAGCCGCGCCGGCACGTGGTCGATGAATGCGAAGGCCTGGCGCGACAAGGCCAGCAGCCGCGGGTTGCTCGGCGCGTCCAGCGTATGGCTTCTGAAAGCCCAGTAGCGGCCCGCAAACTCCGCCATCCGATAGACGACGGCACCGGCGGGGCCTAGGCCCAGCGTCGAGAAGACGATGAACCAGAAGAACACGCCGAAGACATGTCGATGCGCCGCCAGCAGCGAATGCTCGATGACGTGGCGGATCAACTCGGTGCGCGGCAGCTCACTCGCGTCCAGGTGACGCCAGTCGGCAAGCAGTTGGCGCGCGGTCAGGTCGTCACCGCGCTCCAGCGCATCGCGGATGTCGGTGAAGTAGTGGCTGAACTGCCGGAAACCCAGCGTCAGGTACAGGGCAAGCACGTTCAGCGCCAGCGCCAGCAGCAGGCTGAAGTGCCGCAGCCCCCAGTACGCCAGCGCAACCAGGACACCCGGCACCAGCACGGTGATGGACCAGACGACGACGGCATGGTGCTCGCCACCGGCGTCGAAGTTGCGGCCCGTCCAGCGCACCCAGGCGATGACCGACTCGTGCACGCGATTGCCATGCCTCAGGGGCTTGAGTTGCTCACACAACAGGGCCAGCAGCACCGCGAAGAAATTCATGGGCGGGGATGATAGTGGGGCTATGGCGAGCCACTGAGAAGTCGGTAGAGGTTGCGCAACATCGCGGCCGTAGCACCCCAGATGAAGTACTCCCGTCCGGCGTCATGCCAGGGCATGGAAAGGAAGCGCCGCTCGGCGCCCGCGAACTCGAAACGGTGGTGGCGGTGGTGGGCCGGGTTCATCAGGAAGGCCAGCGGCACCTCGAAGGCCTCGGCCACCTCGAAGCTGTCGAGCGTCAGCGTGAAGCCAGGCTCGACCAGCGCGACGACCGGCGTGACCTGGAAGGCCGTCACCGTCGAGTAGATGGGCAACTGGCCGACGACGCGGATGTAGTCGCGCGACAGGCCGATCTCTTCCTCGGTCTCGCGCAACGCGGTGGCGACCGGACCGTCATCCTCGGGCTCCACGCGGCCTCCGGGGAAGCTGATCTGGCCGGCATGGTCGCGCAGGTGGTCGGTGCGGCGCGTCAGCAGCAGCGTGAGGCCGTCGTCGCGCTGGACCAGCGGCAACAGCACTGCAGCGCCGGCCGGCGCGCGGTCCGTGAAGAGGCCGCCATCGCCGGCGAACTCGGGCGCCCACGTCGGTAGCGCCGCCATCCGGGCGCAGATCGCCTCCGCCGTCAGCGCCGCAGCCGGCACGGCGGGCAGGTGGTCGTCGATGCTCGTCACGGGGACGAGCTGTGGCTGGGTGATGGCTGGGCGGCGGGTCATGCGTGGGAAAAACAAAAGCCGCCGAGAGCGTAGCTCCGGGCGGCCTTGGCGGTGGGGAACCGGCTGATTAAGCCAGCTTCTCCTTGATACGCGCCGACTTGCCCGAACGCTGGCGCAGGTAGTACAGCTTGGCGCGGCGGACATCGCCACGGCGCTTGACTTCGATCGTCGCGATCAGCGGGCTGTACAGCTGGAACGTGCGCTCCACGCCTTCGCCGCTGGAGATCTTGCGGACGATGAAGCTGCTGTTCAGGCCGCGGTTGCGCTTGGCAATCACGACGCCTTCGTAGGCCTGCACGCGCTTGCGGGTGCCTTCAACGACGTTGACGCTGACGATCACGGTGTCGCCGGGGGCGAAGGCCGGGATGGTCTTGTTCAGGCGAGCAATTTCTTCTTGCTCAAGGGTTTGGATCAGGTTCATCTGTACTCCTGGGATCTTGGCGGGGCGCTATTTATCGGGATGTTTGCAGCCGGGATGCTTTTGAAAAGATTCCAGCCACTCGACCCGCCAGAGGATCGGACAGCCCGCTAATGTAGCTCAAGACGAGGGTTTTGCCTAGAGCTTGACCAGGAAGGACTCGTCGGCCTTGCTCAGCCGACCGGCAGCGCGGGCGGCTTGGATCAGGTCGGGCCGGCGCTCGGCCGTGAGGGCCAGCGAGCGCTCGCGGCGCCAGCGCTTGATGTCGGCATGATGGCCGGAAAGCAGCACCGCCGGCACGTCACGGCCGCCCGACAGAACCTCGGGCCGGCTGTAATGCGGGCAGTCCAGCAAGCCGTCCGAGAAGCTGTCCTGCTGGTGGGATTGGGCATCTCCCAGCACGCCGTCCTGCAGCCGCGCCACCCCGTCGAGCAAGGCCAGCGCCGGCAGCTCACCGCCGGACAGCACGAAGTCGCCCAGGCTGAGTTCCAGCGTCACGTGGCGGTCCAACACACGCTGGTCTATGCCCTCGTAGCGGCCGCAGAGCAGAATGGCACCGGGCCCGCCGGCCAGTTGTTGCACGCGCGCCTGGTCAATGCGCGCGCCGGTCGGCGTGAAGTGGATGACGGCCGGCGCCGCTTCGCTGCGGTCCGCGCGGACCGCATCCAGCGCGCGCTCCAGCGGCTCCGCCAGCATGACCATGCCGGGGCCACCACCATAGGGCCGGTCATCGACACGGCGGTAGTTGTCTTCAGCGAAATCGCGCAGCGGCCAGAGCCGGACATCGACCTGGCGGCTCTCGAAGGCGCGCCGCGTGACGCCATGCGTCAGATGCGGCGCGAACAACTCCGGGAAGATCGTCAGGACATCGAAGCGCATGACCGCCTCAGAAATCCAGACCCCAGTCGACCGTGACCCGCTTGGCTTCCAGGTTCACGTCATCGACGAAGGCCGCGACGAACGGGATCAGCCGCTCCTGGTCGGGCTTGGCCGGCTCATCAACCCCGGGCGGCAGAATGCGCAGCACCGCATGCGGGCCGGTGTCGATGAGGCCGATCACGCGACCCAGCGGCTGCGACTCGCGGTTGACGACATCCAGGCCGATCAGGTCGACCCAGTAATACTCACCATCGGGCGTGCGCGGGAAGTCGCTGCGCGGCACGTAGATCTCATGACCGCGCAGCGCCTCGGCCGCATTGCGGTCATCCACGCCCTCGGCGGTCGCGACGATGCCTTCGCCCTGCTCGCGCACCGAACGCACGGCCAGCACGAGTTGCGCCGGCTTAGGCGCGGTGGACTTCAGGTACCAGCGCTTGGCGCTGAACAGCGCGTCTGCGTCGGTCGAATAAGCCTGCACCTTGAGGCCGCCCTTGATGCCCCAGGCATCAAGGATGCGGCCCACCGGCTGAAGATCTTCGGGCCAGGAAGCAGCAGAAGGCGCCGAGGCGCCCCTGGAAGCAAAAGACGGCGCCGAGGCGCCGTCTTGCTGAGGCTTGTTGCCTGCCACGCGCGTTGACGCTTAGGCGGCAGCGACGGCGGCCGTCTTGGCGTCGTCGACCAGGCGGGCGACGGTGGGCGACAGCTGCGCGCCAACACCAATCCAGTAGCTCACGCGGTCTTGCGCGACGCGCAGCTTCTCGGCGGCACCGGAGGCGATGGGGTTGTAGAAGCCGACGCGCTCGATGAAGCGGCCGTCACGACGCTGACGGCTGTTGGCCACGACGATGTTGTAGAAGGGACGCTTCTTGGAGCCGCCGCGGGCCAGACGAATCACAACCATGATGTTTCCTAAAAATTGGCTGACCACCGCACGAGGAGACACTCAAGTAGCGAGCAAGTCAAAGCAGGAACCCCTGCCGGGGACGGCACCGTAGATACGCCGCAGCCATCTGCGACCAGCGCCAAAACCCAGCATTATAAACTCGGTTGCACCTGCTTGCGTAGCAACCCGATTCGACAGATGTCACAACCCGCCCCCACCTTCCATCCGCTGACGATCCGCCCCAGTACCGAGGCCGACCTGGCCGCCATCCAGGCCATCTACGCCCAAGCCGTGGAGCACGGCACCGGCACCTTCGAGACAGAGGTACCCAGCGTCGACGAGATGGCCCGGCGCCGCAGCGAAGTGCTGGGGCGCGATCTGCCCTGGCTCATCGCCGAACGGGGCGGCGAGGTGCTGGGATATGCCTACGCCAACTACTTCCGCCCGCGACTGGCCTACCGCTTCTGCGTCGAGGATTCGATCTACCTGGCCCCCGCCGCTCAGGGTCAGGGTATTGGCCGCTTGCTGCTCGCCGAGCTGATCGCACGCTGCGAGGCCGCCGGTGCGCGCCAGATGCTCGCCGTCATCGGCGATGCGAACAACGCTGGGTCGGTCGGTGTGCACACGGCGCTCGGCTTCGCGCACACCGGCGTGCTGAAGAGCGCCGGCTGGAAGTTCGGCCGCTGGCTGGACGTCGTGCTGATGCAGCGCCCGCTGGGCCTGGGCGACGGCTCGGCGGCCGAATGAGCGCAGGCGTCAAGCACAAGGGCGTCGCGACCTGGCTGGCCTTGCTCGGCGGCGTGTTCGGGCTGCATCGCTTCTACCTGCACGGGCTGCGCGACCGCTGGGGCTGGGCCTTCCCGCTGCCGACGCTGCTGGGCCTGGTCGGCCTGCAGCGCATGAACGCGCTGGGCCAGGACGACCGCATTGCCTGGCTGCTGATGCCGCTGCTGGGCGCGAGCCTCGTCGCGGCGCTGCTGGGCGGCATCGTCTACGGCCTGATGCCGGATGAACGCTGGAACGAGCGATTCAACGCCGGACAGCCCGCCTCGACCGGCGGCTGGGCCGCCGTCATTGGCGTCGTGCTCTGCCTCTTCATCGGCGGCACGGCGATGATGGCGACCATCGCCTTCAGCGCCCAGCGCTACTTCGAAGCGCAGGTCGATCAATAGATGGCGAAGCTGACCCAGTAGCAGATGGAGGCCATCAGCGCGGCGGCGGGGATGGTGAAGATCCAGGCCCAGACGATGTTGCCGGCCACCCCCCAGCGCACGGCCGAGGCGCGCTGCACCGAGCCCACGCCGACGATGGCGCCGGTGATGGTGTGCGTGGTCGACACCGGAATGCCCATGGCCGTCGCCAGGAAGAGCGTGATCGCGCCGCCGGTCTCCGCGCAGAAGCCGCCCACGGGCTTGAGCTTGGTGATGCGCTGGCCCATGGTCTTGACGATGCGCCAGCCGCCGAACATCGTGCCCACGCCGATGGCGATGTAGCAGGACCAGATCACCCAACCCGGCGGCGACTTGTCGCCTACCGCGACCATGCCCGCCGCGATCAGCAGCATCCAGATCAGGCCGATGGTCTTCTGCGCATCATTGCCGCCATGGCCCAGGCTGTAGAGGCCGGCCGATACCAGTTGCAATCGTCTGAACCAGGCATCGATGCGCAGGGGCGACTTGCCTCGACACACCCATGCGACGATGACCATCAGCAGCGATCCGAGCAGGAAACCCAGCAGCGGCGACACGAGGATGAAGGCGACGGTCTTCCAGATGCCGGCGCCGACCAGACCCTGGGTGCCGGACTTGGCGATGACGGCGCCGACGATGCCGCCGATCAGCGCATGCGAGGAGCTGGACGGAATGCCCCACCACCAGGTGATGAAGTTCCAGGCGATGGCGCCGATCAGCGCGCCGAAGACAACATGGTGGTCGACGATGCCGGGCTCGACGATGCCCTTGCCGATGGTCGCCGCCACCTTGAGCTGGAAGAAGGCGATGGCCAGCACGTTGAAGAAGGCAGCAAACAGCACCGCCTGCTGCGGTTTCAGCACGCCGGTGGACACGACGGTGGCGATGGAGTTGGCGGCGTCGTGGAAGCCGTTCATGAAGTCGAAAAGCAGGGCCAGCACGACGAGCAGGGCCACCACCCAGAAGGCGATCTCAGCGGATGCCATGTCAGCGGCCGCTTAGGAATTCTCGAGGACGATGCCCTCGATCAGGTTGGCCACGTCTTCGCAGCGGTCGGAGATGGATTCCAGCTGCTCGTAGATCGCCTTGAGCTTGATCAGCTCGCGCACGTCGGCCTCCTCGCGAAAGAGGCGCGACATGGCCGAGCGCATGACGCGGTCGGCGTCGGACTCCAGGCGGTCGATTTCCTCGCAGGTCTTGAGCGCGGCCTCGGTCGTGGCCGGCTGGCTCAGGTGGGGCAGCAGCGTGACGGCATGCTGCACGCGCTCGCAGCAGCGCACGGACAGCGTGGCGAGCTGCAACACCTGCTCGGGCACGGCGCGCACGTCGTAGAGCGACAGCGTCTCGGACGAGTCCTGCAGCAGGTCGACGATGTCGTCCATCGCATTGATCAGGCTGTGGATCTGCTCGCGGTCGATGGGCGTGATGAAGGTGCGATGCAGCAGCCGGTTCACCTCGGCGGTGACGCGGTCGGCGGCATGCTCGGCCTTGTCGACCTGGTCGGCGTACTGCTGGCGCAGCGCCGGGTCGGCGTAGTTCTCGATCATCTTCTGGAAGGCGCGCGCACCTTCCAGGATGAAGCCGCCATGCTCATTGAACAGCTCAAAAAAATTGCCCTCGCGGGGCAGCAGCTTGCCGAACAGCATGAAGGTCCTTCGAATTCTGGAAGGCGCGCAGTTTAGCGGCCGACTGTCATCGAATCGTCATCAAGCCGACCGGAAGATGAAGTAGACGGCGCCCATCAGGCACAGCCCGGCCCACAGGAAATCCAGCTTCAGCGGCTCGCCCATGTAGTACAGGCTGAAGGGCACGAAGACCGCCAGCGTGATGACTTCCTGCGTGATCTTCAGCTGCGCCAGGCTGAAGCCGGCGCCGTGGCCGATGCGGTTGGCCGGCACCTGCAGCAGGTACTCGAACAGCGCGATACCCCAGCTGATGAGCGCAGCGATGAACCACGGCTTGGTGGCCAGCCCCTTGAGGTGGCCGTACCAGGCGAAGGTCATGAAGACGTTGGACAGCAGCAGCAGGCCCACGGTCTGCCAGCCGGCGAGGGTCGAGAACATCGCGGGTCTCCTGAATCAGAGCTTGATGGATGAGAGGCGCTCGATGCGCTGGCTCTGCCAGGCATCGCCGGCGGCCAACGGCGCCAGCTGCGGCGCGATCTCCAGCAACGGGCGCAGCACGAAGGCGCGCTCGGCCAGGCGCGGGTGCGGCAGCGTCAGGCGCGGTGTAACGAGGACGGCGTCGCCGTGCAGCAGCAGGTCCAGGTCCAGCGTGCGCGGTGCGTTTCGATACGGGCGCTCGCGGCCATGGACCTGCTCGATGGCTTGCAGCGCGTCCAGCAATTCGATGGGCGACAGCGTCGTGTCCAGCGCTGCAACGGCATTCAGGAAGTCGGGGCCGCCGGCATCGACCGGCGCACTGCGCCAGGCGCTGGACAGGGCCACAAGCTCCGTGCCGGGAAGCGCCGCCAGCGCCTGGGCGGCCTGCGTCAGCGTGGCCAGCAAGTCGGCGCCGAGGTTGGCACCGAGGCCGACGTAGGCGCGCGAACTCACTCCGCAGCGGGTGCCGGCGCGGCGCCCTCGCCGCCTCCGGCGGGCTTGCGACGGCGGCGACGGCGCTTGCGGGCAGGGGCGTCGCCAACCTCGCCGTCGGATTCGGCTTCGCCGTCCTCGCCTGCTGGCGCCTCCGCCTCGGCGGGACGCGGAGCGCGCACCACGCGCGGCTGCTTCTGCTGCGCGGCACGGGCGTCGGCCAGCAGCGCCTGACGGTCGTCGTCGCTGCCGAGCGCGAAGTCCTCCCACCAGTCGGCCAGCGCCGGGTCGATCTCGCCGACATCGGCACGCAGGCGCAGGAAGTCGAAGCCGGCGCGGTAGCGCGGCTGCTCGATGAGGCTGAAGACGCCTGAGCCCGTGCGGCGCTCGAAGCGGGTCTGCATCATCCAGATCTCGCGCATGTCGCCGGCCAGCTTGCCGCGCCCGGAGATGTCGCCGATGCGGGCGTCGAAGACGGCGTCGATGGCCTGGGCCAGCGCTGGCACGGCCGGCTCGCCGGTGTTGCGGATCTTGGTCCAGCGGTCCAGCACCTCGTGCCAGAGCATGCAGGCCAGCATGAAGCTCGGGCTCACGCCACGGCCTTCCTGCACTCGGCGGTCGGTGTCCTCGAAGGCCTGGCGCACGAAGTTACCGCGCACGCCCTCGTACAGGTCGCCGGTCTCGGTGAGCATGGCGTCCAGCACGGCGAACACGCCGCGGCCCAGGCCCAGCTTCTTCAGCTGCGCGATGCTGGCCAGCGAGTGGCCGGTCTGCAGCAGCTTGATCATCTCGTCGAACAGGCGCGAGGCCGGCACGTTGGCCAGCAGCGCCGACGAGGCCTTCACCGGCGCCAGCGTCTTGGGCTCCAGCGTGAAGCCCAGCTTGGCCGCGAAACGCACGGCACGGATGATGCGGACGGGGTCTTCGCGGTAACGCGTCTCGGGGTCGCCGATCATGCGCAGCAACTTGGCCTTGGCATCGGCGAGGCCGCCGTGATAGTCGACGACGAGGCCGCGCACCGGGTCGTAGTACATCGCGTTGACGGTGAAGTCGCGCCGCGCGGCATCCTCGATCTGCGGGCCCCAGACGTTGTCGCGCAGCACGCGGCCACTGGCGTCCACGGCGTGTGACTTGCCTTCCAGCTCGCCCTTGGCCGTCTTCTCGTTGCCGGCGACGGCCTCGGACTCGCTGGGCAGCGCGCGGAAGGTCGAGACCTCGATGACCTCGTGCTCGCGGCCGCGTCCGTAGACGACGTGGACGATGCGAAAGCGCCGGCCGATGATGAAGGCGCGGCGGAACAAGCCCTTGACCTGCTCGGGCGTCGCATTGGTGGCGACGTCGAAGTCCTTGGGCCGCATGTTCAGCAACAGGTCGCGCACGGCGCCGCCAACGATGTAGGCCTCAAAGCCGGCGTCGGTCAGCGTCTTGACGACCTTGACGGCGCGCTCGTCGAGCAGGTCGGGATTGATGCCGTGCACAGCTGCCTCGACCTCGACGCGCTTGCCGAGCGGGCTGGTCTTCTTGGCGGCGACTGCCGCGGGCTTGCTGAACAGCTTGTCGATGAACTTCTTGATCATGCGAAGAGTTGGATCTGGGGCCAGCCGCGTTCGCTGGCGATCTGCGCGAGCGCCGGGCTGGGATTGGTCGCCACCGGGTGGCTGACGCGTTCGAGCAGGGGCAAGTCGTTGGTCGAGTCGCTGTAGAACGTGATGCGCTCGAAACCGGCCGATTGTGCCCCCAGGCTTTGCAGCCAGGATTCGACCCGCGCGATCTTGCCCTCGCGGAAGCTCGGCACGCCATGGATGGCGCCGGTGTAGCGGCCCTGCGCATCGCGCTCCAGTTGCACGGCGATCAGGTGCTCGATGCCGAAAGCCGCAGCGATGGGGGTGGTGACAAACTCATTGGTGGCGGTGACCAACGCGATCAGGTCGCCCGCCGCACGGTGCTTCTCCACCAGCGCCCTCGCCTCGGCCCGCAACGCCGGCTGCATGACCTCGGCCATGAAGCGCTCGCGCATCGCCAGCGCCTCTTCAATCGGGCGGCTGCGAAACGCCGACGTGGCGAACTCGACGTAGGCCGGCAGGTCCAGCATGCCGGCGTTGTACTGGGCGAAGAACTCGTCGTTGCGAGCCCCCCAGACCTCGCCATCCACCCAGCCGACCTCGACCATGAACTGGCCGAAGGAGTGGTCGGAGTCCACCGGGATCAAGGTCCCGTCCAGGTCAAACAGCGTGAGATTCATAAAATGGGGTCAGAGTCTATTTTTTCGTCGGCCAACATGGCCTTCAACAAGGGCAAGGTCAGCGGCCGTTTGCTGGCCATGGCGAACTCATCGAGCCGCTCCAGCAGCGCCATGAGCCCCTTGAGATTGCGCTCGAAACGGGTCAGCAGATAGGACAGCACTTCGTCGCCGAGCAACAGGCCGCGCCGGTCGGCCTCGCGGCGCAGCACGGCGCGCATCTCGGCCTCGCGCAGCGGCTCAAGGGCAAAGCTCGGGCCCCAGCCGAGGCGTGTGCGCAGGTCCTCGCGCACGCTGAGGTCGACGGCAGGTGCATCGGCCGTCGCGACGACCGTGTAGCCCTGCCCCGCCGATGCGACGAACAGCGCAAACGCCGCATGCTGCTGGCCGGCGTCGAAGCGCTGGCAATCGTCCAGCAGAAGCAGGCTTTCGTGCGCCGGCAATTCCCAGGGCAAGGCGGTGTCGGCGTCATACCAGGCAACACGCTGGCCGGCGGCCTGCCAGCGTTCGGCGAGCGCCTGCAACAGATGCGTCTTGCCTGCGCCCGTCGGGCCCCACAGCAGCACAGGCGGGTCGGCCGGCATCAGGCCCAGCAGATAGGCCAGGGCTTCGGCGTTGGCACCGGGCAGGAAGTTGTCAAAGCTGTGCGCGGGCGGGGCCAGCAGCGCGAGGGGGATCTGCCTCATCAAGTTCTTCAAGGAACAACGGCTTCGCGAGATGGACGCGAGGGCGCGGATTGTCACTGAAGCGGCGGCGAGCGCTGCTCCACCAGCACGGCCAGGCGTGCTCGCAGCATGGCAGCGTCCGGTGCATCGCCGCGCTCGCCGAGGTAGAAGGCCAGGTCATCGGCTGCGGCGGACGTGGCACCGAGTGCGTCGAACACCAGGCCGCGATCACGTCGCTCGGCCGGATCACCGGGCAACAGCACGACCAGGCGCTGCTGCACGGCCAGCAGGCGGGGCCAGTCCTGCCCGGCGCGGTGCACTTCCTTCAGATTGCGCAGCATGCGAGCGAGGATCTGGCGCGGCGTCGCGGCGCGCAGGAAGAACTCCAGCGGCAGTTCGACATCGTCCGGCAGGCCGCTGCCGTGGCGATAGACGCCAAGCCGCTCGTCCAGCCGCGTGGGCGACAACGTGCCGCCGGTGAAGGGATCGATGACGACCTCGCCCAGGCCGATGCGGCACTTGACGAGGAAGTGGCCGGGAAAGGCCACGCCCGCCATGCGCAGGCCGACCTGCTCACCCAGCTCCAGCAGCAGCACCGCCAGCGTGATCGGGATGCCCCGGCGCGTCTCCAGCACGCGGTGGACGAAGCTGTTGTCCGCCGCGTAGTAGTTGTTCAGGTTGCCGGCAAACCCCAGCTCGCCGTGGAAGAAGCGCGTTAGGCAACTCAGCCGCTCGGGCGGCGTGGCATCCGCCGCCATGCGCTCGCGCAGCCGTCGCGCCAGGCCATCCACATCGGCCATCACCGCCTGCACATCCAGCTGCGGATGCTCGTCCTGCGCCAGGCTGGCGGCCGCTTCGAGCAGGTTCAGGCCGTCGTCCTGCGCCACGAGCGTGGCGAAGTAGTCCAGCGGCGTGGGCATCGCGTACTTCATCGCTCAGCTCGGCCGGCCCAGCGCCCGGGGCCGCATGCCGGCCAGCAGCAGCACGACGAAGTAGACCGCCGCACTGCCGGCCAGACTGCCCGCCATGACGAGGGCGCGCTGGAACTCGTGAGCGCCAAGGGCGATCCAGTCCAGCCTCGTCGCCAGTTGCCACTGCAGCAAGCCCATGGCCAAGCAGCCCAGCACCACGCGAAGGCCGAATGCCAGCCAGCCGGGCTCGGGGCGATAGCTGCCCAGCCTGCGCAGCCCCCACAGCAGCCAACCCGCGTTGACGAGTGCGCCCAGGCCAATCGACAAGGCCAGCCCGGCCACACCGATCTGCGGTACCAGGACCACATTGAACGCCTGCGTCAGCACCAGCACGGCAATGGCGATCTTGGCCGGCGTGCCGGTGTCCTGCCGCGCATAGAAGCCCGGCGCCAGCACCTTGATGGCCACCAGCCCCAGCAACCCGACGCCCCAACCCATCACCGCCTGCGCCGTGTGGCCGACATCCGCGGCAGTGAACGCGCCGCGGTGGTAAAGCACCGCCGTCAGCGGCCCGGCAAAGACCATCAGCGCCACGGCACAAGGCAAGGCCAGCAACATCACCATGCGCAGGCCCCAGTCGAGCAGGCGGCTGTAACGGTCGCTCTGGCTGGCGGCCTGGGCTGCCGACAACTGCGGCGTCAGCACTGCGCCCAGCGCCACGCCGAGCAGGCCGATGGGGAACTCCATCAGCCGGTCCGCATAGTTCAACCAGGAGGTCGCACCGGCACCGAGGTGGCTGGAGATCTGCGTGTTGATCATCAGCGACAACTGCGCCACGCCCACGCCCAGCAGCGCCGGGCCCATGTTGACCAACAGGCGCCCCACGCCCGGATGGGCCTGCGCGTCGCGAAAACCGCGCCAGCTGAGGCGCATGCGGGGCATTGCGCCGATGGCTCGCAGCGCTGGCCACTGCACCAGCAACTGCAGCACGCCGCCCAGCATGACGCCGATGGCCATCGCATAGATCCCCGGGTAGCCGGCGCGCTCCAGCGGCCCGGCCAGCGACCAGCCGACGGCGATGACACTCAGGTTCAGCAGCACCGGCGTGGCTGCGGGCACGACAAAGCGCCGCCAGGTGTTCAGGATGCCGGCGGCCAAGGCCACCAGCGACATGCAGCCGATGTAGGGAAACATGACGCGTGTCATGACGACCGACGCGTCGTAGGCCTCGCCCGGCAGGCCCGAACCCAACAGCCAGACCAGCACCGGCGCGGCGACGACGCCGAGCACCGAAGTCGCCACCAAGGCCCACAGCAGCACGGTGGCGACCGCGTCGACGAGACGCCGTGTCGCCTCCTCACCGTCGGTTGCCTTGGTCGCCGCGATCAGCGGCACGAAGGCCTGCGAGAACGCACCTTCGGCAAACAGGCGGCGCAGCAGGTTGGGAATGCGGAACGCGACGAGGAACGCGTCCGTCATCGCCGTCGCGCCGAACAGGCCGGCCACCAGCGTTTCTCGAACGAGGCCGGTAATGCGCGAAGCCAGGGTCAGCAGGGAAATGGTCGACGCGGCTCGCAGCAGATTCATGGCGGCGGATTATCTGTGTCGCCAATCGCGCACCCCGTCAAATTCGGCCCCGCCCCTTGGCTTTACCCTAATTTCCGGGCTATACTCGCTGTCTTTGCACCAACTGGGTATAGATACAGCATGGCCACCAGCTCCAAAGCCAAGAAGAAGACGGTCCGCCTGGCATCGGGCCTCAAGCGCGTCCGCCAGGACGCCAAGCTCAATGCCGCCAACACGGCACTGCGTTCGCAGTTCCGCACCGTCATCAAGAACGTGCAGAAGGCCGTGACCGCGGGCGACAAGTCCAAGGCTGCTGACCTTTTCAAGAATGCCCAGGCCGTGATCGATTCGGTCGCCGACAAGGGCATCTTCCACAAGAACAAGGCCGCTCGCCACAAGAGCCGCCTGTCCGCCAAGATCAAGGCGCTCGCCGCCTGATAGAAAATCCAGCTCTGGTGCAAGCAGAAGGCCCGCGAAAGCGGGCCTTCTGCGTTTGTATCCGTATTTGAGTTGGGGCCGAGCGCCGGGCCGCTCCCAAGCCAGCCCACAGGCGATGTGATTGCCGGTCAATCCGGCAAGCATCGCCGTCCCCTTGGGGGCTGAGGTCGGACACATGGCGCCCAGTGGGCGGCATGTGCCTACCGAAGAGCTGAGGCACTGCCGCAGCGCGGTCTGCAAGACCGACCAAGTTCGCCGCTTTCAGCAGGCGAAGCTGGGCGAGGGGCGCACGTTCAATGCCACTCCCCCGGCTCAACCCCCTGAATGCTGCGGTCACGCAGCCATTCAGCCACGGCGCGGGCCACCCACTGCGGGTCGTCCAGCGGCAAGTCGTGGCCTGCCTTCGTGTGCAGGCGCAGCGGCGCCCCCCAGGCGCGGCTGATGGCCTGCGAGCAGCGCCAGTCGACGAGGGTGTCGGCCTTGCTGCACAGCAGCAGCATGGGCGCAGCCGGGCGCGTGCGGCTGGCACGGTAGCGCAGGCTGGCGAGCAACTGCCGCGCCGTGTTGCGCACGCCCAGCGGATGCTGGCGCTGCAACTCCAGCCAGCGGTCGATGATGGTCTGCGGCGGCGTCAGCCGTGTCGTCAAGCTGAGCACGCGCTCCTCGCGCATGCGGGCGCTGAAGCGGCTCAGCGACAGCAGCGCCAGGCCGAGATAGTTCAGCGGCCGCGGCTTGCGGAAGAGTTCACTGAAGGGCCGCAGGCTGGGGTTGATCAGCACACCGGCCTCGACCTCGGCCGGGTAGCGGTTGGCCCAGTCGCTGAGCACGGCGCCGCCCAGCGACATGCCCACCACCGACACCGGCCCGCCAACGCCACGGCGCTGCAGTTCAGCCCGGCAGGCGTCGACGATGGCCGACACCTGCGTCGGGCTGGCCTGGCGGCGCTGCGTGCCGGTGCCGGGCAGGTCGAGCGACACCACCTGCGCCGCCGGCTGCATGGCGCGCAGTTCGCGCAGCAGGTGATCGGGGAAGACACCCCAGTGGCCGCTCTCGCGCGACAGCCCGCGCAGCAACACCCAGACGCTGCCGGACGAAGCCATGCCTTCGGCGCGGACGGCGGCAGAAGGCGTTGGGGCGGCGACGCTCAAGTTCATCGACAACAGGTTACGGAACGTAGCCGTCGAGAATAACGGCGCCCGCCGCCGGCGCAGCGCGGGTTGTCGCTAGGAACACCGAGTCAGGTGCCCGGTTTGCTGTCAGGTAGCAGACAGGCCTCGGCGACCTGCAGGTCGTTGTCGCGCGCGAAGTTCATGACGAAATCCCAGGCCATGGGTTCGAGGCGTTTCAGTTCCTCGTTGACGATGACGCACTTCACGCCATTGATGACGGTGGGCACGCACAGCGGCGAATAGCCGATGTGGGCGCCGATGCCACCGCGCACGCCGCCCGGCCTGAAGCTGGACATCGCGCCGGCCAGGCGCTCGGCCCAATCGCTGGGGCGGAAGGTGCGTCCATCCAGTGTCACACCCTGGATGAATACTTCGCGCGGCGGTCGGGCAACGGTCATGGAAAAGGTCGGCTTCCGGGTACAGCGGGGGCGCTGCCAAAGACAGTTATTGTGCCTTGGCTCATCACCATCTGCTGCGCCGCAGCAAAGGTCCGCGCGCGGACTCTAGAATCAAAAGTCCCACTTTTCCCAACACCAATCGGAGACCCGATGAACGCTGAATCCCTCCCGTCCGATGCCCATGTGATGCCGACCTACGGCCGCCTGCCCGTTGCGCTTTCGCACGGTCAGGGCGTCTGGGTCTGGGACACGGACGGCCGACGACTGCTGGACGGGTTGGGCGGCATTGCGGTCAACACCCTGGGCCACAACCACCCGCGCCTGGTGCCGGCGCTGCAGGATCAGGTCGCCAAGCTCATCCACAGCAGCAACTACTACCGCGTGCCGTTGCAGGAGCAGCTCGCCGACAAGCTGTGCGAGCTTTCGGGTCTCGCCAACGTCTTCTTCTGCAACAGCGGACTGGAGGCCAACGAGGCGGCGCTGAAGATCGCCCGCAAGTTCGGCCACGACCGTGACAACACGTCGCCGGAGATCCTGGTCTTCGAGGGCGCCTTCCATGGCCGTTCGATCGCCACGTTGTCGGCCACGGCCAACCCCAAGATCCAGGCCGGCTTCGGGCCGCTGGTGCCGGGCTTTGTGCGCGTGCCGCTGAATGATGTGGCCGCCGTTGAAGCGGCCATCGCGGCCCATCCCAACATCACGGCCATCTTCCTGGAGACCATCCAGGGCGAGGGCGGCATCAACCCGGCGCGCGTCGAGTTCCTGCAGGCGCTGCGCCGTGTCTGTGACCAGCACGACCTGCTGCTGATGCTGGACGAGGTGCAGTGCGGCATCGGCCGCACCGGCAAATGGTTCGCCCACCAGTGGGCGGGCATCAAGCCGGACGTCATGCCGCTGGCCAAGGGCCTGGGCTCGGGCGTGCCCATCGGCGCCGTCGTCTGCGGCCCGCGCGCTGCGGGCGTGCTGAAGGCGGGCAACCACGGCACGACCTTCGGCGGCAATCCTCTGGCGATGCGCGCCGGCGTCGAGACGTTGAAGATCATGGAAGAGGACGGACTGCTGGCGAACGCCGAGGCCGTCGGCGCAACGCTGCGCGACGGGCTGGCTTCAGCGCTGGCGGGCGAGAGCGGCTTTGTCGAGATCCGCGGCCAGGGCCTGATGCTGGGCATCGAGTTGGACCGCCCCGCCGGCGTGCTGCTGAACCGCAGCCTGGAGGCGGGCCTGCTCATCAGCATCACCGCCGACCGCGTCGTGCGCCTGCTGCCGCCGCTGATCCTGACGCACGATGAAGCGAATCAGATCACGGCCCTGCTGGTGCCGCTGATCAAGGCCTTCCTGGCCGAACCCAAGCCATGAAGCCGGGGGACGCACTGATGCGCCACTACCTCCAGTTCAAGGACCTGCGGGCCGAGGAATACGCCCACCTGTTCGACCGCGCCGGCATCATCAAGCGCCGCTTCAAGAACTACGAGAAGTACCAGCCGCTGCAGGACCGCACGCTGGCCATGATCTTCGAGAAGGCCAGCACGCGCACGCGCGTCAGCTTCGAGGCCGGCATGTACCAGATGGGCGGCTCGGTCGTGCACCTGACGACCGGCGACAGCCAGCTGGGCCGCGCCGAGCCGGTGGAGGATTCGGCGCGCGTCATCAGCCGCATGGTCGACATCGTCATGATTCGCACCTACGAGCAGAGCAAGATCGAGCGCTTCGCGGCGCATTCGCGCGTGCCGGTCATCAACGGGCTGACCAACGAATACCACCCCTGCCAGATCCTGGCCGACCTGTTCACCTTCATCGAGGCGCGCGGCATGGACCGGCGCGGGTCCATCGACATGGACTGCCTGAAGGGCCGTGTCGTGGCCTGGGTGGGGGACGGCAACAACATGGCCAACACCTGGCTGCAGGCGGCGGAGATCCTGGGCTTCACGGTGCATGTCAGCACGCCGAGCGGCTACGGCATCGACCATGCCGTGGCGGGCGTGAAGGACGCCAGCTGCTACAAGGTCTTCGACGACCCGCGCGAGGCTTGTGCGGGGGCCGACCTGGTGACGACCGACGTCTGGACCAGCATGGGCTACGAGGCGGAGAACGAGGCCCGCAAGGCGGCCTTCAAGGACTGGTGCGTGGACCGCGACATGATGGCCCGCGCCAAGCCGGATGCGCTGTTCATGCACTGCCTGCCGGCGCACCGCGGCGAGGAGGTGGCGGCGGATGTCATCGACGGCCCGCAATCGGTCGTGTGGGAAGAGGCGGAGAACCGCATGCACGTGCAGAAGGCGCTGATGGAGTACCTGCTGCTCGGGCGCATCGGCTGATCTGAGCAGCCCATGAGAAAGCCGGCTGCGAACAGCCGGCTTTTTCTTTGGGCTTGCCAATCAGCCGCGACGACGACGGGCCAGCAGCAGCGCGCCGCCGGCCAGCAGCAGCGCGACGCTGCTCGGCTCGGGCACGGCGGAGATGTTGTCCAGCGCGGCAACGCCGGCCGTGCCGGTCAGATCGAAGGACAGGGCCGTGCCGCTGAAGTACAGCGCAGTCTTGTTCCAGGTGCCAAAGTCGGCACCCGTGGCGCCTAGGTTGATCGTGCCAAGCAGTGAGCCGCTGCCGTTCGCGCCGGAGTAAGCCTTGATGGTGGCCGTGTCGATGCCGGCGAAATGGAAGCTCAGGCCGCCGGTGACACCTGCAGCGACGTTCAGGTAGGCCGCCGTGTTGGTGACGCCATCCAGCTGCACGAAGGCCACACCCATGGGCGACGGGGCGCTGGAGAAGTACGTGAAGTCGGCGTCGTTGGACAGACCCAGCACGTTGGTGAAGCTCACGCCCTGGGCGGCATAGGTGTCGGCAACTTCCTCGCCGAACTCCCAGGTCTTTTCAAAGTCGACAGACAGCGGGGCGGCTGCGAAGGCGGGCGAGGCGAGGCCGAGGGCCAGGGCGAGGGTGGCGAGCTTCATCGGAAAACTCCAGAGCTTGGATGTTGGGGGCGGCACGGAGCCGCTGCATGAACGTCGGGGCGGAGTGTGGTGAGCAATGACGACAGGCGCGTGACGCCATGAAGGCAAGGCCTGCTGCAGTGACGCGTCACGCCTTTGTCATCGGCCGCTGCGATGGTCGCGGACCTGCCGCCCCCCCTGCCCCGCCATGACCTCCTCCACCCTGAACCGCCGCCACCTGATCATCGCGTTAGGCGCCGCCGGCCTGGCCCGCCCAGCCCAGGCCTGCGAGTTCTTCAGCAGCCATCTGCGCATCTGGCACCCGTGGACACGGGCGACCCGGGTCGACGCGGACAGCGCCCGCCTCTTCATGCGCTTCGACGAGGTGCAGACGACCGACCGCCTCATCGGCATCAAGACCCCGCTGGCGGGCGGCGCCCGGCTGGCTGGGCCGGGCGCGCCGAGCGACGCTCAAGACCTGTCACTACTGATCCCGGCGGGCGAGATGCTGACCCTGGCCGAGGACGGCCTGCACATCGAACTGCTGGACCTGAAGCAGCCGCTGCAGATCGGTCGCAGCTACCCGATGCACCTGCATTTCGAATCGGCCGAGCCGGTCAAGGCCATGTTCAACGTCGACTTCGCTGGCCTGCGCTGACCCCCGCGCTTCGGCTCACGCGGCGTCGCAATGCCGTCATGCCGAGGTCACGCCCGGTCCATAGCATGCGCCCGGTTTTCCAGTCTCTCCCCTTCCTCCCTGGAGCCGCTTCCATGACCCCCTTCTTCAGCAAGAGCCAGATCGCCCTGGCCGCCCTGGCGACGCTCGGCAGTGCCGCCGTGATCGCACCGACGCTCGCGACCGCTGCCGGCAAGACACCCGGCAAATACGTCGCCGGTGACTTCCACAACCACACCACCTGCTCGGACGGCGCGATCTCCATGCAGAAGCTGGTGAAGAAGTCCACCGACAAGACCACCGACACGCCCTGGGGCCTGGACTGGTTCGTGCAAGCCGGCCACGGCGGCCGCGGCAACCGCAACTGCACGCTGGCCGAAGACGAATCCCTGTCCACGCCGGCCTACCCCCACGTGGCCGGCCAGGGCCCGACAACAACCTGGTCCAACAGCATCGGCGCGGCCGCCATCAAGGGCGACAGCGGCGGCGTGGGCGGCAACGGCAACATGTGGCGCTGGCAGTCGATGCAGGAGTTCCAGTACCCGCAGCTCGAATACCTCGCGGCCAAGAACAACCTGCCGATGTTCCTGGGCCTGGAGTCCGTCGTCGCCGGCCACGAGCACAGCTCCATGGCCATCATCAGCGGCCAGATGCCTTCGTCCATCGACACCGCCACGCTGCCGACAACGCCGGGCTACACCGCTTTAGGCAATGCCAACGCGTTGTCCAAGTGGTCGTACTGCTTCGACCGCAATGACACCGACACCAGCCGCGGCAACGTGACGGGCTCGGCCATCGGCAACAACTGGGATTGCACCAACCCCAACAGCGCCGACTCCACCTCCACCGCCATCGGCTGGAGCGCCACCGGCAAGAAGCTCGTCCCCACCAGCGGCACCGGCGTCGGCACGCGCGGCCACCTGAAGACGGTCGAAGCCATGAAGTGGATGGCCGACTTCCACGGCCAGACCAGCTACTACGTGCCCGCCCACCTGGAGCGCGCCGGCCCGTTCAACCCGAACGGCAACAACGGCTTCAACGTCGAGCACCTGCGCAACCTCAACAACGCGGCACCGGCCGTTGCCTTCGGCTTCGAATCGCAGCCCGGCCACGGCGCTTCGGACGCGCGCGGTGAATACCACCAGCGCCGCAACAACATCGGCGGCACCTTGACCGACTCGGTCGGCGGCACGACCTATGGCGGCACGGGCGTCTATGCCTCTGAAGTCGGTGGCGTGTGGGATGCGCTGCTGGGCGAAGGTCGCAACTGGTGGTTCTTCGCCAGCTCGGACTGGCACAACCGCGGCAGCTTCGGCCCGGATGACCGCCGCTCCACGCAGGACTTCCTGCCGGGCGAGTACCAGCGCACCTACGTGATGGTCCGCAACGGCGCCGACAAGCTGCGCCCGCAGACCATCGTCGACGGCCTGCGCACCGGCAACGCCTGGGCCGCCAGCGGCCAGCTGATCGACCGCCTGGCCTTTGTGGCCTGCGCCTCCTACCCCGGCATCGGCGCGCGCAGCAATGCGTCCGTCGAGGCACTGGCCGTTAGCGCGGCCACCAACGGCACCGACATCGACAAGACCGGCTGCGCCACCATGGGCGAGAAGCTCGTCGTGCGCCCCGGCGCCGACATCGTCATCGCCATCGCGCTGCGCGACCCGGCCGGTGCGAGCTATGCACCCTACAGCTTCGCCAACCCGTCGCTGGCCCAGGTGGGCATCAGCCAGCCGCTGAACAAGCCGGTGCTCGACCACGTCGACGTGATCCGCGGCCTGGTCACAGGCTACAAGGCGCCCGCCTCGGCCGACTACGCCGGCGAATGGCCGCGCAACGCGAACTGGCTGAAGGCCGACGGCACCACCACGGGCCTGGCCAGCGTGCCGGCCGCTGCGAAGAACACCTCGGCCGCCGTGCTGAAGACCTTCGGCAACGGCAGCTCGGCGTGGACGCAAGTGCAATCGGGCGTGGACAACAGCGTTTTCCTGAAGATGAGCTTCCGTATCCCGGCCGTGCAGGCTTCGCAGTACGTGCGCCTGCGCGGCACCAACCTGCCGGCTGCGGTGCCTTACGAGACCGACGCCAACGGCAACCCGCTGGCCGACGTCTACACCAATGCAATCGACCCGACGATGCTGCGCATCCCCTGCACGACGGCGGCCACCAACCAGCCGGCTGCGGGCGCCACCATGACCACGGGCACCATCGACGGCTGCCCGGCGCACATGGAAACCGCCACGGGCGCGGCCAACCCCATCGTTGGCCAGAAGGCCGTGTCCTACGACGTGGCGGCCTGGGCCGACCTCTGGTTCTACAGCAACCCGATCTACGTCCAGGTGGCCAACTCGTTCACCGTCGCCGGCGTGAGGTGAAGCCCCTCGCCCAACCTCGCCCGCTGAACGCGGCGAGTCTGGTCGGTCTTGCAGACCGCGCTGCGGCAGTGCCGCAGCCCTTCGGTGGGCACATGCCGCCCACAGGGCGCCATGTGTCCGACCTCAGCCCCCAAGGGGACGGCGATGCATGCGGCATTGAGCCGCATGCATCGCCAGATGGGCCGGCTTGGCGAACTGGAGTCGGACACAAGCAGTCCTGCGAACTGCTTGTGCCTACGGAAGGACATGGGCCTCTGGCCCATGGCAGGCCCGGCGCTCGGCCCTGAGAGAGCTGGCCGGCTGTCGTCAAGTTGTCTTGCAGCGTCACTAGCATTTCCGGCCAGACCCCGCCGTCCCGTGCCGAGATCCATGTCCGCCCAGCTTCCCCTGAATGCCGCCACCCAGGCAGCGCCTGCCCGCAAAACCCAGCCCGGCCGCCCCGACTGGGTCCGCGAACCGCTGTTGCATTTCCTGCTGATCGGCGCGGCGTTGTTTGGCATCGACCGCCTTGTCAACCGTGGCACCGACGAGGCCAACGAGATCGTCATCAGCGCCCAGGTGACGAAGGAAGCCCGCGATCTCTTCAAGGCCAAGCGCGGCCACGAGCCGACTGCCGAAGAGATGAAGGCCTTGCAGAAGGTCTGGCTGGACAATGAGGTGCTCTACCGCGAGGGCCTGGCGCTGCAGCTGGACAAGGGCGACACCGCCATCCGCGAGCGCGTCATCTTCAAGGCGCTCAGCGTCGTCGACGGCGGCACCCAGCTGCCGCCGGCATCGGATGAGGTGCTGCGCGACTGGTTCGAGAAACGCCGCGCCAAGTATGACGAGCCGGCCCGCTTCGACTTCCAGGAGGCCGTGCTGGGCGGCGAGGCCGGCGAGACCGCCGTGCGCGCCTTCGTCGACCTGCTCAACAACGGCACGCCCGGCGACGCCAAGGCCGGCCTGCGCGTCTTCAAGGGCAGGCCGCACGGCAACCTGACGCAAAGCTATGGCGAGGGCTTCGCCAAGGCCTTGGAAAGCGCAGCCGCCGGCCAGTGGCTGGCGCTGCAGTCCCGCGACGGCTGGCATGCGGTGCGGCTGGACGCCACCAGCGCGGGCAAGCCCGCCAGCTTCGAGGCACTGCGCGGCGTCGTGCTGCAGGACTGGACGGATGCGGTGCTGGCCGAACAACGCAGCGCCGCCGTGGCCGCGCTGGCCAAGAAGTACACCGTCAAGGTTGAGGCCCCGGCGCCATGAGGCGCCTGCTGATCTGGCTGCGCGCAGCGCTGCTGCTCGCGCTGGCCGCCGCTGCCCTGCCCTCGCGCGCCCACGAGATGAGCATGGCCGAGATGCAGTTGCACGAGACGCAGCGCGGCGAGTTCATCTGGCAATGGATGGCCGGCGAGAAGCGGCCGCTGGCGCAAGACCTGACACCCGTCTGGCCCGAGGCCTGCCGGGCCCAGGGCAATGCGCTGCGCTGCGGCGAGCGCGGCCTGGCCGGCACGCTGTCGGTCAAGGGCGTCGGCGACCGCTATTCGGCGGCCGTCATCCGCGTCTTCTGGCTGGACGGCCAGAGCCGCGTCTACACGCTCACCAAGGCCCAGCCCACGGTGCAGCTGTTTGGCGCGGCCGACGATCCGCGCGGCATGGGCGAGATCGCCAGCGCCTACGCGCTGCTGGGCGTGGAGCACATCCTCGGCGGCATCGACCACCTGCTGTTCGTCGTCGGCCTGCTCTTCCTCGTGGGATTCAGGCGCAACCTGGTCTGGACGATCACCGCCTTCACCGCTGCGCACAGCCTGACGCTGGCCAGCAGCGCCCTGGGCTGGCTCACGCTGCCCTCCGCGCCGGTCGAGGCCACCATTGCGCTGTCCATCGTGCTGGTGGCCGTCGAGGCGCTGCACCGGCGTGACACGGTCGCGCGCCGCTGGCCCGCCGCCGTCGCCTTCCTGTTCGGCCTCGTACACGGCCTGGGCTTTGCCGGCGCCCTGCAGGAGATCGGTCTGCCGGACAACCACCTCTTCGTCGCGCTGCTGACCTTCAACCTTGGCGTCGAGCTGGGCCAGTTGATGACGGTCGCGCTCTGCTGGTGCCTGTGGCGCGTCACGGCCAGGTGGCCGGCGGCGCAGCGGCTGCGCACGGTGTCGCTGTACGGCATCGGCGGCATGGCGGCGTACTGGTCGTGGCTGCGCGTCGCGGCGGTGGTGGCATGACTGACGAAGTCATCGGCCTGTTCCCGATCCCGTTGTTGCGGGCGCCGGGCGTGCTGCCACAGCCCCTTGTCAACGCGCTGGTGGACCACTTCAGCACGCGCGCGCTGGAGCACAACAACAGCTCCGAGGCGCTGTCGCACACCCGCATGCTGCAGCCGGCTGACAGCCCGCTGTTCGTGCAAGCCGCCGCGCTCATCACGCCCAAGGTGGCCGAGTTCGGCCGCCTGCTGTTCGGCGAGAACCTGGGCTGGGCCATCAAGGAGATGTGGGTCAACGTGCTGGACACCGGCGGGCGCCAGGCCATGCACAACCATGCCAACAGCTTCGCGTCGGGCGTCGTCTACCTGACCGAGACGCACGAGTCGGCGCGCACCGTCTTCATGAAGTCGCCCGGCGGCCATGACTTCACGCTGAAGAACGACCATGCCGGCGTGACGACCGGGCCGTACAACGCCGAGAAATGGGTCAGCCCCGCGCCCAGCCCCGGCGACCTGATCCTGTTCCCGAGCTATCTGATGCATGCCGTGCCGCCGAACGCCGGCGGGCGGCGCATCAGCCTGGCCTTCAACGCGATTCCGACGCGGCTGGAAAGCTGGGGCTATACGCTGAGCTTCAACGCCTGAGATGGGATCAAAGGCAACCACAGAGGCACAGAGCCACAGAGGAAGCGCAGAGGCTCTGTGTCTCAGTGCCTCTGTGGTTGCATTTCCATGAACCGCCTCGCGCTGCTGCTGATGGCCGCGTCCGGCTTTGCCGGGCTGGGCTACCAGATCGTCTGGACGCAGCAGTTCGGCCTCGTCCTCGGGCATGAATCGGCCGCCGTGCTGGCCGTCGTCGCGGCCTTCTTCGGTGGGCTGTCACTGGGCTCGCTGCTGCTGGGCCGGCGCATCGAGGCAAGCAGCCAGCCGCTGCGCTGGTATGCCGGCTGCGAGGTGCTGATCGGCTTGTGGAGCGGCGTGCTGATGCTGAGCATGCCCGCCGCCAGCAATGCCGCATTGGCGCTGATCGGGCCTCACGCGACACCCGCCTGGCACTGGAGCGTCGCCTTCGGTGCCAGCTTCCTGCTGCTGCTGCCGGCCACAGCCGCGATGGGCGCCACGCTGCCGGCCATGGCCCGGCTGGGCACGGCCGGCGTCGCGCCGCTGTATGCCGCCAACACGCTGGGCGCCGTCGCCGGTGTGCTGTCCACCGCTTTCTGGCTGATCCCAGACTGGGGCCTCACGCGCAGTGCCGGGCTGTGCGTGGCGCTGAACCTCGGCTGCGCGCTGCTCGCCGGCCTCGCCCTGCAAGCCGCGCCGGTCGCCACGCTGGGCCGCAAGACATCGAAACGCCCGCTGTGGATGCTCGCCGCGACCGGCCTGCTCGGCATCGCCTACGAGGTGCTGGCCGTGCGCGTGCTCAGCCAGGTGGCCGAGGACACGGTCTACACCTTCGCGCTGCTGCTGGCCGTCTATCTCACCGGCAGCGCGCTGGGCGCCGCCGCCTTCGCCCGCTGGCCGCGCCTGCGCAGCACGCCGGCGCTGCTGCAAGGCCTGGCCTTCAGCGTGCTGCTGGGCATGGCCGCGCTGTGGGGCGCCGAGGCCATCAAGCAGACACTGCTCGACTTCCTCCCGGCGACGCTCGCCAGCGCGCTGGCCGTCGAGGCGCTGCTGGCGCTGGCCGCCTTCGCGCTGCCGACGCTGCTGATGGGCGCCCTGTTCTGCCAGCTCAGCGCCGACGCGACCGAAGCCGGCATCCCGTTCAGCCGCGCGCTGGGCGTCAACACGCTGGGCGCGATGGCGGCGGCGCCGGTCTTCGGTGTCGTGCTGGCCTCGGCGCTGGGCCCCAAGCTCGCGCTGCTGCTGGTGGCGGCCGGCTATCTGCTGCTGGCGCCGGCCTGGCGCCGCCCGGCCTGGTGGCTGCCGGCGGGCGCGACGGCGGCGCTGGCGCTGTTCGCGCCACCGCTGGCCTTCGTCGACCTGCCCGAAGGCGGCCGGCTGCTGAGCTACCGCGACGGCACGATGGCCGCCGTCAGCGTCGTCGAGGACGCGCAAGGCGTTGCCCGCCTGCACATCAACAACCGCCAGCAGGAGGGCAGCAGCGACACGGTGCTGGTCGACGGCCGCCAGGCGCTGCTGCCGCTGCTGCTGCACGGCGAAGCCAAGCGCGCGCTGTTCCTCGGCGTGGGTTCGGGCATCACCTCAGGCGTGGCCGCGCGCCTGCCCGGCGTGCAGGTGGACGCCGTCGAGCTGCTGCCCGAGGTCATCGAGGCCTCGGCGCTGTTCCGCACGGCGCTAGGCGCCGGTCCCACACCGCAGATGCACACCGCTGACGCACGCCGCTATGTGCGCACCGCCACGCAGGGCTACGACGTCGTCGTCTCCGACAATTTCCACCCCGCCCGCAGCGGCTCCGGCGCACTCTACACCGTCGAGCATTTCCAGGCGGTGCGCGGGCGCCTCGCGCCGCAGGGCGTGTTCTGCCAGTGGCTGCCGCTGCACCAGCTGGACCTGGACACGCTGCGCAGCATCACCGCCGCCTTCCTGCAGGCCTTCCCCGACGGCGCGGCGCTGCTGGCAAGCAACAGCCTGGACACGCCCACCGTGGGCCTGATCGGGCGCGCGGGCGGCACCCACTTCACACCGGGCAAGACCCGACCCGAGATGGCGGCGCACTTCGGCCTCGCCGACGACTTCGCCATCCTTGGCAGCTTCATCGCCGACAGCACCGCGCTGCGTCGCCTGGCCGGCGACACGCCGCCCAACACCGACGACCGTCCCTGGGTGGCCTACCGCGCGCCGCGCATCACCTACGCACCCGACTCCGCGCCACGCGACCGGCTGCTGGCGCTGCTCGGCGAGGTGCGTGTCGACACCGCCACGCTGCTGTCCACGCCCGACCTCGCGCCGCGCCTGAACGCCTACGCCGACGCGCGGCGCAGCTACCTGGACCTGGGCCGCCGCACCGCGCCCAGCGCCGACCCCGCCGTCATGCTGGCCCGCGTCGGCACGCCGCTGCTGGCCGTGCTGCGCCAGAGCCCCGACTTCCAGCCCGCCGCCGAGCCGCTACGCCGCCTGGCACTGGCGCTCGAACGGCGCGACCCCGTGGCAGCGCAAGACCTGCTCGGCGCGCTCGCCCTCATCCGGCCGGACCTGGCGACCCGATAGGCCTGTCCGCGCGCTGTCAGCGCTTCATGGCAAGCTGTCGGGATGCGCTGGGCCTTCATCACCGACATTCATGCCAACCGACAAGCCTTCGAGGCCGTCTTCGCCGACGCAAGAGCCCAGGGGGCGACGCGCTTCGCGCTGCTGGGCGACTTCGTCGGCTATGGCGCCGACCCGGCCTGGGTGCTGGATCAGGTCATGGCCCTGGCCGCCGACGGCGCCATCGCCATCCAGGGCAACCATGACGAAGCCGTCGCCCACGGCAGCACGCCGGGCATGCACCCGGACGCGCGCAACGTCGTCGACTGGACCCGCTCTCAGCTCGGCGAGGAGCAGCTGCGCTTCCTGACCCGGCTGCCGCTGCAGGCCCACGGCGAGCCGGGCAACATCCTCTTCGTGCATGCCAATGCCTTCGAGCCCAATGGCTGGGAGTACGTGCAAGGCCGCGCCGAGGCGGTGAAGAGCCTGCACGCCAGCAACGCGCGCATCCAGGTCTGCGGCCACATGCACGAGCCCATGCTCTACCACCTGTCCGGCACCGGCAAGGCGGGTGACTTCCGGCCGCTGCCGGGCGTGCCCATGCCGCTGCCGGGCCACCGCCAGTGGCTGGCCATACCCGGCGCCTGCGGCCAGCCGCGCGACGGCAACCCGGCCGCCTGCTATGCGCTGCTGGACCCGCCCACGTCCGACCTGGACGACGCCCGCATCACCTTCCAGCGCGTCGCCTACGACGTCGACGCCGCCGGCGCCGCACTGCGCGCCACGGCCATGCCGACCGTCCTCGTCGAGCGCCTGGCGCGGCGTCTCGCGCTCGGGGAATGAGCGTACCGGTCGCACTCCCCCCGCCGCCCGGGCCGCTCGAAGCCGGCCAGGTGCTCGACGGCTTCCGCCTCGAAGCGCGGCTGCACCAGGGCGGCATGGCCAACCTGTGGCGCGTCAGCCGCGCCGACGGCACCGACGACGGCGTCGAGCTGTTGATGAAGGTGCCGCGCATCAAGGGCGGAGAGGACCCGGCGACCATCGTCGGCTTCGAGGTCGAGCAGATGCTGATGCCGCAACTGAGCGGCCCCCACGTGCCGCGCTTCGTCGCCCGCGGCGACTGGACGCGCCAGGCCTTCATCGTCATGGAGCGCATCCCCGGCGAGACGCTGCGCCCGCGCCTGGACGACGCGCCGCTGCCGCCCGAGGAGGTGGCCGACATCGGCGCCCGCGTGGCCACGGCGCTGGCCGCGCTGCACCGCCAGCATGTCGTGCACCTGGACATCAAGCCCAGCAACATCATGTTCCGCCCCGACGGCACGGCCGTGCTGGTGGACTTCGGCCTGAGCCGCCACGAGCAGCTGCCCGACCTGCTGGAGGAGGAGTTCACGCTGCCCATGGGCACCGGCCCCTACATGAGCCCGGAGCAGGTGCAGTTCGTGCGCAGCGACCCGCGCAGCGACCTGTTTGCTTTGGGCGTCATGCTCTACCACCTGGCCACCGGCGAGCGGCCCTTCGGCCAGCCGGACTCGGTGCGCGGCCTGCGCCGGCGCCTCTATGTCGAGCCGGTGCCGCCGCGTGCCATCCGGCCGGAGCTGCCACCCTGGCTGCAGGAGGTCATCCTGCGCTGCCTGGAGGTGCGACCCGAGCGCCGTTACCAGAGCGCCGCCCAACTGGCGCTGGACCTGCGCGAGCCCGGCGGCGTGGCGCTGACAGCACGCGCCGAGAAGCTGCAGGTCAGCGGCGCCATGCTGCGCATGAAGCGCTGGTTCTTCGCTCTCGGCGCCGACCCCGCCGCCGTGCCGGCGGTCACCGAGCAACTGGCGCGCAGCCCCATCATCATGGCGGCGGTCGAGGTGGACCGCGGCACCAACGAGCTGCGCGCGCAGCTGTGCGAGACCGTGCGCCGCATCGTCCAGACCGAAACTGGCGCGCGGCTGGCCTGCGTGTCCGTCATGAAGATCAATCGCATCGGCCTGGACGAGCTGACCGACCAGCACGGCCAGAGCCTGCACGTGAAACAGCTCATCGCCCTCAAGCACTGGGCGCGGCCGATCAGCAAGGCGCTGAACCTGGCGGACGGCCGGCTGACCTTCCATGTGCTGGAGTCGCCCGACGTGGGCGACGCGCTGGTGGATTTCGCGCGCCGCAACGGTGTGGACCACATCGTCATGGGCGCACGCGGCGCGTCGACGCTGCGGCGCTACCTGGGCAGCGTGTCCAGCCGGGTGGTGGCCGAGTCGGACTGCACGGTGACCGTGGTGCGCGAGCCGCTCTGAAAGTCATTTCAACAAGGTCTTGAAACCTCGCAAGCCGTTCCTAATTCGGCGTCGATGCCCGTTTGGCAGGGCATCACGACTTGAAAGGAGGCTTGTATGTACTCGTCACTCTGGACCTTTCCTTCCAGCTTCTTCTCCGACTTCGACCGCCTGCACCGCGAGATCGATGAGCATTTCGGCAGCAGCTTCGGCGCGCCGTCGGCCATCCGTTCGACGGCGCCCGGCACCTTCCCGGCCATCAACGTCGGCAACACGCCGACCAGCGTGGAGATCTACGCCTTCGCGCCTGGCCTGGACCCGGTCAGCCTCGACGTGACCGTCGACCGCGGCGTGCTGAGCATCGCCGGCGAGCGGCCCGCCACGCCGGCAGAAAGCGGCGCGCGCACCTACAGCCGCGAGCGCTTCAGCGGCAGCTTCCGGCGCGCGATCAGCCTGCCGGACGACGCCGATGCGGCGCACGTCAAGGCCAGCTACCGCGACGGCATCCTGCGCATCAGCGTGGCCCGCCAGGCCGACGCGCAGCCGCGCCGCATCGCCATCCAGTAACCCGCCACCAAGGAGAACCGACATGAGCAACCCAGCTGTCCAGACCGACAACAGCCGTGGCCGCGCACCGGCCCGCCAGGGCGGCGACGCCGACGCTCAGCGCGCGCTGACGCCGCGCGTGGACGTGAGCGAAGACGACACCGGCATCACGCTGCTGGCCGACCTGCCCGGCGTCCCCCGCGAACAGCTCGAACTGCGCGTGGAGGCCGACACGCTGCACATCGAAGGCAGCGTCGAGGCCGTCGCGCCGGCCGACATGGAAGCCGTACACGCCGAGGTGCGCCTGCCGCGCTACCGGCGCGCCTTCACGCTGAGCCGCGAGCTGGATGCCTCGCGCATAGAGGCCCAGCTCAAGGACGGCGTGCTGCGGCTGCGCATCCCCAAGCAGGCTCACGCGCAACCACGGCGCATCGAGATCGCCGCCGGTTGACGCCGCGCGGCCCGCATCGTCAGAGCCCCGGATAGTTGCTGTCGGCCGCAGGCGTCGGCCGCTTCTTGCGGGCGGCGACGATCTGCGTCGTGACCGTCACGGCACTGCCGCCGGCGGCGATCTGCACCGCCGTCGGCGTACCGTCGATGATCTGGTCCGGGTGCCAGATGCGCACGCGCGCCGGGCCTTCTGGCAGGCCTTGTAGCAGCACCTTGCCGTCCTCGCCGCCAAGCTTGGCCCACGGCGTGTCGGCCACGTAGACATGGCCGCGCATGGAGCTGTGGATGTGGCAGGCCAGCAAATAGGGGCCGGGCTGGCTCAGCACCTTGCTGTCGCTGGCCGGCGCCTTGTTGCGCACACGGCCGGCGAGGCGGAACTGGGTGTTCTGGCCCGGGTCCACGAAGGTCCCGCCGGCGCCCATCACGCCGAGGATGACGTGATGGTCCCAGCTGTCCAGGTTGTTGAAGCTGACCTTGGCACCCATGCCGACGACGCTGACGGCGGGCATGAAACGCAGCTTCTCCTGCGCCACGTTGGCCTCCATGACCGGCGCCGGGCGCGCGCCCTGCACGCTGCTGTCGACAAGGACGACGGCGTCGGCCAGCGGCTTGCCGCTGCGGTCCAGCACGGTGACGGTCAGGTCGGCGGCCTGTGCGGCGGCGGCAAACAGCAGCAAGGCAATGAGGGTGGCGCGCATGGGGGTCAGGTGGTGCAGCATCGGGCCAGTGTCACCCGCTGCCTACACTGGCGTGATGAGTGACAACCCCTGCTTGAGCTGTGGCGCCTGCTGCGCCAGTTTCCGCGTCGATTTCGACCGCAGCGAACTGGAGAGCGAAGGCGGCCGCGTGCCCGACGGGCTGGCGGTGGAGTTGACCGGCCGCCTGGTGCGGCTGCGCGGCACTGACCATGCCCAGCCGCGCTGCGCGGCGCTCAGCGGCAAGGTGGGTGCACGCGCCAGCTGCGGCATCCACGAGTGGCGGCCCTCGCCGTGCCGGGAGTTCGGCGAACGGGCGCCGATGGGCATTGGCGACGACGCCTGCGCGCGGGCCCGCGCCAGGCACGGGCTACCACCGCTGTGATGACTGGTTAGGAGCCCGCCCGCTGCATCAGCGGCTCGCGGCGACGCTGCTGCTGCTCCTCGCGCAGCTCGTTGAGCCAGGCCAGCTTGGCGCCGTACATGCGGCGGTCGTGTGTCGTTGCGCTGTTCTCCATCGCCTTGGCGATCTCGCCGCGTGCGCCGGCCACGTCGCCCAGGCCGAAGTTGGCCAGGCCCAGCCAGAAGTGGAACTCGGGCACGTAGGCGGCACGCGCCACCTCCTTGCGGAACAGCTGGCGCGCCTCGGCAAACTCGCCCGCCTTCATCGCCGCCACGCCTTCGTCGAAGAACTTGTAGGGCGGCACGGGCTGGACCTGCGCGAGCTGGTTGCTGTAGACCTCGGCTTCGGCGTTGCGCCCGAGGTCACTGAGCACCAGGATGAGGTTGGACATGGCCTGCAGGTTCAGCGGCTCACGGTCCAGCACCAGGCGCAGCGTAGCTTCGGCCTGACCGTACAAGCCCTTGCGGCGGTAGAGCACGGCCAGCGTGTTGTACGAGGCCAGCCACCGGGAGTCGGTCAGGATGGCCGCGCGTGACCACCAGTAGGCATCGTCCACCTGGCCCAGCATCAAGGCCTCGGCAGCACGGTTGTTCATGAACATCGCCAGGATGGTGCTTTCCTCGACGGCGCGGCTGCGGTTGCGGCGCACCTGCTCGGGCGGCAGGAAGTCGATGGTCATCAGGTCGGGCTCGCCGTAGATGGTCACGCGCGGCGCCGTGGACGGCGGCCGGCCCAGGCTGATGTTGACGTGGCCGGCGACGAAGAAGATGCCGTTGCTGCGCGTCCAGCTTTCTTCCAGGTAGACGCTGTTGAAGCGCACCGGCATCTTCAGGTGGCGGGCGAAGGCGGCCGTCATCATGACCAGCGACATGCAGTTGCCGCGCCGCGCGTCGAAGGCCTCCGCGGCGGTGCGGGTGATCTCGCTGTCGTAGTCCAGTTGCAACCGGCCCTTGGTGTAGAGCGCGTCGATGAGGCCATCGCGCAAGCCCTTCTTGCGGATTTCGGCCGCCATCTCGGTCTCGGCGAAGCGCTGCATGGCCGGGCTGAGCCGCATGGCCTCGGCGGCGTCGATGTGCACGGTGGGCGGTTTGAAGGCGGCGTCCAGGAAGACGCTGGCGGGCGGCGGCGCGATCGGGTCGACGGCGCAGCCACTCAGGGCGGCGCCGGCCACGGCGAGCACCGCGATCAGGGCGCGGGTGTTCATGACGGTCTCCTCGCTTTGACAGGCCGGTCGTGCGCCGACCCTGGCTTGAGCTTAGTCCCGCCGCGCCGCCATGTCTCCAGTCATCCGCTGCCTGGCACTTGAGCCACCTGAAATCACCCGCAAAACAAAGAAGCAAAACTACATTCAAATCAGAATCCTTGGTCATTTCAGGCTGATCTCATGGAATAGCGCACGATAAATCCGCAGGACACACCGGGATTCCACCAACTTCCTGATGTAGTTTTACTCCAATAGCATCCGCCCACTTCCAAGGAGTGGCTGGCATGAAGGCATGGGCAGACGGTTTCGCGCGGCAGGCGCGACGGGTGATGGGCGCGCTGGCGCTGGGCATGGGCGGGCTGCTGGCGGCCTGCGGCGGCGGCGCGGAGGCCCCCCAGGCGCCCACGAGCAGCGTCAGCGCTGCGGCGCCAGACGAAAGCGGGGTCGAGCTGCTGGCCGGCGTGCCCGCAGTCGCCCTGCCGCGCGCCAGGATCGCCGCAGTGGCCACACCCGCCGAGCCGGCCACGTCGCTGCGCGTGCACTACCGCCGCGCCGACGGCAACCACACCGGCTGGCAGATCCACAGCTGGAACGCCGCGCAAAGCCCGAACTGGAACGAGGGCTGGAACGCCGCCGGCAGCGACGACTTCGGCGTCTACTACGACGTGCCGCTGGCCGCGACCAGCGGCTCGGTTGGCTTCCTGCTGCACAACGGCGACAACAAGGACAACGGCGGCGCCGACCAGAGCTATGTGCTGCAGGCCGGTGCCAACGAGATCTGGCGGCTGCAGGGCGACAGCACCAACTACACAAGCAACCCGCTGCTGCTGCCCGCGCCGGACATCAAGACCGTGCGCGTGCACTACAAGCGCTTCGACGCCGGCTACGCAAACTGGGGCCTGCACCTGTGGAATGGCAGCGGGCTGGACACGGCCGCTTTGCCGGCCGGCGTGCAGATCGACAACTGGGGCCAGCCGGTGCCGCTGAGCGCGATGCCCGGCTACGCGACGGGCAACGGCGAGGTCGTCTTCGACATCCCCGTGCTGAACCCGCAGGGCGACGTGAACCGCAAGGCGCTGGAATTCATCATCCACGGCCTGTCGCCCAACGAGAACGACAAGGACGGCCGCGACAACAACATCCGCGTCGAGTTCAGCGCGCTGACCATCCAGAACCAGGTCGCCCACATCTGGCTGGTGGAGCGGGACGCCACCGTCTACACCGCGCCGCCGGACCTGCGTCAGGTGTCCAGCACCGACGCCCGCGCCATCTGGCTGAACAAACGCCTCGTCAAGTGGCCGCGCATGACCGCCTCGGGCACTGTGCGGCTCTACCACTCGGCCACCGGCCAGATCAGCGTCGCCGCCGATGCGCCGGTGCAGGGCGCCGACGGCTTCATCACGCTGGACGCCTTCACCGGCACCGTGCCGGCGGCCGATGCGCTGCGCTTCAAATACGTCGGCAACGGCGCCGTCTTCAACGTGCGCGCCGCCGACCTGGCCGCCTTGCCCGCCCTGCACCAGAAGCAGCTCGTGCTGGTGCAGCAGGACGCCAACGGCAAGGTTCAGAACGCCACGGCCACGCAGATCGCCGGCGCGCTGGACGACCTCTACGCCGCCGCCAACAACGTGCCCGACCTGGGCGCCGTCGTCGCGGGAGGCAACACCAGCTTCAAGCTCTGGGCGCCGACCGCGCAGGCCGTGTCGCTGATGCTGACGACGCCGATCGCCGGCTCGCCGCTGACCCGCACGACCACCGAACCCATGACCCGCGACGCCGCCACCGGCGTGTGGCGCCTGACCAAGCTCGGCAGCCTGCAGGGTGCGACCTACCGCTACCAGGTGCAGGTCTTCGTGCGCGGCACGGGCCTGGTGAAGAACCTCGTCACCGACCCCTATTCGCTGGGCCTGAGCCTGGGCGGCCAGCAGAGCGTTGTCATGGACCTGAACGCCGCCGTCACCAAGCCGGCCGGCTGGGACGCCGGCGCGCCGCCCGCAACGGTGATGGCGCCAACGGACCTGAGCATCTACGAGCTGCACGTGCGTGACTTCTCGATCAACGACGCCACCGTGCCCGCCGCGCGGCGCGGCAAGTACCTGGCGTTTGCGGAAAGCCAGTCCAACGGCATGAAGCACCTCACGGCGCTCGCCGCCGCCGGCCTGACGGACGTGCACCTGCTGCCGGTGTTCGACATCGCCAGCGTCAACGAGAAGAGCTGCGTAACGCCTTCACCGAGCGGCGCCGCCGACAGCGAATCGCAACAGGCCACCGTGGCCGCCACCGCCGGCAGCGACTGCTTCAACTGGGGCTACGACCCGCACCACTTCACGACGCCCGATGGCGCCTACGCCAGCACGGCCGCCAACCCGCTGGCCCGCGTCGTCGAGTTCCGCCAGATGGTGCAGGCGCTCAACAAGGCCGGCCTGCGCGTGGGCATGGACGTGGTCTACAACCACACCACCTCGTCCGGTCAGAACGCCACCTCGGTGCTTGACAAGGTCGTGCCGGGCTATTACTTCCGCTACAACGCCACGGGCGGCATCGAGCGCTCCACCTGCTGCGAGAACACCGCATCAGAAAACCTGATGATGGCCAAGCTGATGATCGACTCGGCCGTGACCTGGGTGCGCGACTACCGCATCAGCTCGCTGCGCTTCGACATCATGGGCCACCACCCAAGGGCGGTCATCGAGGCGCTGAAGGCCCGCATCGAGGCCGCCGCCGGCCGCGCGGTGCAGATCGTCGGCGAGGGCTGGAACTTCGGCGAGGTCGCCAACGGCGCGCGCTTCGTGCAGGCCGAGATGCTGTCGCTGAACGGCTCGGGCATCGGCAGCTTCAACCCGCTGATCCGCGACGCGGTGCGCGGCGGCGGATGCTGCGACAGCGGCAACGCGCTGGTGGCCAACCAGGGCTATGTCAACGGCTTCTTCTACGACCCCAACGCCAGCGCCTCCGGCCAGAGCCGCGGTGAGCTGATGTGGTTTGCCGACCGTCTGAAGGCGTCGCTGGCCGGCTCCATCCGCAGCTTCCAGATGCAGACGAGCTGGGACGCGACGCTGCGGCTGGACCAGATCGACGTGGGCGGCATCCCGGCCGGCTGGGTGCTGGAGCCGGGCGAGGTCGTCAACTACGTGGAGAACCACGACAACCTGACCCTGTTCGACAACAACGCCTTCCGCCTGCCAACGGGCACCAGCAAGGAAGACCGCGCCCGCGTGCAGATCCTGGCCAATGCCATCAATGCCTTCAGCCAGGGCGTGGCTTACTTCCATGCCGGCACGGAGACGCTGCGCAGCAAGTCGCTCGACAAGAACAGCTACGACAGCGGCGACTGGTTCAACCGGCTGGACTGGACGTATGCGGACAACGGCTTCGGCGCCGGCCTGCCACCCGCGCGCGACAACGCCGACAACTGGGCGCTGGCCCGCCCGCTGCTGGCCAACCCGTTGATCAAGCCGCATGCGAACGATATCGCCTGGACGCGCGACGCCTTCCGCGACCTGCTGAAGATTCGCAAGAGCACGACGCTGCTGCGCCTGCGCACGGCCGAGGACATCAAGGCCCGGCTGACGTTCCTCAACACCGGCTCGGCGCAGGAGCCCACGGTGCTGGTGGGTCGACTGAACGGTGTCGGCTATCCCGGCGCCAACTTCGATGAACTGGTCTACCTGATCAACGTCGACAAGACGGCCAAGCAGCTGAACTTCCCGACGCTGGCCGGCCACGCGCTGGAACTGCACCCGGCGCATACCGCCGACCAGCGCGCCCTTGCCGCCACCTTCGACCGCACGACCGGCAGCTTCAACGTGCCGGCCCGCACGGCGGTCGTCTTCGTCGCGCGCCCTGCCGCATCCAACTGAGAACCCAAGCCATGAACACCTTCAAGCAACTCGCCGCAGCGGCCGCCCTCGGTCTTGCCAGCCTCGCCACCCAGGCCACGCCGGTCGTCATCGACGTCAGCGGCGCGAAGAGCATCAATCAGTTCGGCGAGGCGGGCAACACCGTCTGGCTCATCGACATCGGTGCCAACGCGGTGCTGAACTCGCTGGACTGGAACGTCACGCTGAACGCCACGGCACCCAGCAGCCTGTTCGACATGCTGGTCAGCTTCGGCAGTTCCAGCGGGCTGGACGCCTTTGATCTCGCGCCCGACGTGATCGATGGCTTCAGCGGCGCCGGCAGCTACACCGGCTCGGCGGACCTGACCGGCCTGGGCCTGAGCGTGGGCGCCGACGGCCTGCTGCGCCTCGAGTTCAGCGAATACACCAAGGACTTCGCCAACGGCGTCGTCGAAGGCCAATGGGCCAGCGGCACACTGACCTTCGACGTGACGGCCGCCGCCGTGCCGGAGCCGGGCAGCGCGGCACTCGCGCTGCTGGGCCTGGGCCTGGTCCGCCTGCGCCTGCGCCGCGCGTCAACGGCGCGCTGAAACCCTTCAGCCCGCCTGCATGCGGCCGACGACATCGCGCACCTCGGCCAGCAGCGCCGGCACGTCGATGGTCGTCGGCTGGCGTTCACGCAGCACCTGGCGGCCGCCGACCCAGACGTTGCTGACCTGCTCGCGCCCTGCCACGTAGACGAGCTGCGCGGCGGCGTTGTAGACCGGCTGGCACTCGATGCTGTCCAGCGACACGGCCACCACGTCGGCCAGCTTGCCGACCTCGAGCGAGCCCAGGTCGTCGCCCCGGCCCATGGCCTTGGCAGCACGGATCGTCGCCATCTCAAGCGCGGTGCGCGCTGACGCCACGGTCGGGTCGCCTGTGATGCCCTTGGCCAGCAGTGCGGCCGAGCGGATCTCGCCGAACATGTCCAGCCGGTTGTTGGACGCGGCGCCGTCGGTGCCAAGGATGGTGTTGACGCCGGCCGCTTCCAGGGCCTTCAACGGCATGACGCCCGAGGCCAGCTTCAGGTTGGAATTCGGGTTGTGCACCAGGTGCACGCCCTTCTTCGCCATCAGCTCGATCTCGGCCTCGTTCAGGTGAACCATGTGCACAGCGATCATGCGTTCGTTGAACAGGCCCAGCTTGTCCAGCCGCTCGATGGGACGAACGCCATGCGCCTTGATGCCGTCCTCGACCTCGCCCGCCGTCTCGTGGATGTGGCAGTGCATCTGGATGTCGAGCTTCTCGGCCAGGTCGCGCAGCTTGATGAAGGTCTCGTCGGACACCGTGTACGGCGCATGCGGCGCGCTGGTCCAGTCAAGCAAGCTCTCGCCCTTGTACTGCTCGTAGGCGGCGATGCCCTTGGCGATGTAGTCATCGGGGCCGGAGGCATAGCCAGTGGGGAAATCGATGACGTTCATCGACACGGCGGCGCGCACGCCCGAGTCCACGGCGGCACGGGCCATCGCGGTCGGGAAGAAATACATGTCGTTGATGTAGGTCGTGCCGCTGCGCAGGCCTTCGGCGGCGGCCAGCTTGCTGCCGAGGTAGGTCCAGTCCTCGCTGACCCACTTCTTCTCCAGCGGCCAGATGTGGTTCTGCAGCCAGTCCATCAGCGGCACGTCGTCGGCGACGCCGCGCAGCAGCGTCATCGCCGAGTGCGCATGACCGTTGATGAGGCCGGGGATGAGGATCTGCTCGGGCAGCTCGACGCGCTCGGCTTGCGGGTACTGGGCCAGCAGCTCGGCGCGCGGGCCGACGGCGGCAATGCGCTCGCCGTCCATCAGCAGCGCGTGGTTGTCCAGCACGGGCTCGCCGGGCTTCATCGTCAGCAGCCAGCGGGGCAGCAGCAGGGTCTGGGACATGGCTCTTCTCCTTGTGAGATTCAGTGGGTTTGCGCGAGCAGTTGCTCGACTTCGTCGCGGCGCGGCATGGCGTCCTGCACGCCGGGGCGGGACACCGCGAGCGCCGCTGCGGCTTGGGCAAAAGTCAGCGCTTTTTCGATGGTCTGGCCCTCGGCCAGCGCGGTGACGAGGGCACCGACGAGGGTATCGCCAGCACCCACCGTGTCGACCGCCTTGACTTGCCGCGCCGGCACGCGGCGTATGCCTTCATCGTCGACCCAGCACAGGCCCTCGGCGCCCAGCGACACCAGCACCGCAGCCGGTCCCTTGGCGCGCAGCGCCTGGGCCAGCACCTCGGGCTCGGCGACGCCGCCGCCCAGCGTGGTCACCAAGGCCTGGGCTTCGAGCTCGTTGACCACCAGCAGGTCCACCAGCGGCAGCAGCGCCTCGCAGCCGGGGCGGTAGGGCGCGGCGTTCAGCAGCGTCTTCACGCCGGCCGCGCGGGCGCGCTCGAACGCGCGCGCGATGCTCTGCAGCGGCAGCTCCTGCTGAGCGATCAGCCAGCGCAGGCCTGTCAGCTCCAGGGCCTCGACCTGCGCCAGCGGCAGCGTGCCGTTGGAGCCGGCAACGGTGACGATCTGGTTCTCGGCATCCTCTGCGCCGACGACGATGAGGGCAACACCCGGCACCTCGTCAGCCGGCTGGGCGATGGCACGCGTGTCGACACCCTCGCCCTGGAGCTGCGCCACCATCGCCGCGCCGTTCTCCAGCAGACCGACGCGCGCCGCCAGCGCCACACGCGCCCCGAGCCGCGACGCAGCCACCGCCTGGTTGGCCCCCTTGCCGCCCAGGCAGGAGCCGAAGCGCTGGCCGCGCAGCGTCTCACCTGGCAGCGGCAGGCGAGGTGCATGGACGATGAGGTCGCGATTGACGCTGCCGAGGACGAGGATCTCAGGTGCGGACATCAAGTTTCCAAACAAAAAACCCCTCGGGAAGCCGAGGGGTTCGCAGTGCGCGTGAGCCGATCAGCGCTGGGCGATGGGCTTGACGTCGCGCGGCGTGGCGCCGACGAACAGCTGGCGCGGGCGGCCGATCTTGTACTCGGGGTCGCCGATCATCTCATTGAGCTGGGCGATCCAGCCGACCGTGCGGGCCAGCGCGAAGATGGCCGTGAACAGCGGCACCGGGATGCCGATGGCGCGCTGAACGATGCCCGAGTAGAAGTCGACGTTCGGGTAGAGCTTGCGGGCGACGAAGTACTCGTCCTCCAGCGCGATCTTCTCCAGCTTCATCGCCAGCTCGAACAGCGGGTCGTTCTGCAGGCCCAGCTCGTTGAGCACCTCGTGGCAGGTCTCGCGCATCAGCTTGGCGCGCGGGTCGTAGTTCTTGTAGACACGGTGACCGAAGCCCATCAGCTTGACGCCGGAGTTCTTGTCCTTGACCTTGCTGACGAAGTCGCCGATGCGGGCCACGCCGCCCTGCTTCTGGATGTCGCCCAGCATGTTCAGGCAGGCCTCGTTGGCGCCACCGTGAGCGGGGCCCCACAGGCAGGCCACGCCGGCCGCGATGGCCGCAAACGGGTTGGTGCCCGACGAGCCGCACAGGCGAACGGTCGAGGTCGACGCGTTCTGCTCGTGGTCGGCATGCAGCGTGAAGATGCGATCCATCGCCCGCACCAGCACCGGGTTGGGGCTGTAGTCCTCGCAGGGCGTGGCAAACATCATGCGCATGAAGTTGCCGGCGTAGCTCAGGTTGTTCTGCGGGTAGATGTAGGGCTGGCCGATGGTGTACTTGTAGGCCATGGCCACGAGCGTGGGCATCTTGGCGATCAGGCGGATAGCCGAGATCTCGCGGTGCTCGGGGTTATTGATGTCCGTGCTGTCGTGATAGAACGAGGACATCGCACCCACCAGGCCCGTCATAACGGCCATCGGGTGAGCGTCGCGGCGGAAGCCGCGCAGGAAGAACTGCATCTGCTCATTCACCATCGTGTGGTGCATGACGCGGCTTTCGAAGTCGGCCTTCTGGCTCTCGTTCGGCAGCTCTCCGTACAGCAGCAGGTAGCAGGTCTCGAGGTAGTCGCAGTTCACCGCGAGTTGCTCGATGGGGTAGCCGCGGTACAGCAGCTCGCCCTTGTCGCCGTCGATGTAGGTGATCGTGGAGTTGCACGAGGCCGTCGACAGGAAGCCGGGGTCGTAGGTGAACTTGCCGGTCTGGGCGTATAGCTTGCGGATGTCGATGACATCCGGGCCGATGCTGCCCTTGTAGAGCGGCAGGTCCATCGAGGGGCTGCCGTCGGAGAACGACAGGGTGGCTTTCACGTCGGACGGGGTCATGGTGCAGTCCTTTGGGAGGCTTTGAAAAACGGATCAGGTGCGCAGTTCGGCGAGAACTTTGTGCACCGCAGCAGTGTCGATTTCACCACTGGGTTCCTTGCGGCGCAGTAACAGGTCGAGAAGGTCGTTGTCGGCCAGGTCCATCAGCGCGGTCAGACCCTCAGCGAGGGTGGCACTGATGCCATCGGGATGACGGTTGAAGAAGCGTTCGATGAGGATGTCGTTCTCAAGCAGGCCCCGTCGGCAGCGCCAACGCAGCTTGGAGAGCGCGCGTTCGTCGATCAAGGCCTCGGCTGCTTCAACCATCGTCAGACCGCGCGGCGGACCATCAATTCCTTGATCTTGCCGATGGCCTTCGTGGGGTTCAGCCCCTTCGGGCAGACGTCCACGCAGTTCATGATGGTGTGGCAGCGGAACAGGCGGTACGGATCTTCCAGGTTGTCCAGGCGCTCGGCGGTGGCTTCGTCGCGGCTGTCAGCGATGAATCGATAAGCCTGCAACAGGCCGGCCGGGCCGACGAACTTGTCCGGGTTCCACCAGAAGCTCGGGCAGCTCGTGGAGCAGCTCGCGCACAGGATGCACTCGTACAGGCCGTTCAGCTCATCGCGCTCCTCGGGCGACTGCAGCCGCTCGGTCTCGGGCGGGATGTTGTCGTTGACGAGGTAGGGCTTGATCGAGTTGTACTGCTTGAAGAACTGCGTCATGTCGACGATCAGGTCGCGCACGACGGGCAGGCCCGGCAGCGGCTTGAGCACCACGGTTCCCGGCAGCGTGCGCATGTTCGTCAAGCAGGCCAGGCCGTTCTTGCCGTTGATGTTCATCGCGTCCGAACCGCAGACGCCTTCGCGGCAGGAGCGGCGGAAGGACAGGCTGGGGTCAACGGCCTTGAGCTTGTTCAAGGCGTCCAGCAGCATGCGCTCGGAGCCGTCCAGCTCGACCTCGAGGGTCTGCATGTAGGGCTTGGCGTCCTTGTCCGGGTCGTAACGGTAAATCTGAAAAGTGCGCTTCATGATTCAGTGTCCTTGGCGGCGAGCCGTCAGAAGGTCCGGACTTTCGGGGGAATCGAGTCCACGGTGAGCGGCTTGAGGTTGACCGGCTTGTAGTCCAACCGGTTGCCCTCGGAGTACCACAGCGTGTGCTTCATCCACTGCTCGTCGTTACGGCCATTGGGGTGGGCCGGCGTGTCGCCGTAGTCGTTGACGGTGTGGGCGCCGCGGCTCTCGGTGCGGGCTGCCGCCGAGACGATGGTGGCCTGTGCCGCCTCGATCAGGTTCTCCACTTCCAGCGCCTCGATGCGCGCCGTGTTGAAGACCTTGGACTTGTCCTTCAGCGTGATGTTCCTGACCCGCTCGGCAATCGCGGCGATTTTGCTCACGCCTTCGTTGAGCATGGCCTGGGTGCGGAACACACCGGCGTGCTGCTGCATCGCGGCGCGTAAGTCGTTGGCCACGTCCTGCGCGTACTCGCCGCTGCTGCTGCCGTCCAGGCGCGCCAGGCGGGCCAGCGAACGGTCGGCCGCGTCGGCCGGCAACGTCTTGTGCGACTGCTTGCCCAGGTTCGCCGCCACCAGGTGGTTGCCGGCCGCACGGCCGAAGACCAGCAGGTCCAGCAGCGAGTTGGTGCCCAGCCGGTTGGCGCCGTGCACGCTGACGCAGGCGCATTCACCCACCGCGTACAAGCCGTTGATGATCTCGTTGGGCTTGCCGTCCTTGGGCACCACCACCTGGCCGTGGATGTTGGTGGGAATTCCACCCATCTGGTAGTGGATTGTCGGCACCACGGGGATGGGTTCCTTCGTGATGTCGACGTTGGCGAAGTTGTGGCCGATCTCCAGCACCGAGGGCAAGCGCTTGGCGATGGTGTCGCCACCCAGGTGGGTCATGTCGAGGTTGATGTAGTCCTTGTTGGGACCACAGCCTCGGCCTTCCTTGATCTCCTGATCCATGCAGCGCGACACGAAGTCGCGCGGCGCCAGGTCCTTCAGCGTGGGCGCATAGCGCTCCATGAAGCGCTCGCCGTTGGCATTGCGCAGGATGGCGCCTTCGCCACGGCAGCCTTCGGTCAGCAGCACGCCGGCGTTGTGCACGCCGGTGGGGTGGAACTGCCAGAACTCCATGTCTTCCAGCGGAATGCCGGCACGCGCCGCCATGCCCAGGCCGTCACCGGTGTTGATGAAGGCATTGGTGCTGGCCGCAAAGATGCGCCCGGCGCCGCCGGTGGCCAGCAGCACGGTCTTGCCTTGCAGGATGTGGACCTCGCCGGTCTCCATCTCCAGCGCGGTCACGCCGACCACGTCGCCCTCGGCGTCGCGGATCAGGTCCAGCGCCATCCATTCGACGAAGAACTGCGTGCGCGCCTTGACGTTCTGCTGGTACAGCGTGTGCAGCATCGCGTGGCCAGTGCGGTCGGCCGCGGCGCAGGCGCGCTGCACGGGCTTCTCGCCGTAGTTTGCGGTGTGGCCGCCGAACGGACGCTGGTAGATCGTGCCGTCGGCATTGCGGTCGAACGGCATGCCGAAGTGCTCAAGCTCGTAGACGACCTTGGGCGCCTCGCGGCACATGAACTCGATGGCGTCCTGGTCGCCCAGCCAGTCCGACCCCTTGACGGTGTCGAAGAAGTGATAGTGCCAGTTGTCCTCGGACATGTTGCCCAGGGACGCGCCGATGCCGCCTTGGGCAGCGACGGTGTGCGAGCGGGTCGGGAAGACCTTGGACAGCACGGCCACGTTCAGGCCGGCCAGCGCCAGCTGCAGCGAGGCGCGCATACCGGAGCCACCGGCCCCGACGATGACCACGTCGAACTTGCGGGTCGAAATCTTTGCCGTCGTCATCAAAGTCTCCACAACACCTGGATCGCCCAGCCGGCACAGCCGAGCAGCCACACGATAGAAAACACCTGCAGCACCAGTCGGATGCCGACCGGCTTCACGTAGTCCATCAGCACGTCGCGCACGCCGACCCAGGCGTGGTAGGCCAACGAGAAGATGGCCACGAAGGTCAGCACCTTCATCCACTGCGGCGCGAACACGCCGTACCAGTGGTCGTAGCCCAGTTCGCCGGGCATCAGGAAACGGGCCAGCACGGCGATGGTGAACAAAGCCATCAGCACGGCGGTGACGCGCTGGGCCAGCCAGTCACGCAGGCCGTAGTGCGCGCCGACGACGATGCGCTTGGAGCCGAAAGTACTCATGTTGTTGTCCTTTCTCAGTACAGGCCGAACAGCTTGGCGCCGAGCAGCAGCGTCAGCAGCGTGCTGAGGACCAGCGTGACGAGTGCGGAGCTGTGCCCCTGCGCCTTGCTGACGCTGTGCGTCACGTCCATCCAGACGTGGCGAACGCCGGCGATGAAGTGCAGCAGGTAGGCCCACAGCAGGCCCAGCGTGACGAGCTTGACGAACCATGCGGGCAGGCCGGCAACGCCCGCCACGAACACATTGGTGAAGCCGTCGTAGGAGATCTCAGACGTCAGGCTCGCATCCAGCATCCACACCACGAAGGGCAGCAGGACGAACATCAGCACGCCGCTGACGCGATGGAGGATCGAGACGATGCCGGCGGGAGGCAGGCGGTAGGACAGGATCTGAGTGACGTGAATATTTCGGTATACGGGTCTTGTCTTTGCACTGTCCGTCATGGTCGAAGCCTACGTAATCGGGGTGAAACCAAACGATTCTAGGGCCATGCGTTAACCCGACCATTGCACTTGCTGCACTGCGTCATCGTCAGTTTCAGTTCAACTCGTTGAGGTAATGATCCGCGCTGGTGTGGTAGAGGCCGCGCCGCAATTCCACCGGGCGATCGCCGTAGGTGTAGGCCAGCCGCTCGACGCTGAGCAGCGGCTCTGCGAGCGGGACACGCAGCAGCGCTGCGGCTTCGGGCGTCGCCGCCACGGCGCGCAGCTTCTCCTCGGCCCGCACCATGTGGACACCGAAGCGAGACTCGAACAGCGCGTAGAGCGTGCCCGGATGCGCCGCAATCACTTCTGCGCTCAAGCCTTCGAAATGCCTTTCGGGAAGCCAGAGTTCATCAAGCACGACGGGTCGTTCACGCCGATGCAACAGCCGGCGGACTTCGATGACGGGCTCGGACGTGCGCAGGCCCAGCGCGCGGGCGATGTCGGCCGTGGCTCGCAAGCGGCGACAGCTCAGCAACTCGCGCGTGAAGCCGCGCGCCTCGTCGTCGGCCACCAGGCGCAGGAAGCGGAACTGCTGGCGCGGCGCTGCATGCGTGGCCACGAAGGTGCCGCTTCCCTGGCGGCGCTCGACGATGTTGGCCGCCGTCAGCTCGTCAAGCGCCCGCCGCACCGTGCCGGCACTGGCGCCGAAGCGTGCCGCGAGCGCCGCCTCGCTGGGCAGCGCATCGCCCGGCCGCCATTCGCCGGCGGCCAGCGCCGCGACGATCAGCTGGCGGATTTGTTCGTAGAGAGGCGCGGGCGGCCGGGGCTTAACGGAGGGCATCGGCGCATTGCAGCACAGGGTCTGCCCCTACACTTGCCAGGTTCAGGGCAGCATGCCCGAGCCAGCTTTTTCAACTGCCCCTTCGGAGATTTTCATGAGCAAGAAACCCGTTCGCGTCGCCGTCACCGGCGCTGCCGGCCAGATCGGCTACGCCCTGCTGTTCCGCATCGCCTCCGGCGAGATGCTGGGCAAGGACCAGCCCGTCATCCTGCAGTTGCTGGAGATCCCGGACGAGAAGGCTCAGAACGCTCTGAAGGGCGTCATCATGGAACTCGAAGACTGCGCCTTCCCGCTGCTGGCCGGCATCGAAGCGCACAGCGACCCGATGACCGCCTTCAAGGACACCGACTACGCGCTGCTGGTGGGCTCGCGCCCGCGCGGCCCCGGCATGGAACGCGCCGAGCTGCTGTCCATCAACGGCGCCATCTTCACGACGCAGGGCAAGGCGCTCAACGCCGTGGCCTCGCGCAACGTCAAGGTGCTGGTGGTGGGCAACCCCGCCAACACCAACGCCTACATCGCGATGAAGTCGGCGCCTGACCTGCCGGCCAAGAACTTCACCGCCATGCTGCGCCTGGACCACAACCGCGCCGCTTCGCAACTGGCTGCCAAGACCGGCAAGGCCGTGGCCGCCATCGAGAAGCTGGCCGTGTGGGGCAACCACTCGCCGACGATGTACGCCGACTACCGCAACGCCACCATCGACGGCCAGTCGGTGAAGGAACTGATCAACGACGAGCAGTGGAACCGTGAAGTGTTCCTGCCCACCGTCGGCAAGCGCGGCGCGGCCATCATTGCCGCGCGCGGCCTGTCCTCGGCGGCGTCGGCTGCCAATGCCGCCATCGACCATATGCGCGACTGGGCCCTGGGCACCAACGGCAAGTGGGTGACGATGGGCATCCCGTCGGGCGGCGAATACGGCATCCCCAAGGAAGTCATGTTCGGCTACCCCGTCACCTGCGAAGGTGGCGAGTACAAGATCGTCCAGGGCATCGAGATCGACGCCTTCTCGCAGGAGTGCATCAACAAGACGCTGAAGGAACTGACGGACGAGCAGGACGGCGTCAAGCACCTGCTGTAATCACGGCCAACGTCCCACCCGAGAAGGGCCGGCTTGCCGGCCCTTTTTCATTGCCGATGACCAACCTCCTCCACCCCCACCAGGCCTTGTTCGGCCATGACACGCCGCGCGCCACGCTGCCCGTCGTCGACCACTACTGCGGCGTCGAAGCCCGCATGCGCAAGAGCCTGGCGCTGCAGGCCGAGCTGGGCCCCGTCTTCGACATCACGCTGGACGCCGAGGACGGCGCCCCGGTCGGCGGCGAGGCCGAGCACGCGCTGCTGATCGCCGAGCTGGCGACCAGCGCCGCGAACCGCTTCGGCCGCGTCGGCGCCCGCGTCCATCCGTTCGGCCATGCGGCTTTCGAGGCCGACGTGGACACGCTCGTCGCCAAGGCCGGCCAGCGCCTGGCCTATCTGATGATCCCCAAGCCCGAGAGCGCAGACGACGTGGACCGCGCCGCCGCCGCCATCGACGCGGCCTGCGAACGCCACGGTCAGCCGAAGCTGCCGCTGCAGGTGCTCATCGAGACGCACGGCGCGCTGCGCGAGGTCTTCCGCATCGCCGCGCACCCGCGCATCGAATCCCTGTCCTTCGGCCTGATGGACTTCGTGTCCGCCCACGGTGGCGCGATACCGAAGACGGCGATGGAGCTGCCCGGGCAATTCGAGCACCCGCTGGTCGTGCGCGCCAAGCTGGAGATCGCGGCCGCTGCACACGCCTTCGGCAAGACGCCTTCGCACTGCGTCGTCACCGAGTTCCGCGACCACGAACGGCTGTCGGCCGCCGCCCGCCGCGCCGCGCGGGACTTCGGCTACACGCGCATGTGGAGCATCCACCCCGACCAGATCCGCCCCATCGTTGAGGCCTTCGCGCCGGGTGCCGACGAGATAGAGGAGGCCGCCGAGCTGTTGCTGGCCGCGCAAGCCGCCCAGTGGGCGCCGATCTCCTTCCGTGACCGATTGCACGACCGCGCCAGCTACCGCTATTTCTGGACCGTGCTGGAGCGCGCCGAGCGCACCGGCCGCGCGCTGCCGGACGAAGCGCGGCGGGCGTTCTTCCCAGTAGCCATCGGGTAAATCACGGCCTGCCCGCGAAATCCGGCGCCGGACAATCACCTACATCTGCTCACGGCGGCGCGGCCGATCCAGGGCCATCATGCGCCGCCCACATCCCCTCCCCTTTTGCCCCAACGCTCGATGCAGTCTTCCCCGCTTCGCCGCAGCGCCGCTGCCCTGATCCTGTCTGCCGCCCTGCCCGTGCTGGCCCAGGTGCCTGCCGCAAAACCTCAGGCCACCAAACCCGCCGCAACGGCTGCCGCCAAGCCCGTCCCAGCCAAGCCTGCAGTCAAGTCGACCGCCAGGAAGCAGGTGCAGGCAAAGAAGACGCCGCCACCTCCGCCGCCCGAGCCGGTCCTGGTTGATGCCGACGAAGCCCAGCTCGCCGCTGCGGAGCGGGCCCACCTCGGCGACTACGCCTGCGAGTTCAAGCATTCGGTCCATATCGACAAGCATCCCAAGGTGGCCGGCTACATCACGGTCGCCTGGCAGAAGATGCTCATCACGATGAAACCCGTGCTCTCGTCCACCGGCGCGCTGCGTCTGGAGGACGTGACCGGCCGCACGCTGATGATCCAGATCGCCAACAAGTCCATGCTGCTGGACACCAAGATCGGCCAGCGCCTGCTGGACGACTGCATCCACCCCGAGCAGGTCAAGCTGATGGAAGCGGCCCGCGCCGCCAGGCTGGCCAACCCGGAAGCCGATGCCGCAGAGACCGCGCGCAACAGCCTCGGCATCACGCCGGCAGCCGGCAAGTGAGTCATCTGGCTTGAAGCGCCCCAGGTATGTAGAATGTTTGCATACTTTCCGATGCATACCTGAGTCGCCGCGCCCCGTGGCGTTCAGCCGCTGGAGGCCGCCATGGAAGCCACTGTTGCCGAACGTGGGCAGATCACCCTGCCCAAGGCCGTCCGAGACGCCCTCGGCCTGACCAAGGGCACCACGCTCAAGGTCGAGCTGGACGGCGGCCGCATCATCTTGCGCAAGAACGTCGATGACGCGATCTCGCGCCTGCGCGGCCGTTTCAAGCTCGATGGCTTCGCCAACACCGACGAGGCCATGCGCGCGATCCGCGGCCATGCGCCCGGCGACCCCTATCTGCCGCCCGAGTCGGACCCGGGAGAGCCCGCACCTTGATCGCCATGGATTCATCCGTGTTGATCGACCTGATTGCTGGTGACGACGACGCCTGCGCCGCTGCGGCCGAAGCCGTGCGCCAGGCCTTGCATGTCGGCCCGGTCGTGCTGTGCGAGGTGGCGCTGGCCGAGGTCTGCACGGCCTTCAAGGGTGGCACCGATGTGCTGCAGTTCCTCGAAGACCTGGGCATACGCTTCGACCCGATGGAAGCCAAGTCGGCCCTGCGCGCCGGCGAGATGCAGCGGCGCTACCGCCAGCGCGGCGGCAACCGCACCCGCACCGTCGCGGACTTCTTGATCGGCTCCCACGCCATGATGCAGTGCGACGGCCTGATCACGGGCGACGCCGGCTTCTACAGAGACTATTTCAAAGGGCTGAGGATCGTCGAACCGACCTCGGCCTGACCTGCTGCTTCAACGGAGAAAACCATGCTTCAAGCCTATCGCCAACATGTTTCTGAGCGCGCCGCCCTCGGTATCCCGCCGCTTGCCCTCGATGCCAAGCAGGTCGCCGAACTGATCGAGCTGATCAAGGCCCCGCCGGCCGCTGAAGGCGAGTTCCTGCTGGACCTGCTGACCCACCGCGTGCCCCCGGGCGTAGACGACGCCGCCAAGGTCAAGGCCAGCTTCCTGGCCGCCGTGGCGCACGGCGACATCAGCGTGAGCCTCATTTCAAAGGCCAAGGCCACCGAGTTGCTGGGCACCATGGTGGGCGGCTACAACGTGCATCCGCTGATCGAGCTGCTGGACGACGCGGAAGTCGCCAGCGTCGCCGCCGCAGGCCTGAAGAAGACGCTGCTGATGTTCGACTTCTTCAACGACGTGGCCGACAAGGCCAAGGCCGGCAACGCCCACGCCAAGGACGTCATGCAGAGCTGGGCCAATGCCGAGTGGTTCACCTCGCGCCCCGAGGTCGAGAAGAAAATCACGGTCACCGTCTTCAAGGTGCCCGGCGAGACCAACACCGACGACCTGTCACCCGCCCCCGACGCCTGGAGCCGCCCGGACATCCCGCTGCACTACCTGGCGATGCTGAAGAACACCCGCGCCGACGCGGCCTTCAAGCCCGAGGAAGACGGCAAGCGCGGCCCGATGCAGTTCATCGAGGACCTGAAGAAGAAGGGCCATCTGGTCGCCTACGTCGGCGACGTGGTCGGCACCGGCTCCAGCCGCAAGTCCGCCACCAACTCCGTCATCTGGGCCACCGGCCAGGACATCCCCTTCGTGCCGAACAAGCGCTTCGGCGGCGTCACGCTGGGCGGCAAGATCGCGCCGATCTTCTTCAACACGCAGGAAGACTCGGGCTCGCTGCCCATCGAAGTGGACGTGTCCAAGCTGGAGATGGGCGACAGCGTCGACGTGCTGCCCTATGACGGCAAGCTGGTGAAGAACGGCGAGACTGTGGCCGAGTTCAAGCTCAAGAGCGACGTGTTGTTCGACGAAGTGCGCGCCGGTGGCCGCATCAACCTCATCATCGGCCGCTCGCTGACCGCCAAGGCGCGCGAGTTCCTGGGCCTGCCCGCCTCCACGCTGTTCCGCCTGCCGTCGCCCCCTGCCGAGACCAAGGCCGGCTTCACACTGGCGCAGAAGATGGTGGGCCGCGCCGTCGGCCTGCCGGAAGGCCAGGGCGTTCGCCCGGGCACCTACTGCGAGCCCAAGATGACCACGGTCGGCTCGCAGGACACGACCGGCCCCATGACCCGCGACGAGCTGAAGGACCTGGCCTGCCTGGGCTTCTCGGCCGACCTGGTCATGCAGTCCTTCTGCCACACGGCCGCCTACCCCAAGCCCGTGGACGTCAAGACCCACCGCGAGCTGCCCGCCTTCATCAGCAACCGCGGCGGCGTGTCCCTGCGCCCGGGTGACGGTGTCATCCACAGCTGGCTGAACCGCCTGCTGTTGCCCGACACGGTCGGCACCGGTGGCGACTCGCACACCCGCTTCCCCATCGGCATCTCCTTCCCGGCCGGCTCCGGCCTGGTCGCCTTCGGCGCCGCCACCGGCGTGATGCCGCTGGACATGCCGGAGTCGGTGCTGGTGCGCTTCAAGGGCGAGATGCAGCCGGGTGTGACGCTGCGCGACCTCGTGCACGCCATCCCGCTGTACGCCATCAAGGCCGGTCTGCTGACCGTCGCCAAGGCCGGCAAGAAGAACGCCTTCTCGGGCCGCATCCTGGAGATCGAAGGCCTGCCGAACCTGAAGGTCGAGCAAGCCTTCGAGCTGTCGGACGCCTCCGCCGAGCGCTCGGCCGCCGGCTGCACGATCAAGCTCAATCCCGAGCCGATCAAGGAGTACCTCACCAGCAACGTCGTGCTGATGAAGAACATGATCGCCGACGGCTATGCCGACGCGAAGACGCTGCAGCGCCGCATCGAGAAGGTCGAAGCCTGGCTGGCCAACCCCGAGCTGCTGGAAGCCGACAAGGACGCCGAGTACGCCCACGTCATCGAGATCGACCTGGCCGACATCAAGGAACCCATCCTCTGCTGCCCCAACGACCCGGACGACGCCAAGTTCCTGTCCGAAGTCGCCGGGACCAAGATCGACGAGGCCTTCATCGGCTCGTGCATGACCAACATCGGCCACTTCCGCGCCGCGGCCAAGCTGCTGGGCGGTCAGCGCGACATCCCGGTCAAGCTGTGGGTGGCCCCGCCCACCAAGATGGACCAGAGCGAGCTGATCAAGGAAGGCCACTACGCCGCCTTCGGCACGGCCGGCGCGCGCACCGAAATGCCGGGCTGCAGCCTGTGCATGGGCAACCAGGCCCAGGTGCGCGAAGGCGCGACCGTCGTCTCCACGTCGACCCGCAACTTCCCCAACCGCCTGGGCAAGAACACCAACGTGTTCCTGGCCTCGGCCGAGCTGGCGGCCATCGCCTCCAAGCTGGGCCACATCCCGACGGTGCAGGAATACCACCAGGCCATGGGCGTCGTGAACAAGGACGGCGCGGCCATCTACAAGTACCTGAACTTCGACCAGATCGAGGAATACGCGGACACCGCCAAGGCCGTCGCGGCCTGATCCTGATCTGCCCCACCGAGGCCCGCCACTGGCGGGCCTTTTTCATGGGTTCGCCGGCAAGCCCTGGCACCCGCCGTGAACTCCGCACAGCTGCACCATCAGCGCCTGGGGGCTGCTCTCTAGCAATCGATTGCCTGCCTATACAGGCTGTTACGCACTCGTAAGAATTCGTATCACCCGTCCGCCAAAAGGCCGGGTCCAGCCTCCCACTCCATCTTCTGTCCAGGGCAAGTCCGCGCGAAAGCCGGATACGCAAAGCCACCGGCCTAACGGCAGCGCGCCAGCGCTGCTCATGGCAGCGGAGCCGCCAGAACCTCCGCCCCACAAGGGCGGGCCCGTGCGCCCTGGGCAACAACCCGTTGCCCGCTCATGATCCAACTGCTGACCCGCTTCAAGATCGGCCCCCGACTGGCCGCCAGCTTCTTCGCGCTGCTGCTCGCCATGGGGGCGCTCTGCGCCCTGGCCCTGGGGGGCCTGCAGGAACTGGCCGACCAGTTGCGCTTCATCCGCGACGACCGCCTGCCCAAGGTCGAGCGCCTCGTCGCCGTCGCCGACAACATCAACAAGATCGCGCGCCAGACCCGCAACATCCTGCTCTACGACGATCTCGAAAAGCAGACCGGCTGGCTGGGCTCCATCGCCAAGGCGCGTGTGGACAACACCGAGCTGTGGACGCAGATCACCCCCACGATCCGCTCGGAGGAGGGCCTCCAGCTGGTCGCACAGGCCCACAAGCTGGGCGAGGTCTTCGACAACGATCTCGCCACCTTCCTGCACCACATCAAGACCGGCGAGATGGGCGAGGCCACCGACTTGCTGGAGCGCAGCCTGCGCGATTCGCAGCTGGCCTACATGAAGAAGGTTGACGAGATCAAGGCGCGCGAGATCGCTCGCATCGGCCAGACGGCCGACGACGCCGATGCCCTCTTCCAGCGCTCGCGCCTGATGGTGCTGGCCGGCGGCGCCGCGCTGCTGGCGCTGGGCGCGCTGCTGTGCTGGAGCATCACGCACTCCATCGTCGCCCCGCTGCGTCGCGCCGTGCGCGACGCCCAGCGCATGGCCGCCGGCGATCTCAGCGAGCCCGTCACGGCGCGCGGCCGCGACGAGGCCGCAGAGATGCTGACCGCGCTCGGCACGATGCAGCAAGGCCTGCGCGGCATCGTCGGCGAGGTGCGCGAGGGCGTGGCCTCGGTGGCCACGGCCAGCCAGCAGATCGCCCAGGGCAACCAGGACCTCAGCGCCCGCACGGAGGAGCAGGCCTCCTCGCTGCAGCAGACGGCCGCCAGCGTCGAGCAGATCAGCGGCAACGTGAAGAGCGGCGCCGAGCATGCCCAGGAGGCCAACCAGCTGGCCGGCAAGGCGCGCGCGGTGGCCGAACGCGGTGGCGAGCTGGTCGAGCGCGCGGTCAGCCAGATCAGTCGGCTGGAGGCCTCCAGCAAGCGCATCGCCGACATCATCGGCACCATCGACGGCATCGCCTTCCAGACCAACATCCTAGCGCTGAACGCGGCCGTGGAAGCGGCACGCGCCGGCGAGCAGGGCCGGGGCTTTGCGGTCGTGGCCGGTGAGGTGCGCACGCTGGCCCAGCGCTGCGCCGAGGCCGCCCGCGAGATCAAGACGCTGGTGCAGGGCTCGGTCGAGCAGGTGCAGGACAGCAGCGAACTGGTGCGCGGCACCGGCGCCGTGATGGGCGAGATCGTCACGCAGGTGCAGCGCGTGTCGGCCATGGTCGGCCAGATCAGCCAGAGTTCCCGCGAGCAGGACCGGGGCATCGTCGAGATCCACCAGTCCATGGGCCAGCTCGACGACATGACCCAGCGCAACGCCTCCCTGGCCGAGGAAAGCACGGCCGCCGCCGAGAGCCTGCGCCTGCAGGCCGAGCAGCTCACCCGCGCCGTCGCCAGCTTCCGCCTGGAAGCCTGAAAACAAAAAAGCGCTGCGGACGGCAGCGCCTTTTTCTCAGCAGTTCAGAGGCTCAGGCCTTGATGTCCAGCAGCGCGCCGGTGGTGTTGAGCTGCGTCTGCAGCACCTTCATGTTGGCGACGAAGGCATAGGCCGCAGCCTGTTGCTCGACGACTTCATTGGCCGGGTTGATCTCGCGCTCGGGCGCCTTGTCGACATTGGTCGGCTCGACGCTGGGGCGTGCCTGGTTGCTGGCCGCCATGTTGGCGATGTTGGACGCCGATGCGCGCAGGCGCTCGTTCGCGGACGAGATACCGGACAAGGCGGTGGACAAGGCAACGGTCATGGGATTCAACTTTCAAGCGCTCTGGCCGCTACATCGGCCGCGCCGAAAGGAACTTTAGAACATTCGGCGAAAAACCCCGCATCTCCGGGGATCGCCGCGCCGCCATCCGTGAATTCAGCCCGCGAGTTCCTCGAAGCCGCCGGCGGACACGAACACCCGCACGCTGTCGCCGCCGGCAGCCTTGGCCTCGGTGCAGGCCAGCGCGCCGGCGCCGAGCACGGCGTCCACCGTGCCCAGCGTCGAGTGGATCTGCACGACGCCGACCGAGGCCTTGACGCGCGTGCGGTGCATGCCCCAGCGCAGCCGGTAGGCGGCCACGGCGGACCGGATCTTCTCGGCAATGATCTGTGCGTAATGCTGGTCGCAGTCGGGCAGCAGGATGGCGAAATGGTCTTCCTCCAGCCGCGCGACCAGGTCGGACGCGCGCACCTTGCCGATTAGCATCTGGCCCAGGCCGTAGAGGAAATGATCGCCCACCTCCGCGCCCATGTCCTTCACGACGTCCCCGAAACGGTCCACGTCCAGCCACAGCACCGAGACAGGGTCGCTGCGGCGGCTGCCCACATGCTCGCCCAGGCGGCGCTCGAACTCGCGGCGGTTGGCCAGCTCGGTCACCGCATCGTGCTTGGCCGTCCAGGTCGGCTGCAGGCGCTGGGCGCGGGCGGCGGTCACGTCCTCGACGATCCACAGCGCCTCGCCTGCCGGGTCATCCCAGTGGACAGGCGTGGCCTGCAGGCGACCCCAGAAACGGTGGCCGTCGCGCTTGACGTACTCCATCTCCTCGTCCAGCGGTCGCCCGGCAGTGAACGCCGCGCCGGCACGCTCGTGCAGCGCCGTGTGGGCGAGGTCTGTTGTGTGGACGACCCGCGTGCCCTGGCCGGCCAGGTCGCTGTCGTCACCGAAGCCAAAGAGGTGGTTGAACTCCTCGCTGACGACTTCGAAACGCTGGCCGGACACGAAGGCCACGGCCGTGGGCGCCCGCACGAGCATGGCGCGCAGGCGGGCGGCGGTGGTGTCTTCTGCTGGGGCTGTGGTGCTGCTCATGGCGTCTCCTGAGTCGGTCTTCTCCACCCGACTATCGCAGGACTGCCGGCTTTAAACCATGCGGCAGATCACGGTCTACGGGGCTATCTGCTCCGCATAGTCGTAGAGCGCCGACAGGATGGCCTCGCCGCGCTCGTCGGCGGATTCGCCGAGCTGGTCGATGCGCTCCATGAAGGCCGCCAGCGTCTGCGCCCCGCCTTCGCCTTCGTGCAACCGCGCAGCCAGATGCGCTTGCCAGCGCTCGGCCTCTTCGGGCGACAGGCTGGCCGGGAAGTTGCGCGCGCGCCAGCGGAAGACGAGTTCCTCCAGCCGCCCGTCCTGGAAGGCCAGCTTGCCCTGTGCCGCGCGCTCGGCCAGTTGCTCGGGCGAAGTTGCGCGCACGCGGTTCAGCGCGCGGCGGTCCTCGTTGGCGATGAAGCCGCCATAGAGGTCTTCGTCCACGTCGGCCGCTTCGAAGGGCTCGCGCTGGAAGACGTCGGCCCACAGGCCGTCCAGCAGCCGGCCCTTCTCGGCCAGCAGGCGGGCGTTGGCGAGCTGGGCTTCGGTGTCGTGCCCCCAGCGCTCGGCCATGGCCGGGCTGAGCGTCTTCAGGTTGCCGATGACGATGGGGCTCTTGTTGACGTGGAGGGTCTTGATGGGCAGCCGCGTGACGCCCTCGGGCAGCGCGTCCTGCTTGGTGAACATGCGGGTGCGGATGGCCTCGGCGTTCAGCGTCAGCAGCTCTTCAGGCGAAACCGAGCAGTCCCAGACGATCAGCTCGTTCTTGTTCGTCGGGTGCGGCGCCAGCGGCCAGACGACGGCGATGCAGCCGCGCTCCGGGCCGTACATGCCCGAGATGTGCAGGAAGGGTTTGCCGATGCCGATCTCGTCCCACACGGCCTGCTTGCTGCGCAGCTTGACGCAGAAGTCCCACAGCTTGGGCTGGGCCTGGCGCAGCTTGCGGGCTAGCGCGACGGTCGCGCGCACGTCGGACAGCGCATCGTGTGCCGCCTCGTGGGCCACGCCGTTGGCGATGGTCAGGTGCTCGAGCTTGAAGCTGGGGCGGCCGTCCTCGTGCTTCGGCCACTCCATGCCGTCGGGCCGCAGCGCGTAGGCGCAGCGCACGACGTCCAGCAGGTCCCAGCGACCGCAGCCGTTCTGCCACTCGCGGGCATAGGGGTCGATGAGGTTGCGCCAGAACAGGTGGCGCGTCACTTCATCGTCGAAGCGGATGCTGTTGTAGCCCACGCCCACCGTGCCGGGCAGGGCCAGCACGGTCTCGATGCTGGCCGCGAACTCGTGCTCGGGCACGCCGCGCTGCAGGCAGTGCTGGGGCAGGATGCCGGTGAGCAGGCAGGACTCGGGGTCGGGCAGGTAGTCGGGCGCCGGCTGGCAGTACAGCATCAGCGGCTCGCCGATCTCGTTGAGCTCGGCGTCGGTGCGCAGGCCGGCAAACTGGGCCGGGCGGTCGCGCCGGGGCACGCGGCCGAAGGTCTCGTAGTCGTGCCAAAAGAAGCTGATGTCGCTCATGGCCCGGGACGATAGCGCAAGGTCGGGCGCGCACCTGTCGCCAAGCCACGAACGCTCCGCTAGAGTGGGCCGCTAGCTGATGCTAACGAGGGAGTCCGCCGTGAAGACCCGTACTGCGCTGCTGCAAGGATTGCTGGCCCTGGCCCTCACAGGGCACACCTGGGCCGACGACGAGACCATCGCCACCGACCGCCCGGACTTTGTCGAGTCCAGCGACGTGGTCGGCAAGGGCCGATGGCAAATCGAGACCAGCCTGGCCTGGGAACGCGACCGGGTCGGCAGCGTGAAGGCGCGGCTGGCCAGCACGCCCACGTTGCTGCGCATCGGCGTCGGCGACACCTGGGAGCTGCGCTTCGAGACCGATGGGCGGCTGCGGCTGCGCTCCGAGGAGGCCGGTGTCACGACGCGCGAGCGCGGCTGGTCGGACCTGTCGGCGGGCATCAAATGGCATCAGCGCGACGGCGACGAGGACGCTGGCACACCGGGCCTGGCCTGGCTGCTGCACGTCGACATGGACAGCGGCTCGGGCGCCTTTCGCGGCCAGGGGCTGAGGCCCTCCCTGCGACTGGTGGCTGAGTGGGAGTTCGCCGGCGGCTGGTCGGCCGGGCTGATGCCCGGGCTGTACCGGGACCGCGACGAGGACGGACGGCACTTTGTGGGCGCCATCCTGGCCGGCGTCGTCGGCAAGTCGCTCACCGACAAACTGCGCGGCTTCGTCGAACTGTCGGGCCAGCAGCTCACGTCACGCCGACATGGTGGCAGCGTGGTCACGCTGGATGCCGGCTTGGCCTACCTGCTGGAGCGCAACCTGCAGGTCGACATGGCGGTAGCTCACGGCATCAACAAGAACGCGCCGGATCTGGCGTGGACGGTCGGTCTGTCGGCCCGGTTCTGAGGAGGTCCACAATGAATCTCAACATCCGGCAGCGCCTGCTTGCACTCAGCCTGATGGGGCTGCTCTTCGTGTCCGTCGTGGGCCTGGTGGGCTACCTGGCGCTGGGCACGCTGTCGAGCACGGCGGCGTCGGTTGCGAGCTCCAACGCGGCGCTGCGCGCGCAGCTGGAGGCGGACATGATGCACGACGCGCTGCGCGGCGACGTGCTGCGCGCGGTGCTGGGCGGCATCAAGGGCCAGGCGTCCGAGCTGGCCGACGTGCAGAAGGACATCACCGAGCACACCCAGGACTTCCGCGGGCACATCGATACGCTGAACTCCCTGTCGCTCAGCCCCGCGATCTCCGACGTCATTGGCAAGACGCAGACGCGGCTCAACGCCTACATCACCAGCGCCAACGAGGTGGTCAAGCTCGCCGGCAGCGACCTGCCCGCGGCCGAGGCGCGGCTGCCGGCCTTCGGCGAGGCCTTCAAGGCGCTGGAGACGGACATGGAACAGCTGAGCGACCTGATCCAGGCCTTCGCCAAGGAAGCCGACGCGACGGGCGCGGCCTCGGCTGCGCGGGCGAAGCTGTTGTTGATTGCGGCGGCCGTCGTGGGCGGCGGCCTGCTGCTGGTCTTCAATCTCGTGGCGGCTCGCAGCATCACGCGGCCATTGGAGCGCGCCGTCAGCCACACGCAGACCGTGGCGGGCGGTGACCTCAGCCATCACATCGAAGGCCACACGCGCGACGAGACTGGCCACTTGCTGCTGGCGCTGCAGCAGATGGGCGCGAACCTCGCCCACATCGTCGGCCAGGTGCGGTCCGGCGCGGACTCCATCTCCACCGGCTCGGCCGAGATCGCCACCGGCAGCGCCAACCTCAGCCAGCGCACCGAGGAGCAAGCCAGCAGCCTGGAACAGACGGCGTCGGCGATGGAAGAGCTGACGGCAACGGTGAAGAACAACGCCGAGACGGCCCAGCGCGCCACTGCACTGGCGCGATCAGCGGCGACGGTGGCCGAGCGTGGCGGCGCGGCGGTGGACGAGGTCATTCACACGATGAGCGACATCTCGGCCAGTTCCAAACGCATCGCCGACATCATTGGCGTCATCGACGGCATCGCCTTCCAGACCAACATCCTGGCGCTGAACGCCGCCGTCGAGGCCGCGCGGGCGGGCGAGCAGGGCCGCGGCTTTGCGGTCGTCGCGTCGGAGGTGCGCTCGCTGGCCGGGCGCTCGGCAGACGCGGCCAAGGAGATCAAGGGCCTGATCGGCAGCAGCGTCGAGCGCGTGGAGGCCGGCAGCGTGCAGGTGGGCCGCGCGGGCGAGACGGTGCGTAGCATCGTGCTGGAAGTCGGCAAGGTCAGCGACCTGATTGCCGAGATCAGCGCGGCCAGTACCGAGCAGAGCCAGGGCATCGGCCAGGTGGGCTCGGCCATCACCGTCCTGGACCACATGACGCAGCAGAACGCCGCGTTGGTGGAAGAAAGCGCGGCAGCGGCCGAGAGCCTGAAGGACCAGGCGGCTCGGCTGGCCGACCTGGTGGCGCAGTTCCGCTTGCCGCGCTGATCGTCAGCGTTTCTTCACGACGACGCTGCCGATGGAATAGCCGGCGCCGAAGGAGCAGATGACGCCGGTGTCACCGGCCTTCAGGTCGGCGCGGTGATGGTGAAAGGCAATGATGGAGCCGGCCGACGCGGTGTTGGCGTATTCGTCCAGGATCAACGGCGCAATCTCGCTGCCGGCATCGGCACCCACCAGTTTCTTGATGACCAGTTGGTTCATGCCCTGGTTGGCCTGGTGCAGCCAGTAGCGGCGGACCTCGGCCGGCGCCAGGCCCAGCTTGCCGAGGTGAGCCTCGATGTGGGCGGCGGCCATGGGCACGACTTCCTTGAAGACCTTGCGGCCCTCTTGGTAGAAGGTCAGGTCGCGCGCATTCGGGTCGCGGTCCTCGGCGCGGTTCATGAAACCGAAGTTGTTGCGGATGTTGCTGCTGAACTGGGTGGCGAGGTGGGTGCCGAGGATTTCCCACTGCTCAGGCCCGGTCGCGTCTTCCGCGCGCTCGACGATGACGGCCGTGCAGACGTCGCCGAAGATGAAGTGGCAGTCGCGGTCGCGCCATTCCAGGTGGGCCGACGTGATCTCGGGGTTGACGACCAGCACGCATTTGCTCGCGCCCGAGCGCACCGCGTTGACCGCCTGCTCCAGCGCAAAGGTGGCCGACGAGCAGGCCACGTTCATGTCGAAGCCGTAGCCGCCGGCCCCCAGTGCCTGCTGGATCTCGACGGCCATGGCCGGGTAGGCGCGCTGCATGTTGGCGCTGGAGCAGAGCACGGCGTCGATGTCGGCGCCGGTCTTGCCGGCCTGCGCCAGCGCCTGCTTCGCGGCATCCACGGCGATCTCGGCCATCAGCGAGATCTCGTTGTCGCCACGCGGTGTGAAGCGCGGGTACATGCGGGTCGGGTCCAGCACGCCGGCCTTCTCGATGACGTAGCGCTGCTTGATGCCCGAGGCTTTCTCGATGAACTCGACGCTGGAATGCGTCAAGGCGGCACGCTCGCCGGACGCGATCGCCTCGGCGTGCTGGGCGTTCTGCAGGTCGGCGTAGGCGTTGAAGGCCTCCACCAGTTCTGCGTTGGTGATGACATGGGGCGGGCGGTAGATGCCCGTGCCACTGATGACGACGGGCGGGAATGAAGCTTGCATATTGAAGACGGAAGCCGCCGCCTGCTGAAGTACGAAGCCTGAAATCTTATCGACCTGGCCGGATGACTTCTCTACGCACTAGCCCAGGAGGCTGTCGGGCTTTGGGCTGGGTGCGCGCCGGGGCGAGTTGCCATGCCAGACAAGGCGCGACCACCGCCGTGGGGCCACACCCCACAAGGTGGGCGTAACGCCGGATGGCATGGCAATTCGCCCCGGCCCTTCGGGTTGGCTCGCCTTGGGGTCGCATGCAGCGTTGCAAATGCTCGTCGGGTGTACAACCCGACTCCGCTTTGCGCCTTGCCTGCGACCCCAAGGCGGGCCAACGCGCACCCAGCCCAAAGCCCGACAGCCTCCTAGCGCATGAACGAAGACAGCCTGCTACCGCCCGACGACGCCCTGCGCCTGACGCTGCACAACGAAGTGCATGCACGCCCGCCGGCGCGCATCCGCCTGCCGGCCGTCATCGTCCACATCGCCGTGCTGAACGACGGCGTCAGCCGCGCCGACGAGCACGCCCACCTGCGCCGCCTGCCCGGCCAGCACGAATTGGCTGAGGAGGCGCTGAACGCCAACTTCCTGCGCCTGCGCTGCGGCGAGTTCTCGATGAAGTGGGAGCGCCATGCCGAGTTCACGCGCTACTCGGTCGTGCAGCCGCTGCCGGCCGATGCCGAGCCCGGCGCGCAGACGCTGGACGCGCTGCCGCTGCGTGTCGCGCCCGACTGGCTGGCGCGCATTCCGGGCCGCACGTTCGCAGCCATCAAGCTGGTCATGATCGAGCGCCCGCTGACCTTCGCCCCCAGCGCGCTGGCCGAGGGCCGCGCCTGGTTCGGCGCCCACGCCGTGGTCGCGTCGACGATGGGCGGGCATTCGCTGGTCGTGACCGACTTCTGCCTGCGCGCCAGCGGCTTCGAGCACATCGTCGTGCTGGCTGAGCCCGGCACGCCCGAGACCCGCGCCGGCCGCATCTGCCAGCGCCTGCTGGAGCTGGAGACCTACCGGCTGATGGCGCTGCGCGGCCTGCCGGCGGCCAAGGCGCTGGGCGCCACGCTGGCCGAGGTGGAGGCCACGCTGGCAGCCATCACCGCGCGGCTGGAGCTTCGCGGCGCCTCGGAGGCCGAGCTGCTGGACGACCTGATCTCGACCGCCGCGCGCGTGGAGCATGCAACGGCCGAGCACCAGTACCGCTTCGGCGCGACACAGGCCTATCACGCCATCGTCCAGACGCGGCTGAGCGAGCTGCACGAAGGCAAGGTGGCCGGTACGCAGACGCTGGGCGAGTTCATGCAGAGGCGGCTGTCGCCGGCCATCGCCACCGTCAGCGCGACAGCCCAGCGCCTGGCCGGGCTGTCGCAGCGCATCTCGCGCGCCAGCGCGCTGCTGCGCACGCGGGTGGACATCGCCACCGAGGCGCAGAACCAGCAGTTGCTGGCCCAGCTGGGCGACGGCCAGCGCACACAGTTGCGCATGCAGGCCACGGTGGAAGGCCTGTCGCTGGCGGCCATCACCTACTACGTCGTCAGCCTGCTGCTCTACTTCTTCAAGGCGCTGAAGGCCGAGGGCTGGCTGCCGTTCAGCCCGGAGCTGGCGGCCGGCGTGGCCATTCCGGTCGTGCTGCTGACCGTGTGGCGGACGACGCGGCGCATCCACCGCAAGTTCTTTCATCACCCCTGAAAGGACCGGCAGGCATCATTGCGTTCCCAACCTGGATGCCCATGCCCATCTCGCCCGAATCCCGCATCGTCGATCTCCCACTGTCCGAACGGGTGCGCGTGCAGCAGGTCAAGCTGCTCTCCGACAACTGGTACACGCTGAAGACCACCGCCTTCGATTTCCTGCGCAGCGACGGCCAGTGGCAGACGCAGCACCGCGAGACCTACGACCGCGGCAACGGCGCCTGCATCCTGCTCTACCAGCGCGCACGCCGCCGCGTGCTGCTGACGCGGCAGTTCCGCTACCCGGTGTTCGTGAACGGCTGGCAGCAGCTGATGACCGAGGCCGTGGCCGGGCTGCTGGACGAGGCCGACCCGGTCAGCTGCATCCGTGCCGAGGCCGAGCAGGAAGCGGGCGTCCACGTGCGCGAGCCACAGGCGCTGTTCGAGGCCTATATGAGTCCGGGCTCGGTGACCGAGAAGCTGCACTTTTTCGCCGCCGAGTACGAGGACGCGGACCTGGTGAGCGAAGGCGGCGGCCTGGTCAACGAGGGCGAGGACATCGCCCGCTTCGAGCTGGGCTTTGACGAGGCCATGCGCCAGGTCGAGGCCGGCGAGATCGTCGATGCCAAGACCCTCATGCTGCTGCGTTGGGCCGAGCGGCATGTGTTCGGCCCGCCGCCTCGGCAGGGGCCGCTGCTGGTCTTCATCGCCGGGCCATACAACGGTACAGGCAGCGGCACGGGCGACCGTGAAGACCTGATCGCGGCGAACGTCAAGGCCATGCAGGACGCCGCCGTGCAGGTGGCCGAACTGGGCCATGTGCCGCTGCTGGGCGAATGGGTCACGCTGCCGCTCATCGAGGCTGCGGGTGGCCAGCGCGGCGATGCAGTCTGGGACCGCTTCTTCCACCCGCATGCACAGGCGGTGCTGGAGCGCTGCGACGTGCTGCTGCGCATCGGCGGCGAATCGGCCGGTGCGGACGCGATGGTCAAGGCAGCTCTGGCTCGCGGGTTGGCTGTACACCACGGCCTTGAAAGCCTGAGGCCCCTGAACGCCCCGGCAGTTGCGTAGAATCAATCACCGGGCCCAAATTTTGTCTTCGGCCCGGCGCGTCGCGCCTTAACTTCGCAAGCGAAGTTAGCCTGCGACGCGACGGCCTCCCGGCCGTCGAGGGCGCCAGCCTTCATGCCGAAGCAAGTCAAGCGCTCGCAGCTCAGGCACGCACTGCTTAACGCGTGCCGCAACTGTGAACACCACTGACATGGAAATCTTCGACTACGACAACATCCTGCTGCTGCCGCGCAAATGCCGCGTGGAGAGCCGCTCGAACTGCGACACCTCGGTGCAGTTCGGCCCACACCGCTTCCGCCTGCCGGTCGTGCCCGCCAACATGAAGACCGTGGTGGACGAGCCCATCACCGAGTTGCTGGCCCGCGAAGGCTACTTCTACGTGATGCACCGCTTCGACCTGGACAGCCTGGCCTACGCCAAGTCCATGCGCGACAAGGGCTTGCTGGTGTCCTTGAGCGTAGGTGTGAAGCCGGCGGACATGGAGCTGGTGGACCGCCTCGCGGCCGAAGGCGTCGGCGCCGACTACCTGACCATCGACATCGCCCACGGCCATGCCGAAAGCGTGCAGCGCATGATCGGCCACATCAAGCACAAGCTGCCCGACACCTTCGTGATCGCCGGCAATGTCGGCACGCCGGAAGGCGTCATCGACCTGGAGAACTGGGGCGCCGATGCGACCAAGATCGGCGTCGGCCCGGGCAAGGTCTGCATCACGCGGCTCAAGACCGGCTTCGGCACCGGCGGTTGGCAGCTGTCGGCGCTGAAGTGGTGTGCCCGCGTGGCCACCAAGCCCATCGTCGCCGACGGCGGCATACGCCACCACGGTGACATCGCCAAGAGCGTGCGCTTCGGCGCCGCGATGGTCATGATCGGCTCGCTGTTCGCCGGCCACGAGGAATCGCCCGGCACGACGGTCGAGGTCGACGGCAAGCTCTACAAGGAGTACTACGGCTCGGCCTCGGACTTCAACAAGGGCGAATACCGGCATGTGGAGGGCAAGCGCATCCTCGAACCGGTCAAGGGCAAGCTGGGCGACACGCTGAGGGAGATGCAGGAGGACCTGCAGAGCTCCATTTCGTATTCAGGCGGCACGCAGTTGGCGGACTTGAAGAAAGTGAATTACGTGGTTCTCGGCGGTGAAAACGCCGGCGAACATTTGTTCATGTAGCAACCCATTGACAGCCCGGCGTTTCGGCGAGCCCGCGAGGGCGCAGCCAGAACGCGGGAGAGCACTTGTTCATGTCACTCTCAGCGCAACGTCACGGCCGCCTCAAAACCGGGCTCGGCGTTGCGCAACTCAAGCCGGCCGCCATGCGCCTGCGCCACCAGCCGGCACAGGCAAAGCCCCAGGCCCACGCCGCCCTCCCCGCGCGTGCGCGCCGCGTCCGGCCGGTAGAACGCCTGGCCCAGGTTAGGCAACGCATCGGCCGGCACGCCGGGGCCGAAGTCGCGCACGCTGATGCGAACGCCGTTACCCGCTCGGCTCAGGCCGACCTGCACCGCGCCGCGCGCCGCATCGTTGTGGCGCAAAGCGTTGTTCACCAGGTTTCGCAGCAGCAGTTGCGCGCGCGGCCGGTCCAGCTTTAGCAGCGGCAGGTCTGGCTCGACGTGCAGATCCACGCCCGGCCGCGCCTGCTCCCGCGCCAGCTCGGCAAGGTCGCAATCCGACAGCTGCAAGGCCTGGTGCCCGCTGCCCAGCCGCTCGCTCTCCAGCAGCGCCGTGATGAGGTCGCGCATCTGCGCGAGCTCGTCGAGCAGCGCGTCACGCGACTCGCCCTCGCCCACCATTTCGGCGTGCAGCCGCGCGCGTGTCAGCGGGCTGCGCAGCTCGTGGCTGACGGCCAGCAGCAAGGCGCGCTTGCCGTCCAGCATGGCCTGGATGTCGGCCGCCATCTGGTTGAAGCGCAATGCGAGGTCACCGATCTCGTCGCGGTGGATGACCGGCACACGATGCGAGAACTGGCCGCGGCGGAAGGCCTCCGCGCCCAGCGCCAGCGCGTGCAGCGGTTGCACCATGTGGCGGATGGCCCCGAAGGCCAGGCCCGTGACCAGCAGCAGCGCCGGCACGGCCCACAGCAACCCGGCCGCGCTGTCCTCGGACCACCAGAGGATGGCGCTGCTGGCGCAAGCCAGCACGATGAACACCGCGATCAGGCGCGCGCCCAGCGAATGCTTGAACTGCCGGTGATGTCGGTGCCAGCGCTGATGCCAGCGATGCCGCGCCCGCCAGCGCCACTCGCGGTCGCGGCTGAAGCGCTGTGCGCGCTTCCTCTGCTGGCGCTCGCAGCGCTCGCGCCATTGGTGGTCGTAGGGATGTTGTCTCACGCGGAGCGCGCCGGGAGGGCAAAGCAATAGCCGGCGTTGCGCAGCGTCTTCAGCGCCTCCAGCGGCTCCAGCTTGCGGCGCAGGCGGCTCACCAGGATGTCGACCGCGCGCGTGAACAGCTCGGCCTCCTGGCCGCGCAGCCGGTTCAGGATGTCGTCGCGCGAGAACACGCGGCCGGGCTCGCGGGCCAGCAGCAACAGCAGTTCGTACTCGGTGCCGGTCAGCTCGACAAAGCCGTTCGCACAGCGAACCTCACGGCGCGCGGTGTCGATCTCCAGGCCCTCGAAGCAGAGCCTGCCAGCCGGCTGGGCTGCAGCGGGCGCGGCGGCCGGTGCCAGACGCGTGCGGCGCAGGATGGTCTGCAGCCGCGCCGCCAGCTCGCGCGGCTCGAAGGGCTTGGGCAGGTAGTCGTCGGCGCCCAGTTCCAGACCGACGACGCGGTCGGTCAGGTCGCCACGCGCGGTCAGCATCAGCACGGGGATGTCGCGCCAGGGGGCGGCCCCGGCGCGCAGCCGCTTGCAGAACTCGAAGCCGTCCATCTCGGGCAGCATGCCGTCGAGGATCAGCGCATCGAAGCGTTCGGCGCCCAGCCGCGCCACGGCGGCGCTGGGTCGCGTGACGGCTTCGAGCTGGAAGTCGAAGCGGGCCAGGTATTGCGTCAAAGGCCCGGCCAGCGCCTCGTCGTCGTCAATCAGCAGCAGTCGGTGCATGGCGGGATTATTCGGCCTCGCTCTCCGCATCAGGCCTGGCGCCGGTCGCGAGAGACGCCCTGCATCATCAAGCGCAGCAGTTGCCGCTGCTCGGCATCCAGCGAGTCGACGAAGTCGGCAAGGGCGGTGACAGCACGCGGCGCGGCGAGGTGGCCGGCACAGCCGTCAGCGGGGCGGGTGACAGGGTGGCCAAAGTGGCGGCGAAACTCCTGGTGGGCGTGCCAGCGACGAAAGAAGTTCATGGTGGGCTCTGTCGGTTGGGATGCGCCCATGATTGCGGGGCGCGCCGCGCCGCGCATCTCGACGCGGTATCGCCGGGTTTCGTTTTGTATCGCCCCAGAGGCCGCCCCGTAAAATCGTCGCCCCTGCCCACCGCCCGCCCGAGACCGCCCCGTGACCGAACTCGCCAAGTCCTTCGAACCCGCCGCCCTGGAAGCCCACTGGGGCCCGAAGTGGGAGGCCGCCGGCCTGTACGAGCCGACGCTGGACCCGGCCAAGCCGTCTTTCAGCATCCAGCTGCCGCCGCCCAACGTGACGGGCACGCTGCACATGGGCCACGCCTTCAACCAGACGGTGATGGACTCTCTGACGCGCTACCACCGCATGAAGGGCGACAACACGCTGTGGGTGCCGGGCACCGACCACGCCGGCATCGCCACGCAGATCGTCGTCGAGCGCCAGCTGCAGGCCGCGGGCCAGAGCCGCCACGACCTGGGCCGCAAGAACTTCGTCGCCCGCGTATGGGACTGGAAGCAGGAGAGCGGCAACACCATCACCAGCCAGATGCGCCGGCTGGGCGACTCGGTGAGCTGGGGCCATGAGTACTTCACGATGGACGAGAAGCTCTCGAACGTCGTCGTCGAGACCTTCGTTCGGCTGTTCGAGGAAGGCCTGATCTACCGCGGCAAGCGCCTGGTGAGCTGGGACCCGATCCTGCAGTCCGCGGTGTCGGACCTGGAGGTGTCGTCTGAAGAGGAAGACGGCTCGCTGTGGCATATCCGCTATCCGCTGGCGGATGGTTCCGGCTCGGTCGTCGTGGCCACGACGCGGCCCGAAACCATGCTGGGCGACGTGGCCGTCATGGTCCACCCCGAGGACGAGCGCTACGCCGCGCTGATCGGCAAGCTCGTGAAGCTGCCGCTGACGGACCGCGAGATCCCGGTCATCGCCGATGACTACGTGGACCGCGAGTTCGGCACCGGCGTCGTCAAGGTCACACCGGCTCATGACACCAACGACTACGCCGTCGGCCAGCGCCACAACCTGCCGACGATCGCGGTGCTGGACCTGCAGGCCAAGATCAACGACAACGCGCCCGTGGCCTACCGCGGACTGGACCGCTTCGTCGCCCGCAAGCGCGTCGTCGCCGACCTGGAGGCCTTGGGCCTGCTCGTCGAGGTCAAGAAGCACAAGCTGCAGGTGCCGCGCTGCGAGCGCACCGGCCAGGTCATCGAGCCGATGCTGACGGACCAGTGGTTCGTGGCCGTCACCAAGCCGAGCGCCGACGGCAAGAGCATCGCCGCCAAGGCCGTCGAGGCCGTCGAGACCGGCGCCGTCAAGTTCTACCCGGAGTCTTGGGTCAACACCTACAACCACTGGATGGGGAACCTGCAGGACTGGTGCATCTCGCGCCAGCTGTGGTGGGGCCACCAGATCCCGGCCTGGTATGGCACGGGCGGCGAGCTGTTCGTCGCACGCAGCGAGGAGGAGGCCCAGGCCCGCGCCAAGACGGCCGGCTATCTGGGCCAGTTGAGCCGCGACCCGGACGTGCTGGACACCTGGTTCTCGTCGGCAATGGTGCCCTTCTCCACACTGGGCTGGCCCGAGAAGACGCTGGAGCAGGAGCTGTTCCTGCCCTCGTCCGTGCTCGTGACCGCCTACGACATCATCTTCTTCTGGGTCGCCCGGATGATCATGATGACGACGCACTTCACCGGCCAGGTGCCGTTCAAGGACGTCTACATCCACGGCCTCGTGCGCGACTCGCAGGGCCAGAAGATGAGCAAGAGCGAGGGCAATGTGCTGGACCCGGTGGACCTGATCCAGGGTGTCGACCTCGACACGCTGATCCAGAAATCCACGCAGGGGCTGCGCAAGCCCGAGACGGCGCCCAAGGTCGCGGCGCGCGTGAAGAAGGAGTTCCCCGAAGGCATGCCGGCCTACGGCGCGGACGCGCTGCGCTTCACGATGGCGTCCTACGCCAGCCTGGGCCGCAACATCAACTTCGACACCAAGCGCTGCGAGGGCTACCGCAACTTCTGCAACAAGCTCTGGAACGCGACGCGCTTCGTGCTGATGAACACCGAGGGCCAGGACTGCGGCCTCGTGCATGCCGAGGGTGGCTGCCCGCCGGGCTACAACAAGTTCAGCCAGGCCGACCGCTGGATCACGAACGAGCTGCAGCGCGTGGAAGCTGCCGTCGCTCAGGGCTTCGCCGAGTACCGTCTCGACAACGTCGCCAACGCCGTTTACAGCTTTGTCTGGGACGAGTACTGCGACTGGTACCTGGAGATCGCCAAGGTGCAGATCCAGAACGGCGACGAGTCCCAGCAGCGCGCCACCCGCCGCACGCTGATCCGCGTGCTGGAGACGACGCTGCGCCTGCTGCACCCGGTCGCGCCCTTCATCACCGAGGAGCTGTGGCAGACCGTCGCCCCCGTGGCCGGCCGCAAGACGACCGACTACATCGGTCAGGCGCCCTACCCCGTGGCCCAGCCGGAGCGCATCGACCCGGCGGCTGATGCCTGGATGGCGCAGTTGAAGGAAGTCGTCGGCGTCACGCGCAGCCTGCGCGGCGAGATGGCGCTGAGCCCGAGCGACCGCGTGCCGCTGCTGGTGGGCGGCGACCTGAGCTTCCTGTCCGAAGCGGCCGCCGTGCTCAAGGTGCTGGCCAAGCTCAGCGCCGTCGAGCTGATCGCCGACGACGCCGAGTTCGCCAGGCAGAGCGCCACTTCGCCGGTGCTCGTCCACGGCGCCGCCAAGCTGGCGCTGAAGGTCGAGATCGACGTCGAAGCCGAGCGCGCCCGCCTGACCAAGGAAGCGACGCGCCTGGAAGGCGAGATCGCCAAGGCAGAGGCTAAGCTGGGCAACGAGAGCTTCGTCGCCCGGGCGCCGGCGGCCGTCGTCGAGCAGGAGCGCGCCCGGGTGGCGGGCTTCAAGGAGACGGTGGTGAGGCTGCGCGAGCAGCTTGCCCGCCTACCCGTTTAGTAGGCGAGCGACGCTTTCGCTGGGGGCTTGGCCGGGGGCTTGGCGCCGCTGCGCGCCGGCCCCAGCAGTTCGTCGATGCCCCGCGCCACCGCCCAGGCCGCGCGCACGCGGGACTCCCGCGTCGTGCCGGCCAGGCGCGGCGTGACCTGCAACTGCGCCAGGCCATGGAGCGGCCGGCCTGACTCCAGCCAGCCCGGCTCCAGGCTGTCGAACCAGGCCGCCAGCAGCTTGCCGCTGCGCAAAGCGCGCGCCAGCGCCGCCTCGTCCACCAGGCCTGACTGGCTCAGGCCCACGAGCACCTGGCCGGGCCTGGCGCCCTCCAGCTGGCGCTCGCCGACAAGGCCGCGGAAACGGTCGAAATAGGGCAGCAGCAGCACCAGGCCGTCGCTCTGGGTCATCAGCTGGCTCAGGCTTAGCGCCTCGATGCCCCAGCGCGCCCAGGTCGAATCGCTGGGATGCAAGGCCGGGTCGTAGCCGACGACACGCGCGCCAAAGGCCTGCAGCAGTTGCGCCAGCACCTGGGCGGCCGGTGTCAGCCCCAGCAGGCCTATGGTCGAGCAGCCCAGCTCGCGGCCCACTTTGAGGCCATCGCTGCCTTCCACGGGCACGCGCCGCAGCAGGCTCAGCAGCGCACCGACCGCGAACTCGGCTTCGGCGCTGGCGGTCGACGCCTGCGAGCGCACGACCTCCACGCCGGCCTTGCGGCAGGCCTCGATGTCGATGTTCTCGGCGCCGCCGCTGGCCCGGCCGATGACCCGCAAGGCCGGCACGGCCCGCAGCAGGCCCGCGTCGACCCGCACCTCGGGCGGCGCGACCAAGGCGCGGAAGTCGCGCAGCGCGTCCAGCAAACCGTCATGGTCGCCGACCAGTTCCGGCGCGAAACGCGCATCGTGACGCTCCGCCAACCACTGCACCACCTCGGCTTCCAAGGGCTCAAGAATCAGGACGCTCATCGTGTTTTTGTGGCCGACTCAAGGGTCATGACCGTCACAACCCGCGTGACACAATCCTCGGCAACCCCCTTGCAACCAGTGTACCCATGGCCTCTTCGCCCAAATCGCCGATCACCAAAGCCATCTTTCCGGTCGCCGGTCTCGGCACGCGATTTCTGCCGGCCACGAAGGCGCAGCCCAAGGAAATGCTGCCGGTTGTCGACAAGCCGCTGATCCAGTACGCGGTCGAGGAAGCCTACGAGGCGGGCGTGCGCGAGATGATCTTCGTGACCGGCCGCCACAAGCGCCCCATCGAAGACCATTTCGACATGACCTTCGAGCTGGAAGTCGCGCTGGAAAACTCTGGCAAGCAGGAACTGCTGGACGTGGTGCGCAGTGTCAAACCCGATGACATGCAGTGCATCTATGTGCGCCAGGCCCAGGCCCTCGGGCTCGGCCACGCCGTGCTGTGCGGCCAGCGCCTGGTCGGCAACGAGGCCTTTGCCGTGCTGCTGGCCGATGACCTGATGGTCGGCCCCGCGCCGGGTCGCGGCATCCTGAAGCAGATGGTGGAGCAGTACGCCGACTGGCGCGCCTCCATCCTCGCCGTGCAGGAAGTGCCGGCCGAGCACACGCGCCGCTACGGCATCGTCGCCGGCACGCAGGTCAACGACAACCTGATGGACGTGACCCGCATCGTCGAGAAGCCCGCCCCCGAAGACGCGCCCTCACGCCTGGGCGTGGCCGGCCGCTACATCCTGACGCCGGGCGTCTTCCACGAGATCGCCAACCAGCAGCGCGGCGTGGGTGGCGAGATCCAGCTGACCGACGGCATCGCGGGGCTGCTGCGCCGCGAGAAGGTGTTTGCCTACCGCTACGAAGGCAAGCGCTACGACTGCGGCAGCAAGGAAGGTTTCCTGCAGGCCAACGTGGAACTGGCCCTGGCCCACCCGCAGCTGGGCCCGGGCTTCAAGGAATTCCTTAAAGCTCTGCCGATCTAAGGGAACGCTAAACAGGCCCCTCGCGGCGCGCGCATCCTGTCTGCCGGCGCATCGCCGCGTTGCAAATGCTCGCCATAGCGTGCTATGGCTGTGCTTTGCGCCTTGCGCTGCATCCCGCAGCCAGGCCGCTCGCACTCGCGGGGACCCGTTCAGCGCGCCCTAACGGCGCCGCAAGACGTGAATGAACTCGGTGCCGGCAGTCTCCTGCTGCACGAGTTCATTGCCCGTCTGACGCGCAAAGGCCTGGAAGTCGCGCATTGAACTCGGGTCCGTGGCGACGACGCGCAGCAGCTCGCCGCTGAGCATGTCGGCCAGCGCCTTCTTGGCCTTCAGGATGGGCAGGGGGCAGTTCAGGCCCCGGGTGTCGATCTCGCGTTGGACGTCCATGTCGTCATTCTCTCTTGAGGTCCAGCCATTGCGGCTCGATGCCTTTGGTCCGCAGCCAGGTCGCCAGGGCCTGGCCCGTGCCCTGAGGCCAGCAGCGCACTTTCTCGGGTGCGATCAGCTTGTACTCGGCCAGTTCCGGCGACAGCTTGATCTCGCCATGCGCGGCCGCGTGGTAGGCAATGATGATCTGGTTCATGCGCTGGAAGTCCCAGACGCCGAGCAGGCTCAAGGAATCCACCTCAAGTGAGGTTTCCTCAGCGATCTCGCGCCGGATGCCGTCCTCGGGCGTCTCGCCGGCCTCCATGAACCCGGTGATGAGGCCGAAGAAGCGTCCCGGCCAAGCGGCATTTCTCGCCAGCAATACCTGACCCTCACGGTCCGTGCACTCGATGACGGCCGCCAGCACCGGCGTCGGGTTGTTCCAGTGCGTGAAGCCACAGGCGGGGCAACGCAGGCGCTCCTTGTCGCCGCCGTCCTCGGCCTGCGTGATCAGCGCCAGTTCGCTGGCGCAAACCGGGCAGAACCTGAAAACAGTCATGCGGGGAACACGCCCGTCGACAGATAGCGGTCGCCGCGATCGCAGACGATGAAGGCGATGGTCGCGTTCTCCACCTGGCGCGCGATCTGCAGCGCCACCCAGCAGGCGCCCGCCGCCGAGATGCCGGCGAACAAGCCCTCCTCCGCCGCCAGCCGCCGCGCCATGTCCTCGGCGTCGCTCTGGCTCACCAGCACCAGTTCATCCACGCCCGTCGGGTCATAGATTTTGGGCAGATAGGCCTCGGGCCATTTGCGGATGCCGGGGATGCGCGAGCCCTCGGCCGGCTGCGCGCCGATGATGCGCACGGCCGGGTTCTGCTCCTTCAGGAAGCGCGACACGCCGGTGATGGTGCCCGTCGTGCCCATGGCGCTGACGAAGTGGGTGATGCGCCCGCCCGTGTCCTTCCACAGCTCGGGGCCGGTGGTCTCGTAATGGGCGCGCGGGTTATCGGCATTGGCGAACTGGTCCAGCACGCGGCCCCGTCCCTCGCGGTCCATCTGCTCGGCCAGGTCGCGCGCGTACTCCATGCCGCCGGTCTTGGGCGTCAGCACCAGTTCGGCACCGAATGCCTTCATCGTCTGCGCGCGCTCGATCGACAAGTCCTCCGGCATGATCAGCACCATGCGGTAGCCGCGGATGGCTGCGGCCATGGCCAGCGCGATGCCGGTGTTGCCCGAGGTCGCCTCGATCAGCGTGTCGCCCGGCTTGATGTCGCCGCGCTCCTCGGCGCGCTTGATCATGCTGATGGCCGGGCGGTCCTTCACCGAGCCAGCCGGGTTGTTGCCCTCCAGCTTGGCGAGGATCACATTGCCGCGCGCATCGCGGCCCGGCAGGCGTTGCAGGCGCACCAGCGGCGTCGCGCCGATGACGTCTTCGAGGGTCGGATAGCTCATGGCCGACGATTGTGGCAGCGGGAACCCAGGCCATGCCTTTGCGAGTGCATAATCCGCCCCTCTCGCAGCCATGCGAGCAGCAGTTTCCGACGGGCCCGGGTGGCGAAATCGGTAGACGCAGGGGACTCAAAATCCCCCGCCGCAAGGTGTGCCGGTTCGAGTCCGGCCCCGGGCACCAGAAGAAACGGCTTTATTTCCCCTGGCATACTCAAAACGGTAAGCACCGGCCTCCCCGGTGCAGGCGCCCTCACCGGGCGCGCAGCCGAGACTCATGCCGCCTCTGCCCACGGTCACCAAAGCCTTCCTGCTGGCTTGCGTCGGTGTCTTCTGCTTCTTCCAGCTTTTTCCCGGCCTAGCGTTCTGGTTTGAACTCTGGCCGCTGACGTCCGGCGCCTTCCTGCCCTGGCAGTTGCTGACCTACGCCTTCCTGCATGGTGACTTCATGCACCTGCTGTTCAACATGCTGGGCCTGTGGATGTTCGGCGGTGAACTGGAGCGGGTCTGGGGGCCCAAGCGCTACACGCATATCCTCGTCGCCAGCACGCTGACCGCCGCGCTGGTGCAACTGGCCTTCACCTGGGCCATCGGCACGCAAGCGCCAACGGTGGGCGCTTCGGGCGCGATCTTCGGGCTGCTGCTGTCCTTCGGCATGCTGTTCCCCAACCGCATCATCGTGCCGCTGATCCCGCCCATCCCGATGAAGGCCAAGTACTTCGTCGCGATCTTCGGCGGCCTGGAGCTGGTGCTCGGCTTCGGCCGCGCCAGCGGTATTGCCCACTTCGCCCATCTTGGCGGCATGCTGGGCGCGTGGCTGCTGATCCGCCACTGGCGCTCTTCGCGCCGCCGCTAAAGCCCTTCGCGCGGCGTGGGGTAGCGCAGCGCCAGGCGCAGTTCGCGCTTGAGCCGCATATTGCGCAGCCGGCGTGACTCGCTCCAGAAGCTCAGCTGCATGGCGCCCATGCGCTCGGCCGCCTCGGCGCGCGTGATGCGCTCGGGGCGCGGCAGGCCGGCAAGATCGGCCGCCAGGTCGAAGTAGTCGCCCATCAGCAGCTGGCTGTCGTCGCAGACGTTCACCGCCCGCTGCGACAGACCGCGCAGCAACGCCAGCACGCAGGCACGGGCCAGGTCGTCGGCATGGATATGGTTGGTGAAGACATCGTCCTCCCGCCGCAGCACCGGGGTGCAGCGCGCCAACCGCTCGCGCGGATGGCCGCCTTCACGGTCGCGCGCGTAGATGCCCGGGATGCGCAGCAGGCTCACGCGCACGCCATGCCGCAGCCCGAAGGTGCGCAGCTGCGCCTCGGCATCGACACGGCGGCGGGCGCGGTCGGTGGCGGGGTTCAGCGCGCGCGTCTCGTCGATGAAGGCACCGCCGCAGTCGCCGTAGACGCCGGTGGTGCTGCCGTAGACCAGGGCCTGCGGCGGCCTGCGCGCCAGCGCGGCGAGCAGGTTGCGCGTGCGTTGGTCGGTGTCGCCATCGCGAGCCGGTGGCGCCAGATGCAGCACGAGGTCAGCCAGCCCCGCCAGCCGCGCCAGCGTGGCGGGCTCGTCGAGATTGCCGACCAGCGGCACGGCGCCGGCGGCCCGCAATGCGTCGGCACGCGCCGGGCTGGAGGTCAGCGCGAACACGCGCCAGCGGCCGGCCAGCGCCTTGAGCACGCGCAGGCCCACGTCGCCACAACCAATGATCAAGAGTCGGGTCTTCATGCCTCGGGCAAAATGCGGCGCAGTCTACGGCCCCGGACTTCTCAGCGGGGCCGCTTGCTTTTTGAGCCCATGAGTCACCAGATCACCATCCAGCCCGCCGGCCGCGTCTACATGACCAAAGGCGACGACACCCTGCTTGCCGCCGCCATCCGCAATGGCGTGGGCCTGCCCTATGGCTGCAAGGACGGCGCGTGCGGCTCCTGCAAGAGCAAGCTGCTCGAAGGCGCCGTCATCCACGGCAACCACCAGTCCAAGGCGCTGTCGGCCGAGGAGGAAGCTGCGGGCTTCGTGCTGACCTGCTGCGCGCGGCCGCAGACCGACTGCACCATCGAGGCCCGCACGGTGCCGGGCGCCGGCGAGTTCCCGGTGCTGAAGCTGCCGACGCGCGTGGCCGCGATGCTGCGCCCCGCACCCGACGTGGCCGTGCTGACGATGCAGCTCGCCGCCAACCAGAACTTCCAGTTCCGCGCCGGCCAGTACGTCGAGTTCATCCTGCGCGACGGCTCGCGCCGCAGCTACTCGATGGCCAATGCGCCGCATTCGCTACCCGGCCAGATCGAGCTGCACATCCGCCACATGCCCGGCGGCAAGTTCACCGACCATGTCTTCGGCGCGCTCAAGGAGAAGGACATCCTGCGCATGGAGGGGCCGTTCGGCAGCTTCTTCCTGCGCGAGGACAGCGAGAAACCCATCGTGCTGCTGGCCAGCGGCACGGGCTTTGCACCCATCAAGGCCATCATCGAGAGGGCGCGCCACATCGGGTCCAAGCGGCCGATGACGCTGTACTGGGGCGCACGCAAGCAGGCCGATCTCTACCTGCATGACTGGGTGGCGCAACTGGCCGCCGACTGGCCCGAGCTGACCTACGTGCCGGTGCTGTCGGAGCCTGACGAGGGCTGGACGGGCCGCACGGGCTTTGTCCACCGTGCCGTCATGCAGGACCTGCCCGACCTGTCGGGCCATCAGGTGTATGCCTGCGGCGCGCCCATCGTGGTGGACTCGGCGCACAAGGACTTCGTCGCGCAGTGCCAGTTGCCGGACGGCGAGTTCTACGCCGATGCGTTCACCTCCGAGGCGGACAAGCACTGATGTTCGAGCCGCCGTGGACTGATCCAGCCGACCTGATCGGCTCGCTGAAACGGGATGGCGAGGCCGTGCTTGCTCCGGCGATGCTTGGCGCACTCGGTGTGTCTGCTTCAGACCTCGACGCCCTCAAGCCCTGCTGGGACGACCTGCCACCCGACGGCTATCTGCGCGACGGCGGCCGCTACCGCTTCCGCCGCCACGGCTGCTTCGTCGCCGACGGCGACACGCTGACGCTGATGCCCCACCGTGCCCACTGGCAGCCGCTGGACTACAACGCGCTGCATGGCGGCATCCAGCGCTGGTTTGTGCCGCTGGCGCAGGAGATGGTCACTTCACCCGCGTGGACCGCGCTGCTGCTGGGCCTGGCGAAGACGGCCTCCGCGCTGCGCGGCGAGCAACCCTGGTTCATCGAAGCCCACCCGTTTCGGATCGACACCAGCGACGGCATCGGCCGGCCGACACCCGAGGGCGCCCACCGCGATGGCGTCGACCTGGTCGCCGTGCTGCTGGTCGGCCGCCAGGGCATCAAGGGCGGCGAGTCACGCGTGTTCGACGCCGCCGGCCCGGCGGGCCAGCGCTTCACGATGACCGAACCCTGGACGACGCTGCTGCTGGACGACGCCCGCGTCATCCACGAGACGACGCCCATCCAGCCGCTGGCGGCGGGCGAGCGAGGCTGGCGCGACACCTTGGTCATCACTTTGCGAAGCGGCGGTTTCCAGGGGCCCTGACACCCCGCCGCCTACACTGACGACGGCCGCGCCAAAAGCGTGGCCGTTCCTCTTTCACTGCCGCGCTTACCAAGCGCCGAATGTCATGACCACGACCTCCCTCTTCGGCCTGCCCGAACAGCCTGCCCACGAGCGCGTGCTGCTCGCCGCCGACCCGGCCACCGGCCTCAAGGCCATCGTCGCCCTGCACAGCACCGCACGCGGCCCCGCCTTCGGCGGCTGCCGCCTCTGGCACTACGACTCCGACGCCGCCGCGCTGAACGACGCGCTGCGCCTGTCGCAAGGCATGAGCCTTAAGAATGCGCTGGCCGACCTGCCCTTCGGCGGCGGCAAGGCCGTCATCCTGAAGCCGCCCGGCGCCTTCGACCGCCCCGCCCTGTTCGCCGCCTTCGGCCGCGCCGTGCAGTCGCTGGGCGGTGCCTACATCACCGCCGAGGACGTCGGGACAACGACTGCCGACATGCGCGGCCTGCAAGCCGTCACGCCCTTCGTCAGCGGCATCCCTCGCGACGGCGCCTTCGGTGGCGACCCCAGCCCCAAGACGGCCTGGGGCGTGTTCGTGGCCATCCAGGCCGGCGCCCGCCTCGTGCTGGGCCGCACGTCCCTTGAAGGCGTGCGCGTCGCGCTGCAAGGCCTGGGCGCGGTGGGCTGGCATCTGGCCGAGTTCCTGCATGCCGCTGGCGCCAAGCTCGTCGTGGCCGATGTGGACGCGGCCAAGGTCGAGCGCGCGGTCGCACAGTTCGGTGCGGTCGCCGTCGGCGTCGCCGACATCCTGGCCGCCGAGGTCGACGTGCTGGCGCCCTGCGCGCTGGGCGCGTCGCTGAACGAGCAGACCGTGCCGACCTTGCGCGCCAAGCTGATCGCCGGTGCGGCGAACAACCAGCTCGCCACGCCCGCCGATGGCGATGCGCTGCAGCGGCGCGGCATCTGCTACCTGCCCGACTACCTGGTGAATGCCGGCGGCATCATCAGCGTGGCCCGCGAGTACCGCGGCGAAGGCGAGGAGGCCGCCGTGATGGCCGAGGTCAGCCGCATCGCCGAGCGTGTCGAGGAACTGCTGCTGCGCGTACAGGCGGCCGACTCGACGCCGGCCCGCGTGGCCGATGACTGGGCGCGCAGCAAACTCGTGCACCAGCCATAAGACAAAACGCCCGGCAGTACCGGGCGTTTTTCATTCACTCGCCGAGGTAGGCCGCGCGAACCTTCGGGTCGTTCAGCAGCGCACTGCCCTCGCCGGTCATCGTCACCTCGCCCGACTCCATCACATAGCCGCGATTGGCCAGTTGCAGCGCGCGGCTGGCGTTCTGCTCGACGAGCAGCACGGTCACGCCCTGCTGGTGGATGTCGTTCACGACCTCGAAGATCTTGTCGACCATGATGGGTGACAGGCCCATGGACGGCTCGTCCAGCAGCAGCACTTTGGGCCGGGCCATCAGCGCGCGGCCCATGGCCAGCATCTGCTGCTCGCCGCCGGACATCGTGCCGGCCAGTTGCTTGGCGCGCTCTTTCAGGCGCGGGAACAGGCCAAATACCTTTTCCATGTCCGCCTGGATCTCGCCATCCTTGCGGTTGTAGGCGCCCATCTGCAGGTTCTCGATGATGGTCATGCGCGTGAAGGTGCCGCGGCCCTCGGGCACCATCACCAGGCCTTGCTTGGCCAGGTCCCAGGCGCCCTGGCCCTTGATGGCCTTGCCGAGGTACTCCACGCTGCCGGCGGCAATCGGCTGCAGGCCGGTGATGGCCTTCATCGTCGTCGTCTTGCCGGCGCCGTTGGCGCCGATCAGCGACACCAGCTCACCTTCGCGCACCTCGAAGCTGACGCCCTTGACGGCCTGGATGCCGCCGTAGGCGACCTTGAGATCGCTGACCTTGAGAAGGGTTTGTGCCATGTCTTTCGTCCCGCTCAATGGTTCTTGTGGCCGGCGCCGAGGTAGGCCTCGATCACCTTCTCGTTGCGCTGCACGTCGTAGGGCGTACCCTCGGCGATCTGCTTGCCGTAGTCCAGCACCGTGACGCGGTCGCACAGGCCCATGACCAGCTTCACGTCATGCTCGATGAGCAGGATGGTGCGGCCGTCGTTGCGGATGCGGTCGATCAGCTCGCGCAGCACGACCTTCTCGGTCGCGTTCATGCCGGCAGCGGGCTCGTCCAGCGCGATGAGCTGCGGGTCGGTGGCCAGCGCCCGGGCAATCTCCAGGCGCCGCTGGTCGCCGTAGCTCAGCGTGCGCGCCTTGAACTCCGCGTAGTCGCCGATGCCGACATAGTCCAGCAGCTCCTGGGCGCGCGCCTTGATCGCGGCCTCCTCGGCCTTGAACTTGGGCGTGCGCAAAACCGCGCCGATCAGGCCGGACTTGGTGCGGACGTGCCGGCCCACCATGACGTTCTCCAGCGCCGTCATGTCGGCGAACAGCCGGATGTTCTGGAAGGTGCGCGCGATGCCGGCCTTGGCGACCTGGTGCACCGCCTGCGGCGTGTAGGGCGTGCCGCCCAGCGAGAAGCTGCCGCCGTCGGGCGTGTACAGGCCGGTGATGACGTTGAAGAAGGTTGTCTTGCCGGCGCCGTTGGGGCCGATCAGGCCGTAGACCTGGCCGCGCTGGATCTGGATGCCGACGTCGGACAGGGCTTGCACGCCGCCGAAGCGCTTGGATGCGCCGCTGACGTTGAGGACGATGTTGTCGTGGGTGCTCATGGGCGTCTCCCTCACTTCGCGGCAGGCACGGGGGCTGCCTTGCCATGCTCCGGCGCGGGCCACAGGCCGCGCGGGCGCACCAGCATGATGGTGATCATGGCCAGGGCCACCAGCAACTGGCGCAGGATGGACGCATCGATGCGGCCGCCGGTCATGCTCTGGATGTCGCCCGCCACATAGCGCAGCACCTCGGGCAGGGCCGCCAGCATCAGCGCGCCGAGGATGACGCCGGGGATGTGGCCGATGCCGCCCAGCACGACCATCGCGACGATCATGATCGACTCCTGCAGGCTGAAGGACTCGGGCGACACGAAGCCCTGGAAGCTCGCGAACATCGCGCCGGCCACGCCGCCGAAGGTGGCGCCCATGCCGAAGGCCAGCAGCTTCAGGTTGCGGGTGTTGATGCCCATGGCCTTGGCGGCGATCTCGTCCTCGCGGATGGCCATCCAGGCGCGGCCGATGCGCGACTGCTCCAGCCGATAGCAGATGACGACGCTGACGACGACCAGCAGCAGGAACAGGTAGTAGTACAGCGTCACCGACGGCAGCGTGAAGCCGAACACCTCCCAGGACTTGCCGAGGTTGATGCCGAAGATGTGGAAGGAGTCGATCTGGCCGATGCCGCGCGGGCCGTTGGTCACGTTGACCGGGTGCTCCAGGTTGTTCAGGAAGACGCGGATGATTTCGCCGAAGCCCAGCGTGACGATGGCGAGGTAGTCGCCGCGCAGCTTCAGCGTCGGCGCGCCCAGCATGACGCCGAACAGCGCCGCGACGCCGGCCGCCAAGGGGATGACCAGCCAGATCGGCGAGTGCAGGCCCTCCGGGAACGCGGCCTTGAAGGCCTCGAAGTTGTCGCTCAGATGCGGGCTGGCCATCAGCGCGAACATGTAGGAGCCGACGGCGTAGAAGGCCACGTAGCCGAGGTCCAGCAGGCCGGCATAGCCAACGACGATGTTCAGGCCGAGGGCCAGCAGCACGTAGAGCAGGGCCAGGTCGATGATGCGCACCGGGCCGTTGCCGAACTGCTGTGCGAACAGCGGCACGACGAGCAGGCCGACGGCGGCGAGCAGGAAGGTGATGAGCTTCTTGGTTTCCATGTCTTGACTCCCTTCAGGCGCGGTCGGCCACACGCTCGCCCAGCAGGCCCGAAGGCCGCAGCGTCAGCACGAGGATGAGGGCGACGAAGGCGAAGATGTCGGCGTAGTGGCTGCCCAGCACGCCGCCGGTCAGCTCGCCCAGGTAGCCGGCGCCGATGGACTCGATCAGCCCGAGCAGCACGCCGCCCACCACGGCACCCGCGAGGTTGCCGATGCCGCCCAGCACGGCCGCCGTGAAGGCCTTGAGCCCGGGCATGAAGCCCATCGTGTGCTGCACGGTGCCGTAGTTGGCCGCCCACATCAGGCCGGCCACGGCGGCCAATGCCGCGCCGATGACGAAGGTCGTGGAGATGATGAAGTCGGGCTTCACGCCCATCAGCCCGGCCACGCGTGGGTTCTCGGCGGTGGCGCGCATCGCGCGGCCCAGGCGGGTGAAGTTCACGAGGTACATCAGCGCCGCCAGGATGCAGACCGTCAGGCCCAGGATCAGGCACTGCGTGACCGTGATGACCGGGCCGCCCAGGTTGATCGGGTCGGTGGGCAGCAGCAGCGGGAAGGGCTTGGGGTTCGGCTTCCAGATGATCATCGCCAGCACCTGCAGCAGCAGCGACATGCCCATGGCCGTGATCAGCGGCGCCAGGCGCGGCGCGTTGCGCAGCGGCCGGTAGGCGATCTTCTCGACCGCGTAGTTCAGCGCCGCGCAGATGACGATGGCCGCCGACAGGCCGACCAGCATCAGCAGCCAGCCCGGCATGCCGGAATCCGCCAGCAGCGTGACCAGCGTCCAGCTGACCATGGCGCCCACCATCAGGATCTCGCCGTGCGCGAAGTTGATGAGGTTGATGATGCCGTAGACCATCGTGTAGCCGAGTGCGACGAGGGCGTACATGCTCCCCAGCACCAGGCCGTTGATGATCTGTTGAACGAGAGTCTCCATGGAGGGCCCCTGTTGATTTGTTGGGCGCAGCATGCGCCAAGCGACATGGACAAATCGCAACCCTCGTGCCAAAACCGGGCACGGGGCGGCGTTTCAAGGGTATTCACCGACGGGTTGAAACAGCCTGCCGTTTGATCCGTCCCACGGCGGTGGTCAAGGTCTGATTTCACGAGTGTCGGCCGGCATTTTGTGGGCGGAAATCCGCACAAACCGCACGCGTCGCAGGCGGTTCTCCGCCAGGCCCGAAAAAACCATCGCGAGCGCTGCAGCGGCCGGCCGGGCGTGGGCAAACTAGCGCCCGTGTCCGACGCCCTTCGCCCGCGCGCATTGCGCCTCATCCGGTTGCTGAGCCGGCCGGGCTTTCATCTCTTCCTGACCGGTGCACTGATGGTGCTCGGTTTCGTGCTCGCGCACCGCCTGAGTGAACGCAGCGGCCGCGAGGAGTTGTCGGCGCTCAGCACCGAGCGGCTGGAGCTGTACGCCTCCAACCTCGCCGCCGAGCTGGGACGGCACGCCTCCCTGCCCAGCCTGCTGGCCATCGCGCCCACGCTGCAGGCGCTGCTGCAGACCCCCGACGACGCCGAGGCCCGCCGCGCCGCCAGCCAGATGCTGGCCCGCGTCAACGTGCGCGCCGGCACGCACCAGATCTTTGTCACCAACCCGCAGGGTCAGGTCTTGACCGCCAGCGAGGCGTTGAGCGCCCCGGCCCGCCTGGCCGAGGCGCTGGCCCAGGGCAGGACGCACTTCTTCGCCGCCGATGCCAACACCGGCAGCACGGACTTCTATCTGCTGTACCCGCTGCGCCAATCGGGGGTGATCGTCGTGCGCTTCAACCTGGCGCCGCTGGAGGCGACCTGGGTGGACCTGGGCGCGCGCACGCAGGGCGAACGCATCCTCGTGGCCGACGACCAGGACGTGGTCATCATGAGTTCGGTGCAGGCCTGGAAGTACACCGTGCTGGGCCATGCCGACCCGTCGCGCCGCCAGGCCTTGCAAGCCAGCGCGCGCTACCCGCAGGCGATTGGCGCGGATCTGGAGTTGCCTGCGTCCCTGGAGGCACACCAGGGCCAGCAGGTGCTGCTGCCCTTCCCGGGCGCCAAGCCCATGCTGGCCCAGCAGCGACAGATCGTGCCGCTGGGGCTGCGCCTGGTGGCTCTGTCGGACCTGACCGAAGTGCGCCGCCGCGCCCAGTTGGCGGCCTGGGGCGGCGCGGCGTTCGGCGCCAGCATCGGCCTGCTCGTCCTCTACCTGTCGTCACGCCGCCGTGCGCTGCGCCAGCTGACCCAGGCCCAGACCGACCTGCGCCAGGCCCACGCGCAACTGGAGCAGTTGGTGGACAGCCGCACGGCCGAGCTGCGCCAGACCAACGAGGCACTGAAGACGCAGATCGCCCAGCGCCTGCAGACCGAGGGCGAGCTGCTGCAGGCCAGCAAGCTGGCCGTGCTGGGGCAGATGTCGGCCGGGCTGTCGCACGAGGTCAACCAGCCGCTCACCGCCTTGCGTGCGCTGGCGCGCAACTCCATCCGGCTGCTGGAGAGTGGCCGGCAGGATGCCGTGACCACCAACCTGCGGCTCATGGACGACATGGTCGAGCGCATGAGCCAGATCACCCGCCAGCTGAAGAGCTTCGCGCGCAAGGCCGACGAGCAGGTGGCGGGCAGCGCGCCTCTGCTGGCCTGCGTGCGCAACGCGCTGCTGCTGCTGGAGCACCGCAGCCGCGCGCTCGATGTCCAGGCGCTAGTCGACCTGCCCACTGGCCTGCGGGTGCGGGCCGAGGCCAACCGGCTGGAGCAGGTGCTGGTCAACCTGTTCGGCAACGCCATCGATGCGATGCAGGGCGAGCCCGAGCGCCAGCTGCGCGTGCAGGCCCAGTCGCTGGACGCGGGGCGGCGTGTGCAGATCAAGGTGCAGGACAGCGGTGCGGGCGTCAGCGACGAGCAGCTGCAACACCTCTTCGAGCCCTTCTTCACGACCAAGCCGGCCGGTGAAGGGCTGGGGCTGGGCCTCGTCATTTCGGCAAAGATCGTGGATGAGTTCGGCGGCCGGCTGCGCGCCGAACGTTTGCCGCAAGGCATGAGTTTTGAGTTCGACCTCGACGTCGAAACCTGGGAGCAAGCAGATGTTTGAAGGCTACAAGGTCGTGTTCGTCGAGGACGACATGCCCGTGCGCGTCAGCCTCACGCAGACGCTGGAGCTGGAAGGCTTCACCGTCCTGCCCTGCCGCAGCGCCGAGGAGGCCCTGCCCCATCTGCAGCCCGGTGCGCCCGTCATCCTCATCACCGACGTGCGCCTGCCCGGCATGGACGGCCGCGCGCTGCTGGCACATGTGCAGGCGACCGACTCCAGCATCCCCACCATCCTCATCACCGCCCACGGCGACGTGGCCATGGCCGTGCAGTCCATGCGCGCCGGCGCCTACGACTTCATCGAGAAGCCCTTTGCGCCCGAACGCCTGATCGACGTCGCCCGCCGCGCGCTGGACCTGCGCACGCTGCGCCACTCGGCCGACGAGCTGCGCGCCCAGCTGCAGAGCGCCAGCGGCATCGAGGCGGCGTTGCTGGGCCAGTCGCCTGGCATGCAGCAGTTGCGCCGCCAGGTGCTGAACCTCGCCGGTACGTCGGCCGATGTGTTGATCGTCGGCGAGACCGGCACCGGCAAGGAGCTGGTGGCCCGCTGCCTGCACGACCAGAGCGCGCGGCGCGACCGTCACTTCGTCGCCATCAACTGCGGCGGCCTGCCCGAGGCGCTGTTCGAGAGCGAGCTGTTCGGCCATGAAGCCGGCTCGTTCACGTCGGCGGCCAAGCGGCGCATCGGCAAGATCGAGCATGCCAACGGCGGCACGCTGCTGCTGGACGAGATCGAGACCATGCCCATCGCACTGCAGATCAAACTGCTGCGCGTGCTGCAGGAGCGGCGCATCGAGCGGCTGGGCTCCAACGAGGAGTTGCCCATCAACGTGCGCTTCATCGCGGCCAGCAAGTCGGACCTGCGCGAGCAGGCCCAGCGCAACGAGTTCCGCAACGACCTCTACTACCGCCTCAACATCGCCACGCTCAAGCTGCCGCCGCTGCGCGAGCGCCGCGAGGACATCCCGCTGCTGTTCGAGCACTTCGTCGCCCAGGCCTGCGTCCGCTACGAGCGCGCGTCACCCGAGCTGACGCCGGACAAGCTGCGCGAGCTGATGGCCCACGACTGGCCGGGCAATGTGCGCGAGATCCGCAACGCCGCCGACCGCTTCGTGCTGGCGCTGGACGACCTCGATCCGCAGGCCGCGCTGCAGGCCGCGCCCATGCTCAACCTGGCGCGGCAGATGGACCTGATCGAGAAGACGCTGATCGAGCAGGCGCTGCGACGCACGCAAGGCAAGGTGCCGGCGGCGATGGAACTGCTGGGCACGCCGCGGAAGACGCTTTACGACAAGCTGAACCGGCACGGCATCGTGCTGGATGACTTCCGCTGATCAACGATAACGCTCGGGGTCCGGCGAGTCGGTCGGCTGCGCGATGACGCGGCGAAAAGCCGCACTCATCGGCAGCTTCAGGTTCAGCCCCGACGCCGGCAGCGGCGACTCGAACCAGCGGCGATAGATCGCATGAATCTCGCCGCTGCGGTAGAGCCCAGCCAGCACCTCGTCCACCAGTGCCTTGAACTGCGGGTCACCCTTGCGCAAGCCGATGGCATAGGGCTCGACGGTGAGCGCCTGGTCGGAGATGCGGTAGTCATCGGCACCCGGGCCCTGCTGGGCCAGCAGCGCGCGCAGCAGCACGTCGTCCATCAGGAAAGCCGCAGCACGGCCGCTGCGCAGCATCTGGAAGCCCTCCGGATCATCCAGCCCGCCGAGGATGCGGATGCTCAAGCGTTGCTGCTCGTTGACCTTGGCCAGGTGCTGGATGCTGGTCGTGCCGATGGTGGACGCCACCGTCTGGCCGCGCAGGTCGGCCAGGCCTCCCACTCGCTCGCCGCCGCGTGTCATCAAGCGCGTCTCGGCGATGAAGATGGTCAGCGAAAAGGCCTGCTGCCGGGCACGCTCGGCGGTGTGCGTGGTGATGCCGCATTCCAGGTCCAGCGTGCCGTTGATGACCAGCGGCATGCGCGTGGCCGAGGCCACTTCGACGCGCCGCACCTCCAGGTCGGGCAGCTGCAACTTGCTGCGCACGGCGGCGACGATGCGCTCGCACAGCTCCACCGTGTAGCCGGTGGGGCGCAGCTGGGCGTCCAGGTAGGAGAACGGCAGCGAGGCCGGCCGGTAGCCGATGACGATGACGCCGGTGTCGCGCACGCGGGTCAGCGTCGGGCCGTCGGCCGCGTGGGCAGCGAAGCCCAGCAGCAACGCCGCGCTAGCCGCCAGCAGCCGCTTCATCGTCCAGCCGGCGCAGCTCGGCCAGCTTGTCCGCGATGCGCGTCTCTAGGCCGCGCGGCACCGGCTCGTACCAGCGCTGGTCTTCGAGCCCGTCGGGCAGGTATTGCTCGCCGGCCGCGTAGCCGTTGGGCTCGTCATGCGCGTAACGGTAGGCCTTGCCGTAGCCCAGCTCCTTCATGAGCTTGGTGGGCGCGTTGCGCAGGTGCACGGGCACGGGGCGGGACTGGTCCTGCTTGATGAAAGCCTTGACCGCATTGAAGGCCTTGTAGACGGCGTTGGACTTGGGCGCGATGGCGAGGTACACGACCGCCTCGGCCAACGCCAGCTCACCCTCCGGCGATCCCAGCCGCTCATAGGTCTCGGCGGCGTCCAGCGTGATGCGCAGCGCGCGCGGGTCGGCCAGGCCGATGTCCTCGCTGGCCATGCGGATCAGGCGGCGCGAGATGTAGCGGGCGTCCACGCCGCCGTCCAGCATGCGTGCGAACCAGTACAGCGCGCCGTCCGGGTGGCTGCCGCGCACGGACTTGTGGAGAGCGGAGATGACGTCGTAGAACTGGTCGCCGCCCTTGTCATAACGGCGCAACTGCTCGCCCAGCGTGCGCTCCAGCAGGGCTTCGTCGATGAGCTGGCCATTGGCGAGCGCTGCGGCGGATTCGAGCGCGTTGAGCAGTCGGCGCGCATCGCCATCGGCATAGCCGATGAGGCGGTCGGCAGCGGGCTTCGAGGGTGGCGCGATGCCAAGTTCGGCCGCACCCCGCTCGACAAGTTGCTGCAGCTCTTCAGCGTCCAGGCTCTTGAGCACCTGCACCTGCGCGCGCGACAGCAAGGCCGAGTTGACCTCGAAGCTCGGGTTCTCGGTCGTCGCGCCGATGAAGGTGAACAGGCCCGATTCGACGTGCGGCAGGAAGGCGTCCTGCTGGGCCTTGTTGAAGCGATGCACCTCGTCGACGAACAGCACCGTGCGCCGGCCCTGCTGCGCCGCGATCTGCGCGCGGTCGACCGCCTCGCGGATGTCCTTGACGCCGCCCAGCACGGCCGAGATGGCAATGAACTGCGCGTCAAACGCGCCGGCCACGAGGCGCGCGAGCGTCGTCTTGCCGACACCCGGCGGGCCCCACAGGATCATGCTCTGCAGCCGCCCAGCCTCGAACGACGCGCGCAACGGCATGCCGGGGCCGAGCAGGTGGCGCTGGCCGATGACCTCGTCCAGCGTCTTCGGCCGCAGCCGTTCAGCCAGCGGCTGGGCAGGCGGCTCGGCGTCGAACAGACCCGTCATTGCTCGATCAGATCAGCCCCAGCCGGCAGCTTGAACTGGAAGCGCTCGGCGGCGACCGGCACATTGGCCTGCACCGCGCTGAAGTCCAGCCGCGAGCGCTGGCCGAAGCCGTCGACGATCTCCATCGCCGCCAGTTCCTTGGCCTTGAAGCCGAGCTTGAGCGACTGGATCGTCGACTCTGCCTGTTTGGGCGTCGCCAGCACCCAGTCGATGCCGCCCTCGCTGGGCTGCGCCTTCAGCGTGAAGTCGCGTTCAAGGTTGGTGCCGGCCAGCAGCGAAGCCGGCGTGGCGCCCAGCGCGTCGGCCAGCTTGCGCGAACTGGCCTGGTTGAGGTCGGCGTCATAGATCCAGACCTTCTGGCCGTCCGCCACGATGACCTGCTCGAAGGGCTTGGCGTAGGCAAAGCGGAACTGGTTGGGCCGCTGGAACTCGAAGCTGCCCGACGACACCTTCTTGCGCTTGCCATCGGGCGATGTGACCGTCTGCGTGAAGTTGGCCTTGCCGCTCTTCACGTCACGGGCAAAGTCGCGCAGTGCATCGACGGCGTCAGCATGGGCGACACCAGCGACCAGAAGCGTCAGTGACAACAGAAGTTTCTTCATTCGTCTCGTTTCGGAACAATCAATTCACGGCTGCCATTGGAAGCCAGCGCACCGACAAGCCCCGAGTTCTCCATCTGCTCCAGCAGCCGCGCGGCGCGGTTGTAGCCTATGCGCAGATGGCGCTGCACGAGCGAGATCGACGCCTTGCGATGCTGTAGGACGATGGCAACTGCCTGGTCGTACATCGGGTCGGCTTCACCGGCGGCTTCGCCCGGTGCGGGCGCTTCGCCATCGATGCCGTCCAGCACACCGCCTTCAAGAATGCCTTCGATGTAGTTCGGTTCACCCTGGGACTTGATGTACTCCACAACGCGGTGGACCTCGTCGTCGCTGACAAAGGCGCCGTGAACACGGATCGGCAGACCGGTGCCGGACGGCATGTAGAGCATGTCGCCCATGCCCAGCAGCGCCTCGGCGCCCATCTGGTCGAGGATGGTGCGGCTGTCGATCTTGGAGCTGACCTGGAAGGACAGGCGCGTCGGGATGTTGGCCTTGATGAGCCCGGTGATGACGTCCACCGACGGCCGCTGCGTGGCCAGGATCAGGTGGATGCCCGCCGCGCGCGCCTTCTGCGCCAGGCGAGCGATCAGCTCCTCGATCTTCTTGCCGACCACCATCATCAGGTCGGCCAGCTCGTCGATGACGACGACGATGAAGGGCAGGCGCTCTAGCGGTTCCGGCTCGTCGTTGTTCAAGGCGAACGGGTTGGGGATGCTGATGCCGTTGGCCTTGGCCTCGTCGATCTTCTTGTTGTAGCCAGCCAGGTTGCGCACGCCCATCTTGGACATGAGCTTGTAGCGCCGCTCCATCTCGCCGACACACCAGTTCAGCGCGTTGCTGGCCTGCTTCATGTCGGTGACGACCGGCGCCAGCAGGTGCGGGATGCCCTCGTAGACGCTCATTTCCAGCATCTTCGGGTCGATGAGGATGAGCCGCACGTCGCGCGCCTCGGCCTTGTAGAGCAGGCTGAGGATCATCGCGTTGATGCCCACCGACTTGCCCGAGCCGGTCGTGCCCGCCACCAGGCAGTGCGGCATCTTGGCCAGGTCCGCCACGATGGGCAGGCCGACGATGTCCTTGCCCAGGCCCATGGTCAGCTGGGATGCGGCGTCAGCGTAGATCTGCGAGCCGAGGATCTCGGAGAGCCGAATGGTCTGGCGGCGCGCATTGGGCAGCTCCAGCGCCATGTAGTTCTTGCCCGGAATCGTTTCGACGACGCGTATGGACACCAGGCTCAGTGAGCGCGCCAGGTCCTTGGCCAGGCCGACGATCTGCGAGCCCTTCACGCCCGTGGCCGGCTCGATTTCGTAGCGCGTGATGACCGGGCCCGGCGACGCGGCGACGACGTGGACCTCGACGCCGAAATCGCGCAGCTTCTTCTCGATGAGGCGGCTGGTCATCTCCAGCGACTCCGGCGTCACCGTTTCCTGGCGGCCGGGTGCTGCATCCAGCAGGTCGACCTGCGGCAGCTTGGCGTCGCCAGCATCGACGAACAGCGTCTGCTGGCGCTCCTTGGCCACGCGCGTGGACTGCGGCACCTCGACGACCGGCGCCTCGATGACCAGCGGCGCGTGGTCGGCCTCGACCTGTCGCTCGATCTGGCGCTCGACCTCGACCTCCTGCTCGCGCGCCTTCACGGCCTGCTCGCCAAACCTCTGGTCCGCCTTGATCTCGCGCTTTTCCAGGTATTGCTCGCGGAACTGCTCGATGCGCTCGCCAATGCGCTCGGCCACATGCCCCCAGGAGAAGCGGAACGCCCAGGACAAGCCGGTCAGCAGCAGCACGATCCACACGACGCCCGAGCCGGCAAAGCCCAGGCCCTTCATGCCCATTGGGCCGAGTGTGTAGCCGATGAGGCCGCCCGCATGGCCCGGCAGGCGTGGCTCGACGGCGTAGAGACGGCTCCATTCCAGCGCGCAGCTCGCGCAGATCAGCAGCAGCACGCCGGTCCACCAGCGCAGGCGTCGGCTCCAGCGCACTGGCGCCAGCGTGTCATGCCGCAGCAGCCCGGCCAGGCCGCGCAACCAGGCCCGCACGGCCAGCAGCGGTAGCCACCAGGCCGAGAAGCCGAACAGGAAGAGCAGGCCGTCGGACACCCAGGCGCCGAAGCTGCCGACGCGGTTGCCGACCAGGTCACGTTGCCCGCTGGTGCTGAAGGCGGCGTCGCGCACGTCATGCGTGGCGAGCGCCAGCACGAGCAGCGCGAGCAGCAGCGCCGTCAGGGCCAGCCACAGCGGTGTTCGCAGCAGCCGCGTTGCTGCCGATGGCGGCGCGACGGTGGGCTTGGGCGCCTGGCGGCGCGTGGGTTTGGCTGGGGCGGCGGGCTCGCTGGCGGCGTCGTCGCCACCCAGCAGGGAACCGAGGGGAAAACTCATCCCCGCATTGTCACCGTCAATCGTGGGTCAGCCGTTCCTTGATGACCACCGAACCGTTCTCAAGCGTTTCGATGACGCCGCGCTCCTCCAGGTCCTTCATGACCCGGCTGACCATCTCGCGCGACGCGCCAACGACCTTGGCCATGTCCTGGCGCGAGACCTTGCCGCGGATGATCTTGATGCCCTTCTCGTCCTCGGACATATCCAGCAGCGTGCGCGCGACGCGGCCGTAGACATCCAGCAGCGCGAGCGACTCGATCTGGCGGTCGGCGTTGCGCAGCCGCGCCACCAGGCCGCGCAGGATGCCGTAGGACAGGCTGCTGCTCTCGGGCAGGCAGCGCGCGAACTCCAGTCGGCCCAGCACCAGCATGTCGGTCTGCACCTCGGCGCGCACCGTTGCCGAATGAGGTTCGTTGTCGATGAGGCTCATCTCGCCAACGTAGTCGCCCGACTGCAGCACGGCCAGGATGACCTCGCGGCCGCGGTGGTCGGCCGTCAGCACGCGGGCGCGGCCGTTCAGCAGGATGAACAGCGCGTTGGACTTGGTGCCTTGCTCGACGATCAGCTCGCCACGCTTGAAGCGACGCTTGACGACGCTGTCAGCGATGGACTGGGCCTGGTCGGTGGTCAACATCGAGAACAGCGGAACTCGCCGGATCAAGTCCAGATTGGAAATCATCGCCATATGCAGTCTCCAGGTTTGGGGCCCAGGCCGACGGCCAGAAAGACGCCTGCCTAAAATGGCGTGCATTGTGCACACGCGGCACGGTTCGCCGCTTCGGGTTAGGCCGGGGTAGCACCCCAAAAGGCCCTTGCGGGACGACTTACCGCCCTCACCTCACCTGTCATGACCGCCAACTTCCAACATCACGGCCTGCTCATCCTCGGCTCGGGCCCCGCCGGCTACACCGCCGCCATCTACGCTGCACGCGCCAACCTCAAGCCCACGCTGATCACCGGCATGGCCCAGGGGGGTCAGCTCATGACCACGACCGAGGTCGACAACTGGCCCGCCGACGTGATGGGCGTGCAAGGCCCCGAACTGATGCAGCGCTTCCAGGAACACGCCGAGCGCTTCAACACGCAGATCGTCTTCGACCACATCAACAAGGTCGACTTCTCGAAGCGCCCGTTCACGCTGTTCGGCGACAGCGGCACCTACACCTGCGATGCCCTGATCATCGCCACTGGCGCCTCCGCCAAATACCTGGGCCTGGAGTCCGAGCAATCGTTCATGGGTCGCGGGGTCAGTGCTTGCGCCACCTGCGACGGCTTCTTCTATCGCGACCGTGAGGTCTGCGTCGTCGGCGGCGGCAACACGGCCGTCGAGGAAGCGCTGTACCTGTCCAACATCGCCAGCACCGTGCACCTGATCCACCGTCGCGACAAGTTCCGCGCCGAGCCCATCCTGGTCGACAAGCTGATGGAGAAGGCCGCCGCCGGCAAGATCAAGCTTCACCTCTTCCAGCAGCTCGACGAGGTGCTGGGCGACGCGTCCGGCGTGAACGGCGTGCGCACGCTGAACGTGAAGGACGGCAACAAGGTCGACATCCCCGTGCACGGCTGCTTCATCGCCATCGGCCACCAGCCCAACACGGAAATCTTCCAGGGCCAGTTGGAGATGAAGGACGGCTACATCGTCACCAGGAGCGGCCTGAACGGTTTCGCGACGATGACCAGCGTGCCCGGCGTGTTCGCGGCCGGCGACGTGCAGGACCATGTCTACCGCCAGGCCATCACCAGCGCCGGCACGGGCTGCATGGCGGCACTGGACTCGCAGCGTTTTCTCGAGCAGGAACACGGCTGATCTGCGCGAACCCCGCGAGCGCCTTTCGGGCTTGCGGGTTTCCCGCTATACTCGCGGGCTTGCCTGCCGGATGGACCGCGCTTGGCCCTTGGGTGAACATTCGGGGCCGGGTTTAGCAGGCATATGCGGTCAATGGGTTGCCTGGGAGTTCTCAGGCAACTGGTCAGTCGTCAAACCGGAGAAGCGTCATGGCACGCGTCTGTCAAGTCACGGGCAAGAAGCCCATGGTCGGGAACAATGTTTCCCACGCCAACAACAAAACCAAGCGTCGGTTCCTGCCGAACCTGCAATACCGCCGTTTCTTTCTTGAATCGGAAAACCGCTGGATTCGCCTGCGTATCACCAATGCCGCTCTGCGTTTGATCGACAAGGTCGGCATCGACCAGGTCGTCGCCGATCTGCGTGCCAAGGGCGAGCTGTAAAGCGCGCCGTTCACTGACCTACTGAAGGAACACGACCATGGCATCCAAAGGCGGCCGCGAGAAGATCAAGCTGGAGTCCACTGCGGGCACCGGCCACTTCTACACAACGAACAAGAACAAGAAGACCACGCCCCAAAAGCTGGAATTCATGAAGTTCGATCCCAAGGTGCGCAAGCACGTCCTGTACAAGGAAATCAAGCTGAAGTGATGGCAGGCGGCGCAAGCCGCCCAAGCACGTCAATCACTCGCTCGAAACAAAACCCGCCAAGCGGCAATGCTGGCGGGTTTTGTCTTTTCTGGCCGCAGCCTCAGCGCGGCGTTGCTGCGGCGGTCGTCGTGCGGAACTCGGCCTGAAACCAGCGGTCGATCATGCGCTTCTCGTAGCGCAGCGCATCGCTGCTGAAGTAGCCGATGAAGCCATCCTGGTAGTTCATGTCGCGCAACTCCGCCTTGCCCTGCTGCACGACCTTGCCGCCATCCAGCACTTCATAGTTCAGAGAGAGGGCCGGCAGCGTCACCGTGCGCATGACGCGCAGCCAGGTAGCGCTGCGGCCAAAGGGCTCGACGTGACCGGCCAGATCCACGTCGGTCACATTGATGCGCACATCGCGCCCGGGCAGGTACTTCTGCGCCTGCGCAACCAGATGCGCCTCGATGTCCTTCAGGACCTCGTCCTGCCGAAACCCGTTGTTGTCCTTGATGTCGACAAAGGTCTCGGGCTTGACGAAATTCACCTGCACGTCGGCGTGCGCGGTGGCGGTCAGGGCCAACAGGCCTGCGGTGATCCATCGATAGCTCATGGCAACCTCCTAAGTTAACGACTGCAGGCAGAAGTCTAGGCCAGACAAAGCAAAAGGGCGCCCTCTCGGGCGCCCTTTGCATGGCGGAAACCCTAGTTCACGCGTGAGCGGCACGCAGGCGCATGGAGAAGGCCTGCAACTCGGCGATACCACTTTCCTCGGCACGGCGGCACCAGGCCTGCAGGTCGGCCACCAACTGCTCGGCCGATACATTGGTGCGGGTCCACATCTGGCGCAGCTCCTCGCGCATGGTCACCAGCTTGTCGATAACCGGGCTGGCAGCGCGCACATGGGCCAGTTCGCCATGGACCTCGGCCGGGATGCGGTCTTCATCGCGATGCAGCCAGCGCTGGGCGAGCTTGAATTGCATGAACCGCTCGCTGTGTTGGCCACCCTCGGCCTTGACCCGGGCCAGTTCGGCGGCGCAGGCTGCCTTCAGCCCGCGCGCGTAGGTGGCCATCACCTCATAGCGGTTGGCGATCAGCGCCTCCAGCGTGCGCGCATCGGCAGCCGGCTTGATCTCGCCCAGGCTCAACTTGGGTGCCGTCTTGCGGACCTTGGCCCAACCGATCATTTCCATCGCTCGGATATAGCCCCAGCCAATGTCGAACTCGTACTTCTTGACCGAGAACTTGGCCGACGTCGGGTAGGTGTGGTGGTTGTTGTGCAGCTCTTCACCACCGATCAGGATGCCCCAGGGCGACACGTTCGTCGACGCATCCGGCGCCTCGAAATTGCGATAACCCCAGTAGTGACCGATGCCGTTGATGACGCCGGTCGCCCAGACAGGAATCCAGGCCATCTGGATGGCCCAGACCGTCAAGCCGATGGCGCCGAAAGCCAGCACATTCAGGATCAGCATCAGCGCCACACCCTGCCACGAGAAGCGCGTGTAGAGGTTGCGCTCGATCCAGTCGTCCGGCGTGCCCGTGCCGTACTTGCGCATGGTCTCCATGTTGCGCGACTCGGCGCGGTACAGCTCGACACCTGTCAACAGCAAGGCCTTGAGGCCGCGCGTCTGCGGGCTGTGCGGGTCTTCCTCGGTCTCGCACTTGGCGTGATGCTTGCGGTGGATGGCGACGAACTCCTTGGTCACCATGCCCGTGGTCAGCCACAGCCAGAAACGGAAGAAGTGCGAGGGGATGGGACCGAGCTCCAGCGCGCGGTGCGACTGCGCCCGGTGCAGGAAGATCGTCACCGCAGAGATGGTGATGTGCGTCACGACCAGCGTGAAGACCAGCACCTGCCAACCGCTGGCATTGAGCAGACCATCGCTCAGCCAATTCACCAGCGTGTTCAAGATTTCGTTCATGCGTCCAAGACCTCGCCCTCAATGGGCATGCAAAGGAAGTTCGATTGTAGAGGAGCGCCCCCAAAAACAAGGGGTGGCGGGCACCGCATTCGAGCGTCGGCGTGCGATGCGGCGCGCTCTTTGACGTGGATCAAGCCAGCCGTTCCCATGCGACGGCGAAAAAGCCGTCCGTTGCATGCCGATGAGGCCAAAGTCGCAGCGCGCCGGCTTCGGTCAACCCCTCGGCGCCCTCGACCTGCGACTTGGCCAGGCATTCGGCAGCGTCCAGCGTTTTGAACTCCGGATGGGCGGCGGTGAACTCGGCCGCGATGACCTCGTTCTCGGCGTCAAGCAGGCTGCAGGTGGCGTAGACGAGCCGGCCGCCCGGCTTCACCAGACGCGCGGCGCTGGCCAGGATGGCGCGCTGCTTGTCCTGCAACTCGGCTACGCCCTTGGGCGACTGGCGCCATTTCAGATCAGGGTTGCGGCGCAGCGTGCCGAGCCCCGAGCAGGGGGCGTCAACCAGCACGCGATCGATCTTGCCGGCCAGGCGCTTGATGCGGTCGTCGCGCTCATGGGCGATCTGCGCCGGATAGACGTTGGACAGCCCGCTGCGCGCCAGGCGCGGCTTCATCGCCGTCAGCCGATGGCCGGAGACGTCGAAGGCATAGAGCCGGCCGGTGTTGCGCATGGCCGCGCCCAGGGCGAGCGTCTTGCCGCCCGCGCCGGCGCAGAAGTCCACCACCATCTCGCCGCGCTTGGGTGCCAGCAGCAGGGCCAGCAATTGGCTGCCTTCGTCCTGCACCTCGACGCCACCGTTGGTGAACAGCTCCAGCTTGTGCAGCGCAGGTTTGCCATCGATGCGCAGGCCCAGCGGCGAATACGGCGTGGGCACGGCTTCGATGCCGGCGGCCTTGAACTGGGCCTGGGCCTCCTCTCGCTTGAGCTTGAGCGCGTTGACACGCAGGTCGAGCGGCGCAGCCTCGTTCAGCGCGGTGGCGAGCTGCCAGAATTCTTCGTCGCCCAGCCGCGCCAGCAGCGGCTCGGCCAGCCATTCGGGCATGTTGTGGCGCATCTTGGACGCCAGGCTCATGGGGTCGATGGCCTGGACCTGCTCCAGCCAATGCACTTCGGCCGGGCTGAGAGCCCCGCGCAGGAAGGCGGCATTGCCACGCCAGGCCAGCATGGCCAGGCGACGGTGCATCGAGCCGGTGCCGCTCTGGGCCAGGTTCTGGAACTTGATCCGCTCGCGCAACAGCGCGTAGACGGTCTCGGCCAGGCAGGCGCGCTCGCGCTGGCCGAGGTTCTTGTGTTGTCGGAAAAAGGCGGAGACGGTGGAGTCGGCCGGGGCGTCGAGCTGATTGACTTCGGCAATCAGCTCGGCGCTCAGCTCCAGGAGGGCATTCGGATGCATCCGGGCATTATCCCGGCCCGCCGCTCAAGCCAGCAGCAGTTGCTGCGCCGCGCCGTCGCGGTGGGTGACGCGCTCGCCGTCCCACATCAGCGCATCTTCCACGAACCAGCGCACCGACTGCGGATAAATGCGGTGCTCGGCCGTCAGCACACGCGCCGACAAAGCCTTGGCATCGTCGCCCGGCAGCACCGGCACGGCGGCCTGCATGACGATGGCGCCATGGTCCAGCTCGGCGGTGACGAAGTGCACCGTCACGCCGGCGATCTTGCAGCCCATGGCAATCGCCCGCTCATGCGTGTGCAGGCCCGTGAAGGCGGGCAGCAGCGATGGGTGGATGTTGAGCATGCGGCGCGCATAACGGGCCGTGAAGCCGGGCGTCAGGATGCGCATGAAGCCGGCCAGCACGACCAGGTCGGGCGCAAAGCTGTCGATGACGCGGGCCAGCTCGGCGTCGAAATCCTCGCGGCTGGCGTAGGCCTTGTGGTCGACGACCGCCGTGGCGATGCCGCGTTCGGCGGCGAACAGCAGCCCGCCCGCGTCGGGCCGGTTGCTGATGACGGCGGCCACCTCGGCCGGCCAGCCCTCGGCCGCGCAGGCCTTGACGATGGCCTCCATGTTGGAGCCCCGCCCCGAAATCAAGATCACCAGTCGTTTCATGGGCCGGCAGTGTAAGGACACCACCCCTGCCCTTCGGCAGGGCACGGCGGGTGAACGACAATCCGCGCCCCATGACGTCACCCGTCCTCACCCGCCAGCGAATCCTGTCGGGCATGCGCCCAACAGGCGCACTCCATCTCGGCCACTACCACGGCGCCCTCAAGAACTGGGTCAAGCTGCAGGACAGCCACGACTGCTTCTTCTTCGTCGCCGACTGGCATGCGTTGACGACGCAGCGCCCCAGCGGTGAGACGCTGGGGCGGCATGCCTACGAAATGGTCACCGACTGGCTGGCCGCTGGCATCGACCCCGAGCGCTGCACCCTCTTCCTGCAAAGCCGCATGCCCGAGCACGCCGAGCTGTTCACGCTGCTGGCGATGTGTACGCCGTCCAGCTGGCTGGCGCGCATGCCCAGCTACAAGGACCAGATCGCCGCCGACCCCGAGCTGGCCACCTACGGCTTCCTCGGCTACCCGCTGCTGCAGGCGGCCGACATCCTGCTCTACAAGCCGGCCGGTGTGCCGGTGGGGGAGGACCAGGCGGCCCATGTCGAGGTGACCCGCGAGGTCGCCCGGCGCTTCAATCGGCTCTACCAACCTGTCTTCGTCGAACCCCAGGCGCTGCTGACCGAGACCGCCCGCGTGCCAGGTCTTGACGGCCAGAAGATGAGCAAGAGCGGGGACAACGCCATCGCCATGCGCGACGCGCCCGAGGTGACGGCAACCAAGATCCGCACGATGCCGACCGACCCTCAGCGCGTGCGCCGCACCGATGCTGGCGACCCGGCGCGCTGCCCGGTCTGGCCGCTGCACCAGATCTACACCGACGAAGCCACCCGCGCCGCCTGCGACACCGGCTGCCGCACGGCCGGCATCGGCTGCCTGGACTGCAAGCAGCCGCTGATCGAAGCCATCCAGCGCGAGCAGGCGCCCTGGCGCGAGCGGGCCGCAGCGCTGGACCCGCAGCAGCTGCAATGGACGCTGGAGGTCGGCACGGAGCGCGCCCGTGCCGTCGCGCGCAAGACGCTGCGCGAGGTGCGCGGGGCGATGGGGTTGGTCGTTTGAGTTCGACGATTCACGTCACCGACCTCGAAGCCGCCATCAACTGGTGGCGCGAGCGTTCGCCGTCGTCCGATGGCATCAGCGCCGCGCCCGAGGTGCGCGCCTTGGCCACGGCCTACGCGCTGCTCGCCTGGCACCGCGCCACCGAGCTGGATGTCGAATCCCTGAGCGACATGGCGCTGGACGCCTGGTTCGCCTGGTACGCCACGACGCCCGACTCGCCCTGCATCGCGATCTGCTCCACGGCCCAGGGCGACGCGATCTGCAAGGGCTGTGGCCGGACCTTCGACGAAGTGCAGCACTGGCCCGCGCTGGACCCGTTCGAGAAGCGCGTCGTCTGGCATCGCATCACGCACGAAGGAACCGCCTGGCGCTTCAACCGCTACGCGGAACGGGTCACCCGATGAACAGGACCAGATTCGTCGACAGCGTCCGCCGCCTCGTGCCGCTGGCCTGGCCGGTCCTGGTCGGCCAGGTGGCCGTGATGATGTTCAGCACCATCGACACGCTGATGTTGGGCCGCGTCGGCCCCGAGGACCTGGCCGCGCTGGCGGTCGGCTCGGCCGTCTACGTGACCATCTTTGTCGGCCTGATGGGCGTCGTGCTCGCCGTCGGCCCGATCGCCGGCCGGCAGTTCGGCGCCGACGACCTGCCCGGCGCCGGCCAGACCTTTGTGCAGGCGCAGTGGTTGTCGGTGCTGCTGTGCGTGCCGGGCTGCCTGGCGCTGTGGTTCCCCGAGCCCTTCATCTGGCTGGCACAGCTCGACGCGACGCAGGCCGACAAGGTCCGCGCCTACACGCGCCCGGAGGCGTTCGCGCTGCCGGCCGCCCTGCTCTTCACCGCCTTCCGCGGCTTCTCGACGGCCGTGAGCCGGCCCAAGGCGGTCATGGCCATGCAGCTGACGGGCCTCGCGGCCAAGGTGCCGCTGAACGCCGTGCTCGTGTTCGGCTGGGGGCCCATTCCTGCCATGGGCGTGGCCGGCTGCGGCTGGGCCACGGCCATCGCGATGATCGGCCAGGCGCTGGTCGCGCTGGTGCTGCTGCGCCGCGACGCCTTCTACCTGCCCTTCACCATCCCGCAACTGTGGCAGACGCGGCCCGACTGGCAGCAACTGGCCGGTCTGGTGCGCCTGGGCCTGCCGATGGGCGGCTCCATCCTGGTCGAGGTGACCGGCTTCACCTTCATGGCCTTCTTCATCGCCCGGCTGGGCGCCACGCCGGTGGCCGGCCACCAGATCGCCGTCAACCTCGTCGCGATGATGTTCATGATCTCGCTGGCGCTGGCCATGGCCGCCCTGACGCTGGTGGCCCAGCACCTGGGCGCGGGCCAGAAGCGCGAGGCGCGCATCGTCGGCCGGCATGCCATGGTGCTGGGCGCGCTCGTGGCAGCGACGGTGGGCGCCGTCGTCGCGCTGGCGCGAGAGCCCATCGTGGCGCTGTACACGTCCAACCCCGAGGCTGCAGCCGCGGCGCTGCCGTTGCTGGTGTGGGTGTGGTTCTTCCACCTCGGCGACGCGCTGCAGACGGTGGCGGCCCATGTACTGCGCGCCTACCAGGTCGCCACGTTGCCGATGGTCATCTACGTCATCGCGCTGTGGGGCTTCGGGCTGGGCGGCGGCTACTTCCTGGCGTTTGGTGCCAACGGCAACGGCGCGGTGGGCTTCTGGCAGGCCGCGACGGCCGGCCTGATCGCGGCGGCCTTGCTGCTCAGCCTGCTGCTGAGGAAAGTCTTCGACGAGAACCGTTAGGTTTTCGCGGCCGGCAGGAAGATCACGAAGCGGCTGCCGCCGCCCTCGCGCGCCAGGCAGCGCACGCTGCCGCCGTGGCGCTCGGCGATCTGCTTGACCAGGCTCAGCCCCAGGCCCACGCCGCCCGCCATCTCGGCATGGCCGGGCAGGCGGTAGAAGGGCTCGAAGATGCGCTCGCGCAGTTCCGCCGGCACACCGGGGCCGCGGTCGGCAACGACCAGCTCGTAGCCACCCGCCACCGGCCGCAAGCCCAGCGTCACGTCGGGGCCACCGTAGCGCCGCGCGTTTTCCAACAGGTTGCGCAGCGCCCGGCGCAACAGCCGCTCCTGACCGTTCACGGGCGCGGCGTCGGTCTCCGGCTCGAAAGCCACCTCGGTCCGCGCAGCCTCCTCGGCGGCCAGCGCCAGCAGTTCCACCACCTCGGTGTCGCCCACGCCGCTGCCGGCCTCCAGCCGGCTGGCCAGCAACACCTCCTCGACGAGCGCGTCCAGCTCGGCGATGTTGACGTCGATCTCGCGGGCCAGCTTCTCGCGCTGGGCCGGCGTGGCCTCGTCCAGCATGGCAAAAGCCATCTTCAGCCGCGCCAGCGGCGAGCGCAGTTCGTGGCTGGCATTGGCCAGCAGCGTCTGGTGCGAGCGCAACAGCGTCTCGATGCGGCCGGCCGCCTGGTTGAAGCTGGCGGCCAGCGCGGCCACCTCGTCACGGCCGCCGTCGTCCACGCGCAGATGGAGCTGGCCCGCGCCGAAGCGCTCCACGCCGCGCTTGAGCGCCTCCAATCGCCGCGTCAGCCGGCGCACGACCGGATAAGCCCCCACCGCGACGCCCACGAACAGCAGCACCAGCACGATGGCCAGCGTGGAGACCTGCGGCGCCCCCGGCGCGCCGGCGCGCACGGTCCAGGGCCCGCTCCACAGGCCCTCGTCGGCGCGCTGGGGCCGCACGGCGGCAGCGGGCGCGCGCTGGCCACCCTGACCTTGGGGACCGCTGGCGCCTGGCGCGCCGGGTGGCCCCGCCGGGGGGCGAATGGTGCGCACGAGATCCAGGCTGCGGCCATCGCCCAGGCTGGCACGCACGACGACGGAGCCGGGATCGTCCACGCGCCGCAGGAAGGCTGCGGTCGCAGCGATGCGTCCCTGTTGATCGTCTTCCAAAGCCAGCGGCATGCGCAGCCGACCGCCCCACTCCTTGAACGCCTCGGCCTGCTGAGCGCGGGAGGCGGTGGCCGGCGGCAGCGCCAGCCGCAGCAGCTCCGCGATCGCGTTCAACCGCTCGTTGGCCGCGATCTCGACGTTGCCGCGTTCCTGCTCGATGTGGCGCTGGAACAGCCAGGCCGAGCCGAAGGCGAACGCCAGCAGCAGCGCCACCAGCGTCAGGTAGATGCGGACGTAGAGACTCTTCAAGCGTTGTCCGCGTCGGCGTCCTGCTTGCGGGCAAAGACGTAGCCGGCGCCGCGCACCGTCAACACGCGGCGCGGGTTCTTCGCGTCGTCCTCGATGACGGCGCGGATGCGCGAGATGTGCACGTCGATGGAGCGGTCGAAGGCCTCCAGCGGGTGGCCCTTCAGCGCGTCCATGATCTGGTCACGGCTCAGCACGCGGCCGGGGCTTTGCGCCAGCACGACGAGCAGGTCGAACTGGTGGCTGGTCAGGTCGCAGATCTTGCCGTCCAGGCGCGCCACGCGGGCGGCCAGGTCGATCTCCAGGCGACCGAAGCGCAGCACCTCGTCGCCGTCCAGCTTGGGCTCCAGCCGGCGCAGCAAGGCCTTGATGCGGGCCTGCAGCTCGCGCGGCTCAAAGGGCTTGGCGAGGTAGTCGTCGGCACCCAGCTCCAGGCCGAGGATGCGGTCCATGGGCTCGCCACGGGCCGACAGCATCAGCACCGGCTGGTGGCGCCAGCGCGCGTCGCCGCGCAGCCAGCGGCAGAAGTCCAGCCCGTCGCCGTCGGGCAGCATCAGGTCCAGCACCAGCAGTTCGTAGCGGCCATGCGCCAGCGCCTCGCGCGCCTGCGCCAGCGTGCCGGCGGTGCTGACCTCGAAGCCGGCAGCGCGGAGGTAGTCGCCCACCATGCCGGTGAGGCGGGCGTCGTCGTCGATCAACAGCAGTCGGGCACTCATCGGCATGGCAGGCGAGAGGGAAGGAAGCCGGCGCGCGGCGGCACCGGTGGCTTGAGGCGCAAGCATCGCAGAACTCCTCGCCGCAGTTGCATCAACCGGCGCGGCGGTCAGCGTGGCGGGCCATGCGCTTCTTCATGACCTCGCCGATCCTGGCGCGCTGCTCGGGCGTCAGCACGCGGGCGGCCTCGATGCTGGCCTGGCTCATGCGCTTGGCGGCGGCTTCGCGCTGGGCGCTCATCTGGGCGCGCACCGACTCGATGGCGGCGGCGTCGATGTTGGTGGCGGTGTAGAGCGTGGCGAGTTGCTGGTGCAGCTTCTTGCCGGCTTCACGCTGGCCGGAGAGGTCCTGGCGCGCGGCCTTGAAGATGGCCTGGATCTGGCTGCGCTGCGCGTCCGTCGCGTTGACGATCTCCAGCATGTGACCCATGCGCGCACCGAACATGCCGCCATCCGCCATCGCGGCGTGGCCGCCCTTGTGATGGCCGCCATGGCCGCCGGCATGGGCAGCAACGCCACCCAGGGCAAGCGCCGCAGCGACGGTGCCGACGCGCAGCAGGTTCTGGATCTGGAAGGCTTTCATCAGAGGTCTCCTGGAAGAAGATGGGGTGAGCTCATCTTCCAAGGCCCCTGTATGCGATGTTTGGGGCGGGGGTAAAGAACTGTGTCCCGTTGTCCGCCCTGCCTTACCTGAACCGAGCGCCGGGCCGCCCCAAGCAGGTTCGCGCCCCCTCGGGGGGCAGCACCTGTACGCAGGCGCGTGGGGGTGCCAAGCCCCTCACTTGATCGGCTTGAAGCGCATGCGCTTCGGGCGCGCGCCTTCCTCGCCCAGGCGCTTCTTCTTGTCGGCTTCGTACTCATGGAAGTTGCCGTCGTAGAAGAACCACTGGGAGTTGCCTTCGCAGGCCAGGATGTGGGTGCAGATGCGGTCCAGGAACCAGCGGTCATGGCTGATGACCATGGCCGAGCCGGCGAACTCCAGCAGCGCCTCTTCCAGCGCGCGCAGCGTTTCCACGTCCAGGTCGTTGGACGGTTCGTCCAGCATAAGCACGTTGCCGCCCTGCGCCAGCGTCTTGGCCAGGTGCAGGCGCCCGCGCTCACCGCCGGACAGCGAGCCGACCAGCTTCTGCTGGTCGTTGCCCTTGAAGTTGAAGCGACCCAGATACGCGCGGCTGGGCATGACGAACTTGCCGACCGTGATGTTGTCCAGGCCGCCGGAGACGTCCTGCCACACGGTCTTGTCGGCGTCCATGGCCTCACGGCTCTGGTCCACAAACGCCATCTTGGCCGTCTTGCCGATCTTGACCGTGCCGCTGTCCGGCTGCTCCACGCCTTGCAGCATGCGGAACAGCGTCGACTTGCCAGCGCCGTTGGGGCCAATGATGCCGACGATGGCGCCGGCCGGCACCTTGAACGACAGGTTGTCGATCAGCACGCGGTCGCCGAAGCTCTTGCTGACGTTCTCGAACTCGATGACTTCATTGCCCAGGCGCTCGGCCACGGGGATAAAGATCTCGTTGGTCTCGTTGCGCTTTTGGTAGTCGGTGTCGCTCAGTTCCTCGAAGCGGGCCAGGCGCGCCTTGCTCTTGGCCTGGCGGCCCTTGGCGTTGGAGCGCACCCACTTCAGCTCTTCCTTCATCGCCTTGGCGCGGGCGTCTTCGCTCTTCTGCTCGCCTTCCAGGCGCTTTTCCTTCTGGTCCAGCCAGTCGGAGTAGTTGCCCTTCCACGGGATGCCGTGGCCGCGGTCGAGTTCGAGAATCCACTCGGCCGCGTTGTCCAGGAAGTAGCGATCGTGGGTGATGGCCACCACGGTGCCGGGGAAGCGCTGCAGGAACTGCTCCAGCCACTCGACTGACTCGGCGTCCAAGTGGTTGGTGGGTTCGTCCAGCAGCAGCATGTCGGGCTTGCTCAGCAGCAGGCGGCACAGCGCCACGCGGCGCTTCTCACCGCCGGACAGCACGCCGATGACGGCGTCCCACGGCGGCAGGTTCAGCGCATCGGCAGCCATTTCGAGCTGCAGGTCGGTGTTTTCGGAGCCGGCGGCGGCAATGATGGATTCCAGCTCGCCCTGCTCGGCGGCCAGCGCGTCGAAGTCAGCGTCGGGCTCGGCATAGGCCGCGTAGACCTCGTCCAGGCGCTTCTTGGCCGCCAGCACGCCGCCGATGCCCTCTTCGACGGCCTCGCGCACGGTCTGGTCGGCGTTCAGGCGCGGCTCCTGCTCCAGGTAGCCGATCTTGATGCCCGGCATCGGGATGGCCTCGCCCTCGTACTCCTTGTCGACGCCGGCCATGATCTTCAGGATGGTCGACTTGCCCGAGCCGTTCACGCCCAGCACGCCGATCTTGGCGCCGGGGAAGAAGGACAGCGAGATGTCCTTGAGGATGTGGCGCTTGGGGGGAACCGTCTTGTTGACGCGGTTCATGCTGAAGACGTACTGGGCCATGGGGCAATCCTGTGAAGCTGAAATGGCGGCAGGCCCCGGGAGAGGCCTGCGTTGCCTGCTATTGTCGCCGAGCCCGGATTTGAGGAAGCCAGATGCACCGTCTTTTCGCCGCCTTGCTCGTTCTCGCCACCAGCCTCGCCCAGGCCCAGTCCCTGCGATGGGCCGCCCAGGGCGACTTGCAGACCCTGGACCCGCACTCGCAGAACGAGCTGCTGACGACCTCGCTGAACAACCAGGTCTACGAGTTCCTGCTGCGCCGCGCGAAGGACCAGAGCCTGGTGCCGTCGCTGGCCACCGAGTGGACGCAAGTCAACCCGCTGCTGTGGCGCGTGAAGCTGCGCGCCGGGGTCAAGTTCCACGACGGCAGCCCGTTCAGCGCCGAGGACGTGGTGTTCTCGATGCAGCGCCTGCGCGACCCGAACTCGCCGTTCCGTGTCTATGCCAATGCGGTGGGCATCCCGAAGGCCATCGACCCGCTGACGGTCGAGTTCGTGCTGCCCAAGCCCAATCCCATCTTCGGCGAGCACCTGATGAACCTGCTCATCATGAACAAGCGCTGGTGCGAACAGAACCGCGTCACGCGCCCACTGAACTTCAAGGAGGGCGAGGACAGCCACGCCAACCTGAATGCCAACGGCACCGGGCCCTTCATGCTCGTCAGCCGCCAGCCCGGCGTGCGGACCACCTACAAGCGCAACCCGAACTGGTGGGGCCAGTTCGAGGGCAATGTCCAGCAGTTCAGTTTCACGCCCGTCAGCAACGACGCCACTCGTACCGCCGCGCTGATCACCGGCGAGATCGACTTCGTGCTGGACCCGCCCTCGCGCGACATCGAGCGGCTGCGCCGCACGGCCGGGCTCAAGGTCGTCGACGGCCTGGAGAACCGCCTCGTCTTTCTCGGCATGGACCAGACCCGTGACACGCTGCTGCACGGCAAGTCGCCCGACGGCAAGAACCCGTTCAAGGACATCCGTGTGCGTCGGGCGCTATACCAGGCCATCGACATCCAGGCCATCAAGACCAAGTTGATGGCGGGCTACTCGGCCCCGACCGGCGGGCTGACGCCGTCGCCGCTGGGCGGCTACAACGACCCCGCGCTGGAAACGCGCCTGCCCTATGACCTGGCCGCCGCGAAGAAGCTGATGGCCGAGGCGGGCTACGCCAACGGCTTCGACGTGACGATGGACTGCCCCAACAACCGCTACATCAACGACGAAAAGCTCTGCGTTGCCGTGGCCAGCATGTGGGCGCAGTTGAAGGTCAAGGTGCGCGTCAATGCCATGCCGCGCACCCTCTTCTTCCCCAAGGTCGAGAAGCACGACACCAGCCTGTACCTGGCCGGCTGGGGCGGCGGCACCGTCGACGCCGAGGTCATGCTGACCCCCGTGCTGCGCAATCGCGGCGAGCAAGGCGTGGGCGTCGCCAACTACAGCGGCATCATCAACGCCAAGGGCGACGCGCTCGCCGCCGCGTCCAGCATCGAGACCGACCCGACCAAGCGCCAGCCCCTCGTCAAGGCCGCACTGCAGGCCTACCGCGAGCAGGTCAACCTGATCCCGCTGCACCGGCAAGTCATCCCCTGGGCAATGAAGGCGGGCATCTCCGTGCCGCATTCCCCGGCCAATTGGCTCAGCGTCGACTGGGTCAAGGTTTCCGCCCCGTAGAATGCCGGCCATCCGCCGCGATTCTCAGTCTTGCGCGGCGTTCTCTTTTCAGCCCCTGCACGCCGCCCGGCTGCCCGAAGACTGGTTGCGACTCCCCGTTGCAACGGCAGCCGATGCGAACAGGCGTGCTCACTCCCCAACTCGATGACCTTCGAAACTCTCGGCCTCGCCGAGCCCCTGCTGCGCGCCATTGCCGACGCGGGCTACACGACCCCCACCCCCATCCAGGCCCAGGCCATTCCCGCCGTCCTCAACGGTGGTGACCTGCTGGCCGGCGCCCAGACAGGCACCGGCAAGACCGCCGGTTTCACGTTGCCGCTGCTGCACCGCCTGTCCACTGGCGAGAAGGTGCTGAACAAGCGCGGCAAGATCGCCATCCGCGCCCTCGTGCTGACGCCCACCCGCGAGCTGGCTGCCCAGGTCGAGGAAAGCGTGCAGACCTACGGCAAGTACCTGCCGCTCAAGAGCATGGTCATGTTCGGTGGCGTCGGCATGCAGCCGCAGATCAACAAGCTGCGCGACGGCGTCGACATCCTCGTCGCCACGCCCGGCCGCCTGCTGGACCACGCGCAGCAAGGCACGCTGGACCTGTCGCAGGTGCAGATCCTGGTGCTCGACGAAGCCGACCGCATGCTCGACATGGGCTTCGTGCACGACATCAAGAAGGTGCTGGCCCTGCTGCCGGCCAAGAAGCAGTCGCTGCTGTTCAGCGCCACCTTCAGCGACGAGATCAAGAACCTCGCCGACAAGCTGCTCAACGCCCCCGCGCTGATCGAAGTGGCCCGCCGCAACCAGACCAACGACGCCATCGCGCAGAAGGTCCACCCGGTCGGCCGCGAGCGCAAGAAGGAGTTGCTGGCCCACCTGATCAAGGGTGGCGTCGACGGCCAGCCCTGGCACCAGGTGCTGATCTTCACGCGCATGAAGCACGGCGCCAACCGCCTGACCGACTATCTGAATGACCAGGGCATCAGCGCCATGGCCATCCACGGCAACAAGAGCCAGGGTGCCCGCACCAAGGCGCTGGCCGACTTCAAGGCCGGCGACCTGACCTGCCTGGTGGCGACCGACATCGCGGCCCGCGGCATCGACATTGACCAGCTGCCCCACGTCGTCAACTTCGAGCTGCCCAACGTGGCCGAGGACTATGTGCACCGCATCGGCCGCACGGGCCGTGCCGGCGCCCAGGGCGAGGCGGTCAGCCTGGTCTGCGTGGACGAGAACGGCTTCCTGAAGGACATCGAGCGCCTCATCAAGCGCGAGATCCCCAAGGAGATCGTGGCCGGCTTCGCCCCCGATCCCAACGAGCGCGCCGAACCCATCGTGCTGGGCCGCACCGTGCTGAACCCCAACGGCAGCCGGGGCCGCAACCCCAACCCGCCGGCAGGCGCCAATGGCCGTGGTGGTCGTGGCGGCGGCGGCGGTGGCGGCCGTGGCGGCGACAGCCGTGGTGGCCAGCGCGACGGTGGCCGTGACGGCCAGGGACGCCCGGGCGGCAAGCCTGGTGGCCACACCGGCGTCGGCGGCGCGCGGACGGCGCCCAAGCCGCATGCCGAGCACGCCCCCCGCGCTGCCGGCGCCCAGCCCGCACGCGGCAACAACGGCGGCGCCCCGCGCCACAACAACGGCCCGCGTCTGACGCAGCCGAAGCGCTGAGCCAGCGCCTTCCGCGCTCACGGCCTGTCCCTCACGGGGCAGGCCGTTTTTGCTGGGCGACCGCCGCTGCGGCTCAGGGCTCGCACATCGGCAGCTGGCCCTCAAGGCAGCTGCGTGGCGGCCCGGCGCCTGGCCCAGCCGAGGCCCAGCAGGCCCGCCATGACCAGCGGCGCCGTACCCGGCAGCGGCAGCTCATGCGCACCATCGCGGGGTGGCAGGTCCCTGCTCGTCAACGAGGTGATTTCGTAGCGGTACTGAGCCTCGCCGGGCATCTGGAAGCGGATTTCGTGACGAGCCGGGAAGTCCTCCAGATACAGGTAAGGCATGGCGCCCGTCGTCAGCGCATCGACGCCCGGTGCGGCCTGCAACGACAGCTGGAAAACCGGCCATGGGTCGTTCAGGTCGATGAAGCTGTAGATGCTGTCCATATCCGCGTCGACAAAGATCCGCTTGTTCTCGTTCGAGTACGCCTTGCCGTCCTGCACGCCGCCCGACACGCTGCCCGACAGCTTGGCGCCGCTGTCGTAGGCGCCGCGCGTGAGCTGCGCATCCGAGTCGGCGGCGTCCATGTCCACGACCAGGCTGCCCGTCAGCGTTCCGCCGGCCGCCGCGTCAAAGCCAACGGCGACGAAGCTGTAGCTGACGAGGCCTGCCTGAGCGGCGGCGCTGCAGGCCAGCGCGACCGCGCCGATGAGGATGTGACGCAAAGACATGGCGATCTCCCTTAGGGTTTGCAAAGGTTCACGACGACGTGTCGCGATGCAGATCAGTGTCTGGATCGGCGGTATCAATGCCGTTCCCCGCAGGCGAGCGATGGTTTCAATTGCAGCAGGCGGGTGCCGCTTGCCGCTACCGTTGAAACACGGGCGCTGCCAACCCCGGCTCCTCAAGAGGGGCTGATCTAATCCCGCCCCATGGCCCGTTCCCCGCTCGACAACTCACTCAAGTTCCAGCTGCCAGATGGCAGCGTCGTCACCGCCGAAGAGATGCTGCGCCGAGGCCGCACGGCCGCAGCGGCCCAGCGGACCGAGCAGCTCGCCACACCCGCCGCCCTGCCCGAGGCCGACCTGCAGACGCTGCTCGACGCCCTGCTGCTGCTGGGCGGCACGGCCAGCATCAACACCGTCATGCAATGGCTGTCGCTGACCGGCCGCGAGCGCGCCAATGGCGAGACCTTCGACCACTACGCCACCCGCGACGGCCTGCAAGCCCTCGTCGCGCAGGGCCGCGCCGACGGGCTGCACGGCAAGGGCACGCGCGTCACGCTGGCCGACCACGTCGAACGCCTGCAGACCCTGCTCGCCGCGCCCGGCCACGAGCGCTACTGGCGCCAGCGCCTGTGGCTGTCGGGCTCCGGCCGGGGCGACTGGCAGGACCCCATCGGCTGGGTCAACTTCCGCGGCCCCGAGGAGATGCGCACGGTGCTGCGGCTGATGATTTATTCGGGCATGCCGGCGGCCGAGTTCCACGAGCTGCTCACCACGCGTCTGCAGGAGCTGTCCAGCCCCATGCTGGCCGTGCAGGCGCTGGTCGATCCCTGGTGCCCGCAGTTGCTGGGCCAGATCGACGCCGACCTGCGCGACGGCCTGTTGGGCCAGTTGCTGGACGTGCTGCCGGCCGGTCATCCGGTACGCGCCGAACTGCGCACCTGGCTGCAGACCACCGCCCAGCCCCTCAGCATCCCCATGCGCGCCCGCCTGGCCGAGGCCGACATGCTGGCCTTGCAGCTGGACAGTGCCGAGCAACATCTGCGCGGCCTGGCCGGTCCCGGCGTGACGCTGCTGGCGGCCACGCGCGCCCTCGTCGACGGCCGCTGGGCCGAGGCCAGCGCCGGCTTCGAGGCCACCATCAAGGCCATTCACACGGCCAGCCGCAGCCGCCGCAACGCGCTGTCGCTGGACACCGCGCGCCTGTACCTGCTGAGCCTGCTGGCCCAGGACGATCCCAAGGCCTGGGCGCAGGCGCGCAAGTACGCCATTGCCGAGTCCGGCAGCCGCAGCCCGACGGCCTACGAGGCCTGGGGGCTGTGGGCGCATGGCATCGGCGTGAAGCTGGGCGAGGACAGCTTCCTGGAAGCCGCCTTCCATCCCGGCGCGCCGGGCGATGCCGAGCAAGTGGACTGTCTGCTGCTCGCCGCCTGGCTGGGCAAGCCCGCGCCGGGCTGGACGCCCGCGCTCGCGCAACACCTGCTCGCCGGCCTGGGCCCTGATCAGGCACTGCTGGCCGACCACCTGCGCGCCGCTCTGCAGCGCCTGGAGCTGGGTGGCGCGGGCCCGACCCGCATCGCCAACTTCCTGGGCCAGCCGCGCCAGGCCTGGCAGGACGCGCTCGCGGCCATCGCCGCCCTCAGCGACGACGGCAAGCCCGCCGGCGCCGCGACCAAGCCCGAGCTGGCCTGGCAGCTCAGCCTGGACGCCGCCGGTCGCGTGCACACGCTGGAGCCGCTGGAGATCACCACCAGCGCGCGCGGCCTCACCAAGTTCAAGGCCGTGACGCTGGCCAAGCTGAAGAAGCAGGGCGCCCAGCGCAGCCGCGACAACCTGGTGCTGCGCCACATCGAGCGCGATGCCTGGGCCGGCGTGCATGACCTGCGCCTGGACGTGAGCCAGGCCCTGGTCGCGCTGATCGGCCACCCGCACCTGATGTTTGCCGACGCGCCGGGCCAGTGGGTCGAGCTTGCCGAGGGCCTGCCGGAGCTGGAAGTCCGCCGCGTGGGCACATCGCCGAACGACGCCTTCGAGTTCCACCTGCACCCGCCGCTGGTTGCTGCCGAGCCGCCACACGCCGGCATGCTCTTTGGCGCCCAGGCCGACGCCGAGCGCGAGCGCCGCAACACCCAGCGCGTGCTGCGCGAGGGGCCCGGCCGGGCGCGCTTGATCCGCATCACGCCCACGCAGCGTCGCGTCGCCGAGCTGGTCAGCCAGGGCTGGAAGGTGCCGGCCAACGCCACCGCCGAGCTGGGCGCGGCGCTGCAGGTGTTGACCGGCCACTTCCAGCTGCACAGCGACGCCGATGCCGGCCAGCGCGTGACAGGCGACAGCCGCCTGCATGCCCGCCTCACGCCGCAGGGCGAGGGCCTGCAGCTGCTGCTGGTGGCCCAGCCTTTTGGCGACTTCGGCCCCGCCGTCACGCCTGGCCTGGGCCGCGCGCGGCTGATGTGCCTGCACGAGGGCGTGAGCCTGGCCACCGAGCGCGACCTGGGTGCCGAGGCCGGTCACCGCGCCGCCGTCATCGAGGCCCTGCCCTTCCTTGACCCCGAGCAGCCGCCCGACCAGCCCTGGCTGCTGGCCGATGCTGAAGAAGCGCTCGCCGCCGTCGAGCGCCTGCCCGGCCTGGCCGCAATCGCCGCGCTGGACTGGCCCAAGGGCAAGCCAGTGCGCGTGCTGGCGGTAGCGGCGGAGGCCGTGCAGATCCAGGTCAGCAGCAGCCGCGACTGGCTGGGCGTGACCGGCGAGGTGCAGGTCGAAGAAGGCCGCGTCGTCAGCCTGCAGGAGCTGCTGTCGCTCAGCCGCGCCAGCAAGAGCCGCTTCGTGCGCATGGCCGAGGGGCACTACCTGGCGCTGTCCGAGCAGTTGCGCCAACAGCTGCGCGACCTGGATTCGCTCGCCCAGACGAAGAAGGGCGAGCTGCAACTGCCCCACGCCAGCGCCGCCTGGCTGGACCAGGGCCTGGCCGGGGTCAACCTGGGCGGCGACAAGGCCTGGCGGGCGCGCGTGGACCAGCTCGGTGCCGCCGCCGCGCTGCAGCCGCAGACGCCCAAATCACTGCGCGCCGAGCTGCGTGCCTACCAGGCCGAGGGCTACGCCTGGATGAGCCGCCTGGCCGCCGCCGGCTTCGGCGCCTGCCTGGCCGACGACATGGGCCTGGGCAAGACCGTGCAGACGCTGGCGCTGCTGATCGAGCGCAGCGCGCAGGGCCCGGCCCTGGTGCTGGCGCCCACGTCGGTCTGTGGCAACTGGGCGGCCGAGTGCGCCGCGTTTGCGCCCGGCCTGACCGTGCAGGTCTACGCCCAAGCCACTGACCGCAGCGCCATGCTGGCCGCCGCCGGCCCGGGCGATGTCATCGTCGCCAGCTACGCGCTGGCGCAGATCGATGCCGACGGCTTCGCCGCGCGCCGCTGGGCCACGCTGGTGCTGGACGAGGCCCAGGCGCTGAAGAACGCGACCACCAAGCGCGCCAAGTCGGTCGCCGAGTTCGATGCGGACTTCCGCCTGGCCTTGTCCGGCACGCCGGTGGAGAACCGGCTGGCCGATCTGTGGTCCATCATGAATCTCATCAACCCGGGCCTGCTGGGCACGCCGCAGCAGTTCAACGAGCGCTTTGCCGGCCCCATCGAGCGCCAGCAGGACGCGCCGGCCCGCGCCCGGCTGCGCCGCATCGTCGCGCCCTTCCTGCTGCGCCGGACCAAGGCGCAGGTGCTGCAAGACCTGCCCCCGCGCACCGAGATCGTCCACCGTGTGGAGCCCAGCGAGGCCGAGCGCCACTTCCTCGAAGCTCTGCGCCGCGATGCGCAGGCCGCCGTGGCCGCGGCCGCCGCAGGCAACGAACGCGCCGCGCCCATGCAGGTGCTGGCCGAGCTGATGCGTCTGCGCCGCGCCGCCTGCGACCCGCGCCTGGTGTCGCCCGAGCTGGGCCTGGTGGGCGCCAAGATGGCCGATTTCGAACGCATCGTGCGCGAGCTGGTCGACGGCGGCCACAAGGCCCTCGTCTTCAGCCAGTTCACCGACTACCTGGACCTGCTGGGCGAGCGCCTGACGCAGATGGCCCTGCCCTTCCAGCGCCTGGACGGCAGCACGCCCCAGGCCGAGCGGACCAAGCGCGTCGCCGCCTTCCAGCGTGGCGAGGGCGAGGTCTTCCTGATCAGCCTGAAGGCCGGCGGCTTCGGCCTGAACCTGACGATGGCCGACTACGTGCTCATCGTCGACCCCTGGTGGAACCCCGCCGCCGAAGACCAGGCCGCCGGCCGTGCCCACCGCATGGGTCAGGCAAGACCTGTCACCGTCTACCGGCTGGTGACGGCCGGCTCGGTGGAGGAGCGCATCATCGAGCTGCACCGCGACAAGCGCGGCCTGGCCGAGGGCATGCTGGAAGGCCACGAACAGGCCAGCCCGCTGGACGCGCAGGCGCTGGCGGCGCTGCTGGAGGATTGAAGCGTTGACACCTGATTTCGTGGCCCCCGAGGCAGCCGCACGGCGCGTGGCGCTGCTGGACTGGGCCGAAAGCAACGCGGTGGGCGCGCTCTGGTCCGCTGACGACGCCCGCTGGGCCACGCAACAGGCGCGGGCCGAGGGTGCCGCCGCCGACTTCCGCCTGGCACGGGCGCGCCACGCGGCGCGGCGCCTAGGCGAGCGTGATGACCGGCTGACGGAACTGCTGGCGCGGCCGCTGTGGTCGGGCAGCTGGGCGTTGGCGGCCCTGGTGGTGGGCTTGGCGCTGGGCCTGGGGCTGGACCGGCTGGGCGGCCAGCAACTCAACCTGCTGGCGCTGCCGCTGTGGAGCGTGCTGGCGCTGCAGTTGCTGGCCTACGGCCTGCTGTTCGTGCTGGCATTCAGGCGGCCGAACCCGCAGGCCAAGGAAGGGCCGGTGCTGCGCCTGTGGCAACGCCTGCTGACGCCAGGCACTCGTGGCCGAGCAAACCAAGCGCTGGCGCACTGGTGGCTGCTCAGCCTGCCGCTGCAGGCGGCGCGTTGCGCGCTGCTGTGGCACCTGGCGCTGCTGGGGCTGAACCTGGGGCTGATCGGCGGCCTCTACCTGCGTGCGCTCGGGCTGGAGATCCTGATCGGCTGGGAGAGCACCTACCTCGACGCCGCCCAGGTGCAGCGCCTGGCCGATGTGCTGCTGGCCCCAGCCGCCTGGCTCAGCGGCCTGGCCGTGCCCGACGTGGCCCCGCTGCGCCACGCCGCGCTGCAAGGCCCCCAGGCGCTGGCCGCGGACTGGCTGCATCTGCTGGCGGCGACGGTGGCGCTCGTTGCGCTGCCGCGCCTGCTGCTGGTGCTGCACGCGGCCTGGCGCAGCTGGCGCCTGGCGCGCGCGCTGCCCTTGCAGGTGGGCAGCGGGCCGGCCGACCTGCGCCTGATGGTGATCGACCCGCAGCGTCGCCTGGCCGGCACCCTGCTGGGCCGGGCCGGCGAACGGCTCAGCAGCCCGGAGGGCGACCGCCTGCTGGTGACGCTGGCTGACGCGGCACCTGCAACCCTGCCGGCCACCTGGAGCGGCCGTGCGCTGGCGCTGCTGAACGCGAGCCCCGCCCCCACGCCGACCTTCGATGCCTGCGTGGCCGCCGACAGCCTGCCCGCCACAACGCCTGGCTGGCCGGCGCAGAGCCGCCAGTTGCGCGCGCTGGGCACGCTGTGGCCGGCCGCCCGCCAGCCGGCCTGGCAACGCCTGCTCGAAGCCTGGGAGACACCGGTTCGCGAGCGCGAGGCCCAGGCCCGGCAGCTCATGGCGCAAGCCCTGACCACGCTGTGCCTGCAGCCCTTGCACCTGCCCGAAGGCGCCGAACCGCAAGCGCAACTGCGCAAGGCGGTGGAGCAGCAATTGCAATTGCTGGCCGAGAAGCTGTGCGAGCTGTACGGCCAGGACGCCGCCAGCGGCACGACGCCATCGGCCGCTGAGGACTGGCCGCACCAGGTGGTGCGGCCGCGCCCCGTCGTGCGCAATTCGGTGCTGGGCGGCGCCATGGGCGGCGCGGCCACGGGCCTGGGTGCGGACCTGGCGGCAGGCGGGCTGACGCTGGGCGCCGGGGCGCTGATCGGCGCCGTCGTCGGCGGTGTCGCCGGCAGCGGGCTCACGGAATGGTTCAACCGCCGCCAGGGGCGGCGCACGACCGCCTTGCAGATCGACTTGGCGCAGGCCGCGTCGTTGCTGGCCGACGAAGTGCTGCGCGTCTGGCAGGCTCAGATCGGCCTGCAGCTGCCCGCCGCGCAGCTGCAGGCCACCATCAACGCGCTGGCCTGGCCAGACGCCTTCCAGGGTGAGCCACCCGAGGTGCAGCAACGGCTGTCGACGCTGCTTGCGCAGGCCTGCGAGACCTTGCTGCGGGCCGCAGACGCGGCGGCGGGTTCATGAAGGCAGCAAGCCGTCCAGCCACTGCGCCAGCGTCTGGCGGGCATCGTCGCTGCGCGGTGGTGTGTCGGCGTGGCGCGCGGCATAGGCCAGCGCCAGCACCAGCGGCACGGTAAAGGCCGGCTTGCCTCCGAGCGGCGGGGTCAAGGCCAGCATCGCGCCAGCCGGCCGCACCGGGATGTCCAGCACGGCGACCGGCTGCTGCAAGGGGTCGGCGCACAGGGCCGGCGGCGAACTGACGAGGTACTGCCGGCAGACAAACGGCCGCTGCGCGTGGATGCTGCAGGCGTCGTCCTCCAGGAAGGGGCAGACCAGCCCCAGCGCCATGTAGGCCGTGGCGGCGTCGCGCGCCTGCGCGGGGCCGTCGATGGGCGTGTCGCGCATGAAGGTGTCGAACAAGCCCGCCGCGCGCAACTGCGCGACGGCATCGGCGAAGCGTTGTTCGACGCGGGCCCGGCGCGGCTGCGGCAGCGCCTGCACGCGGCGCGCCAGGCCATGGGCCTCGGCCGGCGTCACCGGCACCGGCTGGCGCTTGCAACAGGCCGAGCAGCCCTTGGCGCAGGACACGTTCGCACCGCTCTTGCGCGCCTGCCCCACCGCCACGGCGATGGCTGCGTCGTCGACCGCATACATGAAGGGCAGCAACTCATCGAGCCGCGCCGGCCCCGTGGGCGCCGGGTGCGCCACCTCGACGCGCCGCCCAGGCAGCGCGAGGCGGATGCGCAGCGCCGGCGCGTTCATCATCGGCCGCTCAGCCCCGGCGTCGGCGCAGGGCCGCACAGCCGGTCAGCGCCAGGCCGCCCAGCATCAGCGCCCAGGTCGACGGTTCGGGCACCACGCCGGCCACGGCCAGCGCGTAGCCCTGCAGCACGATGGGGTCGCCGCTGAAGAGCAGCCGGTCATCGGCGACGCTGAACCTGCCTGTGGTCCAGGCCGCCGTCGGTGAGGTGCGGTAGCTCATCGTTGCCGAGGTCACCAGCACGCTGGCCTGCACCATCAGGCCCTCGGTGCCGGCACCGGCGCTGCCGCCAAGCAGGAAGCTGGACGGCGAGCTGTCCCCGAAGGCGATCTCGAAGAACGAGAAGTCGCCGGCTTTCGCGTCGGTGCGGGTGGCGGTCAGGGTCACGTCACGGTCCAGGTTGTTGCTGCCGAACCAGCCGAGCAACTGGGGGGCCGTCGAGTCCACGTACTGTGTCCAGTGGAAGTCCTGCAGTGAGACCTTGCCCACGCCGCCGATGGAGCTGGTCAACGACAGCCCCCAGGACCAGGACTGCAGATCGATGGCACTGGCCTTCACCGTGCTTTTGGACTCGCCCTTGATGCCCTCGATCTCCAGCAGATAGTCCACGCCCGCCGCCGCAGCCGGCGCGGTGGCGAACACGGTGGTGACGGCGAGTGCCCCGATCAGTGCTTTCATGTCGACCATCCTTGAGAAAACCTGCCAATGCGGCCCGGGCACTCTAGGCCGGGGCTTCGCGCCATGTTGGCCGGCCGCTTCAGGGATTGCCCGCACCGTCCTCAATCGGTCGGACCGCCCCGCTCGCTTGGGTGGCGGCCGCCACAATGCCCGCCATGCCACACACCCCCGAACCGAGCTGGATTGCCGGCGCCACCGGCCTTGTGGGCCGGGCGCTGCGCGCCGAGCTGCCCGAGGCCATTGCTCTGGTGCGCAGGCCGCAGCCGGGCGCGATGACGGTGGACTACGCCCGACCCGAGTGCTTCGCCGCCCTGCCCGCGCCCGGCAGCGTCTACATCGCGCTGGGCACGACCATGGCCCAGGCCGGCTCGCGAGAGGCCTTTCGCGCGGTGGACTTCGACGCGGTCGTCGCCGTCGCGCGTGCTGCGCGTGAGGCCGGCGCCACGCGCTGCGGCCTGGTCTCGGCCATGGGCGCGAATGCGCGCTCGGCCGTCTTCTACAACCGGGTCAAGGGCGAGGCCGAGGATGCGCTGATCGCGCTGGGCTTTGAACGCCTCGTCATCGCCCGGCCTTCGCTGCTGGATGGCGAGCGGCCGGACCAGCCACATCGCAGCGGCGAGTCCTGGTCACTGCGACTGGCGCGGCCCATCGCCGGCCTGATCCCCAGGCCCTGGCGGCCCATCACGCCGGGCCGCGTGGCACGTGCGCTGCGGCTTGCGCTCGCGCAAGGCGGCCCGCCCGTGCAAGTGCTTGAATCAGGCGCCATGCAAACCCTGGGAGCCCCATGAAGCTGACCTTCCTCGGCGCCGCCGACACCGTCACCGGCTCGCGCCATCTGCTCACACTCGGCGAGCAGCGTCTGCTGCTCGACGCCGGCCTGTTCCAGGGCTACAAACAACTGCGCGAGCGCAACTGGGCCGCGCTCGGGGCACCCGCCATGCAGCTCGACGCGGTGCTGCTGTCCCACGCCCACCTGGATCACTGCGGCTACCTGCCCGCACTGCGCCGCCAGGGCTTCAAGGGCCCCATCTACACGACCTCGGCGACCCGCGATCTCTGCGACGTGCTGCTGCGCGACAGCGCCCACCTGCAGGAGGAAGACGCCCGCCGCGCCAACCGCGAGCACACCAGCCACCACGAAAAAGCCTTGCCGCTGTACAGCGTGCGCGAGGCCGAGGCGACGCTGAAGGCCTTCGCGCCGCTGCCCCGCGACGGCAAGCTCAGGCTCGGCGCCACTGAGGTGCGCTTCACGCCCGCCGGCCACCTGCTGGGCGCCAGTTCCATCCACGTCAGCCAGGGTGGCCGCAGCCTACTGTTCTCGGGCGACATCGGCCGGGTGAACGACCTGCTGATGCCCGTGCCCCAAGTGCCGCCCGCAGCCGACGTGGTGCTGATCGAATCCACCTACGGCAACCGCCTGCACCCGGCCGAGGACGTGCAGGCGCGGCTGGCGCAGATCCTGCGCACCACCTTCAAGCGCGGCGGCTCGGTGCTGCTGCCCAGCTTCGCCGTCGGCCGCGCGCAGGCGCTGTTGCTGCTGCTGCAGCGGCTGCGCAATGCCGGCGAGCTGCCGCTGGACGTGCCCATCTGGCTGGACAGCCCCATGGCCGAGCAGGCCACCGAGATCACGCTCAAGCACGCTCGGCTGCTGCGCATCTCGGCCAGCGAGGCGCGCAGCCTGACCGACCGCGTCCACTACGTCACCAAGCAGGCCCAGAGCCTCAAGCTCGCTGCCTCGCTGGCCCAGCCGCGCGCGCGGCCGGCCGTCGTCATCTCGGCCAGCGGCATGGCCACCGGCGGGCGGGTGCTGAACTACATCGAGACGCTCGCGCCCCAGGCCCGCCACCACATCGCCTTCCCCGGTTTCCAGGCCGGTGGCACGCGCGGTGCGCGCATGGTGGCGGGCGAGCGCGAGATCAAGATCCGTGGCCGCTGGGTGCCGGTGAGCGCCGAGGTCAGCCACCTGGATGGCCTGTCCGGCCACGCCGACGCCGACGGCCTGCTGCAGTGGCTGCGGGCGCTGCCTCGGCCGCCCGAGCAGGTCTACGTCGTGCACGGCGAACCGGCGGCCGCCGACGCGCTGCGCTGCCGCATCCAGGACGAGCTGGGCCTGCGCGTGCGCGTGCCGCAGCACGGCGAGACCGTCGATTGGTGATGGACGGTCTGGGCCAGGCTTTTGGCGTCCCGGCTGACCTGATCGTCGGGCTGGCCGCCGCACTGGGCAGCGGCCTGCTGATCGGCCTGGAGCGTGAGCGCCACAAGAAGCGCGGGCCGCACCGCGAACCGGCCGGCCTGCGCACCTTCACGCTGGCCGCGCTGGCCGGTGCGCTGTGCCAGGCCTTGCAGGCGCCGGGGCTGCTGGCGGTGGGCGCGCTGGCCATCACGGCGCTGGCCGCCAGCGCGCATCTGCGCAGCCGGGGCCGCGATCCCGGGCTGACGACGGAGATCGCCCTGCTCGTCACCTACCTGATCGGCGCGCTGTGCGTGACGGCGCCCCTGCTGGGCTCGCCGGCGGCCGTCGTCGTGACGGCGCTGCTCGCCGCACGCACGCGGCTGCACCGCTTTGCCACACAGGTGCTGCGCGAGGAGGAGTTGCACGACGGCCTGCTGCTGGGCGCGCTGGCTCTGGTGGTGCTGCCGCTGATGCCGCAAGAGCCCTTGCCCTGGCTGGCTGGCATGAAGGCGCATTCGCTGATGGGCCTGATGTTGCTGCTGCTGGTGCTGCAGGCGGTGGGCCATGTCGCGCTGCGCCTGGCCGGGCCGCAGGCGGGGCTGGCGCTGTCGGGGCTGCTGTCGGGCCTGGTGTCCAGCACGGCCACCATCGCCGCCATGGGCGCCCATGCGCGCAGCGAGCCGGGCCTGGCGCTGGCCTGCGCGGCGGGCGCCGTCATGTCCACCAGCGCGACCTGGCTGCAGGCGCTGCTCATGCTGTTCGCGCTGGCCCCAGCCGCCGCCATGGCGGTGCTGCCCGTGGCGCTGCTGGGCATGGCACTGTGCGGCGGCATGGGCGGGCTGCTGGCGCTGCGCTCGCGCCGTGTCGAGCAGGCCGGCGCTGCGCCCGCCGGCCCGGGCGACGCGGGCCCGCTGCGGCTGCGCGAGGCGCTGGCGTTGTCGCTGATGCTCAGCGCGGTGGCCGTGGCGGTGAGCTGGGCGCGCGAGCACTTCGGCAGCTCGGGCCTGTACGGCGCCGTGGCCCTCGCCGCCTTTGCCGACGCGCATGCGCCCATCGCCTCGCTGGCCGGCCTGCAGGCGGCCGGCAGCATCACGCCGGGTCAGGTCTTGCTTGGCCTGCTGCTGGCCCTGGCGTGCAACAGCGTGACGCGCGGCGTCACGGCGCTGGCCGCAGGCGGCTGGCGCTTTGCGCGCTTCGTCATCCCGGCGCTGGCCCTGCCGCTGGCGCTTGGCATTGGCCTGGCCCTGCTGCTGCCCGGCGGCGCCGCATGAGCGCCGCGCTGGGCCGCCCAAAGCAAGCTCGCTCCCGCCTGGCGGGAGTGAGACCGGACTTGAGATGCCTGATAGGCATCTCAAGCCTGACGAACGCCTGGCCGATCCGTCGGCCGGGCAAGGCCGCAGGCCGAAGGGTGCATCAATGACCGCGCGCGCCGTCGTCACGCCCGCCGAGGTCGACTTCTCCGAACCGGCTGCCCCCGCCTCGCCGGCCTTCGGCGATGTCTACCACTCCCGGGCCGGCGCGCAGGCGCAGTCACGTCATGTCTTTGTTGCCGGCAACGGCCTGCCCGGGCGCTGGCAGGGGCGCGAGCGCTTCGTCGTGCTCGAAACCGGCTTCGGGCTGGGCAACAACTTCCTCGCCACCTGGGACGCCTGGCGACAAGACCCGGCACGCTGCGAGCGGCTCGTCTTCGTCAGCGTTGAGAAGCACCCGCTACGGCGCGACGACCTGACGCGGGCGCATGCAGCCAGCGAGCTGCCCGAACTGGCAGCGCAGCTCATCGAGCGCTGGCCGCCGCTGACTGCGGGGCTGCACACGCTGAGCTTCGAGGGTGGCCGTGTCGAGCTGCTGCTGGGCCTGGGCGACGCCCGCGAACTGCTGCGCGAACTGGTGCTGGAGGCGGACGCGATCTGCCTGGACGGCTTCGCGCCCAAGCTGAACCCTGAGCTGTGGGACGACTGGCTGCTGAAGAGCCTGTCCCGCCATGCCCGGCCCGGCACGACGCTGGCGACGTGGAGCATCCACCGCCCGATGCGCCGGACGCTGACCGCCCTGGGCTTCGGCGTGGCGCTGGCGCAGGGTTTTGCCAACAAGCCGGAGATGACGGTCGCCCGCTTCGCGCCGCGCCACCTGCTGCAGCGCCCGGCCGGCCGCGAGGCGCTGGCGCCCGGTGCGAAGCGCGCCGTCATCCTCGGCGCCGGTCTCGCCGGTGCGGCCTGTGCATGGGCCTTGTCGCGCCAGGGCGTGGCCTGCACCGTCGTCGACGCGCTGCCCGGCCCGGCCCACGCCAGCTCGGGCAACCCGGCCGGCCTCTTCCACGGCACGGTCAACCCCGACGATGGCCCACACGCGCGCTTCAACCGCGCGGCATCGCTGGCCACGCAAAGCCTGCTGGCCGAGCTGGGCCTGCCCCATCAACGCGGCCTGCTGCGGCTGGAGACGCGGCTGGCGCTGGCGCAGATGCTCGAAGCGCCCGGCTATGTGCAGCCGCTGTCCGCCGATGAGGCCTCGGCACGCGCCGGCACGGCGCTGGGCCATCCGGCCTGGTTCTACCCCGGCGGCGGTGCGGTGGACCCGGCCGCCTACGTGCGCGCCATGCTGGCCGCGAGCGCCGCCAAGCTGATGCTGAACACGCCTGTCGCCGCGCTGCGCGAGTGCCCGGGCTGCTGGCAGCTGCTGGCTGCAGACGGCCATCTCATCGACGAAGTGACACTCGTCGTGCTGGCCGGCGGCCACGGCCAGCTGTCCTTGCTCAGTGACTTGGGCCCGCTGGCCGACGACCTGGTCGTGCAGCGCGGCCAGCTCACGCATCTGGCCGACGCGCCCTGGCAGCCGGGCGTGCCCGTGGCCGGTGACGGCTACGCGATCGCCGATGGCCGGGGCGGCGCGTGGTGCGGCGCGACGGCGCAGGACGGTGACCTCGACCCCGACTTGCGCGAAGCCGACCAGGCCGACAACCTGGCCCGCTACGCCCGCCTGGCCGGCCTTGCCGAAGCACCGCAGGCGCCGCTGGCCGGCCGCGTGGCCTGGCGCCTGGTCGCGCCGGACCGCATGCCCCTCATCGGCGGCCTCGCCGCGCCGGGCCCGCTGGCGGCGCAGCTGCGCCTGCAGCCGCGCCGGCCGGGCCTCGTCGTCTGCACCGGCTTCGCGTCGCGCGGCATTGGCTGGGCGGCGCTGGCCGGACGGCTGGTGGCGGCGCTGGCGCTGGGCGCGCCCCGGCCGCTGGAGGCCGAACTGCTGGACGCCATCGACCCGCAGCGCTTCGCGTTGCGCCGGCAACGGCGTTCCGGCAGTTGACCCGCGTTCGAGCAACTATTGCCGCTTTGCAGCGCTGATCGCCCGTCCGCCCCGACAGGCCCGGGCGCACACTCCGCTGGTTTGCCGGCCCATGCCGGCCTTCCTGTTCAAAATTGATGGAGACGACGGCATGTTCGGTTCTGGCAGCGGTTCTCAACGACTGAAGGTGGCGCTGGGCTTGGTGCTCGGCGTGGTCACCATCGGCATCGGCGTGGCGCTCTCGGGCGACAACCCAGGCGCGGCGAAGACCTGGCTCATCGGCAGCCTGGTGGTTGCCTGGGTGGCCGGCCTGTTCGCGCTGGCGACCAGCGGCGGCGGCAGCGGCTCCAGCCTGCATGCCGCGACCGAGGCTGCCGAGGCGCTGGCTCGCTTCGACCTGACCCACCCCATTCCCAGCAACGCGACCGGCGACCTCGGCCGCCTGCTGACTGCACTGGACGGCACGCAGCGTTCGCTGCAGAAGCTGATCGGCGAAGTGCGCGGCGCGGCCGACAGCATCGGCACCGCCAGCGCCGAGATCGCCACCGGCAACCTGGACCTGAGCCAGCGCACAGAGCAGACCGCCAGCAACCTGCAGAACGCCGCCTCGTCGATGTCCGAACTGACCGGCACGGTCAAGCAGACGGCCGACGCCGCGATGACGGCCAACCAGCTCGCCAGCTCGGCCGCTGCGGTGGCCCAGCGAGGTGGCGATGCGGTCTCGCAGGTCGTTGCGACGATGGACCAGATTAGCCACAGCTCGCGCAAGATCAACGAGATCATCGGCACCATCGACGGCATCGCCTTCCAGACCAACATCCTGGCGCTGAACGCGGCCGTGGAAGCCGCGCGAGCCGGCGAGCAAGGCCGCGGCTTCGCGGTCGTGGCCGGCGAGGTGCGCCTGCTGGCCCAGCGCAGCGCCGAGGCGGCCAAGGAGATCAAGAGCCTGATCAGTGCCAGCGTCGAGCGCGTCGACTCCGGCACGCAACAGGTGCAGGCGGCGGGCGCAACGATGACCGAGATCGTTGCCAGCGTGCAGCGTGTGACCGACATCATTGGCGAGATCAGCGCCGCCGCCCGCGAGCAGAGCGAGGGCATCGCCGTCGTCAACGGCTCGGTCGTGCAGCTGGACCAGATGACGCAGCAGAACGCCGCCCTCGTCGAGGAATCGGCCGCTGCGGCGGAGAGCCTGCGCGAGCAGTCGGCCCGCATGGCCGAGGCGATCAGCGTGTTCAAGCTCGGCAACGACCGCCCGCGCCCGGTGGCCAGCCGCGCACCGGCGCCCGCGCACAAGCCGGTGTCTGCACACAAGCCCGCCGCCCCGGCCGCCCGGAAGCCGGCCGCCGCCCCGGTGGCCCGCAAGGCCCCGGCCCCAGCGGCGTCCGCCCCGGCACCACGCCCCGCCCCCGCACCAGCGCCCGCTGGCAGCGACAGCGATTGGGAAACCTTCTGAGGCGCAACGCGCCTCGCCACTGGAAGCCGGGCCTTGCCCGGCTTTTTGCTTTTCAACCTAGATCTGGCAGTTGGGCGCGCCTGAGGGGCTGGCGAGGCGGGTCGCTGGCAAGGCGCGACGACGAAGCGGGCTCCTGCCCACGAGGAGAAGCAACGCGGTCAGCGGCCCGAAGCGCCAGCCCAGCGGGCGTGCAGCGCTGCTCACCGAAGTGGTGACCGACGAGCACTGAGCAAGGTGTTGATGCGTCAAGACTTTCAATGAGTAGCGAGCGCTCAACTGCCGGATCTAGGTTTGGTAGTTGCCCTTGCGCCCGCGGGCCGGGAGCCAGACCTCGCGCTCTATCCAGTGCGCCAGCCGGCCGGCGCGGTCGTCGCGCTGCTCGCGCAGCCACATCAGCACGACCTCGTCGCGCACATAGAGCCCGTCACGCTGCTCAAACAAAGCCTCGGGCCCGCGCCGCTCAAGCACCGCAGCCGGTATCGGCGCGCCGAGTGCCGTCGAGAGGTCTTGCAGCGCCAGCCAGCGCCGGGGCAGCAGTTCGTCGTCCTCGACGCGGATGCGGTGGCCCTTGAACTGGTAGTAGCGCCCTTCCACGGACCGGAAGGCCAGATGGCGCAGGCCGCGCCAGGCCGTGCCAGCCAGGGCCAGCAGGTCCGGCGCCAGCGCCGGCCCCAACGCCCGCGCCGCGATCAAGAGGCCGAGGAGCAGGCCGGCAATACCGCCGATCACCCACCACAGCACGGCCACGGAAACGCCGCCCAGCGCCAGCTTCAGCAGCAGGCTGCGCCACCAGTGGTGGCGCTCGTGCGAGGCCGCGTTGAAGCCGGCCGGTTTGCGCGGCGGGCGGCGCAAGCTCAGAACGTCAGCGTTTTCACGCCGCCGGCACCGCCCAGCAGGCAGACCTGCGCCTTGTGGCGGGCGAACACGCCGACCGTGACGACACCCGGCCACTGGCTGACCTCGGCCTCGAAGGCCAGCGGGTCGGTGATGGCAAGACCTGTCACGTCGAGGATGTGGCCGCCGTTGTCGGTGACGACGCCGGCGCGCAGCTTGGCATCGCCGCCCAGCTTGGCGAAGTGGCGCGTCAGCTGCGCGGCGGCCATGGGGATGATCTCGACGGGCAGCGGGAACTTGCCCAGCGTGGCCACGAGCTTGGATTCGTCGGCGATGCAGACGAACTTCTCGGCCAGGTCGGCGACGATTTTTTCGCGCGTCAGCGCGGCGCCGCCGCCCTTGACCATGAAGCCCTTGCCGTCGATCTCGTCGGCGCCGTCGATGTAGACGGCCAGGGCGGTCACCTCGGTGGCGTCCAGCACCTTGATGCCGTGCTTCAGCAGCCGCTGCGTCGAGCGCTCAGAGCTGGACACGGCGCCGGGGATGGCAATCCCGCTGGCGGCCAGGGCGTCGATGAAGCAGTCCACGGTGGAGCCGGTGCCGACGCCGAGGACCTGGCCCGGGGTGACGTAGTCCAGGGCGGCGCGGCCGACGAGTTGCTTGAGCTGGTCTTGGTTCATGGCCGCGATTTTGCCGGGACGAGCAGCGCCGCCACCCGTCCCGTCTCGCGGCTACTTCATGACGATCTTCTTCGCGGGCGAATCGACCGCCACCTGGCGCTGCCTGTCCCAGTTGGTGAAGCGGTACTCGACCACGTCACCCGCCTTCAGCCCACTGGCCGTGTAGCGGCTGTTGGTGCCGTCCTGGTACAGGCGCACCGTGCGGGCGTCGCCGCCGTTGACGGTGTAGTGCACGTCCACCCAGTCCGGCGCCGTGGCCGAGAAGGCCAGCATGCCCGAGCCGACCTGCACGGCCTGGCCATTCGTCACACCGGTCGGTGCGGCCACACTGGCCAGCGCCATCGGAGCCGCGCCTGCGACGCCGGAGTCCCAGATGATGTCGTCGAAGGCGATCTGGAACTGCGCGTTCGGCAGGGCGCCGTCGACGCTGAAGAACTGGAACATGTCCAGCATGGACTGCAGCGCGATGCGCGGCCCGGCGATCTCGGCCACGGGGATGGTGGCCGTGCCCCATTCACCGTTGCGCACCAGGCCGTAGGCGGTCGTGTTGGCCGGGAAGGTCACCGCGTTCTGGTTGGTGTAGGTGTCCTGCATGCCGATCCTGAAGGCAACGTTGGCCGGCACCTTGATCTTCAGCTTGATGTTGCCGTTACGGAAGCCGCTCATGTCGCGGACCTGGCGCGACTGGATGCTGCCGCCGAACCACTGGCCCGGTGCGAAGTAGCCGAAGGCCAGCACGCCCGTGCCTTCGAACGGCGGGATGTCGCCCGCCGTCATGGAGCCCTGGTTCCAGATGTAGACGTCCGACGACACGCCCGGCACCTGCTTGGCATCGACCGGCGTGTTGTCGGTGAAGACACCGAACTTGCCGGTCTCGGGCTCGATACCCAGGCCCAGCTTCACTTCGCCCTTGCCGTCCAGCTCGTAGACGCGCACGTAGTCGACATAGGTCGTGCCCGGCAGCGGCGCGGTGATCTGCGCCGGCGTGGCGGCGGGCGTGAAGTTGCCGCCCACGGCGAGGTTCAGCAGCAGGTAGAACGGCGCCTGCAGCGCGGGCGAGCCGACCGTGGAAATGGGCGCCTTGTACATGTCGTACTCGCGGCCGTTGTCGAGCACGCTGAAGCGGATCTGCGTGTCCGTCCAATAGAGGCGGTAGGTGACGAAGCGGTTGGCCAGCGAGCGCGACGGCGTGTACCAGTTCTTGGTCTGCCAGGCGGTGGACGCGGCGCAGCTCTCGTTGCCGGGCACGCAGGCGGCCTCGTTGAAGGTGATGACGTTGGCGCCGACGAACTGCTCCGGCGAGATGGCCGGCAGGCCGGCGGGCTGGCGGCCGCCCTGCTCCATGATGTCGATCTCGCCCTTGCGCGGCCAGACCTGCGGGCTGGTGCCCAGCATCCACGCGGCTGGCCACAGGCCCACGCCGACCTTGGGGCTGGCCATACGGACTTCGACCATGCCGTACTTGACCTGCACCTTGCCGGCCGTGTCGATCTTCCCGGAGGTGAACTGGTTGCTGCCGACGACCTCACGCCGGGCCGTGATGGCCAGCGCGCGCGTGGCCGGCTCGAAGGGCACGTTGGCGATGCTGAGGTTGTTGGGGCTGTAGTACTGCAGCTCCTGGTTGCCGTAGCCGCACAGGCCGATCTGGCAGCCGTTGCCGGTGGTGGCGGTCCAGATGGAGCCGTCCAGGCTGGCGCCGTTGAATTCCTCGGACCAGAGCAGCTTGCCGATGACGGGGCTGGTGACGCTGGCGGACGCGGCGGCGCTGACGGCCACCAGCGCGGCGCCCACGAGGGCCCGGGCGATGTGTTGACGGGTCATGGCGTTCATCCTTGCTGGCGGGTGTTGGACTTGCGGCGGGCGACGGCGGCAAGCAGCAGGCCGCCAGCGAACATCAGGCCGTAGGTGGACGGCTCGGGCACGGCGCTGGTGACCGTGATGCGTGCGCCCGGCATGCCGGTGAACGAGGAGTCGACGCTCGTCCAGACTCCCGACGACGTGCTGACGGCATACGCGGCCGGCCCGGCGTCGGTGCCGCTCTGCCATTGGCCTTCGAAGCCGGCATCCGCCACCGCGACCAGCCAGTAGCTGCCAGCGTCCAGCGACCAGCCGCTGGGCGACACCAGCGTGTTGTGCACGAACGCATCGACGGAGGTCGGATCGACATGGGTGCTGTGGAGCCAGGCAAGGCTGCCCGGCAGCGCGCCCTGGCGGGCCACGACGCCGAGCGTGACGCCCCCGCTGCCGTCCACGCGGACAAGCGACGTCAGGATGGACTGGATGGATGTTGCGCTGGCGATGTCGAAGGGGATGGCGATGTCTTCACCGAAGCGCAGCGGGTTGGGCCAGCCGGTGAGCCAGCCGGTGTCTTCGTTGAAGGTGTCGAGCACGACGGTTTGGGCGCCGGCCTGCGCGGCGAGACCGCACAGCAGCAAGACAGCGGCGGCCTTGGAGAGGGCATGGATGTGGAATTGCATGGGGTTCTCCGTGGTTCTCAGGCGCGACGGCGGCGGACAGCCATGCCCAGGACGGCCAGCCCGCCGGCCAACAGCGCGTAGCTGCTGGGCTCGGGGACGGGGGCCGTCGTCAGCGTCAGCTGGATGTCGTCGACGTAGATCGCATTGACGCGGCCATCCAGCAGCGGACCGACGGCGGTGTTGATGAAGAAGCGGACTGCCTGGGCGCCGGCCGGAATGGCCGCCGCTTGGAAGCTGATCTGCGTCCAATCGGTCTTGGCGTTGCCGTCCATGAAGTGCTGCAAGCCGCTGTCGTACAGAACCACACCGCCGTCGCCGATGTAGCTCAGCGAGTACTTGGCGTTGCCGGTGGGGCTCACATCGCCCTTGACCCAGAAGTTCAGCCACGGGGTGTCACCGACGTTGGCTGCCGTCAGCGCCGGCAGACCGCCGTCGCCCAGGGAGTTCTGTTCCAGCGCGGACCCGCCGAAGCCACCGGGCCGGCTCAGCAGCATCGAATGCGCGCCGGTGTGGGCTTCGTCGGACAGCACCGGGGCGGACGAATCACCCCCTGCCCAACCGAATGGCAGGTTGGTGGCGGGGTTGATGGTCTCAAACCCGCCGTTGGCAATGCCATTGGTGGTCGCTGCGCCCGCAGCGCCAGCAAGCAACAGGGTGGCGATGGCCACAGGGGCCTTCAGATTCAGCATGTCGTCTCCTTGGTTTTGGGTACGGGTTCATCCCGTGCGAGGCGACGACGTACTGCTGTCGGTCGCCGAAAGTGAAAGCGCTTTCTGAAAGCGCTTTCAGCAAACGGCGCGACATTAGGGGCCTTGCAGAAGGCTGTCAATGTGGTGTGCCCTGCCCCAAGGGAAAGCAGGGGGCAGTCGCTCAGGCCGGGTAGAAGCGGCCGTGGAAGCCGTAGGGCACGGCATAGGGCAGCCAGGCGCGGGCCAACGGACCGCCGGCCAGGCGCATCGCGTCGAACACGCTCAGGAAACTGCGACGGCGCTTCACGTCGTAGCCCATGCCGACCAGCCAGCCTTCGCCTTCGCGGGTGCTGCCGGGCTTGGGCACCAGCACATGCTCCTCGACGACCACGTCGTTGCCGAAGCTGAAGCGCTCGCGGGCGCCGCTGTCGATGTCCAGCCGCATCAGGCCGTTGAAGCCCCAACGCGCGCCGGTGTCGACGGCCGTGGGGTACCAGACGAAGCGATGCCGTTGCGCCACCACGCGCGGGTCGACGACCGGGAACTCGACGGCCTCGCTGCGCGCGGTGACGCTCAGCCGGCCGGTTAGCAGATCGATCTCCAACACGCGCGGCGTGGAGTCGGCACGCACCGGCCGCTCGCCGCGCATCATCTGCTCGGCGGCCGCGTTGAACTCGGGCAGCGGCACGCCTTGCACATAGTCCACGCGCAGCAGGCGGCCGTCGTCCCAGGCATTGCCGAAGTGGAAGACATGGCTGGCCGGCATCTCGTGGACGCGGCGCTTGCTGAAATCCGCCTTATCGATGACGAGCACGCGCGTGGGCTGATCGGCGCCCCAGCGCATCGCCTCCAGCATGGACTGGCCGCCGCGAACGGCCGCCCAGTCCATCGTGATGGGCGCGAGCAGGAAGACGAGGTGGCGCTGCGACACGGCGAAGTCATGCAGCATGGCCGGCGCCTTCACATCAAGCACGGCGTGGCGGCGCACCTGGCCGTCGGCGCCGATCTGGTAGACCGCGAGCCGGCCGTTGGCGGTGCCGAAGTTCCACACCGTGCCGTCCGCCTCCACCTTGGGATGGGCCGAGAACGGCATGCCGCGCAACTCGTCCGACCAGGCCTTGACGCCGCGCGTGGCCAGCGTCGCCGGGTCCAGTTCGTAGGCGCTGCCGCCCTCCCACAAGGCGTAGAGCGAGTTGCCTTGCAGCAGCACGCTGGTGTTCGCAGCGTTGACGCTGTCCGACCCGCGCACCGGGCGCTCGGCGGGGATGGCGGTGCCGAAGGCGGGCAGCAGGAAGCGGCCGGCCTCCTGCTCGGCGCGGAACTTCTCGGTCTGCACGAAGCGGGCGCGGTGGTTCACGCGGCCATCGGCCAAGGTCCAGGCCTGCAGCAACCCGTCACCATCGAACCAGTGCCGGTAGCGCTGGCCGGCACGCTGCATCAGGCCGGGGCCGTTGCGGAAGTAGCGACCGCTCAAGCCGGCGGGCAGGCGGCCTTCGATGGCGGCGGCAGGGGCGTCCAGCGCCTCGCCACCCAGGCCCCGCAGCGGCGCCAGCTCCGGCGCATCGACGGCAAAGCCCGGCAGGCCGAGCGCCAGCAGTTCTGGACTGATACCCCCGGCCAGCAGCGCAGCGAGGAGTGAGCGGCGCGTCGTGCTCATCGCTGATCCGTCAGTTCAGGCGAACCTTGACGGCGGTGCCGGAAACCGGCGTCAGCACGGCCTGCTCGAACTTGGGCGGGCCAAAGCTGCCGCTGGCGTTGTTCGAAAAGCCGTAGGGCTCGGTCGGCATGCCCATCGCGTTCATGTCCAGCTTGCCGTTGCCGTTGGCGTCCTGGTACAGGCTCAAGGCCAGGCGACCTGCGGGCAGGTTCTTCAGCACGACGGTCACCTTGCCGCCGACCGCCGCATCCAGCGCGAACCGCTGGCCCGAGGCCGCGTTGTTCAGCCACTGGCCGGCTTCGGTGTAGATGCCGACCAGCAGCGCGGCGCCGGCCGTGCGGCTGGCGTCCAGGCCCTCGACTTCCAGGGTGACGTCGGCCGCTTGGCTGCTCAGCGGCAGCAGGGCGATCAGGGCGGCAGTGAGCAGGACTTTCTTCATCGCGATCTCCAGGTTCAGCAGTGGGAATGGCTGAATTCTGAAAACCGCCCCGCCGCCGCGCGAGCGCGCTGCGACGGTTGGCGTCTGGCCGGCGTGAACGGTGGCGCTGCCGCCGTCAGCCGCGCCGCTTGCGCACCGCAGTGGCCAGTTCGCGCAGCAGCGGCTCCGTCTGCGCCCAGCCCAGGCAGGCGTCGGTGATGGACACACCGGGCTTGAGGTCGGCCTTGGTCTGGCCCTCGGCCAGGTCTTGCCTGCCCGGTTGCAGGTGGCTCTCAATCATGACGCCGGTGATGCGTGCATCGCCGCCGGCGATCTGGCCCGCCACGTCCCGGCCCACGTCGATCTGGCGCTCGTACTTCTTGCTGGAATTGGCGTGCGAGAAGTCGACCATGACCTGCTCGCGCAGGCCCGAGGCCTTCAGCGCATCGCAGGCGGCGCTGACCGAAGCCGCGTCGTAGTTGGGCGCCTTGCCGCCGCGCAGGATGACGTGGCAGTCCGAATTGCCGCGCGTCTCGAAGATGGCGGCCGTGCCCATCTTGGTCATGCCCATGAACGCGTGGGCGCTGCTGGCGGCCAGCACGGCGTCGCTGGCGACCTTGATGCCGCCGTCCGTGCCGTTCTTGAAGCCGACCGGGCAGGAGAGGCCCGAGGCCAGCTGGCGGTGGCTCTGGCTCTCCGTCGTGCGCGCGCCGATGGCGCCCCAGGCGATCAGGTCGGAGATGTATTGCGGCGACAGCAGATCGAGGAACTCGGTGCCCGCCGGCAGACCCAGGCCATTGATGTCCAGCAACAGCTGGCGGGCCAGGCGCAGGCCCTCGTTCATGTGGAAGCTGCCATCCAGGCGCGGGTCGTTGATGTAGCCCTTCCAGCCCACCGTCGTGCGCGGCTTCTCGAAATAGACGCGCATGACGACCAGCAGGTCGCGGCTCAGCTCCTCGCGCGCGGCCTTCAGCAGGTGGGCGTACTGCATCGCCTGGTCATGGTCGTGGATGGAGCAGGGGCCGACGATGACCAGCAGCCGGTCGTCTCGGCCATGCAGCACGTCGCTGATCTCCTGGCGCGCCTTCTCGACCAGCTCCAGCGTCGCGTCGGGAATAGGCAGCTCTTCCAGCAGCAGCGCCGGGCTGATCAGCGCGCGCACGGCGCCGATGCGGGTGTCGTCGGTACGCGTGGTGTCGCGCGTTTCGTCGCGCGAGCCAACTTCACGGTCGTGGCTGGGGTCGTCGAGGGGTTTCATGTGGGGCTCCGGGGCAAGCCCGGCATTGTCACTTCTTGCCCGCTGCCGCGCACACCGCCAGTGCAGACAGCGCGAAGCCGGCCACCGCCAGCGGCGCCAGCCGCTCGCCCAGCAGCACGAAGCCCATCAGTGCCGACACGCCCGGGATCAGGAAGAACAGCCGCGCCACCTGCCCCGCCTGGCCGCGCCGAATCATGACGAACATCAGGCTGAAGGCGCCGATGGAGTTGACGAGGGCCAGCCACAGCCAGGCACCCATCAGCTCAAAAGTCCAGTCGATGGCGAAGCCCTCCAGCGGCCCCGCAACGGCAGCCACGGCCGCCGCCGACACGGCCATCTGGATGCCGGCGCCGCTGCGCAAGTCCATGTGGGCGCAGAAGCGCTTCTGGTACAGCGTGCCGGCGACCAGGCCCAGCAGGCCAAGGCTCGCGACGGCATAGGCCGTCCAGGCGCCGCCCAGGGGCTTGTCGGCGATGACCAGCGCCACGCCAGCCAGGCCGCCCAGCAGGCCCAGCGTCTGCCGGGCATTCAGCCGCTCGGCCAGCCACAGGTGCGCGCCCAGCGCCGTCGCCAGCGGCATCAACCCGATCAGCAGTCCGGCCACGCCAGCGCTCAAGCCCCACTGCAGCGCGAAGTAGATGCAGGAGAAGTGCAGCACCTGCATCAGCAGCCCGACGACAGCCAGATGCACCCAGCCGCGCACACGCTGCGGCCAGGGCGCGCCAGTGGCGCCTGCGACCGCCAGCAGCACGACGGCAGCCAGGCCGAAGCGAAGCGTCAGCAGCGTCAGGGGCCCGGTGTGCGGCAAGGCGATCTTGCCGGCCACATAGCCGCTGCTCCACAACAGGATGAACAGCAGCGGCAGACTGGACGCGGCGACGGCGGACAACAGCTGAGCCGAGCGGCTGGGCGGCAACGACCGGGTCAGGCAGGGCGACAAGGTGGAGGACATGGCGGCTCTCTTGAAACGCAGGGCTCGACTCTAGAAATCAAATCCACGAGACACAATCGGCCACAAATTCGACTCAGAGTTTCCAAACGGAGCACAGCCATGGGACGCCTCGAAGACCTGCAAGCCTTTGCCCGCGTCGTCGACGCCCGCAGCTTCTCCGGCGCCGCACGGCTGCTGGGCACGACCAAGTCGGCCATCAGCAAACAGGTGGTGCGGCTGGAAGACCAGCTCGGCACACGGCTGCTGCACCGCACGACACGCAGCGTCAGCCCCACCGCCGAGGGCCGCGCCGTCCACGACCGTGCGCTACGACTGCTGGACGAGGCGCAAGCGCTGGAAACCGAACTTGCCGGCCGCCGCGACGAGCCGCGCGGCGTACTGCGGCTGTCGGTGTCGACGGCCTTCGGCAACCTGCAGTTCACGGCGCTGATGGCCGAGTTCTGTGCCCGCCACCCACAGATCGACGTCGTGCTGGGCCTGAACGACCGATACGTGGACCTGGCCGAGGAAGGCTTCGATGTGGTGCTGCGGCTGACGCACAAGCCGTCCGACGGGCTGGTGGCGCGGCGGCTGGCGGCCATCCGCTTCGTGCTGTGCGCTTCACCGGCCTACCTCGCGGCGCAGGGCGAGCCGCAGACCGTGGCCGACATCGCCGGTCACCGCTGCCTGCGCTTCGGCTATCTGCAATCGCCCGACCGTTGGCGCTTCCGGCATGCCGAGCAGGGTGAAGCCGAGGTCGAGACCCGCGGCTCACTGCGCTTCGAGAGCGGGCTGACCGCCAACAGCAGCGAGAGCCTGCGTGTGGCGGCACTGGCCGGCATGGGCCTGGCCGTGCTGCCGACCTACGCCATTGGTGCCGACCTGCGCGCCGGGCGCCTGCGGGCCGTGCTGCCCGGCTGGCAGCAGGTCGGCGGCCTGGCGGACGCCCACACGCTCTACGCCGTCTACCTGCCGAGCCGCCACCCAGCACCCAAGGTGCGCGCGCTGATCGACTTCATGCTGGAGAAGATGGGCGACGTGCCGCCGTGGGACCGTGACTGAGAGAATCCGGCGCTATGCCACTGATCCCCTACGCCTTCGCCCGCCCCTTCCTGTTTGGCCTCGATGCAGAACACGCGCACGAACTGACCCTCAACAGCATCGCCAGGCTGCAGAACACGCCCGCGCAACTGCTGTGGTGTGGCGAGCGCATCAGCGACCCGGTCACGATTGCCGGCCTGCGCTTCCGCAACCGCATCGGCCTGGCCGCCGGCCTGGACAAGAACGGCCGCTGCATCGACGGCTTCGGCGCGATGGGCTTCGGCTTCATCGAGGTGGGCACCGTGACGCCCAAGGGCCAGCCCGGCAACGACAAGCCGCGCATGTTCCGCCTGCCCGAGGCCCATGCGCTGATCAACCGCCTGGGCTTCAACAACGAAGGTCTGGCCAGCTTCATCGCCAACGTGCAACGCGCCCACAGCTTCCGCAAGGCCGGCGGCATCCTGGGCCTGAACATCGGCAAGAACGCCGCCACGCCCATCGAGAATGCGGCCGACGACTACCTGCTCGGGCTGGACGGCGTGTTCCCCTACGCCGACTACATCACCGTCAACATCTCCAGCCCCAACACCAAGAACCTGCGCGCGCTGCAGAGCGACGAGGCGCTGGACGCGCTGTTGTCGCGCCTGCAGGAACGCAAGCTGCAGTTGCAAGGCCAGACCGGCCGCAAGGTGCCGATGTTCGTCAAGATCGCGCCCGACCTGGAGGAAGCGCAGGTCGCCGTCATCGCCCAGACGCTGAAGGCCAACGGCATCGACGGCGTCATCGCGACGAACACGACCATTGCGCGCGACAAGGTGCAAGGCCTGACCCATGCGAACGAAACCGGCGGCCTGTCCGGCGCGCCCGTCTTCGAGGCCAGCAACCGCGTCATCCGCCTGCTGCGCGCGGCGCTGCCAGCCGGCTATCCCATCATCGGCGTGGGCGGCGTGCTCAGCGGCGCCGATGCACGCGCCAAGATCGAAGCCGGCGCCGACCTCGTGCAGGTCTACACCGGTCTCATATACAAGGGCCCGGCCCTCGTCAGCGACTGCGCGCGAGCCCTCGCCCAACGCTGAACCCAACGCCATGCGCCTCGCCGCCCTCGCCCTCAGCACCGCCCTGCTCGCCGGTTGCGCGACGGCGCCCACCCTGCTGCCGGGCAGCAGCCGCAGCGAGGACGTCATCGCCGCCTACGGCCAGCCCAAGCGCATCTGGCCCGAGGCCGATGGCGGCCGCACGCTGGAGTATTCAAGTCAGCCCATGGGCCGGCATTGCTACATGGTTCGCCTGACGGCCGATGGCCGGCTGGTGAGCATCGAGGACGGCCTCTCCGCCGCCAACCGCGCCCGCATCGAGCCCGGCATGACGCCGGAGCAGGTCAGCCGCCGTCTCGGCACCGAGCGCAGCCGCGTCTTCTTTCCCCTGAGCGGAGAAGACGTGTGGGACTGGACGATCGAGCCGGACCAGACAGGCTATGGGCTGCGCTTCAACGTGCACTTCAAGGCCGGCGTGGTCACGCGCACGACGCAGAGCATGGTCTTCCCCAGCCGCCGATTTCCGGGCATGGACGACTGACCCAGACGAAAAACGCCCCGGTGCATGAGGCACCGGGGCGTTTCAGAACCAAGCAGCGGGGTCAGGAGACCCCGCAGATCCGCATGGATCAGTCGTTGCGACGACGGCGCGAAGCCACGAAGCCGACGATGCCCAAGCCAGCGGCCAGCATTGCGTAGGTTTCGGGTTCCGGCACCGGGGTGGCGACAGCCGTGGAAGTCAACGTGTAGCTGCCGGGCTTGAAGGCCGCGACCAGGTAGTAGTAGCTGCCAGCAGCCAGGCTGTTCGTGTCCGAAGCAGAAAAACTGGGGGAACCAATACCCCAGCTGTCGACGAGCGAGTTGCTCGCCGTGTAAAGGCCGACGGAACCCACAATGCCGCTTGCAGCGAAAGTCGTGGTCACGTCGAACGCGCTACCCAGCGTGAAAGCGTAGGTGTCGAAGCCCATGGCGGCAGGCGCTTCGACGGCGAACTTGAACGAACCGTGATCGCCACCGTCGAAATCGGTAACGGAAACTGCATGGGCGCTGGTGACGCTCAGTGCAGCGATGGCGGTTGCAACCGCAAGGGACTTGAATTTCATGGATTAACTCCTGAGACCAACAAAATGATGGACAGCGAAGTCATTGTGCACTGCAACCAAAGCTTGTGAAGTCCGTCACGGCCCCAAGTGCTAGGGGGCTACCCCCTCGAATGAGTAGTCGTTTGTAAACAGTGGGAACCCTTACGTAAATTTGCACCTGGCTGACACACTTTCACCAATCCGGTGCAGGCAATTCCCAGGTTCGGGGTCCGTTTCATACAACGCTCAGGCGAGCCACCTTCTGGAGCCCCTCCACCTGCTTGCCCTTGCGGGCGCGTTTGCCGGCATGGGCAGCCAGTGACTGGTTCTTCAACACCTCCTCACGCGGCTTGCCACCTCGGCCACTGCCTTCGACACGCAGTTGCTGCGTGAAGCACGCCAGGGAGATGACGGTGTCCTTGCCTTCCAGGTCGATGAGCATCAGGCCCTTGCCGCCCTTGGGCTGGTGCTTGAGTTCATCGAGCGGGAAGGTCAACAGCCGGCCCTGGGCGCTCAACACGCCCAGTTGCAGGGCGACCGCCTCGTTCGGCACCATGGCCAGCAGCGGCGCTTCGCCATCGTCGAGTGCCAGGAAGGTCTTGCCCGCCTTCTGGCGGCCGACCAGGTCGCCAAGCTGGGCGATCAGGCCGTAGCCCGTCGAACCGGCGAAAACGAGGCGCTGCGTCGCGGCGCCGGCCACGTAGTGCGCGATCTGCGTGCCACTTTCCAGCTCGATCATGGTCGTGATGGGCTGGCCGTCGCCGCGTCCACCGGGCAACGTCGACACCGGCACGGAATAGACCCGGCCATTGCTGCCGACGACGATGAGGGGATCGACGCTGCGGCAGCGGAAATGCCCCCACAGCGCGTCGCCGGCCTTGAAGGTCTGCACGGCGGCGTCGATCTCGTGGCCCTTGAGCGCCCTCACCCAGCCCTTCTGGCTGACGATGACGGTGACCGGCTCGTCGATGACCTTGACCTCGGCGGTGACGCGCTTCTCGGCCTGGATCAGCGTGCGGCGGTCGTCGCCGTATTGCTTGGCGTCGGCCTCGATCTCCTTGATGACGGTGCGGCGCAACGCGGCGGCCGAGCCGAGGATGTCTTCCAGCTTGGCGCGCTCGTCGCGCAGCTTGGACAGCTCTTGCTCGATCTTGATCGCCTCCAGCCGCGCCAGCTGGCGCAGACGGATTTCGAGGATGTCTTCGGCCTGGCGGTCGCTGAGCTTGAAGTGCGCGATCAGCGCGGCCTTCGGCTCGTCCGACTCGCGGATGATGCGGATCACCTCGTCGATGTTCAGCAGCACCAGCTGCCGGCCCTCCAGCACGTGGATGCGGTCGTTGACGTGCGCCAGACGATGCTCGGTGCGACGGCGCACCGTCGTCTGGCGGAAGCCCACCCACTCGACCAGCACGTCGCGCAGGCTCTTCTGCGTCGGCCGGCCATCGGCGCCGATCATCGTCATGTTGACGGGCGCGCTGCTCTCCAGGCTGGTGTGGGCCAGCAGCGTGTTGACGAGGTCCTGCTGCTCCACCGTGCGGCTCTTGGGCTCGAAGACGATGCGCACGGCGGCGTCCTTGCTGCTCTCGTCCCGCACGCCGTCCAGCACCGCCAGCAGGCCGGCCTTGAGCTGCAACTGCTCAGCGCTCAGTGTCTTCTTGCCGGCCTTGACCTTGGGGTTGGACAGCTCCTCGATCTCTTCCAGCACCTTCTGCGCGCTGGTGCCGTGCGGCAGCTCGGTGACGACGAGTTGCCACTGGCCGCGGGCCAGGTCCTCGATCTTCCAGCGCGCCCGCAACTTGAGGCTGCCGCGGCCCGAGATGTAGGCGGCACGGATTTCCTCCGATGCGCTGATCAGCTGGCCGCCGCCGGGGAAGTCCGGGCCGGGGATCAGGTCGAACAGCGCGTCGTCGCCGAGCTTCTCGTCCTTCAGCAGCGCGACGGCCGCAGCGGCGACCTCACGCAGGTTGTGGCTGGGGATCTCCGTCGCCAGGCCCACGGCAATGCCGCTGGCGCCATTCAGCAGCACGAAGGGCAAGCGCGCGGGCAGCTCGACCGGCTCCTGCGTCGTGCCGTCGTAGTTGGGGCGAAAGTCCACCGTGCCTTCGTCAATCTCGTCCAGCACGAGGCGGGCAATCGGCGCCAGGCGCGCTTCGGTGTAGCGCATCGCCGCCGCGCCGTCACCGTCGCGGCTGCCGAAGTTGCCGTGGCCATCGATCAGCGGGTAGCGCAGCGAGAAGTCCTGCGCCATGCGCACCAGCGCGTCGTAGACGGATTGGTCGCCGTGCGGGTGGAAGCTGCCCAGCACGTCGCCGACGACCTTGGCGCCCTTGACGGGCTTGGCACCAGAGCTGCCGCTCCAGCCCAGACCCAGGCGATGCATGGAGTACAAGATGCGCCGCTGCACGGGCTTCTGACCGTCGGAGTAGGACGGCAGCGCGCGGCCCTTGACGACGCTGAGCGCGTATTCGAGATAGGCCTGCTGGGCGTAGGCGCCCAGCGTCAGCGCGTTGTCGTCGCCGCCGTCGGCAGGCGGGTTGAAGTCGATGGTGGTCTGGGAACTCATGGGTGCAAAGTCAAGCGCTGCGCGCGGGCCGGCTGGCTCTGCTGCAGCAAGGCCCAGTACAACTCGAGGACGAGATGCACATGGGCCTGGGTTTCGTCGATGTCGGGCACGCGGTTGCCGGCGCGGCGCACCGTGCCCTCGCCGGCGTTCCAGGCGGCCAGCGCCACGTCGATGGATCGGAAGCGGCGCAGCAGGTCGGCCAGCATGCGCGCGCCGGTGTGGATGTTGATGCGCGGCTCGATGAGCCGCGCGGCGTCGGCCGGCGTCGCATAGCGGCTGGCCGTTTCAGGCGTGATCTGCATCAGCCCGGTGGCACCACGGGGCGAGACGGCATTGCGCTGGTAGCCGGACTCGACGGCGATGATGGCTTTCAGCAGTTCGGCGTCGACGCCGTGTTTCTCGGCGGCCTCGCGCACCCAGGGCTGCACGGCCTTGACCTCGGGCGCAATCTCCAACCAGTTCAGCAGCGCCAGACCGGCATCGGTCTTGCCGGGCACGCGCTGCATGCTGACGCTGCCCAGCACGGGCTGGTATCGCCCGTCGAGCTGGCGATGCGCGAAGTGAGCCATGCCGGCGGCGTCGACATAGCCCCACAGTTCCGCCCGCGCGGGCAGCGCCAGAACCAACAGCAGGAGCAGCCACAGTTTCATGCGGCCTCCAGCCCGAGCGCCACGCGCGCCTGGTACTCGCGGTCCAGCAGAGACATGACGACCAGCGAGTCGTAGCCATCTGCGCCATCGCTCGTCACGCGCACGCTCTCGCGCAGCCGACCTTCCTCGACAAAGCCTTCGCTTTGGTAGAGCGACAAGGCACGGGTGTTCAACGCCTTCACGTCCAGCCAGAAGCGGTGTGCCTTCAACTGCTTGAAAGCCATGGTCTTGAGCTGCCGCACCGCCACCCGGCCCAGGCCACGTCCCTTGGCCTGCAGCACGAGGCGCTTCAGCTCGACCGAGCCGTTCGGGTTGCGGCAGCCCTGCAGGATGACGAAGCCGCTGCGCTCCAGCGCGTCGCCTTCTTCGAGAATGAAGTGGCGCGAGTCCGGGAAGCGGATGGCGCCTTCATGCTGCGTCCGCTCCCAGGGCGTGATGAAGGGCAGGTTCGCCCCGTCGCGCTCGACCGAGACCACCCAGTCGAGGTCGGACAGCATGGTGGGGCGCAGGCGCAGGGAGGTCATGCGAGAAACGGGTTCACGACACGCAAGGCGTCGTCGTACAGGCGGCCATGCTGCATGTCCTCCGAGAACAGAGACTGCGCCTCGACCCGCTGCGCGGCAGCGACGATCAGCGCGTCGTACCAGGAGAGTTGATGCAAGCGAGCCAGCAGCAGGCCCTCTTGATGCATCAACAGGTCCAGCGGCACGACATCGCAATAGGCCTGCACCAGCGCCAGCACGGTCTCGACATCTGGCCAATCGAAGCGGAACTTCTTGCGCAGCACCGACACCAATTCGTTGAGCACCTGCACGCTGACATGGCCGCCCTCTCGCAACAGCGCACCTGCGCGCGCGGCCTTCTCGGCATCCGGCGAGACGAGGTAGACCAGCACGTTGGTGTCGAAGAACACCGGCGGCACGAGGGCGGGTTTCAACGCTCGTTGGCCTCGTCGCGGTTGAACTTGAAATCCGCCGGCAGCCGGCCACGCAGCGCACGCAGCCGCTCCCACAGCTCCTCGGTGCCCGGCGCGCGCTCCACCCGCAGCACGCCGTCGCTGCTGCTCTCGATGTGCACCTCGTCGCCTTCCCGCAATTGCAGCGCCTCCACCACCGAAGCCGGCAATCTGACGGCCAGGCTGTTACCCCACTTCGCGACCTTCATGACGGCTCCTTGATATACGTTTTAAAAATTGTATATCCAGACGCTCAAATATCGATTTCAACCGAGTCGCCGTGCAACTCCATCAGCTCCCGGCGCGAGGCCGCCTCGCCCTTGCCCATCAGCTTGTTGAACGACTCCACCGTCGAGGCAAAGTCGAGCAGGCCGTATTCGACGCGGGACAGGCGCCGCGTCTCCGGGTTCAGCGTCGTGTCCCACAACTGCTCGGCGTTCATCTCGCCCAGGCCCTTGAAGCGGCTGATGCTCCACGAGCCTTCCCGCGCGCCTTCCTTGCGCAGCTTGTCCAGCGTCGCGGTCAGCTCGCCGTCGTCCAGCGCGTAGAGCTTGGCCGCCGGCTTCTTGCCGCGTGCCGGGGCATCGACGCGGTACAGCGGCGGCCGGGCGACGAAAACGTGGCCGGTCTCGACCAGCTTGGGGAAGTGGCGGAAAAACAGCGTCAGAAGCAGCACCTGGATGTGCGAGCCGTCCACGTCGGCGTCAGACAGGATGCAGACCTTGCCGTAGCGCAGGCCGCCCAGGTCGGGCGTGTCATTGGGCCCGTGCGGGTCCACGCCCAGCGCGACCGAGATGTCGTGGATCTCGTTGTTCTTGAACAGCAGGTCGCGTTCGACCTCCCAGGAATTCAACACCTTGCCGCGCAGCGGCAGGATGGCCTGGGTCTCCTTGTCGCGGCCCATCTTGGCGCTGCCACCGGCCGAGTCGCCCTCGACGAGGAAGACCTCGTTGTGCAGCAGGTCGCGGCTTTCGCAGTCGGTCAGCTTGCCGGGCAGCACGGCCACGCCGGAGCCCTTTCGCTTTTCAACTTTCTGACTGGCGCGTTGCCGAGTTTGTGCCTGCTTGATGACCAGCTCGGCCAGCTTCTTGCCGTGGTCGACATGGTGGTTGAGCCACAGCTCGAAGGCCGGCTTCACATAGGCCGTCACCAGCCGCAGCGCGTCACGCGAGTTCAGGCGCTCCTTGGTCTGGCCCTGGAACTGCGGGTCCAGCACCTTGGCGGACAACACGAAGCTGGCGCGCGAGAACACATCGTCCGGCATCAGCTTGACCCCCTTGGGCAGCAGCGAGTGCATCTCGATGAAGCCCTTGACCGCGCCGAACAGGCCGTCCTTCAGCCCCGATTCATGCGTACCGCCGGCCACCGTCGGGATCAGGTTCACATAGCTCTCGCGCAGCGGCGCGCCATCTTCGGTGAAGGCCACGCACCACGCGGCGCCCTCGCCTTCGGCGAAGTTCTCGCTCTCGCCGGCGGTGGCAAAGCCTTCGCCCTCGAACAGCGGGATCAGCGGGTCGCTGTTGAGCGACTGCGCCAGATAGTCGCGCAGGCCGGCCTTGTAGAGCCAGGTGGTCGTCTCGCCCGTCTTCTCTACCTTCAGCGTGACCGTCACGCCCGGCATCAGCACGGCCTTGGAGCGCAGCAGATGCACCAGCTCATGCTTGGGCAACTCGGCGCTCTCGAAATACTTGGCCTCGGGCCAGACACGCACCGTCGTGCCCTGCTTGCGGTCACCACTGGCAGCGGGTCGCGAAGCGACCTGCTGCACCACGTCGCCATGCTCGAAGGCGATGCCGGCCACCTGCTTGTCGCGCCAGACGGCCACTTCCAGCCGCTTGGCCAGCGCGTTCGTCACCGACACGCCCACGCCGTGCAGGCCGCCCGAGAAGCTGTAGGCCCCGCCCGAGCCCTTGTCGAACTTGCCGCCGGCATGCAGCCGCGTGAAGACGATCTCGACAACCGGCACGCCTTCCTCCGGATGCAGGCCGAAGGGGATGCCGCGGCCGTCATCGGCCACGGATACGGAGCCATCGGCATGCAGCACCACGTCGATGCGCTTGCCGAAACCGCCCAGCGCCTCGTCGGCGGCGTTGTCGATGACCTCCTGGATGCAGTGCAGCGGGTTCTCGGTGCGGGTGTACATGCCCGGCCGTTGCTTGACGGGCTCCAGGCCCTTCAGAACGCGGATGGAGGCTTCGCCGTATTCGGCAGATTTGGCGGCAAGAGTAGTGGAGGGACGGCTGGACATAGGGGCGGGATTCTAAGAAGTAGGATTCGCGGCCCTCGAAGATGAGTCCCGCCGCTTGAGATTTCTGATCGCTTCGGTGCTGCTGACCTGTAGTTTTTCACAGGCCCAGACACCCCCACCTCAGCAACAGCCCTACCAGGCCAGCGCGCCGCTGTCCTGGGAGCTGAAGAACGCCCGCTGGTTCGACGGCCGGGCCATCCAGCGCGGCAACCTCTACGTCGAGAACGGCGTGTTCGTCGCGAAGAAGCCGCCCAAGGTCAACCGCAAGATGGACATGCGCGGCCAGGTTTTGATCAACCCGCTGGCCGAGGCGCACAACCACAACCTGCAGACCGCCTGGGGCTGGGGGCGTTTCGCCGACCAGTACATCGACGAAGGCGTGTTCTACGCCGCCATGCTGTGTGGCGACCCGGCCAGCGTCGCTGACGTCAAGCCGCTGGCCGCCAGCCCGGCCGCCCCAGACGTCAGCTTCGTCACCGCCTGCATCACCGCCAGCGACGGCTACCCGCTGGCCGCCGTGCTGCCCGAACCCACGCCACAAGCGGCAGCCGCGCAACAACAGATCGTCCTCGTCGACAGCCCAGAGCAGGCCGCCCGCCAATGGCCGGCCATCAAAGCCCGTGGTGGCACTTGGCTGCGTGTCGTGCTGGCGCACAGCGAGCGGCCGGAACTCCGCCAGCGCGCCGAGCATTTCGGCCGCCTGGGCCTCAGCCCTGACACGGCCGCCGCGCTGACCCGCCTGGCCCATGCCGACGGCCTGCGCGTCGTCGCCCATGTCGAGACGGCCGCGGACTTCGACGCCGCGCTGGCCGCCGGTGTCGACGCCATCGCCCACCTGCCCGGCTACGCCAACACGCTGGACGCGCCACCGGAGCGCTTCGCCATCAGCGAGGCCGCAGCCGCCCAGGCCGCCCGCCAGCGCACCGCTGTCATCACGACCACGGCCGCCACCGCCCTGTTCAAGCTGGACGACACGGCCCTGGCGGCGCTGCGGGACGTGCAGCGCGCCAACCTCGCCCGGCTGCAGGCGGCCGGCGTGCCGCTGCTCGTCGGCTCCGACGTCTTCATCGGCACCGCCCGCACCGAGTTGCACGCGCTGGCCGCCCTCGGCGTCGACCACGCCACGCTGTTGCGCCTGGCCACCATCGACACGCCGCGCGCCCTCTTCCCCGACCGCAAGCTCGGCTGTTTCCAGCCCGGCTGCGAGGCCAGCTTCCTGGTGTTGGGCGGCGACCCCATCGCCGACCTGGGTCAGGTCGACATGCCCATGCTGCGCGTCAAGCAGGGCCGGCTGCTGACCCGCCTGGCGGATGTCGCGGCGTCCAGCTCGCAAGCCAGCGCCTCGACGGCCGACCCGCCGAAGAAGGCGGCCGCCAAAAAGAAGAAGACCGGCAAGGCCAAGGCGCCCGCCAAAAAGCAGACCAAGGCGCAAACCAAGACGACCCGCAAGGCCAAACCGCGCTGATTAAAGTCCGCCGATGAACACCCGCCGCCCCGCCGCTCCCGGCCTGTCCGTCCAGCAGGTGCTGCTGTGCGGCGCGCTCATCGTGACGCTGTCGATGGGCATACGCCACGGCTTCGGCTTCTGGCTGCAACCCATCATCACGGAACGGGGCTGGACGCGCGAGACCTTCTCCTTCGCGCTGGCCATCCAGAACCTGGCCTGGGGTGTCGCCGGCCCGATTGCCGGCATGCTGGCCGACCGCTTCGGCGCGTGGAAGGTGCTCATCGGTGGCGGCCTGGCCTATGCACTGGGCCTGGTGTTGATGGCGGTCACCAGCCACCCGCTGACCTTCACGCTCGGCGCCGGCGTGCTGATCGGCGTCGCGCAGTCCGGCTCCACCTATGCCGTCATCTACGGCGTGCTGGGCCGCACCGTGTCGCCTGAGAAGCGCTCCTGGGCCTTTGGCGTCGCGGCGGCGGCGGGCTCCTTCGGCCAGTTCGTCATGATCCCCATCGAGACCTGGCTGATCAGCCACGTCGGCTGGCAGGGTGCGCTCTATCTGCTGGCCGGTGCCGCGCTGATGATCGTGCCGCTGTCCCTGGGCGTGCGCGAGCGCAACGTGGCTGCGTTCAGCGGCGCCCACCAGAGCATCGGCCAGGCCCTGCGCGAGGCCTTCGGCTACCGCAGCTTCCAGTTGCTGATGCTGGGTTATTTCGTCTGCGGCTTCCAGGTCGTCTTCATCGGCGTGCACCTGCCCAGCTATCTGAAGGACAACGGCCTTGGCATCGAGGTCTCTACCGGCGCGCTGATGCTGATCGGCCTGTTCAACATCTTCGGCACCTATGCCGCCGGCTCGCTGGGTCAGCGCCTTCCCAAACACTTGCTGCTATCGGGCATTTACGGCCTGCGCGCGGTGGCCATCACCATCTTCATCACCATGCCGCTGACGCCGATCAGCGTCTACGTCTTCGCGGCCGTCATCGGCTTCCTGTGGCTGTCCACCGTGCCGCCGACCAACGCCGTCGTCGCGCAGATCTTCGGCGCCCAGCACCTGTCCATGCTGGGCGGCTTCGTCTTCCTGAGCCACCAGGTCGGCAGCTTCCTGGGCGTCTGGCTGGGCGGCAAGCTCTATGACGCCACTGGCAGCTACGACGTCGTCTGGTGGCTGTCCATCGCGCTGGGCGTCATGGCCATGCTGGCCAACCTGCCGGTGAAAGAAACGGCCATTGCCCGGCCCCAACCGGCATGAAGCCAAGTCGCTGGATCTGGCCTGCGCTGGCCGTCGCCGCACTTTCGGCGACCGTGGTCGCCTACCGTCACCCGGCCGTCATGATCCAGCTCAGCGAGCAGATCTGGTCCTGCTTCGGATGACGCCCTCAACCTGGCTGCAGCGCTTCGCCCCCACGACACCCGGCACGGCGCTGGACGTGGCCTGCGGCTCCGGCCGTAACCTGCGCTGGCTATCGCAGAGTGGCTGGCAGGTCACCGGCATCGACCGAGACACGGCCGCCACGTCGCCTCTGCAAAGCCTGGCAACGATCGTCGATGCCGACATCGAGACCGGCCCTTGGCCTTTGCCGCAGCAACAGTTCGACCTCGTCGTCGTCTGCAACTACCTCTGGCGCCCGCTGTTCGACACCATCAAGTCCGCCGTCAAGCCGGGCGGCTGGCTGATCTGGGAAACCTTTGCCGACGGCCAGCAGACCATCGGACGCCCTTCGCGCCCCGACTTCCTGCTGCAACGCGGCGAGTTGCTGCGCGTCTGCGCGGGCTGGCAAATCGTGGCCTACGAAGACCTGTTCGAAGGCGGAGTCAACCCGCGCTTCGTCCAGCGCGTTGCCGCCAGCCGGCCAGCCTAAAATCGCTCGATTCCTTCAAGCATTCCCACCATGAAGCCCATCCTCGGCAGCATCGTCGCCCTCGTCACGCCCATGAACGAGGACGGCAGCATCGACTACCCGGCCCTGCGCCGCCTGATCGACTGGCATGTCGAGGAAGGCACGGCCTGCGTCGGCGTCGTCGGCACGACCGGCGAGTCGCCCACGGTCAGCATGGAAGAGAACCGCGAAATCATCCGCGTCGCGGTCGAGCACGCCAAGGGTCGCGTGCCCATCCTGGCCGGCACCGGCGCCAACTCCACCGCCGAGGCCATCGAGCTGAGCCGCTACGCCAAGGAAGTCGGCGCGGACTGCACGCTCTCCGTCGTGCCCTACTACAACAAGCCGTCGCAGGAAGGCATCTACCAGCACTTCAAGGCCATCGCCGAGGCCGTGGACATCCCGATGATGCTCTACAACGTGCCCGGCCGGACGGTGGCGGACATGCTGCCCGAGACCGCCCTGCGCTGCGCCACGCTGCCCGGCGTCTTCGGCACCAAGGAAGCCACCGGCAACATCGAGCGCGCCGCCTTCCTCATCAAGCATGCGCCCGAAGGCTTCCACATCTACTCCGGCGACGACGGCACGGCCATCGCGCTGATGCTGCTAGGCGGCCACGGCAATGTCAGCGTCACCGCCAACGTCGCGCCGCGCCAGATGGCTGAGCTGTGCCGTCTCGCCATCGCCGGCAACGCCGTCGATGCCCGCAAGATTCACTTGCAGCTGCTGGGCCTGCACAAGCAGCTGTTCTGCGAACCCAGCCCCGGCCCGGCCAAGTGGGCCTTGTCCCGCCTGGGCCGCTGCGGCGCCGCACTGCGCCTGCCCATCACGCCGCTGACGGCCGCCGGCCAGGCCAGCGTCGGTCAAGCCATGAACGAGGCTGGACTGCTCTGAGCCTCTGGTCTAATGCGCGGCTGCCTGCCGCAAGCGGGCAAACAGTTCCCTCGGAGATCTCCAGCGTGACGTCCCTTTTCTCGCATCGCCCCACGGCGACCCGCCTGGCCTGCACGGCCTTTGTCCTGTCCCTCGCTGGCTGCGGCACCCTCGACAGCATGTTCTCGGCGGACAAGGTCGACTACAAGACGCAGTCGCGCCAGACCACGGGCCTGGACGTTCCGCCCGACCTGACCCAGCTCGCCAAGGACAACCGCGCCCAGGTGCAGGGCGGCGCCATCACCGCCTCGGCGCTCTCGGCAAACCGGCCTGCCGCCGTCGCGACATCCACGATGGCCGCCAACAGCGTCGCGCCGAACTCGGCCGGCGACATCCGGCTGGAGCGCAGCGGCAACGAACGCTGGTTGCGCACCTCGTTGACGCCGGAGCAGATCTGGCCCCAGCTGCGCACCTTCTGGCAGGACCGTGGCCTCACGCTGACCAAGGACCAGCCCGAGGTCGGCATCATGGAGACCAACTGGGCCGAGAACCGCGCCAAGCTGCCCCAAGACATCATTCGCTCCACCATCGGCAAGGTCTTCGACGGTCTGTACTCGACCGGCGAACGCGACATGTACCGCACGCGCCTGGAGCGCAGCACCGCCAGCGGCGGTGGCACCGACATCTTCATCAGCCACCGCGGCATGCAAGAGGTCTACACCACCGGCAGCCGTGACTCGACCGCCTGGCAGCCCCGCGCCAGCGACCCGTCGCTCGAAGCCGAGATGCTGTCGCGCCTGATGCTGCAACTCGGCGGCAAGGAAACGGCAGCCAATGCCATCGTCGCCGAGGCGCCCAAGGCACCAGAAGCGCGGCCGGCGCCGTCGGCCGTCGGTGCGGACGCGGCCCGCCCGCGCCGTCCGCTGTCCGAAGTGCCAGACAGCCTCATCGTCAACGACGCCTTCGACCGCGCCTGGCGCCGCGTCGGCCTGTCGCTGGACCGCCATGGCTTCACCATTGAAGACCGCGACCGCGCCGCCGGCCTGTTCTACCTGCGCTATGCCGACCCCGAAAAGGCCGGCCAGGAAGAGCCCAACTTCTTCCAGCGCCTGTTCGGCGCCAAGGGCTCCACGCCGGTGCGCTACCGCGTGTCCGTCAAGGCCGAAGACACCAAGAGCACGGTGCGCGTGCTGGACGACCGCGGCCAGGCCATCACCGACGACAACGCCAAGCGCATCCTCGGCCTGCTGATGGACGACCTCAAGTAAGGTCTCCTGACGGCGCACCGTGCGCTTTCGCAACCTGGGCAGTGGCAGCGGCGGCAACGCCACGCTCGTCGAGGCTAGCCAGGGCATCACGACCACCCGCGTCCTCATCGACGCGGGCTTCAGCGAACGCGAGCTGACCCGGCGGCTCGGCATCGCCGGCTGCACGCCGGCCGATGTCGACGCCATCTTCATCACGCACGAACATGGCGACCATGTCGGCCGCTCGGTCAGCTTTGCCCGCCGCCATCGCATCCCGCTCATCACGAGCCGCGGCACCTGGCGCGCCATCGGCTGCGAGGACTTCGACGCCAGCCTGCTCTGCCTGGCCCGCAGCGGCGAGGCCATCGCTCTCGGCGACCTGGAACTGCGGCCGTTTGCCGTGCCGCATGACGCCAACGAACCGCTGCAGCTGGTCCTGAACGATGGCGCCGTGCGCTTGGGCATCGTCACGGACCTGGGCAGCGCACCTGCCGCCGTGGCCGAGGCGCTGCGCGGCTGCCAGGCCCTGCTGCTGGAATGCAATCACGACGAGGCCATGCTGCGGTCCGGCCCCTACCCGCCGTCATTGCAACGGCGCATCCTGGGCACACATGGCCATCTGTCCAATGAGGCCGCTGCGGACCTGCTGTCGCGCTGTCGGCATACCGGCCTGGGCAGCGTCGTCGCCGCGCATCTCAGTGAGAAAAACAATTCGCCCGCCCTGGCACGCAAGGCATTGGCGCCGGTACTGAATTGCGCAGCAGACGATATTCGCGTCGCCGACCCGACCCTTGGCTTTGAGTGGCTCGCCGTCGCCTGAAAGCTCAGTGCGGAATCACCAGCCGGACAAACAAAAGAGCCGTCGCTGCTTGCGCAGCGACGGCTCCTTCATGGGGACGAAGCGATTACTTCGAAGCGGCGGACGCGGCAGCGTCGGCAACTGCGGAAGCAGCGTCGGCAACTGCGGAAGCAGCAGCCGAAGCAGCTTCAGGAGCCGGAGCCGGAGCAGCAACTTCAGGGGCGGGAGCCGGAGCAGCTTCTTCCTTCTTGCTGCAAGCGGTCAGAGCGGCAGCAGCCAGCAGGGAAGCCAACAGGATCGACTTGTTCATTACTTGTCCTCAAACGTTTAAACGACGGTGCACACCATAATTTTGGGATCGCGCGCCAGCGTTTCACCGCTGATACCGACCCCGACATTGCAAGACGCGGAAAACCTCGAGCGCTTCCCTCGCCTAGCCGGCAATTATAGGGCTTGTCATGTCACAAATACTCATAACCCCAACGTCGTCGGCGCGAATGCGTCGCTGGATCGTTGCGCCAGGGCGTCAAACCACTCCAGCCCGCGCAGGCGCGGCTCGGCATCCAGGCTGATTTCTCCTCGCCACAGGTGCCGATCAAAGAGTCGCAGGCTCAAACACACCTCTGCGCCGACGGCCAGCAACAGGCTCTCCGGCGCGCCTTCCAGTCTCACTTCGGGCTCGACCGCGCGCGCAGTCACGCAATGCGCATAGTCCCGCCGCCAGCGCACGAAGCGGGGGTGGCGGCGCGCCACGTCGTCGTACTGCAAGGCCAGCAGGTGTAGTTGGCGGCCGTGCCGGGCCCATGTGGTCAGTGCAGTCAGAGCGTTGGCATCGGACAGCGGCCAATCGGCGAAGCTGGCATCCCAGGCGTGCAGTTCACGGCAGCCCTGCGCGGCCACCCAGACCAGGCTCTCGGTGAGCAGGCGCTGGAACTCAACCCGGCCGGCAAAGCTCTGCGCATTCATGGCAGCAGCGGCTGCAGCCAACCGTCCTCGGTCCACTGATCGAGCAGTTCGCGCGCTCCCGCCGACAGCCGCGCCACGTCGGCGGCAGCGAGCAGGCGTTCGTCGGCCAGGCGGTGCATCAGCGCCGCATCGCGCCCGCCGGCGCGGAAGCTCTCGCCGTTCAGGAACACATGGGCAGCGTCGTAGAGCATGCGGCTGCGGCGGTCCAGCGCCACGCCCTGCCCTGGCGGCAGCGGCTCGCCGGGCTCGAACCAGACCTGCGGCTTGGGCTCGGTCAAGGCTTCGCCCAACGCACGCTCCAGGGCCTGCGGGCGTTGCATCGCGGCCTCGACGGCACGGCGTGCGAAGTCCAGCAGCGCCGGCGGCACGCGGGCCGGCTCGGTGACGGCCTCCTGGCGCGGGTCGGCGTAGAGCTTGCCGCCGTCCTCGGGCTCGTCGAACAGGCGAGGCAGCAGTTCGGCCGCCAGGCCATCGGCGGTGGATGCCCGAAAGCCCACCGAGCCGGTGATGCAGCCCGGACCGAAGGCGACGCCGTCATGGGCCCAGCCGGGCGGCAGGTAGAGCATGTCGCCGGGCTCCAGCACGAACTCCTCCTCCGGCTTGAAGTTGGCGATGACCTTGAGCGGCACGCCCTGCTGCAGCACGGCGTCGCGCTGCGCGCCGATGCGCCAGCGGCGGCGGCCGGCGAGCTGGATCAGGAAGACATCGTAGGAATCGAAATGCGGCCCCACGCCGCCGCCATCGCTGGCGACGGACAGCATCAGGTCGTCGAGCCGCGCGTCGGGCACGAAGCGGAACAGGTCCAGTAGCGCGCGGGCTTCGGCGAGGTGCTGGTCCAGCCCCTGCACCAGCAGCGTCCAGCCGGGCTTGCTCATCGGCGGCAGGCGGGCGATGGGGCCGTGCTTGAGCTTCCACTGGCCGTCGAAGGCCGTGACCAGCCGCGATTCGACATCGTCGCGCGCGGCCAGGGCGGCCAGTTCCTTCAGCGAAGCGGGCGGTGCTGCGCCGGCAAAGGCCTGGCGCACCAGCAACGGCTTTTTCTGCCAGTGCTTGCGCATGAACTGAGCCGGGCTCAGGCCGGCGAGCATGGGGGTCGGGAGGGCAGTCTGCATGCGGGCATTGTGCCGATGCCAAAATGCGTCCATGCAAGCCACCCGACCCTGTGTCGTCTCCCTGCGCTGGAGACTCGAAGATGCCCAGGGCCAGCTCATCGACGAGCTGGCCGAATCCATGGAGTTCCTGCTCGGCGGCGACGACTTGTTCGCCAAGGTCGAGGCCGCGCTGGAGGGCCAGGAGGTCGGTTTCGAGACCGCCCTGGCGCTGCAGCCGGAAGAAGCCTTTGGCGACTACGACTCCAACCTCGTCTGCTTCGAGGCGCGCAGCCTGTTCCCCGAGGATGTGGCGCCCGGCATGCAGTTCGAAGGTCTGCCCGAAGGCGCAGCGACCGAAGGCATGCCCGAGGCGGTCTACACGGTCACCGAGGTCTATCCGCAGCACGTGGTGCTGGACGGCAACCATCCGCTGGCCGGCATCGGCCTGCGCATGCACGTGACGCTGCTGGACGTGCGCGCGGCGACGGAAACGGAGATCGAGGCCGGCTCGGTCGGTGAGCCGATCTTCATGGTGCAGACAAGCGCGCCGCCGGACGAACCCATCCACTGAGCACAAGGCGCCTCACGGCGCCTTTTTTATGCCTTGCCGGTGGAACCGAAGCCACCTGCGCCGCGCTCGGACGCATCGAAGCTGTCCACCCGCCGGAACTGCGCTTGCACGACCGGCACGATGACCAGCTGGGCGATGCGCTCGAAGGGCTGGATGACGAACTCGGTCTGGCCGCGGTTCCAGCAGCTGACCATCAGCTGGCCCTGGTAATCGCTGTCGATCAGTCCGACCAGGTTGCCCAGCACGATGCCGTGTTTGTGGCCCAGGCCGGAGCGCGGCAGGATGATGGCGGCCAGACCGGGGTCGGCAATGTGGATGGCCAGGCCGGTGGGGATCAGCGCCGTCTGGCCCGGGGCCAGCGTGATGGCGGCATCCAGGCAGGCGCGTAGGTCGAGGCCGGCGCTGCCAGGCGTGGCGTAGGCGGGGATCTGCTCGGCCATGCGGGCGTCGAGCACTTGCAGGTCAATCTGGGTCATCAGAGTCGTTTAGCAATGTCGTTGATCAGCTCGCGCGCCAGCGTCAGCTTGTCGGCACGCGCCAGTTCGCGCTGACCGGCGGCGTCGATCAGCAGCAGCGCGTTGTCGTCGCGGCCGAAGGTCGCGGGGCCGAGATTGGCGACGATCAGCGGCAGCTTCTTGCGCAGGCGCTTGGCCTCGGCGTGTTCGGCGAGCTTCTCGCTCTCGGCCGCGAAGCCGACGCAGAACGGCGGGCGGGCCAGCGCGGCCACTGTGGCCAGGATGTCGGGGTTCTCGACCATCGCGATGGTCGGCGCGGCCGACTCGCCCTCGACCTTCTTGAGCTTCTGGTCATGGGCCGTCGCTGGGCGCCAGTCGGCCACGGCGGCGGTGGCGATGAAGACCTGGTGCTGGGGCGCCAGCGGCAGCACGGCCCTGAACATCTGCTGCGCGCTCTGCACGTCGATGCGCTGCACGCCGCGCGGCGTGCGCAGTTGCACGGGGCCGGCCACCAGCGTCACCTCGGCGCCCGCCTCGGCGGCGGCACGGGCGATGGCGAAACCCATCTTGCCGCTGCTGTGGTTGGTGATGCCACGCACCGGGTCGATGGGCTCGAAGGTGGGGCCGGCGGTGATGAGCAGCTTCTTGCCGCGCAGTGGTTTGGGCGCGAGCAAGGCCTCGACGTCGTCGAAGATCTCCTGCGCCTCCAGCATGCGGCCATCGCCGATTTCGCCGCAGGCCTGGTCACCGCTGGCGGGGCCGATTAGCGTGGCGCCGTCCGCCGTGAGTTGCGCAACGTTGCGCTGCATGGCCGGGTGGGCCCACATCTCGCGGTTCATCGCCGGCACGACGAGCAGCGGGCACTCGTGGATGCGGCGGGCCAGTGCGGTCAGGCTGATGAGGTCATCCGCCCTGCCCTGCGCCAAAGCCGCGATGGCATCAGCGCTGGCGGGCGCCACCAGCATCACATCGGCCTCACGGCTGAGGTTGATGTGGGCCATGTTGTTGTCGGGCCGCGCGTCCCACTGGCTGGTGTAGACCGGGCGGCCAGACAAGGCCTGCATCGTCACTGCGGTGATGAACTGCTCGGCGCCCTCGGTCATCATGACCTGCACCGTCGCGCCGCCCTTCACGAACAGCCGCGTCAGCTCGGCGATCTTGTAGCCGGCGATGCCGCCGGTCATGGCGAGGAGGATGTGCTTGCCGTGCAGAGGACTTGTCATCAACGCTTCCTGAACACCAGATCCCAGACGCCGTGGCCCAGCTTGATGCCGCGATTCTCGAACTTGGTCAGCGGGCGGTAGGCCGGCTTGTCGGCATAGCCGGCCGCAGTGTTCAGCAGGGCGGGCTCGGCGGACAGCACTTCGAGCATCTGCTCGGCATAGGGCTGCCAGTCGGTCGCGCAGTGCAGGTAGCCGCCGGGCGCGATGTGCTGCACCAGCCTGGCAACGAACTCGGGCTGGATCAGGCGGCGCTTGTGGTGGCGCTTCTTGTGCCAGGGGTCAGGGAAGAAGATATGCACGCCGGCCAGCAGGTCGGGGCCGATCATGTCGCGCAGCACCTCGACCGCGTCGTGCTGGACGATGCGGATGTTGCTCAGCTGCTTCTCATCGATGAGCTTGAGCAGCGCGCCGACGCCGGGTTCGTGGACCTCGCAGCCGATGAAGTCGTAGTCGGGCAGCGTCTGGGCAATCTCGGCCGTGGCGCCGCCCATGCCGAAGCCGATCTCCAGCACCAGCGGTGCCCGGCGGCCGAAGACCTGTTCGGTGTTCAAACGCTCAGCCTTGTACGACAGCACGAACTTCGGGCCCAACTCGGCCAGGGCCTTGATCTGGCCCGTGCCCATGCGGCCGGCTCGGGTGACGAAGCTCTTGATCGCGCGGCGGGGCGGCTCTTGGGGTGGGTTGTTGTTCTGCTCGTCCATCACCCGATTGTCGCCATGACGAGCGGCGTGGCGGCCACGTCGGCATCGCCCAGGGAGACGGCGGCCAGGTAGGACGCGATGGCACGGTCGGCAGCGGCGTCATCTGCCGCATGGATAAGCGCCAGCGGCTCGCCGGCGGCGACGCGGGTGCCGATGGCCTTCACCTCGGAGAAGCCAACGCGCATGTCGATGGCGTCACCGGCCTTGCGGCGGCCGCCGCCCAGCTCCACGATGGCCACGCCCAGGTCACGCGTCGACATGGTGGTGACGACACCGGCGCGCGGCGCGGGCACGGGCTTCACGGCGGGAGCAGCGGCCAGGTAGGCCGAGGGGCGTTCCATCAGATCGGCCGGGCCGCCCAGCGCAACGACCATCTTCGCGAACTTCTCAGCGGCGGCGCCAGAGTCCAGCGCCGCCTGCAGCTTCACGCGGGCAGCGGCGGTGTCGGCAGCGAGGTTGCCCAGCACCAGCATCTCGGCGCACAGCGCCAGCGTCACCTCGTGCAGGCGCGGCTCGCGGTACTCGCCGGTCAGGTAGCGGATGGTCTCGATGACTTCCAGCGAGTTGCCGACATCGCTGCCGAGGATCTGGTTCATGTCGGTGATCAGCGCACGCGTCCTCAGGCCCGCGCCGCCGGCGACGGCAACGATGCTCTCCGCCAGTTCACGCGCGAACTCGGGCGTGGACGCGAACGCGCCGTTGCCGCACTTGATGTCCATGGCCAAGCCTTCCAGGCCCGCGGCGAGCTTCTTGGACAGGATGCTGGCGGTGATCAGCGGCACGCTCTCCACCGTCGCCGTTACGTCGCGCGTCGCGTAGAAGCGCTTGTCGGCGGGGGCCAGGTCGGCCGTCTGGCCGATGATGGCGCAGCCCAGCGAGCGCACGATCTGGTCGAAGCGCGCCGGGTCGGGCGTCGTCGTGTAGCCCGGGATGGCTTCGAGCTTGTCGACCGTGCCACCCGTGTGGCCCAGGCCACGGCCGGCAATCATCGGCACATAGCCGCCGCAGGCCGCAACCATGGGCGCGAGCATCAGGCTGACCTTGTCGCCCACGCCGCCGCTGCTGTGCTTGTCCAGCACCGGGCCGGGCATGTCGGGCCAGCGCATGACGCGGCCGGAGTTCATCATCGCGCGGGTCAGCAGCACGGCTTCGTCGCGGCCCATGCCGCGCAGGAAGACGGCCATGCCGAGGGCAGCGACCTGGCCTTCGCTCCAGGAGTTGTGCGTCAGGCCGTCGACGAAGTTCTGGATCTGCGCTTCGTTGAGCGCGTGGCCGTCGCGCTTGGCGCGGATGATTTCTTGAGCAAGCATGAGGTCAATAGGCCGCCGTGACGGCGACAGATTCAGAACCGGAGAGAACGGCTTCGATATCGGTGAGCAGACCGCTCGCGCCGAAGCGCAGGCGTTGCGGATTCAGGGCACCGCCACCCAGGGCTGCTTGCACCTGGGCGATGTAGCCGGCGGCGTCCGCCACCGAGCGCACGCCGCCGGAGGCCTTGAATCCGGCATTGGACAGGCCGCTCGCGGCGATCTCCTTCAGCATCACGGCGGCGGCGGCGGGCGTGGCGCCGGTCTTGGTCTTGCCGGTGCTGGTCTTGACGAAATCGGCACCGGCGGCCAGCGCCAGGCGCGTGGCCTGGGCGATGCGCTCGGGTGTGGCCAACTCGCCGGATTCAATGATGACCTTGAGCGTCAGCGGACGGCTGGCGAAGCGGACTTCGGACAGGAACTCGGAAACTTCGGTGCTGTCGCCGGCCAGCAGCGCGCGATACGGCAACACCACGTCCACCTCGTCACCGCCGGCTTGCGCGATGGCTTCGACATCGGCCAGCGCGCGCGCCAGGTCCAGCCCGCCATCGGGAAAGTTGGCGACGGCGGCGACCTTGATGGACGCCGGCAGCGCCGCGCGCGCCTGGGCGACAAAGCGTGGCCAGACGCAGACGGCAGCCACCGGGCCATGCGAAGTTTGTGCTCGGCGGCACAGCGCATCGATGTCGGCGGCAGTGTCGCCGTCGTTCAGGCTCGTGAGATCCAGGCAGGCCAGCGCCGTCCGGGCCGCCGCCTTCAGATCGGCTGTCACAGCGTCAGGTCCGCGAAGCTCGCGACCAGCGCCGCGAGGAAGGCGGAGGCGCGCTCGCCCGACAGCTGCGCCTGCTTGAGGGTCAGGTCGTGCGTCAGCGCTTCGGCGGACAGGCCGGCGGCCATGTTGGTCATCAGCGCGATGCCCATCACCTTGAGGCCAGCGTGGCGGGCCAGGATGGTCTCGGGCACGGTGCTCATGCCGACGGCATCGGCGCCCCAGGCGGCAAACATGCGGATCTCGGCCGGCGTCTCGAACTGCGGGCCCAGCGCCCAGCAGTAGGTGCCCTCGCCCAGCATCAGGTTCTCGCGCTTGGCCAGCGCCAGCGCGTGGCGGCGCAGGTCGCCATCGTAGGCGTTGACCATGTCGACAAAGCGATGGCTGCCCTGCTCGCCCACCAGCGGGCTGCGCTGCGGCGCGTTGATGTGGTCGGCGATCAGCATCAGGCTGCCGGGCGGCATGTGGCCGCGCAGGGAGCCGGAGGCGTTGGTCTGCAGCAGCAGCTTCACGCCCCAGCGCTTCAACGTGCGCAGCGCGCCGGCCATGCCGGTGCAGTCGCCGCTCTCGTAGGTGTGGGCACGGCCGCGCAGGAAGATGACGCGCTGGGGGCCGATGTTCCCGACGACGATCTCGTTGACGTGGCCCTCCACCTTGGGCTGCGGAAAGGCGGGCAGCTGGGTGTAGGGCAGGTTCTTGGCGTCCTGCACATGGCTGACCGCGCCGGCCCAGCCGGAGCCGAGGACGACGGCGACTTCGGGGGCGTCACCGAACAGGGATTGCAGCTTCTCGACGCTCGCGGCGATGGCGAGGTCGAGGGTCTTGTTGTCGATCATGGGGAAACCTCAGGTCTTGAGATGTTCGGGGCCGAAGCTGTACGGGAGCAGTTCGGCCAGGGTCCAGCGCTGGCGGATGCCGCCAGGATCGCCGGAAATGATGACAAGTTCTTCCGGCACGGAGAACTCGCGCAGCTTCTGGCGGCAGCCGCCGCAGGGGGTGATGATGTCCGGCCCGGGGCCCGTCACCAGCACGGCCACGGCGCGTTTGCCGCCGGCCATCAGCATGGCCGTCAGCGCCGACGGCTCGGCGCACCAGCCCTGCGGGTAGGACGCGTTCTCGATGTTGGCGCCGAGGTGGATGCGGCCTTGCTCGTCCAGCACGGCGGCGCCCACCTTGTACTTGGAGTAAGGCGAATGCGAGAACTCGCGGGCGCGCAGCGATTCGCCGAGCAGGCGGTCCAGCAGGTCTTGGGTCAATTCCATTTCAGCGCTCCTTCACGTAGGGCTTGCCCAGAGCCTTGGGCGCAATCGCGGAGCCAATGAAGCCAGCGAGCAGCACGACCGTCAAGATGTAGGGCAATGCCTGGATCAGCTGCACGGGTACTTCGCCAACGCCGGGCAGTTGCACGCCCTGCATGCGGATGGCCACCGCGTCCAGGAAGCCGAACAGCAGACAGGCGGCCATGGTGGGCAGCGGCTTCCACTTGCCGAAGATCATCGCGGCCAGCGCGATGAAGCCGCGGCCCGCCGTCATGTTGGGCGAGAAAGACGCGTTCTGTGCCAGCGTCAGGTAGGCGCCCGCCAGGCCGCAGAGCACGCCGTTCATCAGCAGCGCCTGGTAACGCAGCCGCTGGACGGACATGCCTGCCGCTTCGACCATGGCCGGGTTCTCGCCGACGGCGCGCAGGCGCAGGCCGGGGCGGGTGCGCTCCAGGAAGAACCAGACGGCGGCCACCATCAGGAAGGCGACGTAGACCAGCGCGTTGTGGCTCAGCAGGCCATGGCCGAAGACGGAAGCGAACCAGCTGCCCGGCTGGGGCTCGGCGAAGCCCTGGGCAACGGCCGTGAGGCGGACCTCGGGCGCGATGGGCGGCGTCTGGCCGCCCTGCTGGAACCAGGCGATGCCCAGCACGACCGTCAGGCCGGCGGCAATCATGTTCAGCGCGACACCGGACACCACCTGATCGCCGCGATTGCTCACGCACGCAAAGCCGTGCACCAGCGAGGCAGAACAGGCCACGGCAATGGCGGCCATCAAGCCGTAAGCCGTGGAGTGCGTGACAGACGCGGTGGCCGCAGCCGCAAAGGCGGCGAACAGCATCTTGCCTTCCAGGCCCAGGTCGACGACGCCGGCGCGCTCGGACAGCACGCCCGCCATCGCGCACAGCAGCAGCGGCGCGCTGACGCGCAGCGTGGACGCCAGCACCGAGGCGATCAGGACTTCATCCATCAGCGGCCTCCCTTCAACTTGCCGTAGATGCGCGCGAACAGCGGCGCGCTGACGGTGGCCATCGCGCCGGAGAACAACACGATCAGGCCTTGCGCCGTGACGACCATCTCGCGGCTGAAGCCCTGGAGCTCGAAGCTCACCTCGACGCCGCCCTGGTACAGCACACCGAACAGCAGCGACGCCAGCACGATGCCAACGGGATGGTTGCGGCCCATCAGCGAGACGGCGATGCCGGTGAAGCCGGCGCCGGCGACGAAGTCCAGCGTCAGCTTGCCCTGCACACCCGAGATCTCGTTGATGCCGACCATGCCCGCCAGCGCACCGGAGATGGCCATCGCGACCATGACCTGGGCACGCGGGCGGATGCCGGCGTAGTGGGCCGCGCGCGGCGCGCTGCCGACGGCGCGGACGGCATAGCCGGCGGCGCTCTTCCACAGGAACCAGCCGACGAAGACGCAGGCGATGAGCGCGATGACCAGGCTGAGGTTCAGCGGCGAGGAAGGCAGTTCATAGCCCAGTGCCGCCGCCATCTGGTGCAGGGCCGGCATGCGGGCGGACTCGGCGAACTCGGCCGACTCCACCGACATGCTGCCCGCCGGGCGCAGCCAGTTCACCAGCAGGTAGGCGTTCAGCGCCGCGCCCAGGAAGTTGAACATGATGGTCGTGATGACGATGTGGCTGCCGCGCCAGGCCTGCAGATAGGCCGGCAGCGCCGCCCACAACATGCCGAAGAAGGCGGCGGCGACCACCAGCAGCGGCAGCAGCACCAGGGCCGGCAGCGAGGCGCCCAGCCACAGCGCCAGCAGCGCCACGCCCACGCCGCCCAGCGTCGCCTGGCCTTCACCGCCGATGTTGAACAGGCCGGCATGGATGGCGACCGCAACGGCAAGACCCGTGAAGATGAAGGTCGTCGCGTAGTAGAGCGAATAGCCCAGGCCGCGCACGCTGCCGAGGGCGCCGTCGAGCAGCACGGTCAGCGCCTGCCAGGGGCTGTGGCCGATGACCATGACGACCAGGCCGGCCACCAGCAGCGCGACGGCCAGGTTCCACAGCGGCAGCAGGCCGATGTCTATCCAGCGGGGAAGTGTCAAAGGTTGGCTCATGCGGCCGCTCGTTCTTCTTGTGCGGCCATCAACAGGCCCAGTCGTTTCTCGTCGCAGTCTTCAATCGCCAACTCGCCGGTGATGCGACCGCAGTTCATGACGACCACGCGGTCGGCCAGCGCCAGGATCTCGTCCAGCTCGCTGCTGACCAGCAGCACCGCACAGCCAGCGTCGCGCAGCGCGCGCAGCTGGCCGTGGATGAATTCGATGGCGCCGATGTCGACACCGCGCGTCGGCTGGCCCACCAGCAGCACGGTCGGCTGCTCGCCGATCTCGCGGGCCAGGATGAGCTTCTGCTGGTTGCCGCCGGAGAACTTGGACGAACCCAGGTTCTCGTCGCGCGGGCGGACGTCGAAGCGCTCCTGCATCTGCTTTGTGGCCTCGCGCATCGCGGCGTGGTTCATGGACGCGCCCTTGCGGTATTTGGGCAGGTTCTGGTAGCCCAGCACGGCGGATTCCCAGGCAGGGAAGCTCATGACCAGGCCAACGGCGTGGCGATCCTCCGGTACATGCGCCAGCCGCAGCGGGCGGGCTTGCGCGGTGTCCAGCCAGGCATCGGGCGTGAACGACGTGTCGCCCAGTTGCAGCCGGCCGCCCTCGGGCGCGCGCAGGCCGGACAGCACCTCCAGCAGCTCGCTCTGGCCATTGCCCGACACGCCGGCCACGCCGACGATCTCGCCGGCCTTCAGCGTCAGGCTCACGTCCTTCAGCGCGGGCACGCCGTTGGCGTGCTTCAGGCTGAGACCGGAGGCTTGCAGGCGAACCTCGCCGGTCTTCACCTCCAGGCCTTCGGGCCGGCCCAGCGTGACCTTGCGGCCCACCATGGACTCGGCCAGCGACTCCTCGCTCCACTCGGCAATGAGCCGCGTCTCGACGACCTGGCCCGCGCGCATCACCGTGACGGCGCTGCACAGGCTCATGACCTCGCGCAGCTTGTGCGTGATGAGGATCAGCGTCGTGCCGCGCTCCTTCAGGCGGCGCAGCGTGACGAACAGCTGGTCGGTCTCCTGCGGCGTCAGCACGGCCGTGGGCTCGTCCAGGATCAGGATGCGCGCGCCGCGATACAGCGCCTTCAGGATCTCCAGCCGCTGCAACTCGCCCACCGGCAGGTCGGCCACGACGGCGTCCAGCTGCACGTGCAGGCCGGTCTCCTGCATCAGCGCGACAAGCTTGGCACGCACCTTGGCCTTGGAAGGTGCCAGGAAGAAGCCGCCCTCCGCGCCCAGCATGATGTTCTCCAGGCAGGTCAGCGTGTCGACCAGCATGAAGTGCTGGTGCACCATGCCGATGCCCAGTTGAATCGCCTGCTGCGAGTTGCCGATGTCGACCCGCTGGCCGTCAACCTCGATGGTGCCGGAGTCGGCGCGGTAATAGCCATACAGGATGGCCATCAGCGTGCTCTTGCCGGCACCGTTCTCGCCGACGAGGCCATGCACGCTGCCAGCCGCGATGTCGAACGACACCTCGCGGTTGGCTTGCACGGCGCCAAAGCGCTTGGAGATCGCCTGCAGGCGAACGGCTGGCGTGCTCACGCTCGGACGCTCAGTACTTGCAGGCGTTGTCGGCCATGTAATCGGCCACCTTAATCTTGCCGCTGATGATGTCCGCCTTCACCGCGTCCACCTTGGCCTTCAGCGCCGGAGTCAGCAGCTTGGCGTTGTGCTCGTCGACGGCGTAGTCCACGCCGCCCTCTTTCAACCCCAGCACGCTGACGCCAGGCTTCCAGGCCTTCAGCACGTTGTAGACGGCCACGTCCACGCGCTTGACCATGGAGGTCAGCATGGTGCCGGGCTGCAGGTGGTTCTGGTTGCTGTCCACGCCGATGGCCAGCTTGCCAGCGTCCTTGGCGGCCTGGTAGACCCCCACGCCGGTGCCGCCGGCCGCGCCGAAGACAACGTCCGAGCCCTTGGCGAACTGGCTCTTGGCCAGCTCACCACCACGCGTCGGGTCGTTCCAGGCGCTGGAGGTCGTGCCGGTCATGTTGGAGAACACCTCGATCTTGGGCGACGTCGCCTTGGCGCCTTGCTCGTAGCCGCACTGGAACTTGCGGATCAGCGGAATGTCCATGCCGCCGACAAAGCCGACCTTGCCGGTCTTGCTGACCAGCGCGGCCATCGCACCGACGACGTAGCTGCCCTCGTGCTCCTTGAACAGCAGTGACTGCACGTTGGGCAGTTCGACCACGGCGTCGATGATGGCGAACTGGGTCTTGGGGAAGTCCTTGGCCACCTGCTTCAGCGCCGACGCCTGCGCGAAGCCGATGCTGATGATGGGGCTGGCACCGCGCTCGGCCATGCGGCGGATGGCCTGCACGCGCTGGGTGTCGTTGCTGATCTCGAACTCGAGGTACTTCTTGCCGGTCTCCTTCTTCCACTGCTCGGCGCCCTGGTAGCCGGCCTGGTTGAAGGATTTGTCGAACTTTCCGCCCATGTCGAAGATCACCGCAGGCTGCTGGGCCTGGGCGGCGCCGCAGACGAGCATCAAGGCCAGGGAAACACGAGGCAGCGCGAATTTCATGGGGTGGCGTCGGGCAAGGCGAAAGGGGCGCATTGTAGAAAGCATCGCTCAAGTTTTACTAACCTGGAAAATACCGACCCCTCGACCGCCTTTCGGCGGCCGGTCCCCCGAGGGGATGCAGGCCGACTTGGGGCGGCCCGGCGTTCGGCCTAACGGATTCACCCTGCCCTGGTGTCGCGCAACCTGCGATGCGCGGCCCTGGCGTGGGGCAGCCAGCCCAGTGTCGCCCAACGGCGCCACATCAACAGGCCACGAATCCATTCGTCAGCGGCATAAGCAATCCACACGCCAACCAGCCCCCAGCCCAGGTAGACGCCCAGAAACCAGCTGCCGCCGGCCAGCACGATGGCCATGGAGGCCGAACCCACCACCACCGGGTAGCGCGCGTCCCCGGCCGCCCGCAAAGCGTTGATGACGACCAGGTTGAAGCTGCGCCCGGGCTCGACGAGCACGGTCCACCACAGCAGCGTGCAGCCCAGCGCCACGATGGCCGGGTCGGACGTGAAGCGGGTCAGCAGCCATGGCCCGGCCAGCGCAAAAGCGCAGGAGACAACCAGCGCCAGCACGATGCCCAGCCCCAGCGAGCGCCGCACCAGCCGGTTGGCCGCATGCAGCCGGCCGGCGCCGATCATGTGGCCCACCATGATCTCCACCGCGAAGCTGATCGCCAGGCTGAACATCAGGATCACGTGCAGGAACTGCATCGTGTAGGCGTGCGTGGCCAGTGCGTGCGCACCAAGTTGGGCCACGGCGGCCAGGCTGGTCATGAAGGCCAGGCGCCAGGAGATGTTCTCGGCCGCCCCGGGGATGCCGATGTGCAGCACGGTGGCCAGCGGAGCCGGCACCAGCCGCCACCAGTCGGCCGCGCGCAGGCGCAGGTCCAGGCGGGTGCGCCACAGCAGGATGTGCATCACCAGCCCCACGGCGCGCCCGACGGCGCAGGCCAGCGCAAAGCCCACCAGCCCCAGGCTGGGCATGGCCAGCAAGGCAACCACCAGCGTGATGACCTGGATGACCACGACGACGAACAGCGCCTCGCGGCTGCGCAGGTGGGAGCGCATGACGCTGGACATGTTGGCGTTCCAGGCGTCCAGCAGCAGCGCCGGCGCCAGCGCCTGCAGCAGCGTCTTGGCCAGCGGCGCGACCTCGGGCGGCGCGTTCACCAGCCCCAGCAGCGGGCCGGCCGCGACCAGCGCCGCCACGGCGCCGCCCACGCCCAGCCAGGTGCTGGCACCGACCACCGCGCGCGCCACCGCGTCCGCCTGGTCGCGCCGGCCGGCGCCCAGCGCCTGCGTCACGGCCACGCTGACGCCTGCGCCGATGACGCGGAACAGCACGAAGAGGGCCGCGAAGACCTGGTTGGCCAGCCCGAAGGCGGCGCCGCTGTTGTCGGACAGCCGGGCCGCCAGCGCGGTGCCGATGATGCCGATGCCGATGCCCAGCAGCAGCTCCAGCAGCATCGGCCACGTGAGCGCAAACAGGCGCGGGCGAGCGGACGGAGCCGTCATGGCGAGGACCTAAGGCCGGGTTTCACACAAGTCACAGCAAGCTCGCCAGAATGGCCCGGAATCGTAAAGGAGTAACCATGCAGAAACCCGCCGCTCACGCGTTCGCCAGCACCCGAGCCGAGTTCAAGACCGCGCCGGCCAAGTCCGGCCAGCTGTTCTCCCTGCCCAAGTTGGCAGAGACCTTCCCCAACGTCGCACGCATGCCCATCTCGATGCGCATCGTGCTGGAGAGCGTGCTGCGCAACTGCGACGGCAGGAAGGTGACGGCCGAGCATGTGGAGCAGCTCGCCAACTGGAAACCCAACGCCCCGCGCGTCGACGAAATTCCCTTCGTCGTCGCCCGCGTCGTGCTGCAGGACTTCACCGGCGTGCCGCTGCTCGCCGACCTGGCCGCCATGCGCAACGTGGCCGCGTCGCTAGGCAAGAACCCCAAGGCCATCGAGCCGCTGGTGCCGGTGGACCTGGTGGTGGACCACTCGGTCATGATCGACCACTACGGCACCAAGAAGGCGCTGGACCTCAACATGAAGCTGGAGTTCGAGCGTAACCGCGAGCGCTACGAGTTCATGAAGTGGGGCATGCAGGCCTTCGACACCTTTGGCGTCGTGCCGCCGGGCTTCGGCATCGTCCACCAAGTGAACCTGGAGTACCTGGCGCGCGGCGTGCACAAGGGGCGTGATGGCGTGTACTACCCCGACTCGCTGGTGGGCACCGACAGCCACACGACCATGATCAACGGCATTGGTGTCGTCGGCTGGGGCGTGGGCGGCATCGAGGCCGAGGCCGGCATGCTGGGCCAGCCGGTCTACATGCTGACGCCCGACGTAGTCGGCTTCGAGCTGACCGGCAGGCTGCGCGAAGGCGTGACAGCCACCGACCTCGTGCTGACCGTCACCGAGATCCTGCGCAAGCACAAGGTGGTGGGCAAGTTCGTCGAGTTCTTCGGCGAGGGCACGGCCAGCCTCGCGCTGCCCGACCGCGCGACGATTGCCAACATGGCGCCCGAGTACGGCGCGACGATGGGCTTCTTCCCGGTGGACGAGAAGACCGTCGCCTACTTCAAGGGCACCGGCCGGACCAAGGCCGAGGTCGATGCCTTCGAGGGCTACTGGCGTGCGCAGCAGATGTTCGGCGTCCCCAAGGCCGGCGACATCGACTACACCTCCGTCGTCACGCTCGACCTCGGCAGCGTCGTGCCCAGCCTCGCGGGCCCCAAGCGCCCGCAGGACCGCATCGCCATCAACGACTTGTCGACGAAGTTCGGCGAGCTGTTCAGCAAACCCATCGCCGACAACGGCTTCAACCAGCCCGCCGAGAAGCTGACGCGGCCCTACGTGACGGACTCGGGCGTGCCGGTGAAGAACGGCGACGTGCTGATCGCCGCCATCACCTCCTGCACCAACACCAGCAACCCCGGCGTGCTGCTGGCCGCCGGCCTGCTGGCCAAGAAGGCGGTGGAGGCAGGCCTGACGGTCGCGCCCCACATCAAGACCTCGCTGGCGCCCGGCTCGCGCATCGTCACCGAGTACCTGACCAAGGCCGGCCTGCTGCCCTACCTGGAGAAGCTGGGCTTCAACGTCGCCGCCTATGGCTGCACGACCTGCATCGGCAATGCCGGCGACCTGACGCCGGAGCTGAACCGTCTCATCCAGGACAACGACCTGGTCTGCGCGGCCGTGCTGTCGGGCAACCGCAACTTCGAGGCGCGCATCCACCCCAACCTGAAGGCCAACTTCCTGGCCAGCCCGCCGCTGGTGGTGGCCTACGCGATTGCCGGCAATGTCACGCGCGACCTGATGACGCAGCCCGTCGGCTTCGGCAAAAAGGGCCAGCCGGTCTACCTGGGCGACATCTGGCCGAGCAGCGACGAGATCTATGCGCTGATGAAGTTCGCGATGGACGCAGACGCTTTCAAGGCCAACTACGACAAGGTGGCCACGGAGCCAGGCAAGCTGTGGAAGGCGATCAAGGGCACGAAAGGCCAGGTCTACGACTGGCCCAGGAGCACCTACATCGCCCAGCCGCCGTTCTTTGCGGACTTCACGATGGAGCCCAAGCAGTTGGTCTCGGGCGTGCAGGGCGCCAAGGTCATGGCGCTGTTCGGTGACTCCATCACGACGGACCACATCAGCCCCGCCGGCTCGTTCAAGGAAACCACGCCCGCCGGCAAGTACCTCATCGCCCACGGCGTGCACAAGGCCGACTTCAACTCCTACGGCGCCCGCCGCGGCAACCACGACGTGATGATGCGCGGCACCTTCGCCAATGTGCGCGTGAAGAACCTGATGCTGCCTGCCGGCGCCGACGGCTCGCGCCCGGAAGGCGGCTACACGCTGAAGGACGGCGTGCAGACCACCATCTACGACGCCGCCATGGCCTACATCGCCGAGGGCAGGCCCACCGTCATCTTTGCCGGCGAGGAGTACGGCACCGGCTCCAGCCGCGACTGGGCGGCGAAGGGCACGCAGCTGCTAGGCATCAAGGCCGTCATCGCGCGCAGCTTCGAGCGCATCCACCGCAGCAACCTGATCGGCATGGGCGTGCTGCCGCTGCAATTCAAGGCCGGCGTGAGCTGGGAGACGTTGGGCCTGACCGGCGCCGAGACCGTCGACATCGCGCTGGCCGACGACATCAAGCCGCAGGGCGACGCGCTGATGACGATCACGCGCGCCGATGGCTCGACCCAGGCCGTGCCCCTGACGCTGCGCATCGACACTGCCATCGAGGTGGACTACTACTTCCACGGCGGCATCCTTCCCTTCGTGCTGAGGCAGCTACTCGCCGCCTGAGCACGCACTCAGTCGAACAGCGGGATCAGATGCGGCCGGCCCGCCACCAGCGTGACGACGCGGCGCGGCAGCAAGGTCAGCGGCACCGTGCCGGCCCGCGTCGCGCGCGCCACCGCTGCTCGGGCGGCGTCCAGCAGCGCGCCCAGGCGCGGGCGTTCGCCGCAGCACTTGGAGCGCGGGATGACGAGGGCGAGTTCCAGGCTGCGTGGCCCGGCGGCATCCGTCGCGACCGTTTCGAGACGGGCCTGCACGACCATGGTGTGGGGCGTGCTCAGGCTCACGTCGAGGTCGACATCGACGACATCGCTGCCGGACGACACGGGCAGCGGCGGCATGAACGGCACAAGGTTTTCGGGCATGGGGTGGCATCCTGCCGCGCCAATGTGACAGTCGGCGTCGGGCGTGCTGCAGCGGCGATGTAGGACCAAGCCGGTTCATGCACCAGCCACGCTGCGCACCGTGGGCGCGGCGAAGAGACGGCCGATCAGCGTGCGGGCGAAGAAGTAGTCGTTGCGCAGCTGGGCACCCAGCCCGTCCAGGCCGACCCGGCCCTGCGGGTCGCAGGGCACATCCAGCCCGGCGTCGCCGGCCGCCAGCGGCTCGAAGTGCAGCAGGTGGCTGGGGCTGGCGGGGTTCTCGGCGCCGCCGCCGAAGGCATCGGGACCTTCCATGAGTGCAGCGGTTTCATGGTGGGGCTTCAGCATCGCGAACCTCCTTGGCAACGACGACAGCGTCGCGCCCACTGTGCGCCCGGCCCGCTCGCCCACCTTGTAGGCCAGCGGGCCCGCCAGAGGTGAACAGCGGCGCATGCCCTTGTAGGCGTGAACCTGCTGCCGCGCCGCCGGGGCCTGTGCCATCATCGACAGCAAACATGAGAAGAATCAGGGCTGGGTCCCAACCAAGTGGCGGCTCTATGCATGGAGACACGGCGCAGGTGTGGCGAGGGCATCTGTCCACGCAAGCTGCGGGCCCGCGAGAACGCCGCGCCGCGCTGGCGACCGTCATCGTCTCGACCCTCGTCTTCCTGACCGCCCTGCCCTTTGCCCGCACGCCGCTGGCGCAGGTGCCGGCCTTCGTGCCGATCTACGTCGCCTCGCTGGTGATCTTCGACCTCATCACCGCCGTGCTGCTGTTCGGCCAGTTCAATGCGCTGCGTTCGCTGGGCTTGCTGATCCTGGCCGGCGGCTACCTTTTCACCGCAGCCATCACGGTGGCCTACGCGCTGATCTTCCCCGGCTTCTTCTCGCCCACCGGCCTGCTCGGCTCCGGGCCGCAGACCTCCTCGGCGATGTACATGGCCTGGCACGCCGGCTTCCCGCTGCTGGTCATCGCCTACGCCCGCATCAAGGCGGCCCGGCCCGGCCGGCATGCGAACGGCCACTGGCTGCGCGGCCGGGCCCGCCTGCCCATCCTGGTGACCATTGCCGCCGTGCTGGCCGTGGTCACGGCCGTCACCGCCTTCGCGACGCTGGGCCATGGGCTGCTGCCGGAGTTCCTGCACGGCCACCGCACGACGCCCACCGGCCATGCCGTGCTGACCGGCATCTGGCTGCTGAGCCTGCTGGCGCTGGCCACGCTGTGGCGGCGTCGGCCGCACAGCGTGCTCGACCTCTGGCTGCTGGTCGTCATGTGCGTCTGGCTGTTCGACCTGGCGCTGGCCGCGCTGCTCAACACCGGCCGCTATGACCTGGGCTGGTATGTCGGCCGCCTCTACGGCCTGCTGGCGGCCGGCTTCCTGCTCATCCTGCTGATCAGCGAGAACAGCCGGCACTACGCCCGCCTGGTGCGCATGTCGGCCGAGCTGAGCGAGGCGAACGCCGAACTCTGGCAGCTGTCCGTGCACGACGGCCTGACCGGCCTGGCCAACCGGCGCGCCTTCGATCGCCATCTGGCCGAGCAGGTCGCGATCTCTTTGCGCCACCAGCGCCCGCTCGCCCTGGCGCTGGCGGACGTGGATCATTTCAAGGCCTACAACGACCACCACGGCCACCCGGCCGGCGATGCCGCGCTGACCCGCATCGCCGGCGCGCTGCTAGGTTGCTGCCAGCGGCCCGCCGACATGGCGGCGCGCTACGGCGGCGAGGAGTTCGCGCTGGTCCTGCCCGACACCGCCCGCGACGGCGCCCGCCACATCGCCGAGGGTGCCCGGGCTGCCGTGGGCCGGCTGCGCATCCCGCACGGCCATGCCCCGGCCGGCGCCCATGTCAGCATCAGCGTGGGCGTGGTGGTGATGGACGGCCGCAGCCCGTGCAGCGTCGAGCAGTCGATCGCTGCCGCCGACGCCCTGCTCTACCAGGCCAAGCACGCCGGCCGGGACCGGGTGGCCTGCGAGCCGCTCAGCCCTGCACCGGCACGCTGATGTCGAACCAGAACCGGCTGCCCTGGGCCAGCCGGCTCTCCAGCTGGATCTCGCCGCCCATCATGCGCACCAGCTGCCGGCTGATGGCCAGGCCCAGGCCGGTGCCGCCGACACGCTGCTCGGCGCTGCCGGCCTGCTCGAAGGGCTCGAACAGCCGCACGGCCTGGTCCTCGGCGATGCCCACGCCCGTGTCCTGCACCTCGAAGCGCAGCCGCACATGGCCTGGCTCGACGTCGGCCGCCGGCAGCGTGCGGGCCAGCAGCGTGACGCCGCCGACATGGGTGAACTTCACCGCATTGCCCAGCAGGTTGAGCAGCACCTGGTTGAGCCGCTTCTCGTCGGCCAGCACGACGGCGGGCAGCAGCGGGTCCAGCTGCAGGGCCAGCGTGATGTGCTTGTCCTCGGCCATGACGCGCATGATGTCGATGACCGCCTGCAGGCGCTGCACCAGGTCGATGGGCGCGACGCGCAGCTCGGCCTTGCCGGCCTCGATGCGCGACAGGTCCAGGATGTCGACGATCAGCGTCAGCAGGTGCTGGCCGCTGCTGTGGATGATGTCCAGGCCGTTGCGCTGCTTGGCGCTGAGGCCCTCGTCCATCTTCAGGATCTGCGCATAGCCCATGACGGCGTTCAGCGGCGTGCGCAGCTCATGGCTCATGCGCGCCAGGAACTGGCTCTTGGCGCGGCTGGCCACCTCGGCCCGCTCCTTGGCCACGCTCAGCTCCTGCGTGCGCTCGCGCACCAGGTCCTCCAGGTGGTCGCGGTGGGCGGCCAGCTCTGTCTCGCGCTCCTGCAGCACCGCCAGCATGCGGTTGAAGCTGTGCGCCATGGCGGCGATGTCCTTCGGGCCGCCGGCCGGCGCGCGCACGTCCACCTCGCCGCGCTCGACGCGCTCCATCGCGTCCGACAGCGCCGCCAGCGGCCGGGTCAGGCGCAGCGCCAGGAAGCGCACCGCGAACAGGAACAGCGTCGCGAACAGCAGCGCCACGCCGAAGTTGGCGATGAACAGCGAGGTCTGCGTGCGGTGCAGCGTCTCCTTGCTCTGGATGACGCGCACATGGCCCAGCAGTTGCGCGGGCTGCAGCGTCACGTCGAAGGGCGAGGCCTCGGGGCGGTTCCACACCGGCGCGGCGAAGGCCCAGCTGTCTTCGGTCTCCTCGGCCAGCCAGGGTTCGCTGGCGGCGCGCGCCGGCGGCACGGCGGGCCGGGCGTCACGCGCCGAACCGAGCGCCAGCAGCAGCCGGCCGTTGGCGTCGCGGATCTCGATGCCCATGACGTCGGGGAAGGCCAGCGAGGCACGCACGGCCTCCTCGGCGTTGTCGGCCGCCGCATACAGCAGCGCCAGCGAGCTGTTGGAGGCCAGGTTGGCCGCCACGCGCCCGCCCTGCTCCATCAGCATGGCCCGCACCTCGCGGCCGCCCTGCCAGGCGTTGACGGCGGCCACCAGCAGGGACAGGCACAGCGCGCCCAGGGTGACGGCCACGCTGAGATGGCGGCGGAACGAGGCCTCGCGCAGCCAGCGGGCATAGGCGCGCAGCAGCCAGGGCCGCTGCGGCGCCATGGGCGCGCCCTCGTCCCGCGCGAGGGCGGGCGGCTGGCTGTCGAATGGAGGGGGTGGCGACACGCTTGAACCTCAGCTGGAGGGGTAGACCAGGTCGAACCCGGACTGCACGGCCGCGACATCGATGCCCAGGTGCGCGGCGGTGCGGATGTTGATGGCGGCACGCGCCTGGCGCAGCGGCAGCACGCCGGTCATGCCGGTCCGCGAGCCGGCGACCAGCCGCTGCGCCGAGGCCGCCAGCGTGCGCCCCAGCTCGTGGTTGTCGGGGTAGAGCGAGAACAGCGCGCCGCGCCGCACATGGGCCAGATGGCTGGAGAACACGGCGATGTTGCGGTTCCAGCCCTCCTTGAGCACCAGCGGCAGCACGATGCCGTCGTCCACCGAGGTCGGGTCCTGCGGCAGCCACAGCGCGTCGCGCGCCGGGTCCGCGGCGGCCAGCAGCTGGGTGTAGGCACGCAGCGCCTCGGCCTGGTTGACGACCTCCTGGGCCAGCAGCTCCAGCCCCTCGGCGCGCGCCGCCTCGCGGGCCAGGCGCACCAGCCAGGCGTTCAGCTTCGGGTCGCAGACCAGGTGCACGCGCCGCGTGCCGGGGCGCAGGCGCTTCAGGCGGCCCAGCATCAGGGCCGGGTCGGGCGCCAGCGTGTGCACGGGGAAGCTGCGTGCCTCGGCCTCCTGCACGGACACGACGCAGCCCACCAGCACTGGCATCTCGCCGGCAAGAGCGCTGGCGACGCGCATGCCGCCCCGGCCCAGGCCGATGAGCACCTGCAGGTCGCGCTTGCGGATGTCGTCGGCCACCAGGGCCGGGTTGGCATTGCTGGCCATCGCGACGCTGGCCACCGGGCCGCCGAGCTTGTCCTCGATGCCTTCGAGGATGCTGGCGAAGACCTGGCGGAAGGGCTCGCCCAGCTCCGGGTAGACGACGGCGAGCGAGCGCCCAAGCTCCGCCGCCACCGCACCGCTGCCGGCCAGCGCCACGGCACCGCCCAAGGCCTGTCGCAACAAGGCGCGGCGCGTGGCGTGGGCGGGGGAACCGGGCTCAGTCAAGTGAAGGGCGCAACGTGGAGGGGCCGGGGCGGGTGGGCGGCATTATGCAAAGGCGAAGAGATCGGCGACGGTACCTGCACTGCGTAAGGGCGGTCCCCGGAAGGAGCGACAAAGTCGTGCACGATGCCACCACCTGCGCGGCTGAGTTGGCATGCAGCGGTGTCGAGGGCGCTTCAGCGGCCGAGCACCGGCAAGCATGCTTGCCCGAAATGCGAAGGCTGCGCGAGGCCTTCCGGCCGCCGCACCGGCGACAGCACAATGCACCCCGTCCACCGCCCACTGCTGAATGGCTGCAATGAGATCGTTCCTCGGATCGGCACTTCTGGGAAGCCTGTGCTGCACGGCAGGGTTGCCGCTCGCCGCCGCCCAGGCCCCGAGCGAGGAGGAGGAGCTGGCGCAGGTCTACGGCGACAAGACCACCATCAGCATCGCCACCGGCGCACCGCAGGCGCTGCGCCGCGCACCGGCCGTGGCCACGGTCATCACCGCCCAGGACATCGCGGCCATGGGCGCCACCGGCATCGACGAGGTGCTGGAGAGCGTGCCCGGCGTGCACGTCAGCCGCAGCAGCAACAGCTTTGCGCCGCTCTACCTGATCCGCGGCATCCACAGCGAGTTCAACGCGCAGACGCTGATGCTGCTCAACGGTGTGCCGCTGACCACGCTGTTCGTCGGCAACCGCGGCCTGGGCTGGGGCGACATGCCGGTGGAGAACATCGCCCGCATCGAGATCATCCGCGGCCCCGGCTCGGCGCTGTACGGCGCCGACGCGTTCTCGGGCGTCATCAACGTCATCACCAAGACGGCGGCCGATGTGGACGGCGTGGACCTCGGCGTGCGCGTCGGCTCGTTCAGGAGCCGCGACGGCTGGCTGCAATACGGCGGCCGGCTGGGCGCCTTTGACGTGGCCACCTACCTGCGCGTCGGCAGCACCGACGGCCAGCGCGAGACCGTCAGCGCCGACCAGCAGACCGCTCTCGACGGCGCCTTCAACACCCGGGCCAGCCTGGCACCCGCCCACATGAACGTGGGTTTCAAGGCCCTGGACGCCAGCGCCGACCTGAGCCGCGACCGGCTGCGCCTGCGCGCGAGCTACAAGCTGCGCGACGACCTCCAGACGGGTGCCGGCGTCGCCGGCGCACTGGACCCGGTCGGGCGCTATCGCATTGAGCGGATCACTTCGGACGTGTCCTGGTCGGACATCGAACTCGGCCGTGACTGGCGGGGCACGCTGACGGCCAGCTATCTGCACTACCAGCAGACCTTCAACGCGCCGCTGCAGCTGTTCCCGCCGGGCGCTTTCGGCGGCACGTTCCCCAAGGGCATGCTCGGCGCGCCCAGCACCTGGGAGCGGCAGGTCCGGCTCGCGGCGGTGGCGCACTACAGCGGCATCCAGGGCCACAACCTGCGCATCGGCGCCGGGCATGACGACCTGGACATGTACCGGACGCGGGAGTTCAAGAACTTCACCATCATCGCCAGCGGCCCGGCCACCGGCCTGCCGGTGCCGTTGCCCAGCGACCAGCTCCAGGAGTTCCCGCCTGCCGAGTCCTTCGCCGAGCCACACCGGCGCACGGTCAGCTATGTCTACCTGCAGGACGAGTGGCGCGTGGCCAAGGACTGGACGCTGACGGCCGGCCTGCGTCACGACCACTACTCCGACTTCGGCAGCACCACCAACCCGCGCGCGGCGCTGGTCTGGGATGCCAACCTCGACCTCACCATCAAGCTGCTCTACGGCCGCGCCTTCCGCGCCCCGGCCTTCACGGAGCAGTACAGCATCAACAACCCCGTCATCCGCGGCAACGCGGCGCTCAAGCCCGAGACCATCAGCACGCTGGAGGCGGCGTTCTCCTGGCAGGCGCGGGCAGACACGCAGCTCAACCTGAGCCTGTTCCGCTACGGCATGAAGGACATCATCCGCACCACCGACACCGGCGGCGGCACGGCCCGGTTCAACAACATCGGCGCCCGCCACGGCACCGGGCTGGAGCTGGACGCGCAATGGGACGCGACGCGCAAGCTGCGCCTGAGCGGCAACGTCGCGCTGCAGCGCTCCATCGAGGACGCCACGGGCAGCGACGCCGGCTACGCACCGCGCGTGTTGCTGAACGCCCGGGCCGACTGGAGCCTCGCCAACGGCTGGCTGCTCGGCGTCCAGGCCAACCATGTGGCCGACCGCAGGCGCCCGGCAGGCGACGCGCGCGCTGCGATCGCCGACGACACGACGGCCGACCTCACCTTGCGCACCGGCCGCGGCAAGGGCCGCTGGGACTTCGTCGTGTCGGTGCGCAACCTGTTCAACGCCGCCGCCCGCGAGCCCAGCATGGCCCCCGGGCTGGCCCTGCCGCACGACATCCCGCTGGCGCGGCGCTCGCTCTACGTCCAGGCTGCGCATCACCTCTGAACCCTGGGCGCACGCGGCTTGGCGCGCGTGCAGAGTTCACGAACCGCAGCACCCTCCCCCTCGCTACACCCACCCCTGGGCACCCCGGTGGCGACAGCACAATACGCGTCCACCATCACCCACCTCGGAGACGCCAGCAATGCGACCTTTCTTTCGCCTGGTGATTCTGGGCGGCCTCTGCTGGACGGCAGCGCAGCCGGCCGCGCTCGCACAGGCGCCGAGCGAGGAAGATGAGCTGGCGCAGGTCTACGGCGACAAGACCACCGTCAGCATCGCCACCGGCGCTGCACAGTCGCTGCGCCGCGCGCCGGCGGTCGCCACGGTCATCACCGCGCAGGACATCGCCATGATGGGCGCGACCGACCTGGACCAGGTGCTGGCCACCGTGCCCGGCATCCACGTCGGCCGCAACAACCAGGGCTACAACCCGCTGTACATCGTGCGCGGCATCTACAGCGAGTTCAACGCGCAGACGCTGGTGCTCTACAACGGCGTGCCGATGACGACCATGTTCATCGGCAACCGGGGCACGATCTGGGCCGGCATGCCGGTGGCCAACATCGCGCGCATCGAGGTCATCCGCGGCCCGGGTTCGGCGCTGTACGGTGCCGATGCCTATGCCGGCGTCATCAACATCGTCACCAAGGGCCCGGCCGACACCGAAGGGCTGGAGCTGGGGCTGCGTGCAGGCTCGTTCGCCAGCCGCGACGCCTGGCTGCAGTACGGCGGCGAGCTGGGCCCGCTGGCCGTGGCCGCCTACCTGCGCGCGGGCCGCACCGACGGCTTCAAGGAGCTGGTGCAGGCCGACGCGCAGACCGGGCTGGACGGCTTGTTCGGCACCAACGCCAGCCTGGCGCCGGGGCCGGTCAACACCGGGCACGACGCGGTGGATGCGCACGTCGAAGGCAACTACGGCAAGCTGCGCCTGCGTGCCGGCTACACGCTGCGCGACGAGGTCGGCACCGGCGCCGGTGCCGGCGGCGCGCTCGACCCGGTCGGCAAGGGCCGCAACCAGCGCTGGAACGCCAGCGTGTCGCTGTCCGAAGTGGCGCTGGCACCCCAGCTGCTGCTGAACCTCAACGCCAGCTATTTCCAGCTCATCAACCAGTTCACGAAGCCCTTGCAGGTCTTCCCGCCCGGGTCATTTGGCGGCAGCTTCCCGCAGGGCATGTTCGGCGCGCCCAACACCTGGGAGCGGCAGACGCGCGTGGCCGCCGTGCTGGCCTACACCGGCTGGGCCGGCCACCAGGTGCGCCTGGGCGTGGGCCATGATGACCTGGACATGTACCGCACCCAGGAGTTCAAGAACTTCACCATCATCGACTCCGGCCCGGCCATGGGGCTGCCGATGCCGCTGCCGGGCGGGCAGCTGGTCGAGTTCGCGGTCGACAAGTCCTTCGCCACGCCGCAGCGGCGCCGTGTCAGCTATGCCTATGTGCAGGACGAATGGAGCGTCGCGCAAGACTGGACGCTCACCGCCGGCGTGCGGCGCGACAACTACAGCGACTTCGGCGCCACGACCAACCCGCGCCTGGCCCTGGTGTGGGACGCCAGCCTGGACCTGACCGTCAAGCTGCTGATCGGCCGCGCCTTCCGCGCGCCGTCGTTCTCGGAGGAATACAGCATCAACAACCCGGTCATCCGCGGCAACCCGCTGCTGAAGCCGGAGCGCATCAGCACGGCCGAGGCCTCCATCAGCTGGCAGCTGGGCGCGGCGACGCATCTGCAGGCCAGCGCCTTCCGCTACACGATGACGGACATCATCCGCGCCGCGAGCATCGGCGGCGGCACCAGCGAATACACCAACCTGGGCACACAACGCGGCCATGGCTTCGAGCTGGAGCTGGTGGTGGACGTGGCACGCAACCTGCGCCTGGCGGGCCACTACGCCTACCAGCGCGCCGTCGACGAAAGCACCGACCACGACGCCGGCTACGCGCCGCACCAGATGGCCTTTGTGCGTGCCGACTGGCACTTCGACAAGGGCTGGGCGCTGAGCGGCCAGGTCAAGCGCGTGGCGGGCCGCATGCGCGCGGCGGGCGATGCCCGCCCGCCCGTGCCCGACTACACCAGCGCCGACCTGACGCTGCGCACCTCGCTGCGCCAGTCCGGCTGGGACCTGGCGGTCTCGGCCCGCAACCTGTTCAACGCCGACGTGCGCGAACCCAGCCTGGCCAGCACCGGCGTGCCCTACGACCTGCCGATGGCGGGCCGCTCGGTGGACGTGCAGCTGGTCTATCGGTTTTAGCCGCCCCAGGCCCGGGGCGCGGCGCCTTCGTAGGTCACGTTGTCGCAAGCCAGCGGCAGCAGCGTGCCGGCCGGCTTCTCGCTCGCCTCGATGTAGCAGGGCTGCATGCCGGCCAGGAAGGCCGGGAAGCCGTACTGGTAGTGCTGGCGCGGCGTGAAACCCATGTCCGACGTGAGCGCGGCGGTCAGCGCGGCGTAGTTCATGCGCAGCCGCCAGCGGCCGTCCTGCAGATGCTTCTCGACGGCCAGCGCGGCCTGCACGTGCGCGCCGCCGGCCAGCCCTTCCCGCTCCACCAGGCGCAGCATCGGGCCGATGCGCTCGTCGCCCGCCGCGATGGGCCGGCCGTAGCCGGCGATGGCGCGGTGGCGCTTCAGCTCGTCGCGCACGCAGTCGTCAAGACTTGACCCCGACGCGATCACCTGCTGCGCGCGCTGGATGAAACTGGCGGCGCGGATGTCGATGCCGCGGCCGTAGATCTCGGCCTCCGATACCGCCAGCGCCGCCGACACGGCCAGCGTGCCCGAACTGCGCGCGCTGCCGGCCAGCGCGGCCACGCGGTTGTTCCAGATGCGCGCGTCCGGGTAGCTGGTGCAGACCCAGATCGCATGCAGCACCTTCAGCTGCGCGGCCGAGTAGCGCTGGCCGGTGATGCCGAAGACATACAGCGCCAGCCAGTCCATGTCGGCCAGGTCGGCATGCAGGTCGTGCCCACGGAACACCGTGCGCTGGCCCACGAAGGCGCCGCCCATGCGGGTGCGCAACACGCCGGCGTGTTCTTCAAGCAGCGAGATTTTTTGTGCGGTCATGCGGGTCATCCTGAAGATCCAGCGCGAAGAACGGAAAGTCCTTGTAGCTGCCGGCGCGCTGCTCCAGCGCATGGGCTGCGGCACCGGGCAGGCGCAGCAGCAGGTGCAGCATCTCGCCCTGCTCCGAAGTGAAGCCCAGGTCTGCCAAGGCCGCCGCAGCAACGCCCGACATCGCCACCGGCAAGCCCACGGCCGCTTCGATTGCGGCTTGATGCGAAGCCAGCCAGCGCAGGCGCGGGCCATCGCCAATATCGGCGAGCCGCTGCAACGCATCACGAACGATGCCGGCCGTGACCACGCCATTGGGCTCGAAGCCCGGCGGATGCTCGGCCTCGGGCCAGATCGCCGACGTGGGCGCCGCAGACGACACCCAATGCGTCGCAAATGATTCAACGTCCCGCGGCGCGTCGGTCCACAGCGTGATGGCCGCCGCCACTTCCTGTGCACCGCCATGGCGGCCCGCCCCCACGGCCAGCGCGGCCATCAAGGCCGCTGCGGCCGGCGAGCGGCCCAGCCCCGAGCACATCGCCGCGTGCACGGCCGCATCGCGCGGCCCCGCATTCGCCAGCGCCACGGCCAGCGCCTCCAGCAAGCGCGCCTGCGCGTCGGTCGGCGCGTCCTCGCGGAACAGCAGCCACAGCATGTCGACCCAGCGGGCGCGGCCCAGCATGTCGCCATACACGTCGTAGCCCCGGCAATGCGCGGCACGCGTGGCGAAGCGGTCAGCGGGCTCGGCCTCCTCGCGCCAGATGCGCGTGTGGACCTGCGCCATCACATCAGCTGGCTGATGCCGCCGTCCACCACCAGCTCGGCGCCGACGACATAGGACGAAGCCGGCGAGGCCAGATACAGCACCGCGTTGGCCACTTCCTCGGCCGTGCCGAAGCGCTGGCTGGGCGAGCGCTGCGTGAGGTCGGCACGCGCCGCGTCCACCGCCTCGCGCGGCACGCCGTCCCAGCGGCCGAAGCCGGGCGTGTCGATGGGGCCGGGGCACACCGCGTTGACGCGGATGCCGCGCGGCGCCAGCTCCAGGCTGGCCGTGCGCACCAGCGAACGCGCGGCCGCCTTGCAGGCCGCATAGGCCGAGAAGCCCGGCGCGCCGACCTGGTTGGCGATGGACGTCGTCACGACGATGGACGCGCCCGGGCGCAGCAGCGGCAGCGCGCGCTGGATGGCGAAGAACACGCCCTTGAAGGCGACGTTGTTCATCGCGTCGAACTGGTCTTCGCTCATGAACTCGATGGGCATGGGCGAGCCGCCGGTGGCGTTCAGCACCAGCACGTCGAGGTGGCCGAACTTCGCCTTCACCTGCGCCATCAGGCGGTCGATGTCGTCCAGCTTGCCGGCGTCGCTGCGCTCGGCCAGCAGGTCGCGGCCCAGCGAGTCGCGCGCTGCGGCCAGCGTCGCTTCGTCGCGGCCGGTGATCATCACGCTGGCGCCCTGCGCCATGAAGAGCTTGGCGGTCGCCAGGCCGATGCCGCTGTTGCCGCCTGTGATGAGGGCCGTCTTGCCCAGCAGAGATCCGGTGTTCGTCATGTCGCTCATTTCGCAGTACCCAGGGTTTTCATTCGAAGATTCATTGGCGGCACTTCCTCGCCGTCGATGCGCACGTCCAGCAGCGTCGGCCCGCCACGCGAAAGGATCGCGTTGAAGTCCAGCGCGTCCAGGTCAGCGGGCGAGCGGATCACATGGCCCGGGATGCCCATGGCGGCGGCCATCATGGCGAAGTCCACCTTGGGCAGCTCGAAGCCGATGGGCTCCGCACCGGCCAGGCGCTGGCCGTGCTTGACCATGCCCAAAGCGCCGTCGTTCAGCACGACGTACAGCACCGGCAGGCCCAGCTCGGCGGCCACGGTGATCTCCTGGCCGTTCATCAGATAGCTGCCGTCGCCCGTCAGGCAGACGACCGGGCAGCGGCGGTTGGCCATGGCGATGCCCACGGCCGAGCCGATGGCCCAGCCCATGGGCGCGAAGTCCATCGTCACGCGCAGCCAGCTGGACGGGCGCGTGCGCCGCTCCTGCCCTGCCGGCAGATAGGGCCCGCCCGGCATGCGCGCGCTGCGCTGGTCATGCGGCGCGAGGTAGTGCACGGCCCAGGCGGCGCTGTTGCCCGCGTCGGCGACAAAGCGCGTCTGCGGCGGGCAGCGCTCGCCCAGCGTGGCCAGCAGGCGCTGCGGCTTCACCGGCGCGCTGTCGTTGTGGATGGCGGCCGGGCTGTCCACCATGGCCTCGTAGGCGCGGGCCGCCTTCTGCGGGTGCAGGAACGGCAGCACGGTGGCGTCCTGCCCGCTGTTGGACGGGGCCAGCAGCGTGATCAGTTGCTCGCACACCGACTTGATATGGCCGCGCACATGCAGCCGCGCCGTCGGCGAGCGCATCAGGTTCTCGTCGCTGTCGTCCACATGGACGAGGCGGCTGTTCAGCAGGTTGGTGGACCAGCCACCGCTGTTGAACTCACCGAAGCCCGTGCCCAGCGCGATGACGAGGTCGGGTTCGCTGCTCAACAACTCGGCCGCGCTCGAATGGCCGCCAAAGCCGAATACGCCGCGAAAGCGCGGATGGCGCGGGTTGATGAAGCCCTTGCCGTCCGGTGTGGCGATGAAGTGGCCGTCGGTCAACTGCACCAGTTGCATCAGCTCGTTGGCCGCCTCGCCGCAGCCGTCGCCGATCAGCCAGACCGGCGCGCGCGCCGAGAACAGCAGGCGGGCCAGCTGACGCACGGCCGGCAGGTCCACCAGCGCCGGCGCGCGGCGCAGCAGGCCCGAGAAGTCGGGCGTCTCCAGGTCGTCTGGCAGCGGCTGGCGCAGGATGTCGACCGGGATGGACAGGTGGCTCGGCCCGCTGGGCGCGCGCTGCGCATGCATCAGCGCGTTGAACAGCTTGATGGGCAGCTGCTCGGCATGCGAGACCAGCGAGTTGTAGCGCGTGCACGGGCGGAACATCGCCATCGTGTTGATGCCCGTGCAGCTGCTCTCCTGCAACGCGCCCTTGCCGAAGTTCTTGATCGGCGGCTGGCCGGTGATGACCAGCATCGGCACGTTGTTGTCATAGGCGCAGGCCACGCCGGTGATCAGGTTGGTGGCGCCCGGCCCCGAGGTGGCGATGCACACGCCGATCTTGCCGGTCTCGCGGGCATAGCCGTCGGCCATGTAGGCCGCGCCCTGCTCGTTGCGGGCCACGACGGCCTGCGGGCCGCCGCGCCGGCCGCTGCGGGCGAGCGCGTTGTACAGCGGCTCGATGGCACCACCGGGCACGCCGAAGACGTACTCGACGCCGAGGGCTTCCAGCGCCTCGACCAGCAGGTCGGCGGCGTCACGGGCGGCGGGTTCGCGCGCCACGTCGTGCGCGGCGGCATAGAAGGGAGCGAGAGCAGTGTTTGATTCCACGGTGCGGTAGCGGCAGGCAATAGGACACCGCAGCGGGCTGCGGAACCCTTGCTTGAGCAAAGGCACCGGCGGGTCCGCACGGCATCAGGAACTGGACAAACCCACCCAAAAAAGGTGGACCCTTGAACGGCCAATGGACGCAAAGTCCCAAAGGCCTCGCTCCCCCTGCGTGCGCTGTTGGCCTGACTAAGCCCGCGCCGTCTGTAGTCTGCGCATGAAGCCGTTAGCACCGCGCAGTGGACGCAACTGTATCGAGGTGAAACTTACCCACATCCCCGCGAATGCGGGAAAACACGGAATCTCGGACTGTCGTTCGTGAACTAGTGCGCACCCCAACGGGGTCAGGGCTTGCCTCGTGCGCCTGCGAGCTGTGCCACGGCGGCCAGCGTCGTCTGCGAAGCGTTCAGCCCAAGCAGAAAGTCCTTGTCCGAGTACGTCGAGTACAGGTCGGTGGGCTGATGCCAGTGCGGGTTCCAGCCGGCGCCGATCTGCATGCCGCGTTCGTTCTCGCGCAGCGAGACGGCCGGCACCAGGTCCATGAAGGGCACCGAGTCGGTATTGGTCATGCGGTTGCCCACGGCAGCCGGGTAGTCCGTCGCGTACTTCTCGTTGGCCGCTCGCAGGGCCCAGGCCAGCTTGGCGGCGCCCTCGGCCTGCTTGGCGTTGACCTGGAACTCGATGTTCACGTCGGCCTCGGCGCGCTGCTCCTTGGGCGCCGTGTAGACCGGCTGGCCGCGCGCGTCGAGCACCGGCTTGCCGGCAGCGTCCAGCTTGGGGATGGGCATGCCGTGGTCGAACAACAGCATGTCGTGCTGGATCACGCCCAGCCAGGTCGGCTCCGGGTAAAGACCTGACCCCTTGGGCGACTCGATGCCTTGCAGGTCCTTGCGCTGGGCGATGTAGGCATGGGCGCCGTTCAGGCCGGTCTCCTCGTTGTTCCAGAGGATGAAGCGGATGGACCGCTCCGTCGTCACGCCCGGCGCGTTGAACACGCGCGCCAGCTCCATCACCAGCGCCGTGCCCGAGCCGTCGTCGTTGGCCGCCTCGCCGAAGCCGATGCCGTCCATGTGGGCCGACACGATGTACATCTCGTCGGGCCGGGTCGTGCCCACCTTCGTGCAATAGACGCTCTCGCGCGGGCCCGTGCCCAGCGGCGTCTGCTCGCTGTTCAGCGCGCGCAGCTTCTCGTCGGGCTGGGCCATGGGGTCGGTGTTCACGCCGGTGGACGCGCGCTTGCCGAACAGCGTGCCGCCGCCTTGAGCGGCAGGGCCGCCGGCTCGCAGTGGCTGCAACTGGGCCGGCCCGCGCTTGACGGGCTCGGTGAACTCGTAGCGCAGCCGCTCGGTGTTCGTGCAGCCATAGCTCTTCAGCTGCGCTTCTATCCAGTCCAGCGCCGCGCGGTTGCGCGCCGTGCCCTGGCGCCGGTCGCCAAACTGCGTCAAGCCCTTGATGGTGGCCTTGTACTTGTCCAGGTCGAGCTGGTTGACGAGCGGGGCGACGGGGTCGGCCGCATCGACGGGTGCCAGTTGGGCATAGGCGGTCAGGCAGGCGGTGGCCAGCGCGGCGGCAGCGAGAGCGTGTTTGGATTGCATGGTGAGCAAGCGGGGAGTCGGGTGCCACGCATCCTAGTCATGCACGCGGGTCCGGCAGGGTCGCCGACAGCAGCAAGGCCGGCTCGTCGCGGTCGTCCGGGTCGGTCACCAGCAGCAGATGCAGCGCGCCGTTCTCCACGGTCACCGCAATGCCCTCGGCCTTGCAGCGCAAGGACAGCGGCCACACGCCGAGCAGGCGCCCATCGGCTGCCACGACACCCACGGCCGAGCCCCGGCACGGGCCATCCAGATAGCTGTCATCCGTGGCCTCCGCCGCCGCGCAGAACACCCAGCCGCCTTCCGGCAGCGCCGCGCCATCGGTGAAGCACAGCGGCACGCCGTCGATCGTGCCGAGGTCGTAGGGCGTGCTGGCGAGCGGCTCCGGCGCGGGCGCGATGCCGTCCAGCCAGGCCTGCATCGCCGGCCAGTCGTAACTGATCAGCACATTGACCGGGCTGGCCTGGATGCCCCGCTGCAGCAGGCAGAAGTGGCCGGCAGCGACAAAGGCGCCTTCGATGTTCAGCTGTTCATGCCTGGCGAGCAGCGGCGCGTACAAGGGCGAGAGGTCAATCTGACGCACAGCGCTGTGGACCTCACCCGCCTCGCCGTAAGCCAGCAGCGCCGCGCGTTGGCGCTGAGGCCGCGACCCGGAACCTATGGCCAGCAGCGCGCCCTGCGGACAGCCCGGCCAGGGCGGCAGATGGACCAGCGCCTCCAGGTCCGGCTTGGCGGCCTTGCGGGCCTTGGGCTTGTCGGGCAATTGGCCGTCGAAGGGCCGGTGCAGCTGGCCGAAGTTGTAGCCGGACAGCTCAAACACGGCCAGCATGTGTTCGTCATCGGCAACGACAAACAGCCGCTGCCCCACCTGGACCAGGCCGCTGGCGGCGCTGAGATGGTCCGGAGCGGCATCTGCCTCGACGGACAGGGTTCGGACGACTCGGACCTCCAGCATGGCAAAGCTCCCGGCAAGCGTCCGGAATGCTAGCTGCGCCGGGAGTGGCATGGACACAGGTGAGGCGTCGGGACAAGGCTGCTTTGCAGCGGTTTCTGACGGTCGCGGCCGGCGTGGCTACGACAGCAAAGTGCCCTTATGGAGAGCTGTACATAAGGGCACTTATGCACAGTGCTCAGTTATGTGCAGGTCTCCGATACCGATAGGCTGCAGGCCCCGTGAATGCTGGCGTTGCGTGCGTCAAGGGCGATGACGCGCTGCACATAACGTTTGATTTCCGACGAGGCGAGACTGAGGTCCAACAGTCTTGCCACGCGGCAGCCACCGACGCGATGACGATGGCACACCGCCCCAACCGACATCGCCCGTTGTGACAGGTGCTCTCTCGGCAGGGGGCAATCAAATTCCTGAGATTGGAACAGTTCGCCGCACGCTGGAGATGAAGCTGCGGCGCGCACCCCAGCAAGGATTCATCGCGTTTGACGCCTTTGAGCATGACGAAACTATGGACAGTTTCGAAGCCCAGGCACGCCCCCCCGCACGAGGGAGATGTCGCACGAGCACCTACTGAGCTACTCATAATCGAGCACTGTGCATAAGTGCCCAAAGCCGAAAGTCGCCGACCCGCGGCTACAGGCTGATCTGAGTCATTCGCGGATCAGAGCTTGAGCGGCCGCTGCCGCCTACTCCGGTCACAGGAGTCCATCGCGCCATGCTGCCATGGTCGGGCCGGCCGTTTGGCACCGCGTTAGCCGATCTCGTGCCGCGGCGGGCCGACTTCGTCGCATGGCCCTCGCCGGCCGCGACAGCGCTGCAGACACTGAGCGCACTTTTGACTGCTGACCAAGCACCCGATGGCGAACCGCTGCCCCTGCACGAGCTCAGTTGGTCCTGAAACCCCACCAAGGAAACGCCCCACGATGCCCCGTTTGTTCCTGCCCCCCCTGCTGTTCGCCACCCTGCTCTGCGCTCAGCCGGCCGCCGCCGAGCGGCCGCTGCAGGCGCGCAGCCACGATGCCATCTCCATCAAACCAAGCCAAAGAGCAGCGCTATTGGACGGCCGTTGTGGCAACGACGAATGGGACGTAGCGACAAAGATCGAGTTGCCTGCGCAGGTCGCCATCTATCTCATGCACGACAGAGAGTATTTCTACCTTTGCGTCAAAGGCAAGGCAGAAGACTACACGGGATTGGATCTATACATAGAGCACGAAGAAACGGGCCATCTTCACCATTTTCATCTGTCCGCCCAAATGGGCGAACGCGTGCACACCGACAAAGGCTGGGGTGAATCGGCGACCTGGGACCTCAAAGACTATGCAGGATTCTGGATCCCGTACTTTGGGCTTGAAGATCCCGAGAACAGAAAGGGCCCCAAGTTCGCCCGAGGTACACACAGGCAGATGCAAGTGCTGCGCAAGAAATTTGCCGGCACCACTTGGAACATGATGATTGGTGTAGGCGCCATCCGGCACGAAGGCAAAGGCGCAGCGTTTGTATATCCAGAAGGCGCCGTAAATAGCGACAAGTCGACCTGGCGGAAGTATTCGTTCTCTGAGTAAAACCTAGATACTCCGTTGAAGGGGATTGGGAACGGCCGGAGCAAACCGCCGTTCCCGCCGCTGATGCTGAAGAAGGCGCTGGTCGAGATGGGCTATTACCAGGCCCGGCGGCCTGGCCGGCGAGCTGGGCCGCGCGGCCCACCACCGGCCGCCCAACAAGCAGCCGGCGGAGTGAGCGCGGTCGATCACATCTGCTTGACGCGGTGCGCGTAACTCTCAGCCACGGTGAGCGGCTCGCCGCCCTGCTTGAGCTGCAGCTGCAGGCGGCTGCGGAAGTCGCGCTGCAGGCCAGCAACAGCCTGCAGATTGACCAGGGTCGAGCGGTGGGTCTGCCAGAACTGCTGCGGGTCCAGCTCGTCGACGAGTTCCTTCAGCGGCTTGCGGATCAACGCCTCGCCCTAGGCCAGCACCAGGCGGGTGTATTTGCTGTCGCTCTGGAAATACAGCACCTCGTCGACGGTAATCAGACGCAGGCTGTTGCCCACTGAGGCATTGATCCAGCGCAGGTATGCGCGCGGGCCGGGTGGGGCGGCGGCGCCGAGCTGCTGCAGCACCTGTTGCAACGCGTCGCCCGGCGGCAGGCCGGCCAGGCGCAGGCGCTGCACGCTGCTGAACAGGCGGGCCGGGGCCAGTGACTTGAGCAGGTAGTCGATGGCTCAATGGCTGCTTGACGGCAGAGAGCGTAAGTAGTCGGCCCTGCAGAACGCCTGCAACCCGCATGAACACTAGCTTTTCGGGGTGAGTGCCGATGGTCAGAACTCCCAGGAAGATATTCAATCCATAGCAGTTGCTGGGAGTTTTGGGGAGGCGAGT